>CAJTDB010000115.1 GCA_910574965.1 Lachnospiraceae bacterium | reverse complement strand
CAGCAAGGATCCGCTTGGAGCAGGGCGCAAAATGAATGCTTCGGAAGCGTGCAAATGTTGCATGGTCGGGAGCCGGCGATCCTTCCAAAAGGAACATAAAGTTAATATCCCTTTTGCAGTTAAGTTCCATGGAGCGGGAAGAATAGTCCCCGTTCATGTAAGAGTAAAGCACAATCTTCAGGAGGGTCCTTGGCGCTACGGAATTTATTCTCTCATAGGTAGAATACAGGTCAGTCAAATCCATTGCCTCCACAAACTGACTTAGTAAGCGCACGGAATCATCTTCTGGAATGATCGTTTCAACATTTAAC
>CAJTDB010000114.1 GCA_910574965.1 Lachnospiraceae bacterium | reverse complement strand
TGAAAAAGTAGTCAAATGCAAAAGTCTAACACAATATATTTGCTGTTTTTATAATTCACACCACAATATATTGTATTAGATTTCTGCATAAAAGGACTTTTTCAGTATCCTCCTGTACCAGTCTAGGGGCGGTAACGGAGTAATTATATCACAAATATACTGTCGCGGGCAAGCATCCGGAGCAGGACTAGGTGAGATAAATGGGAATATTACTGCGCTGCAAAATTTGATGCAGTCTTTTAATGCAGCCAAGAGTAAGATCATCAGCAGTGCTCTTGGCGTTGTTTTAGGGCTGACAGCTAGTACTTCAC
>CAJTDB010000113.1 GCA_910574965.1 Lachnospiraceae bacterium | reverse complement strand
TATAATTTTTGTGTAAGTTAATGTGTTTGGTCATACATTAATTTTACACCAACTGCCGGATTCTTTCGAGGTCCGGCAGTTATTTTTTTCATAGAAAAGGAGCTGCGCACTAATCACTTAGTGCGACAGCCCCATCCCGGAGGATGATACAGAGGACGATGCTTCTGCTCCGGAACCGGAAGCGGATGCAGAAGGAACCGATGCTGGGAATGAACCGGAGTCACCGGAACCGCAAAGTCAAAGTACGTCTGGCACATCTGCAGAATGGGTGGACAGTACTCCCAATCTGGAAGGGGATATCAAAGAGCTGAAGGATGGGCAGCTTACCGTGGTAGAGGCC
>CAJTDB010000112.1 GCA_910574965.1 Lachnospiraceae bacterium | reverse complement strand
AGACGCCCCAGTTGGCGGCAGGCATAACTATCATTGCCATAGCTGGCTGTTTTTTCGTAGCACTGGAGCGCATAGGGCAGATTACGCTCCACTGCTGTACCGTCCCAATAAATATCCCCTATAATATGCCAACTCCACAGGTGCCCGGCTTCTGCCGCTTTCAGTGCCCAAGGTAGAGCTTCTTTGTGGTTATTCTCCTTATAGATAAGGTGATGAGCGTAGGCATACATACACTCCGGGTAGCCCCATTCTGCACCCTGGCGTGTGATAGAAACTTCCTTTTCTGGCTCCGGCGGAATGTATTCTCCCCGGCCATACTGATAATAATGGCAGTAATTCCGCCCCGCCAGAATCAT
>CAJTDB010000111.1 GCA_910574965.1 Lachnospiraceae bacterium | reverse complement strand
TGGACAGTGGAAAAGGGTATACCTGAAAGAAAGGAATCATTAAGATGGCAGTTTCAAATATAAGAGCAGACTTTCACGCAGAACTGCAAAAGGTTTGGGAGATTGTGACTTCTCTGGAGGATACGGCGTGGCGCAGCGATCTGAGCAGGGTTGAGATTATAGATGATAAGCAGTTCGTGGAATATACAACATCCGGCTGCCAGACCACCTTCACCGTTACAGTGAGGGAAGAATGCCGGCGATGGGAATTTGATATGGAGAATGATAATATGCATGGGCATTGGACAGGGATTTTCTCCAGCAAAGGCAACGTAACAACGGTTGATTTCACGGAGGATGTTACAGCAAAAAAATGGT
>CAJTDB010000110.1 GCA_910574965.1 Lachnospiraceae bacterium | reverse complement strand
GCCGAAGGCGGGGTTGATAACTGGGGTGAAGTCGTAACAAGGTAGCCGTATCGGAAGGTGCGGCTGGATCACCTCCTTTCTAAGGAAGAAGAAGTAGAAGAAAGAGAAGCACTATTTAATTATGAGGGTTCATGGAGCGCATCTGGGAAGATGTGTGAGAAAACTCAGGAAAAATTTCCGGTGGCGATGCGTCTGGGGGACACACCCGTTCCCATCCCGAACACGATGGTTAAGACTCAGACGGCCGATGGTACTATACTGGAGACGGTATGGGAGAGCAGGTGGCTGCCGGATTCCTCAAAGTGGGGGTGTAGCTCAGTTGGGAGAGCACCTGCCTTGCAAGCAGGGGGTCAAGGGTT
>CAJTDB010000109.1 GCA_910574965.1 Lachnospiraceae bacterium | reverse complement strand
TGGACAGTGGAAAAGGGTATACCTGAAAGAAAGGAATCATTAAGATGGCAGTTTCAAATATAAGAGCAGACTTTCACGCAGAACTGCAAAAGGTTTGGGAGATTGTGACTTTTCTGGAGGATACGGCGTGGCGCAGCGATCTGAGCAGGGTTGAAATCATAGATGATAAGCAGTTCGTGGAATATACAACATCCGGCTGCCAGACCACCTTCACCGTTACAGTGAGGGAAGAATGCCGGCGTTTAGAATTTGATATGGAGAATGATAATATGCATGGGCATTGGACAGGGATTTTCTCCAGCAAAGGCAACGTAACAACGGTTGATTTCACGGAGGATGTTACAGCAAAAAAATGGTTTAT
>CAJTDB010000108.1 GCA_910574965.1 Lachnospiraceae bacterium | reverse complement strand
GCCTCCTGCATGGGGGTATCGTACTCGTCCAGCAGAATAATTACCTTTTTCCCGTAATATCTGCATAAAAAGGAAGACAGATAATGCAGTCCCATGGTCGCATCTTCCTCTCTCATCGTCTCCGAAATCCGTTCAAAATACGCCTTTTCTCCGGATGTCAGTCCATCCCCTTCTAAAAGAAAGCGATTCTGCACATACAAATCCCTTAGAATCTGACAAATTCTGTAACGGACTTTCTCATAAGTATTTTCCTTTACATTGGCAAAAGAAAGACTTATCACAGGATAGGTCCCCTGCAGCTTTCTGTAAGGAGCCTTCTCCCAGATGGAAAGTCCCTGAAACAGTTCTCCCTGTCCGGCATACTGGACGGAGAAAAATTT
>CAJTDB010000107.1 GCA_910574965.1 Lachnospiraceae bacterium | reverse complement strand
CAGATCATAAAGTAAAAAAGAACCATTGCAGAAAGAGTGACGAAAGGTACTCTGCAATGGTTCTTTTGTGCTGTGGGAAATATCGTAAAGTATTATGCTTTGCGACATGAAAGGTCTGCCTTCAAAATCTCAATCAATTTTTTATAATTATACTCAGTCCGGCAGGATTTTGCAACCGCTTCCCCAATATTTGCGAACTTTTCAGCGTATCGAATGTTTTCCAAAGCAGTCAAATATATCATTTTCAAAATCGTCACAAGAAACAAAACCCCTTCTTTTTCACATATTTTTTGCAAAATGTCGCAAAGCATAATACTTTACGACATTTTAAATGTGTGCTTTTTCACGTCTGCGGTGTATCCAGGCAGAGTGCAGATTGAGATTGGGTCTGCAGGGAGGGATAAA
>CAJTDB010000106.1 GCA_910574965.1 Lachnospiraceae bacterium | reverse complement strand
TTTATCCCTCCCTGCAGACCCAATCTCAATCTGCACTCTGCCTGGATACACCGCAGACGTGAAAAAGCACACATTTAAAATGTCGTAAAGTATTATGCTTTGCGACATGAAAGGTCTGCCTTCAAAATCTCAATCAATTTTTTATAATTATACTCAGTCCGGCAGGATTTTGCAACCGCTTCCCCAATATTTGCGAACTTTTCAGCGTATCGAATGTTTTCCAAAGCAGTCAAATATATCATTTTCAAAATCGTCACAAGAAACAAAACCCCTTCTTTTTCACATATTTTTTGCAAAATGTCGCAAAGCATAATACTTTACGATATTTCCCACAGCACAAAAGAACCATTGCAGAGTACCTTTCGTCACTCTTTCTGCAATGGTTCTTTTTTACTTTATGATCTG
>CAJTDB010000105.1 GCA_910574965.1 Lachnospiraceae bacterium | reverse complement strand
CAGCCGGAAAACCGACCCTCTGATAGCCGGAAAAGCGACCCTCATAAGGACGGAAAACCGACCTTTGCGTTGGACGGAAAACCGACCCCTAACCAACTTACTATAAACCAACTAAAAGAGAACCAACTAAAAGGAGCGAGTGGGGAGCCGCCCGCACCCTTTGGCAGATATAAAAATATTTTCCTCTCCGAATCCGAGTATACGGAGCTGAAAGAGGAATACCCGGACAGGCTGGAACGGTTCATTGAGGAAATGAGCGAGTACATAGCTGCCAGCGGGAATGATTATGTGTGCCATGCCGCCGCATTGCGCCGCTGGTTAAACCGGGAGAAAAAGGAGAACCCGAAAAAGGGAATCCCCGATTATTCCTACAAAGAGGGCGAGAGCCTTTGACCGCATAGACACA
>CAJTDB010000104.1 GCA_910574965.1 Lachnospiraceae bacterium | reverse complement strand
CGACCCTCTGATAGCCGGAAAAGCGACCCTCATAAGGACGGAAAACCGACCTTTGCGTTGGACGGAAAACCGACCCCTAACCAACTTACTATAAACAAACTAAAAGAGAACCAACTAAAAGGAGCGAGTGAGAAGCCGCCCGCCCCGTTTGGCAGATACCAGAATGTTTTCCTCTCTGAAAGCGAATATGCGGAGCTGAAAGAGGAATACCCGGACAGGCTGGAACGGCTCATTGAGGAAATGAGCGAGTTCATAGCTGCCACCGGGAATGATTATGTGTGCCATACCGCCGCATTGCGCCGCTGGTTAAACCGGGAGAAAAAGGAGAACCCGAAAAAGGGAATCCCCGATTATTCCTACAAAGAGGGCGAGAGCCTTTGACCGCATAGACACAACGCCCCGTAAACAGGGCGT
>CAJTDB010000103.1 GCA_910574965.1 Lachnospiraceae bacterium | reverse complement strand
CACGACAAACGCATGAATGTGTTTCACAACTAAACCCGTACAACGAATAAATTTTTATAAATTTATTATCTTCTCCAGATGTTTTTCTGGATTCGTACCAATTGCATACCGCTTCTTTTTCAGACTTAAAGACGATTTACCTACTTCGATCAGTTTTAAAATGTTCAGCGATAGTTTCCTCATGATATTTAGGTTATAGGCCTCTTGTTTCTCTATCGTATGGTTCCCATCCTCCCGAAACGTCACATCCAAATGCCAATGGTAACTCTCTACCATCCAATGTCCACGTACTGCCCGCGCTGCATCTTCTATTCCTTCCGGCAGGCTGCTTATAAAATATCTTTCCTCTACACTTTTCTCACCTTCTTCCCCGGTTACTGTGTTCCGAGTCAGGATAATTGTCTTTAGCCCTGCCCACTCTTTTTTCTGGCTTAACCATGA
>CAJTDB010000102.1 GCA_910574965.1 Lachnospiraceae bacterium | reverse complement strand
TGCCGGGCACTGCAGCATTCCTGCATCCTTATTATAACAGAACCCTTCCTCCAGCTTCCCGCTCGCGGCCGCCGCTACAGCTGTGTTTGTACGCGCTATCAATGAGATATCTTCTCCGCAGACCTCCAGTTTATCATCGCTGACATATGCCATATCCCCTATGACTTCTGTTAACTTGATCCCATTTTTCTGCGCTTTTTCTATCAGTCCCGGTAATTCCTGTCCGTCTGGCGCTCCCCCGTGCGTTACGCTTATCCCTGCAATCAAACGCTCTTGTGTCATTGCCAGGTGGTTTTTATATCCGTAAAATGTACTTGTTGGTGTCTTGTGCCCGAACCGTGCATCCCTGTCATCCTTTGACCGGATATCCCTGATCTGCTCATCCTCAAGCAGTTCTTTCATCTTTTTGGATAGTTCCTGTATTTTTCGGTTGCCGCAGGTCTCTATC
>CAJTDB010000101.1 GCA_910574965.1 Lachnospiraceae bacterium | reverse complement strand
ATCACGACTGCTGCACATAGAATCGTCGCCGGAGTCAGGACACTTGTATCATGCAGAATCAATACCGTAAAAACAATCGCCCATGCAGAATACGATACGTTCAAAGCCATTGCCTTTGATGCTCCAATCGAAGCAATGGCTTTATAATAGAACAAATAGGAAATCGTTGCAAAAAAAGCAGCAAAAGCAATGATCGGCAGCAGCCAGCCGGTATTGCCGGTAAACAGACGGACCGTAAATCCCCACCCTTTTAATCCAGGCAGAATCATTACTCCATAAACAAGAGCAGAGGTTGTCTGCCGGATCTGCAGTGCATATTCATCTTTTACTTCCGGATCCTGCAGGCACTTTGCCAAAATGACGGCCTCGATTCCCCATCCGAACGCACACATGAATGCACCTGCAGCACCAAGAAGAAAGTTTGACGTATCCAGCTCCGGAGAATAGCTGAGACCATATACGCC
>CAJTDB010000100.1 GCA_910574965.1 Lachnospiraceae bacterium | reverse complement strand
CTCTTTTCAAATAAAACGATGGTGTAGACGGAGCGGATATCCGTGTAGCGGAACGCCTGCCTGCGTTCGCCCCGGACCCGTCTGTACTGCCGCAGGAGCAGATCGGCGGAGTAACAGGCGCTACGTTCGCCGGGGAAGAGGTATCCGATCTTCTGCACCTCCACATTGGCCAGGCTCCCGTCTTCCAGCCGGACGACGATATCCGTAATCAGAAGGGAGCCTTCGTCCGCAATGCGGGTGGAGTCTCCGGGCAGAACACTGTGAATCGAGACCTGCCGTCCAAGAACCAGCGACAGAAAGTCTCCCAGAGGATCCGGGTCCGCTTCAGGATTCATGATTTCCTTGAAGAAGGCATCATACAGAAGCTTCACGCCTTTCACGCCGGTGCAGAAGTCAAGAAATTCCTCCTGATACTGCGGAAGCCATCTGTTAAACTGTTCACAAAGCCGGGGATCGTTCCGGATCTC
>CAJTDB010000099.1 GCA_910574965.1 Lachnospiraceae bacterium | reverse complement strand
GTCATTGCCAAAGCAATTCCCAATATAATGGTTTCCAGTGCCCATGTTATCCCTGCGATGATCCCATATATCATGTTTTTGTCCTCCTTAGATGGTCTGATATTTCGCTGTGTTTTTCTTCAGCCGGTCATATCTTTCCGCCGCCCAGTCTTCCATGGACTGCCCATCATATGGAACACGCGTCTTCGCCCATAAGGTCCAGAGAAAGTCCACATAGATTTTGGCTGCCAGAAAATGTTTCCAGTCCAAGTCCTCAGGTTCTCTTCCAAGATATTCTTTCAGTAATACTGTATCCAGAAGCTGATCGTATGACGCCTCAATGGAAACATCTGCAAGATCCCACATGGCATCGTTCATGCCGGCATATTCCCAGTCGATCAGATACATTCGTCCTGTCTTTCCCTGGGTCACCCAGTTTTCACAGAGGCCGTCATTGTGGCAGGGAACAATGGAAATCCGGCATATCTGGTCAATTTCCCGCTTGATCTTCATGACAGCC
>CAJTDB010000098.1 GCA_910574965.1 Lachnospiraceae bacterium | reverse complement strand
CCCGGCAGGGGAACTGGCGATGCGTGTAGAAAAGCGGCCAGCAAAGAATGGGAATACCTATTTAAGATATGTATTCAGTAAAGTCAAATGCAGGAAATGTCCGTTAAAGGAAAGCTGCCGTGTAGGAAATGGGAAGTCAAAAGAACGGAGTTACAGCATTACACAGGCAAGTGAGAAGAACTTGGAGCGGCTTAGATTTGAGGAAAGCGAATATTTCAGGGAACGGATGAAGATCCGGCATCGGATCGAAGAAAAGAATGGGGAATTAAAAGAAGCCTACGGATTGCGCAGAGCGGATTCGAGAGGATTATTTGCCATGAAACTGCAGATGTATTTCACGGGATTTGTGGCAAATGTCAAGAGGATCTCGAAGCTGACTGAGCTGGTTACGCAATAAGGGGGCTTTCTCTTTTTGCATACTTTAGAATAAATTTGTGTATGGAAGCTGTCTATATCTAGAAGAAAGAAAACTCCTGCTAAAAAAGTGGGAGTTTTTCAGCGCCCTC
>CAJTDB010000097.1 GCA_910574965.1 Lachnospiraceae bacterium | reverse complement strand
TGGGAATATTACTGCGCTGTCGCAGAAGATAACGTCTTTTGAGAACACCAAGTCCGAGATTGCGGCCAGCGGGCTTGGTGCAGCTCTTGGCCTTGCAGCATCGAATACCTGGGCGCAGATTGTTGCTAAGATCAAAAGTATTGCTAATCGCGGTACCTTAAACTGGTCTGGCAGTAATACCACATTTGCGGTACCGGCGGGATACTATCCTGGCGGTACCCTGGACAGCAGGCCGTCTTATAATAGTGGTTACAATGCTGGTGTAACTGCCGCTGACAACAGAGCCAATGTAAACTCGGTTAATTACAAAACTGGGTACAATGCAGGTGTGGCTGCTGGAAAAAACGCATCTTTTAACTTGATATCTTCGGGAACAATGTGGCATGACGATGTCAGCAGTCATCAAATTAGCAACCCCCATTTCAAATGGGGGTCTAACTTTAACCCCTCCGGGGTATTTCTCTGGTTCCGCCAGAGGCGGGATTTCGCAGTACCATTTTTACTGGTTGC
>CAJTDB010000096.1 GCA_910574965.1 Lachnospiraceae bacterium | reverse complement strand
TCTTCCACGCGTTTCTGTCCCAGACAGAATCCTTTCTCATCCACAGCGCTGACAATATGGTTGGCTTTCTGTTTTTTACTGCCGTTTCCTCTTTGCGTTTTCCCGTCAATTGCAAGCAGTCTTTTTATTTTGCTTCCCTCATCGCTGTTTAACATTTCATTCCATTGCTTCTGAAAATTTTCCAGAAATTCCGACGGAACCATTGCAAAGACCCTTTGAATTGTGTCATGAGAAGGGATTCCGTTTGGAAGTTCCAGATAATTGCGCAGGAACTTTTCATGTTCCTTCCCAAACACCTCCATCTCTACCCAATCATCTGCATTTGCAAGTGTTGCAAAAAAGACAAGCATAATAATATCCATCATCTTATGAAGTACCTTTTTTTCCTGTCTCAAATCTGTCACTGTGCTTGCATAATCTAAAAGTGTTTTCATTACTAAAATCCATCCTTTTTTCTTTGATTATACCAAAAAAGATGAATTGTTCATAATTTATTCATTCATGCGTTTGTCGTG
>CAJTDB010000095.1 GCA_910574965.1 Lachnospiraceae bacterium | reverse complement strand
ACTTTTGGACTCTTTTCAAATAAAACGATGGTGTAGACGGAGCGGATATCCGTGTAGCGGAACGCCTGCCTGCGTTCGCCCCGGACCCGTCTGTACTGCCGCAGGAGCAGATCGGCAGAATGGCAGGCGCTGCGCTCGCCGGGGAACAACTGCTGAATGAAATTCACCTTGCATGATGAAATTTATATAAGATGATAAAATGGGAAAATACAGCCGGAAAGGCCGAATAATGCTGCTCCTTTCCTTCTTGACAGTTACATCAAGAAGGAAAGGAGGTTCTCATTTGTATGCGAAGTTGGAAAATTTTGAAAATCTTAATGCGGATGATTATTTCGTCAGCCGTTCATAAAGAGTCATTTCATCAGCATTGGGATCTTTCTGGAGCGCTTCAAAGACGCTGCGGACCAGCTCCGGCTCCAGCGCCAGCAGGCTTACACATTCTTCGGCGGAGACGCCTTTTGCGGCCTGAGTTTTGATCAGGCGGATGAGGAACAGATCCTGCTCTTTTTTCTGCTGC
>CAJTDB010000094.1 GCA_910574965.1 Lachnospiraceae bacterium | reverse complement strand
GGCAGGCTGCTTATAAAATATCTTTCCTCTACACTTTTCTCACCTTCTTCCCCGGTTACTGTGTTCCGAGTCAGGATAATTGTCTTTAGCCCTGCCCACTCTTTTTTCTGGCTTAACCATGAAATGTCATCTGTCTGCCAGTATTCTCTTTTTTCTGTTCTCCCCCTTGCTTTTTCTACTGTCTTTTTATAAGCGCATTTTTTCAGGAATTGATCCTCTGAAAAATACAGCCCAACATCCTCCAGCAGATTTCCCTGGTTTGCCTTTAGTGCCAGTACATAGTCTGCCTGCTTCTGACGGATTTTCTTTACGATTGCTGTCTGCGTTCCCATCGCATCCGTTGTAATTATGGTTCCTTTTATATTCAGGCTGTCCAGCAGTTCGGGTATTGCCTTAATTTCGTTTGTCTTTTCTTCCACGCGTTTCTGTCCCAGACAGAATCCTTTCTCATCCACAGCGCTGACAATATGGTTGGCTTTCTGTTTTTTACTGCCGTTTCCTCTTTGCGTTTTCCCGTCAATTGCAAGCAG
>CAJTDB010000093.1 GCA_910574965.1 Lachnospiraceae bacterium | reverse complement strand
ACGTGAGCCAGCTGTCAAGAAAAGCCGCTATTGCTCATACAGTACCCGTACCGTAAACCGACACAGGTGGATGAGGAGAGAATCCTAAGGCCGACGGAAGAAGCATTGTTAAGGAACTCGGCAAAATGACCCCGTAACTTCGGGAGAAGGGGTGCCTGCGAGAGCAGGCCGCAGTGAAGAGGCTCAAGCAACTGTTTAGCAAAAACACAGGTCTATGCGAAACCGAAAGGTGAGGTATATGGGCTGACGCCTGCCCGGTGCTGGAAGGTTAAGGGGAGAGGTTAGCGAAAGCGAAGCTTTGAACTTAAGCCCCAGTAAACGGCGGCCGTAACTATAACGGTCCTAAGGTAGCGAAATTCCTTGTCGGGTAAGTTCCGACCCGCACGAAAGGCGTAATGATTTGAGCACTGTCTCGACAATGCATCCGGTGAAATTGAAGTGCCAGTGAAGATGCTGGCTACCCGCGCCAGGACGGAAAGACCCCATGGAGCTTTACTCCAGCTTGGTACTGGGATTCGGTATTGCATGTACAGGATAGGTGGGAGGC
>CAJTDB010000092.1 GCA_910574965.1 Lachnospiraceae bacterium | reverse complement strand
TCGCAGCTTATCACGTCTTTCATCGGCTCTTAGTGCCAAGGCATCCACCCTGCGCTCTTTCTAGCTTGACCAGTTCTTCCGCTCATATAGCGTTATGAGCGTCTGGTTCTTTCTGGTTTGTTCACTTTCATGAACGTTGGTATCTTCTGCTTTCGCAGACGATACGGTTTTTCTCGGATGTCTTGTATCTTTTTGTGTATAAAGATATTGTATCTTTTTCTGTATGCAATTTTCAAGGTACATGTTTCATTTCCAGTCTCCCGTTCTTCCGGATTCCTTTTAAGGAATCCGGCAGCCACCTGCTCTCCCATACCGTCTCCAGTATAGTACCATCGGCCGTCTAGGTCTTAACCATCGTGTTCGGGATGGGAACGGGTGTGTCCCCCAGACGCATCGCCACCGGAAATTCTTTTGAGTTTTCTCTCACACATCTTCTCAGATGCGCTCCATGAACCCTCATAATTAAATAGTGCTTCTCTTTCTTCTACTTCTTCTTCCTTAGAAAGGAGGTGATCCAGCCGCACCTTCCGATACGGCTACCTTGTTACGACTTCACCCCAGTTATCAACCCCGCCTTCGGC
>CAJTDB010000091.1 GCA_910574965.1 Lachnospiraceae bacterium | reverse complement strand
GCCACACAGCGCAAGCGGAAACAGAGGGATAAATGTCACGCTTTAGGATATTCCAGACCCCCGTAAATCAAGGCTTTTTTGACCGCCCTCAAAGGGTATGCGATACATTTATCCTTTATCCCCGAAAATGCCGTTTTAACTGCGTAACAGAAGCCACAGACAGGAGGTGAGAACCATAACCGAATACATCACAGCCGACACCATCATGCCGCCGTTTTTCCGATACCCCCGTTTTCTGCTGAAAATGGACTTGTCACAGACCGCAAAGCTGCTTTATTCGCTGCTCCTTGACCGTTCCGAACTCTCACAGAAGAACGGCTGGCAGGACAGCGAGGGCAGGACATACATTGTCTACCCTGTTTCGGAGATAGCGGAAATGCTGGATAAAGGCAGCACCGCCATAAAAGCCGCACTGAACGAGCTGGACGCTGCCGGGCTTCTGGTGAGGGAACGCCGGGGCTTTTCCGCACCGAACCGCCTTTATGTGAAAGTGCCGCAAGTGCCAGTGGTACAGTTTTCCGACCATATGACCGCCATACAGTCGGAAAAGCGACCCTCTGATAGCCGGAAAAGCGACCCTCATAAGGACGGAAAACCGACCTTTGCGTTGGACGGAAAACCGACCCCTAACCAACTTACTATAAACAAACTAAAAGAGAACCAACT
>CAJTDB010000090.1 GCA_910574965.1 Lachnospiraceae bacterium | reverse complement strand
TCGCAGCTTATCACGTCTTTCATCGGCTCTTAGTGCCAAGGCATCCACCCTGCGCTCTTTCTAGCTTGACCAGTTCTTCCGCTCATATAGCGTTATGAGCGTCTGGTTCTTTCTGGTTTGTTCATTTTCATGAACGTTGGTATCTTCTGCTTCCGCAGACGATACGGTTTTTTTCTCGGATGTCTTGTATCTTTTTGTGTATAAAGATATTGTATCTTTTTCTGTATGCAATTTTCAAGGTACATGTTCGAGTTCGGATTCTGTTCAGAACCCGATAGGCTTAGGTGAAGTCCCTCACCATACAAAGGAATCCCGCACCTAAGCTATGGGCTTAAGTGGACTCGAACCACCGACCTCACGCTTATCAGGCGTGCGCTCTAACCGGCTGAGCTATAAGCCCCTTTAAATCCGGCAGCCACCTGCTCTCCCATACCGTCTCCAGTATAGTACCATCGGCCGTCTGAGTCTTAACCATCGTGTTCGGGATGGGAACGGGTGTGTCCCCCAGACGCATCGCCACCGGAAATTCTTCCTGAGTTTTCTCACACATCTTCTCAGATGCGCTCCATGAACCCTCATAATTAAATAGTGCTTCTCTTTCTTCTACTTCTTCTTCCTTAGAAAGGAGGTGATCCAGCCGCACCTTCCGATACGGCTACCTTGTTACGACTTCACCCCAGTTATCAACCCCGCCTTCGGC
>CAJTDB010000089.1 GCA_910574965.1 Lachnospiraceae bacterium | reverse complement strand
AGCGGAAACGCCGGGAAACGCTGGAAGCCAGACACCGGGAATACAAGCACCGGGAGGAAGTGGAACGGCTGAAACGGACAGGCTTCACCGACCCGGCTATGCGGGAATGGACGTTTGAAAACGACAACGGGAAATGCCCCCAAATGCACAAAGCCCATGCTTATGTAGAGTGTTGGGAGGAAATGAAAGCCGGGAATATCGGCTATCTGTTATGGGGCATGGTAGGCACAGGCAAGAGCTATTTTGCCGGGTGTATTGCCAACGCCCTCATGGAGAAAGAGATTTCCGTGTCAATGACAAACTTTGCCTTGATACTCAATGACCTTGCCGCCAGCTACAAGGACAGGAACGAGTACATAGCCCGCCTTTGCAGCTTCCCGCTGCTTATCCTTGACGATTTCGGCATGGAGCGTGGCACGGAATACGGGCTTGAACAGGTTTACAACGTGATTGACAGCCGATACCGCAGCCAAAAGCCGCTGATTGTCACCACAAATTTGACGCTGGAGGAATTGCAGAACCCGGAGGACACCGCCCACGCCCGCATTTATGACCGCCTTACAGAAATGTGTACCCCCGTCCGCATTACCGGGGAGAATTTCAGAAAAGCCAAAGCACGGGAGAAAATGGAACGCCTTAAAAAGCTGCTGAACGGAAAGGAGATTTGCCTATGACCGACACGCCCAAGAAAAGCACCGCCAC
>CAJTDB010000088.1 GCA_910574965.1 Lachnospiraceae bacterium | reverse complement strand
CACGACAAACGCATGAATGTTTACTCCCACTCAAATCCTAAATTGCGGATTTTTAAATTTTCATCAGTTCTTCGATAAACTGTGCCGGTGCAAAGCTTATGTTAAACCGCTTCCTTCTTAGTGACATCTTTGTTCCCCTTATCTCTATCAGTTTCAACATGCTCAGACACCATTTTCGGATGATGTTCTGGTTCTGCGCTGCTGTTTTATCCAGTGTGGTATTTGCATCCTCCTTAAATGTCACATCCAGATGCCAGTGCATACTTTCCACTGCCCAGTGTCCCCGTACTGCCCGGCTGAACAGTTCGATGTCTTCACAAAGGCTGCTGATATAATACCGGTATTCCTCTTTCTCTGTTTCTCCCTTTCGGATGGTTTTCTTCTCCATCCCTATACTTTTCAGCCCCTTCCACTGTTTTTTCTGGTACATCCACGCCGTCTCTTCCGTTTGGTAGTACTCCCTTATCTCTATCTGACCGTGCGCTTTCTCTGTTGTTTTTTTATACCCGGACCCTTTCTTTAGTTCTTCACATATCTGCTGATCTTCAAAATACTGGCGTATGTCCGTTTCCAGATTTCCCTGGTTTCCCTTTACTGCCAGCACATAATCTGCACGCCTCTTCCGGATTGTTTCCGCGATTGCCGTCTGCGTCCCCATCGCATCAATGGTTACAACCTGCCCTTTTATCTCTATGCTTTCCAGTACTTT
>CAJTDB010000087.1 GCA_910574965.1 Lachnospiraceae bacterium | reverse complement strand
ACGAGCTGTACTCCTGGTACATGGTATCGGATCTGGTGGAGAATGCCAGCAATGTGCGGGTAAACCGAAAGATGGAGCTCGTCACGATTCCTGATCTTAGCGGAGGAAATGCAATGGTCGGTATTTCCTATCTTACGGAAGAGACGGCATGCATTGTCAGAAAGAAACTGGCAACCTTCTGTTCAGACAGCAAATATGATGATTCTTTCTGGGAAGAAACCTTATATGAAAAAGACCGGATGATCCTTCAGGCAAGAGTCGTACATTCTGCTGACGTGGTAGAAATCAATACATATGAACAGTTACGGGAGCTGGACGAAAACTCGGACCAGTTGAAATCCGATGCGATTCTTACGATTTGCCAAAGACTGCAGGTTGGAGAAGAAGAAATCAACCATATAGAGGTACTGAAAAAGGGGATGACCAACCGATCGTTTTTATTTACTGCCAGGGGAACAAAATATATTATGCGGATTCCCGGAGAGGGAACGGGCCAACTGATTAACCGGAAGGAAGAGGCGGCTGTCTATCATACCATTCGGGGCATGAATCTTTGTGAAGATCCCGTCTATATAAACCCGGAAAATGGTTATAAAATTACCCGCTATATTGAGGGGGTAAGATGCTGTGATCCCTTGTGTGCGGAAGATTTAAAGGCATGTATGAGGAAACTACGACAGTTTCATAACAAAAAGCTGCATACAGAACATAC
>CAJTDB010000086.1 GCA_910574965.1 Lachnospiraceae bacterium | reverse complement strand
GCCGAAGGCGGGGTTGATAACTGGGGTGAAGTCGTAACAAGGTAGCCGTATCGGAAGGTGCGGCTGGATCACCTCCTTTCTAAGGAAGAAGAAGTAGAAGAAAGAGAAGCACTATTTAATTATGAGGGTTCATAGAGCGCATCTGAGAGGATGTGTGAGAGAAAACTCAAGAAGAATTTCCGGTGGCGATGCGTCTGGGGGACACACCCGTTCCCATCCCGAACACGATGGTTAAGACCTAGACGGCCGATGGTACTATACTGGAGACGGTATGGGAGAGCAGGTGGCTGCCGGATTCCTCAAAGTGGGGGTGTAGCTCAGTTGGGAGAGCACCTGCCTTGCAAGCAGGGGGTCAAGGGTTCGAATCCCTCCATCTCCATGATGGGCTTATAGCTCAGCCGGTTAGAGCGCACGCCTGATAAGCGTGAGGTCGGTGGTTCGAGTCCACTTAAGCCCATGTGGGCAAGTGATTTAAAAGCCCATTTCATGTACCTTGAAAATTGCATACAGAAAAAGATACAATATCTTTATACACAAAAAGATACAAGACATCCGAGAAAAAACCGTATCGTCTGCGGAAGCAGAAGATACCAACGTTCATGAAAGTGAACAAACCAGAAAGAACCAGACGCTCATAACGCTATATGAGCGGAAGAACTGGTCAAGCTAGAAAGAGCGCAGGGTGGATGCCTTGGCACTAAGAGCCGATGAAAGACGTGATAAGCTGCGA
>CAJTDB010000085.1 GCA_910574965.1 Lachnospiraceae bacterium | reverse complement strand
TATAATTTTTGTGTAAGTTAATGTGTTTGGTCATACATTAATTTTACACCAACTGCCGGATTCTTTCGAGGTCCGGCAGTTATTTTTTTCATAGAAAAGGAGCTGCGCACTAATCACTTAGTGCGACAGCCCCAACAGGCAAAGCCGTAGCGGTGCGTGGAGTATAAAAAACTCCTATGCTATAATGATATTGGTTTCGCAGGCCATATCAAAAGCATAGGAGGTATCCAAAATGGATAATCAAAGTATAACACACACAAGATGGAATTGCACCTATCATATTGTTTTTATACCGAAGTATAGAAGAAAGATAATGTATGGAGAAACTAAAAAAGATTTGGTTGCAATCATCAAGAAGCTGTGTGAGATGAAACAGGTGGATCTAATTGATGGGCGGGTATGCAAAGATCATATTCATATGTATGTTGCAATACCGCCGAAGATAAGCGTATCGGAATTCATGTCATATCTGAAAGGGAAGAGTACGTTGATGCTTTTTGACAGGCATCCGGAGTACCGAACAAAATGGGGAGACAGGCATTTCTGGGCGCGAGGATACTATGTTTCGACAGTAGGGAATGTAAACGAAGAAACGATTTTGAAATATATTCAGGAACAGGAAGAGAACGACAAGCTGGAGGACGGAAGAAAGTAGGAGAGCCTTCTTTAGGAGGCAACCAGTAAAAATGGTACTGCGAAATCCCGCCTCTGGCGGAACCAGAGAAATACCCCGGAGGGGTTAAAGTTAGACCCCCATTTGAAATGGGGGTTGCTAATTTGA
>CAJTDB010000084.1 GCA_910574965.1 Lachnospiraceae bacterium | reverse complement strand
CAACTGCAGGAAGCCGGAATCTGTCAGGTGCTGCTGGTTGTTGGCTATCAGAAAGAACAGTTTGCATATTTGAAAAAGAAATTTGATGTAATCCTCATCGAAAATAACGACTATTTATTCAGAAATAACCATGCGAGCATTTATGCAGTAAAAAATTATTTAAAAAATACCTATATCTGTTCCGCAGACAACTACTTTACAGAAAATCCATTTGAAAGAGAAGTTTCAGACGCTTATTATGCGGCCGTTTATGCAGACGGAGAGACAAACGAATGGTGTATGGAAGAAGATTCGGACGGAAACATCAGCCAAATTACGATTGGCGGAAAAAATGCATGGTATATGCTGGGACATGCATTCTGGGATGAGAAATTCAGCAGGAAATTTATTGAAATCCTGGAAAAAGTATACAGACTGCCGGAGACTTCCGGCCTTTTGTGGGAAAGTATTTATGCATCGCATCTGGATGAACTGAAATTGAAGATCCGAAAATATCCCAAGGATTTTATTTTTGAATTTGATACCTTAGACGAACTTCGGACATTTGACAGCAGTTATATCCATGATACCCGTTCAAATCTGCTGAAAACAGCAGCGCGGGAACTGCAGTGCCGGGAGGCAGATATCACAAGCATCCAGGCCCTTAAAAGTTCGGATAATGCTGCGGAAGGCTTTTCCTTTTGGGCCGGGAAGATGCAGTATGTATACAGCTATAAGACACAAACGATTAGGAGAATTTAAAATGGAGATAAATTTGGAAAAAGTCCAGGCTTTATGTGAACGCGT
>CAJTDB010000083.1 GCA_910574965.1 Lachnospiraceae bacterium | reverse complement strand
TCATACAGAAGCTTCACGCCTTTCACGCCGGTGCAGAAGTCAAGAAATTCCTCCTGATACTGCGGAAGCCATCTGTTAAACTGTTCACAAAGCCGGGGATCGTTCCGGATCTCTGCCAGAATCTCGCTCCGCTCGCGGATGAGGGGAAAGTATGCCTTCAGATTTGTTTTCATGATCTTCGTATCCTTTCTTATGGAAAACAGCAGCGCTTCTGCTTCTGCCGGAAAGCATCTGCTGAATGTATTTTGCCTTTCTTATCTTTTCTATATAAATATGATGAGATGGTCGCAGCCGGATACGGCGCGGATTCCGGCAAAGCAGAGCCAAAGCCGGTATAGAGTTGTACAGCGGGAAAAGGCGGCCGACACGGACGCCCGAAAGAACAAAGGCAAAAGCCTTTGACGGATGCTTACATTGTACAGGATCATCCGGCAAAAGTCAGCCTTGTTTACAAAATGTTCATAATTTTTGTGAAATATGCCGGGGCGGGTCCGGAGACGGTTCTCCTGCGCACCGGTGTCTGAACGCTGCTCAAAACGGTGCAGATACGCTTCGGGGAAGCAGCGGAAAGCTCCGGGGCTTTTTGCAGACAAGGCGATGGTGCAGACGATGCAGATATGTCCTGGAGAAGGTGCGGAAAAATGGGGCTGTCGCACTAACGATTGAAAAATCGTGAAGCGACAGTTTCACTTTTGCTGTTTTTATATGTGATTTTTAGAAAAAGCTCCGTATTATTTTGTTATTCTATAAAAAGGGCATACTTTAATAAGCCATCCTGCATGGCCTA
>CAJTDB010000082.1 GCA_910574965.1 Lachnospiraceae bacterium | reverse complement strand
TTCCAACCTCAAATGGTACACGGACGACGGATTCTCCGGGGCAAATTTTCAAAGACCCGGCTTCCAGTCCATGCTTGCCGACATTGAAGCGGGGCTTGTGGGAACGGTCATAGTAAAGGATATGTCAAGGTTAGGGCGAAATTACTTACAAGTGGGAATGTACACGGAAATGATTTTCCCACAGAACGGCGTCCGCTTCATTGCTATCAATGACGGCGTTGACAGCGCACAGGGCGACAACGATTTTGCGCCCTTGCGTAACATTTTTAACGAATGGCTGGTGAGGGATACGAGCAAGAAAATCCGGGCGGTAAAACGCTCAAAAGGCATGAGTGGGAAGCCTGTCACAAGCAAGCCCGTGTACGGCTACCTCATGGACGAGGACGAAAATTTCATCATTGACGAAGAAGCCGCCCCCGTGGTGAAGCAGATTTACAGCCTTTGCCTTGCCGGGAACGGACCGACCAAGATAGCCCGTATGCTCACGGAGCAGGAAATCCCCACGCCGGGAACGCTGGAATACCGCCGGACAGGGAGAACCCGCCGCTACCACCCCGGCTATGAGTGCAAATGGGCGGCGAATACCGTGGTGCATATCCTTGAAAACCGGGAATACACGGGCTGCCTTGTGAACTTCAAGACCACCACACAATCCTACAAGTGCAGCAAGATTATCTACAACAGCGAGGACAAACAGGCAATCTTCGAGAACCACCACGAGCAGATAATCGACAAGGACACATGGGAGCGTGTGCAGGAGCTACGCAAGCAGCGCAAACGCCCTAACCGCTATGATGAAGTGGGTTTGTTCTCC
>CAJTDB010000081.1 GCA_910574965.1 Lachnospiraceae bacterium | reverse complement strand
CGGGCGGCGGGCGGTAGTGGCGGTGCTTTTCTTGGGCGTGTCGGTCATAGGCAAATCTCCTTTCCGTTCAGCAGCTTTTTAAGGCGTTCCATTTTCTCCCGTGCTTTGTCTTTTCTGAAATTCTCCCCGGTAATGCAGACGGGGCAGCACATTTCCGTAAGGCGGTCATATATCCGGGCGTGGGCGGTGTCCTCCGGGTTCTGTAATTCCTCCAGTGTGAGGTTCGTTGTCACGATTAGGGGCTTGCCGCTGCGGTATCGGCTGTCTATCACGTTATAGACTTGCTCTAAGCCGTATTCCGTGCCACGCTCCATGCCAAAATCGTCAAGGATAAGCAGAGGGAAGCTGCAAAGGCGGGCTATGTATTCGTTACGGTCTTTGAAGCTGGCGGCAAGGTCATTGAGTATCAAAGCAAAGTTCGTCATGCAGACGGAAATCTCTTTCTCCATGAGGGCGTTGGCGATACACCCGGCAAAATAGCTTTTCCCTGTGCCAACACTTCCCCACAAAATCAGCCCGTGGTTCTCCGCTTTCATCACTTCCCAACACTCCATATATTCACGGGCATAACACATTTGCGGGCATTTCCCGTTGTCGTTTTCAAACGTCCATTCCCGCATAGCCGGGTCGGTGAAGCCTGTCCGTTTCAGCCGTTCCACTTCCTCCCGGTGCTTGTATTCCCGGTGTCTGGCTTCCAGCGTTTCCCGGCGTTTCCGCTGGCAGTCACATTCTTTGGGGTGGCGGTCACGTCCGAAAAAGGTCTTGCCCTCCGGGAAGTAGGCTTCTTTGGGCTGGCGGCAGCTCCCGCAATATAAAAGCCCGTCCTCCCCGGTGTAGTCCTCCGGCTCTGCT
>CAJTDB010000080.1 GCA_910574965.1 Lachnospiraceae bacterium | reverse complement strand
TGGAGCAAATGTCCTTTACACTTACTGGCAGTAACATGACAGATAAATCATAAATCAAGTATTTACCTGTCATGCTGTAAAATCTTTATTTTTCGAGGGCACTGAAAAAGTCTGATTCTAAAAAAAGAATTGGGCTTTTTTCATTATTGGTATTATAATGGAAATATGAGGAGGGAGGCTCCCGAAATGCTGAAAGATAATTCACAGTTAAAACTATCACTATCACCCTATCAGGGGATTTATGATGCGATCATACCCGCCAATCACATTCTGCGCAGGATCAAAGAGAACATAGATTTCAGTTTTGTAAATCCAATGCTGCGTAAACAGTATTGTGAAAAGTTTGGGCGTCCGGCAAAAGAACCGGAGATGATGTTCAAACTCTTATTTTTAAAAAAGCTATACGACCTCTCCGATGAAGTCCTGATCAGCAGCGCCCAGACAGATATGGCATATAAATTTTTCCTGGACCTGGAACCGGAAGCGAAAATGATCGATCCCAGCCTATTGACGAAATTCAGAAAGACACGCATTACGGAAGATATCTTGGAAGAGATGCTGAGGGAAACGATACAGCAGGCTTTGGATAAAGGGCTGATAAGATCCGGGACCATTATCGTGGATTCCACCCATACAAATGCATCTGTCCGGGCGAAATCCCCCACACAGATCCTGCGTGATATAAGTAAACAGCTTCGGAAGGAAATCTATAAAAATACTTTCGAATTATCAAAAAAATTTCCAGAGAAACCATCTCTGGAAGCGGGACTGGATGAGGAGATTGCCTATACAAGAGAACTGCTTAGGGTACTTGAGGAAGGGATAGAGACCTGCGGCAACCGAAAAATACAGGAACTATCCAAAAAG
>CAJTDB010000079.1 GCA_910574965.1 Lachnospiraceae bacterium | reverse complement strand
ATCGAAGCTTACCCGAAGTTCCGGAGACTGTACGAGATCGTCTACCGGATTTGCAGAAATATGGAGCAGGTTATGGGAATTTTTTCAGAAGAATTGCTGCAGTTGGACCGAAATACCGTGCGTTACATGATGGACGAGCAGCAGGAGACGATTGAACGGCTGAAAGAGCAGGTCAGACAGCAGGATATGGCTTTGGAGCAGCAGGCATCCGCCCTTCAGCAGCGGGATATGGCTTTGGAGCAGCAGGCATCCGCCCTTCGGCAGCGGGATATGGCTTTGGAGCAGCAGAAAAAAAAGCAGGATCTGTTCCTCATCCGTCTGATTAAAGCACAGGCTGCAAAAGGCGCTTCCGCCGAAGAATGCGTAAGCATGCTGGCGCTGGAGCCGGAACTGGTCCGCAGCGTCTTTGAAGCGCTTCAGAAAGCTCCCGATGCTGACGAAATGACTCTTTATGAACGGCTGACGAAATAATCATCCCCATTCAGATTTCCAAAATTTTCCAACTTCGCGTACAAATGAGAACCTCCTTTCCTTCCTGATGTAACTGTCAGGAAGGAAAGGAGCAGCATTATCCGGCCTTTCCGGCTGTATTTTCCCATTTTATCATCTTATATAAATTTCATCATGCAAGGCGAAATTCATTCAGCAGATGCTATCCGGCAGAAGCAGAAGCGCTGCTGTTTCCTCTGAGAAAGGATACAAAGATTATGAAAACAAATCTGAAGGCATACTTTCCCCTCATCCGCGAGCGGACCGAGATTCTGGCAGAGATCCGGAACGATCCCCGGCTTTGTGAACAGTTTAACAGATGGCTTCCGCAGTATCAGGAGGAATTTCTTGACTTCTGCACCGGCGTGAAAGGCGTGAAGCTTCTGTATGA
>CAJTDB010000078.1 GCA_910574965.1 Lachnospiraceae bacterium | reverse complement strand
TCCGGCTCCAGCGCCAGCAGGCTTACACATTCTTCGGCGGAGACGCCTTTTGCGGCCTGAGTTTTGATCAGGCGGATGAGGAACAGATCCTGCTCTTTTTTCTGCTGCCTGACCTGCTCCTTCAGCCGTTCAATCGTTTCCTGCTGCTCGTCCATCATGTACCGTACGGTATTCCGGTCCAACTGCAGCAATTCTTCTGAAAAAATTCCCATAACCTGCTCCATATTTCTGCAAATCCGGTAGACGATCTCGTACAGTCCCCGGAACTTCGGGTAAGCTTCGATAAGCTGGATGATCTGTTCCGGCCGGTCCGTGCTGAGGAACATGAGCCAGGCATCCATCNTTTATTGTGCATGGTTCTCTGGAAAATGTCAAGAGGAAGGAAGATGTATTTCTGAAGCAGTTCCAGTGAAAGGCCGGTGTCTGAACGCTGCTCGAAACGGTGCAGATATGCTTCGGGGAAGGTGCGGAATACTTTTGGGCTCTTTTCAAATAAAACGATGGTGTAGACGGAGCGGATATCCGTGTAGCGGAACGCCTGCCTGCGTTCGCCCCGGACCCGTCTGTACTGCCGCAGAAGCAGATCGGCGGAGTAACAGGCGCTGCGTTCGCCGGGGAAGAGGTATCCGATCTTCTGCACCTCCACATTGGCCAGGCTCCCGTCTTCCAGCCGGACGACGATATCCGTAATCAGAAGGGAGCCTTCGTCCGCAATACGGGTGGAGTCTCCGGGCAGAACACTGTGAATCGAGACCTGCCGTCCAAGAACCAGCGACAAAAAGTCTCCCAGAGGATCCGGGTCCGCTTCGGGATTCATGATTTCCTTGAAGAAGGCGTCATACAGAAGCTTCACGCCTTTCACGCCGGTGCAGAAGTCAAGAAATTCCTCCTGATACTGCGGAAGCCATCTGTTAAACTGTTCACAAAGCCGGGGATCGTTCCGG
>CAJTDB010000077.1 GCA_910574965.1 Lachnospiraceae bacterium | reverse complement strand
TTATTCTGCTGGACGAGTACGATACCCCCATGCAGGAGGCATATGTCAACGGATACTGGGAAGAGCTGGTTTCCTTTACCAGAAGCCTGTTTAACTCTGCCTTTAAGACCAATCCATATATGGAGCGGGCGATCATGACCGGGATTACGCGGGTGAGCAGGGAATCGATTTTTTCGGATCTGAATAATCTCAAAGTAGTAACAACGACTTCCGATGAGTATGCAGACAGCTTTGGATTTACGGAGAAGGAAGTCTTTGCGGCGCTGGATGAGTTCGGAATGTCGGACCAAAAGCAGAAAGTAAAAAAATGGTATGACGGATTTACTTTTGGAGATCAGACAGATATTTATAATCCTTGGTCGATACTGAATTATCTGGATACAGGAAAGGCAACTGCCTACTGGGCCAATTCCAGTTCCAACAGCCTGGTTGGAAAACTGATCCGGGAGGGAAATGCGGACATAAAACAAAAATTTGAAGATCTGATTTGCGGTCATTCAATCATAACAGCATTGGATGAGCAGATCGTGTATGGAGAGCTGGATGGGAATGAAGAAGGAGTTTGGAGTCTGCTGCTTGCAGGCGGGTACCTGAAAGTGCTTTGTTATGAAGAAAACAGTGATGAGTTAGAAGAGCCAAATTATGAGCTTTGCCTGACGAATCGTGAGGTAAGGCGAATGTTTTGTGTGATGGTGAAAGGGTGGTTTCGCAGAAGCAGCCGGGAGTACAACGAATTTATCAAAGCCCTGCTCTCGGATGATCTAAAGGCCATGAACCATTACATGAATAAAGTAGCACTGGCTACATTTAGTACCTTTGATACGGGGAAGAAGCCTTCCGAGGCAGCAGAGCCGGAGCGCTTTTATCACGGTTTTGTGCTGGGGCTTTTGGTGGATCTGGCAGATCGCTATACGGTAACGTCCAACCGGGAGAGCGGTTTTGGAAGATATGATGTGCTGTTGGAACCAAAGCATGAAGAGGATGGAATCATTCTGGAATTTAAGGTGCAGGATGCGGAGGAGGAAGCAGAACTTACCGACACTGTGAA
>CAJTDB010000076.1 GCA_910574965.1 Lachnospiraceae bacterium | reverse complement strand
TCGAGCTGTTGACAAACCTCTTGCCAAAAAGATTTTCATATAAGAAAATATATGTGTAGATGAATCCTTGAGGTGATACATTATGATGACGAAAAGAGAAAACCAACAGATAGAAATGCATTTGATAACAATTGAAGATTTAGTCCCTATGGATCATCTGCTTCGGAAAGTAAATGATATCATTGATTTTTCATTCATATATAACGAAGTAGAAAATATGTACTGTCATAACAATGGGCGTCCATCCATTGATCCGGTGGTCTTAATCAAGTTTCTTCTCATCGGTTTTCTTTATGGCATCAATTCCGAAAGAAGAATATCAGAAGAGATTCAGGTGAACATGGCATACCGTTGGTTTCTTTGTCTTGATATCATGGATAAAGTTCCAGACCATTCTACGGTTTCCCAGAACAGACGCCGCCGTTTCAACGGCAGCGATCTTTTTCGGAATATCTTTCAGAAAATTGTTTCCATATGCATAGAAAAGGGCCTGGCAGACGGCAAGCTGGTTTTTACAGATTCGACACACATGAAAGCAAACGCATCCCGGAAAACAGAATACATTAAGCAAACAGAAGAAGTCACAAATGAATACCTCAAAGAATTAGACCAGTATGAAGAAACGGTACGAGCCCAGTTGGAAACGGAAGGAAAAATCAAGCCCGTCAGATGCAAAAAACGGAAGGAAAAAACGGAAATCATTAGCCGACGAGAAAGCAGAACCGACCCCGAATCTGGATTTTACAAGAGGAAAGGGAAAGCGGAGGGGATGCACTACTTGTCGCATGAAACCGTGGACTCTAAAAACGGAATCATAATCGACGTGGCAGCTACAGCCGGCAATGTGCCTGACAGCCAGCCGTATATCAAAAGGATTGATTATATTGAGAAAAATCTGGGTTTGAAAATACAAGAAGCATGTGCCGACAGTGGCTATGACACAAACCTTATCAACCAACAGTTATCAGAAAGGGGCATAAATTTTTATACGCCTGAAAGAACAGAGCAAAAAAGAGGAACTACAGAATTTCAAAGGAAAGATTTTCAGTATGATGGAAAGGATGACAGATTCATCTGTC
>CAJTDB010000075.1 GCA_910574965.1 Lachnospiraceae bacterium | reverse complement strand
CAAAGCACGGGAGAAAATGGAACGCCTTAAAAAGCTGCTGAACGGAAAGGAGATTTGCCTATGACCGACACGCCCAAGAAAAGCACCGCCACTACCGCCCGCCGCCCGGATTGCGTGACAGAAGTACGCCGAGGGAACACCGTCCTTGTGGTTTCCGGCTATTTCAAACAAGGCACTACCGCCACCGCCGCCGACAAGATGATGAAAGTGCTGGAAGCCGAAAGCGCAGCCGGGGGAACAGCCGCCCACGCTATATAATGCGATAAGCCTTAATAAAATAGTGTGATATTTTTCGACATAAAGTAGCAAAAAAGACTGTACAGCCAGCCCCGCCCTATGGTATAATAGACATACGGAATAGTGGGCTGGCTGTCGGAAACGGAGGAATCTATGTCAAGACAGACCACCCAAAAACTGATTACCGCCCTATATCCGAGATTGTCGCACGAGGACACGCTTCAAGGCGAATCCAACTCCATAAGCAACCAGAAGCGAATCCTTGAAGCCTACGCAAAACAGAACGGCTTTTCCAACCTCAAATGGTACACGGACGACGGATTCTCCGGGGCAAATTTTCAAAGACCCGGCTTCCAGTCCATGCTTGCCGACATTGAAGCGGGGCTTGTGGGAACGGTTATCGTAAAGGATATGTCAAGGTTAGGGCGAAACTACTTACAAGTGGGAATGTACACAGAAATGATTTTCCCACAGAACGGCGTCCGCTTCATTGCAATCAATGACGGCGTAGACAGCGCACAGGGCGACAATGATTTTGCGCCCCTGCGTAACATTTTTAACGAATGGCTGGTGAGAGATACGAGCAAGAAAATCCGGGCGGTAAAACGCTCAAAAGGCATGAGTGGGAAGCCCGTCACAAGCAAGCCCGTGTACGGCTACCTCATGGACGAGGACGAAAATTTCATCATTGACGAAGAAGCCGCCCCCGTGGTGAAGCAGATTTACAGCCTATGCCTTGCCGGGAACGGTCCGACCAAGATAGCCCGTATGCTCACGGAGCAGGAAATCCCCACGCCGGGAACGCTGGAATACCGCCGGACAGGGAGAACCCGCCGCTACCACCCCGGCTATGAGTGCAA
>CAJTDB010000074.1 GCA_910574965.1 Lachnospiraceae bacterium | reverse complement strand
CACCCCCTTGTTGTTTGAGTATGTTGTTTGTTGGTACTTCAATGATACATCATTCAGCAGCGGGTGTCTTTATTTTGTGCAATATTTGGTATTTACTCATTTATAGTTCCAAGCTAATACAGAAATCAGTAAACCTGGTGAAACAAAGACTTTTAACAAACCAAATGGTTATCCCTATTCCATAGTCAGTAAGACATCCCGGTTTGAGGTGGAAAACGGCGGGATGCTTTTTGTTCCTCCTTCTGTACATTATAATAAAACGGTGTCAACAGACTTAAATATCTCAGTGAACAGATCTTCTGTTAAAACAACAGACAGAAATACAGGGATGAGCATAAATATTTCGCAGGAGGCAGTGACGTCTGCTTTTGATGAACATATTAATACTTCCATTACGGAAACGCTGGATGTATCTGTAAACACAACAGTCCAGTATACGGATACGGTAGATATTGACGGAGAAGAAAAACCGCTTACTTATGAAATCTTGTGGCAGAAAGAAATCTGTACAATGTCCGTAGAGATGGGAGAGATTATCATTACATTTGATATTCCGAAAAGGAAAATATTTGCAGGGTTACGGCAGATGCCGGATAATAAACAGAACGCTGTATTTGATTCAATAGGGATTGCCCTTACAAGAAAGTGTACGGCACAGTGTGAAATGTGCTGTTTTGAATGCGGACCGGATAAAGAGGAAAGGCTGGAAAAGGAGCTGGTATTCCGTATAATTGATGAGGCCGCTGAAATAGAGGAAATCCGGAAGATTGGTTTCACAGGAGGAGAAGCTACTCTGTGCGCTGATGTATTGCTGGAGGCAATTGCAAGAACAAAACAAAACGGTATGAAGTCATCACTGACCAGTAATGGTGTCTGGGGAGCCGGGCCGGGTACAGCAATGGAATGGCTGGTACGGATGAAGGAGGCCGGCTTGGATTCGCTGACGCTGAGTATCGATGAATGAAAAAGTCTTTTAATGAGGCTGTCGCACTAACGATTGAAAAATCGTGAAGCGACAGTTTCACTTTTGCTGTTTTTATATGTGATTTTTAGAAAAAGCTCCGTATTATTTTGTTATTCTATAAAAAGGGCATACTTTAATAAGCCATCCTGCATGGCCTA
>CAJTDB010000073.1 GCA_910574965.1 Lachnospiraceae bacterium | reverse complement strand
CTATAAATGAGCAAATATAGAAATTTGCACAAAACTACCCTACCAATTTCAAAACAGCTTCAAGTGACGCACCATTTTTTATGAACTGGTGCAGATTACCGATTCGCTCTGTTTTGACTTGATCTTGAAAATACCAGTATCCTTCCTCGAAGGTATTGTATTTCCCGGAATACATACAGCACATGTAATGAACCAATGACATAATCAGCCAGTACCGCTTGATTCCCTGCCGTGAGCGGATCTGATATTTGTCCAGCGCGAGTCTGTTTTTGCTCTGACGGAAAAATAATTCGATTGCCCACCGTTCTGTATATGTGTCAAGGATTTCCTGTGTGGATATTCCGGCATTTGTGGATATAAATACCCTCAGCGCTTTCGGATCTCCAAAAGATTCCCGGGGATAGCTGATAATAACCACCGCGTTTGGAATATCATTGAGTTCTCCTTCGTAGCGGTACACATAGAATTCACGGCCNCCAACGGTCACAAGGCTGACAGCACGGTCTGTTTTTCTCAAATGAAGGGCAAACTCACTGACTTTCTGACGGATCCCGCATGGATAGATGACCCGGTTGGTCTTCAGCGCTCCGATCGTATAAAACCCTTTCCGGATAAAACTGTCCATTACCTTTACGGAGGTATACCAGCTGTCGCAAAGGAAATAGGAAATCACCGGTGCCACGGGAAGCTCATCTGCAATCTCCTGGACACTCTGTATCTTTGATCTTGATTTGTCATACAGGATATTGGCATAATTCAGTATGAGTCCATTACAGGAAAGCATGACGGAAACAATCTGATGCCCATAATCCTGACAGCCCTTTAAATGGGATTGATGGAAGTACGCTGCTTCAATTGGATGCCTGGCCTGTGACGAAGGCCTGGTATGCGAAGCAATCGTATCATCTACAATACAGAAAACAGGCTGTCCTGAGCGTTGCGCTTCCTGATAAATAACCTGTATGACGGCATTTTTCAAAGTATCCTGGAGAGCGGAATCATTCCACTTGCCGTGGTTCAGGAAATAGGCGGTTGTGGTTCTGTGCTGGTTACTTACTTCGGCGAAATCTACAGTTTTCCCCCTGTAACCACGGAGGAAAACGGAAACAATGATAGTCATCAGATGGTTTAGGTACACATCGGATAAAAATAATCCGAGTTTTAAGGTTTTAAAGTAATTGTAAATACTGTTGGAATGATGTATACTGTTTGCAACGGACACCCCCTTGTTGTTTGAGTATGTTGTTTGTTGGTACTTCAATGATACATCATTCAGCAGCGGGTGTCTTTATTTTGTGCAATATTTGGTATTTACTCATTTATAGT
>CAJTDB010000072.1 GCA_910574965.1 Lachnospiraceae bacterium | reverse complement strand
TGGGAATATTACTGCGCTGTCGCAGAAGATAACGTCTTTTGAGAACACCAAGTCCGAGATTGCGGCCAGCGGGCTTGGTGCAGCTCTTGGCCTTGCAGCATCGAATACTTGGGCGCAGATTGTTGCTAAGATCAAAAGTATTGCCAACCGCGGCGTCCTGAACTGGTCTGGCAGTAATACCACATTTGCGGTACCGGCGGGATATTATCCTGGTGGTACTTTGGACAGCAGGCCGTCTTATAATAGTGGCTACAATGCTGGTGTAACTGCCGCTGACAACAGAGCCAATGTAAACTCGGTTAATTACAAAACTGGGTATAATGCAGGTGTTAGTGCTGGCCGAACATTAAAAAGTAAAACTTATACGATCGCAAGCGAAACATCGAGCAGTACAGTGTATGATATGGATGGCGCTTCACATGTTGGATGGAGAATAGCCGTTCCTGCTATAACAGATACTCATTGTATTGTTGGTGCTCATTGGAAAGATAGTGGTGGCAACCAATATGATTATTACCTTTCACCTGATGGGGCGATCTCAAACGATTCTAATACTTATGCTATAAATATTGCAAGAATTCCCGGCAATACATCTGATTGGGCTACAAAAACCAGCGGAACAATTTATCTGTATGTGGATTCTTCCAAAAGCAGATCACATTCAATAACTGTTTATTATTGCTAAAATCCATATCTTGTCCCAAAGGTGTTTTTTCCCATAGTACAATAGTATCTATACATTAATCTTAGCAATTTCCATATTGGTAATATAAACATTGCCTTTTGCGTTGGCCGCTGCAATCCAAAAGATCATATAGACTGCATTAGACGATACAACATCAAACGCAATTCCCGCAAAAGTGTTGGTATTATTTTTTGAGAGACCAGTGCCGGGATGCCCCGTAGTCTCGGTATTATACGTGTCAGTATCACTGGATTGTATACCAACATTCCAACCATATTGGTTGGCACGGCTGTTTGATATTGACAAATCCGTCCTCGAATATAACAATAGTATATATTTTCCCGGACTCAGTCCACTTACTTTAAACGATATACCCTCATGTCCACTTCCAGGAGACATTGCCAATGTAAGATTATATTTATTATTGTCGGCAGAAGACAGTGTTTTAACAACTTTTTCATTTTTTGTTTCGGTCAGTGTAAATGATACAGGTGTAATTCCAGAGGCTTTACCTGCGTCATATCCAGCATTATACCCAGTTTTATAATTAACCGAGTTTACATTGGCTCTGTTGTCAGCGGCAGTTACACCAGCATTGTAACCACTATTATAAGATGGCCTGCTGTCCAAAGTACCACCAGGATAATATCCCGCCGGTACCGCAAATGTGGTATTACTGCCAGACCAATTCAGAGTACCGCGATTAACGATAGATGCGATTTTTGTGGCAATATCAGCTAGTGAAGTACTAGCTGTCAGCCCTAAAACAACGCCAAGAGCACTGCTGATGATCTTACTCTTGGCTGCATTAAAAGACTGCATCAAATTTTGCAGCGCAGTAATATTCCCAT
>CAJTDB010000071.1 GCA_910574965.1 Lachnospiraceae bacterium | reverse complement strand
CACTGAAATCATCAAAAATAAAATCCAAACTTTTTTGCAGTAAAAATCCGGATTTGTAATCTTTTTTGCAAAAAGTTTGGATTTCTCCTAAGTTTGGATTTGTGGAAATGTGCATAACTCCCCATTCCGCTATGGACAACACCATTCACAGCATATGGAAAAGCAAAAGGCAGCTTTCCCACATCCTGCAAACAGTGTTGCCCACAGCTCCATAAGACGGGGAGTTATACACATTGCCCACAATGCCGAAGGCGGCGGAATCCCATTCATTCCTGCCTTATTATATAAATCTGAAAAAAATCTTGCAGACAAGACCATATTCCTGTAATATAGTCTACAAATCTGCAAAAAAATAGGAGTGCCGAAGCACCCCCATTTCCTAAACCCTCTTGCAAAATTCGCAGTGTTGGTTTATAATCATCTTAGAAGCCGAAGGATATTAGCGTGTCCGACGGTTGTACAATCGGAAACTTATAATACGTTAGAAAAACAACGGATTACAAGGCTATCCCATATTCGCAGTAGAGGATAGCCTTTTCCGTTACTTGCGGTTGTTTCTGTTGTCTAAGTATGTTAATGCTGCGAAAATGACCAGCAGCAGTGTAAGTATCTCAAGTGTGTTCATACCGACCTCCTTTCCGTTTCCAGAAAGGACAACCGCAGACTATCCCTACTCGTTCTAATCTGACTGAGAGAATTATAGCACGTTATGTCGAATAATGCTATAAAAGATTTGCGTTAATCACTCCGCCGCTTCCAATGCCACCTCTGAAAATTCCGCATCGCTCATGGCTTCCAGTTTCCCTAAGACCTGTCCGGCAAGCTCCACCATATCACTGTCCTGTATGTGGGGGATCACGTTCTGTATGTCGGCAATCATGCCCGTCCTGTCCTGCCCCTCAAACACGCACATCAAATTGATTTCTTCCACTGTAAATTTATCCATAGCTTATATCTCCCTCTCTGATTTTTTCTCTGTGCCCTTCTCCGGGGCTTCTTTCTCCGACTTATCCCTCTGCTTGATAACTGCCTTTTTCTCCGCCAGTTTTTCCTTTATGGAAATTCTGCCTGTCTGTTTTTCTTTTTCCTCCTTCGGCTTCTCAGTGTTCAGGACGTTATCAATCATGTTATAGTTACATTCTTCCAGTTCCTCAATCTTTGCAAGCGGCTTGTATTCTGCCAGCTTATCTAACAGCTCCTTCGCCTTCCTTGCGGTCTGTACGCCCTCACTGTCGTCAAGCTCCGTCCCTTTCCCGATAATATCCGTCATGCCTTCCCGGATACTGTCTGAAATAAGCGCATTGAGGAACTCATTCAGATACCCGGTATTCCCGTTCCTGATGTCCTCTGTGATGTTCGCTATCTGCGCTTCCCTGTCCTCCACTGTATCATTGTACTGGTAAGTGTCAAAATCATAGGATAACTGGTCTATCTCCGCAGCAAGGAAAGCCGCTTGCCACTTCTCCAGAGAACCCCTCACCTCTATATCCGGCAGTAATAATACAAATATGTTTAAAGCATCGATGCAATAGTTAACCTGATAAACTGGTACCAGTTAGTTTTATACATTTTAGTGATATATAAAACAAATTGTTAGATAGATGGTATATTAGCATAACAAAGTTTAAGGGGGTATATAGTAGTGTATTCAGTATATAAAAACAGGAACAAGTACATTTACAGAAAGTACGTCTGCACCTCCTGCCCAAAGACCAAACAAAGTATAAAAAGAGCCACTTGAAAAACAAGCGGCTCTGGTGTATAATCTCGTTTTTGACACTTTAAGAATCAAGTAAGTGCCACAATCCCTCATAAATACTGGGACGGTGGCACTTTATGCTGTATGCATGAAATATAGTAATGTTTTATCTTCGCTTACTTTTTTTCTGAA
>CAJTDB010000070.1 GCA_910574965.1 Lachnospiraceae bacterium | reverse complement strand
GCGGGTGTTTGACACATCAGTAATCAAAAAAGTACCTTTAAGCCTTGTAATAGGCTTATTTTTTTGTCAACTTTTTTGTTTTACTATCTAGTAATATTTAGTGATTTGTGGTATGCTGATAACAGAGGTGATTATCATGCGGGTGACAACATCTAAATCCAAAAATTCGGAATCCTTTTATATTACCCAGTCGTATACAAATGCGCAGGGAAAAAGCACTTCAAAAACTATACGCAAGCTTGGCACTCTGGCTGAATTGTCAAAGCGTCTCCATACTGACAGGGACGGGGTCTTGGCCTGGGCTAATGAACAGGCCCGCCTTGAAACGGCGAGATACAAAAGCGAAAAGGAAGATGCTCTTGTCATGGTTCCTTTTCATTCCAATAAACTCATGGACTATCATAAGCAGAAACTTTTCACCGGCGGCTATCTTTTCCTCCAGTCCGTTTACTATGGCCTCAAGATGGATTCCATATGCCGGAAGATCAAAAGCCGCTATAAGTTCGAGTATGATCTAAATGCAATCCTGTCAGATCTGATCTATACCAGGGTGCTGGTGCCTTCCAGCAAAAGTTCTTCTTTGCGCACTGCAGAACAATTCCTTGAGCCGCCAACTTACAGGCTGCATGATGTATACCGTGCACTTTCGGTCCTTGCCAGGGAAATGGATTTTATCCAGGCGGAAGTTTACAAAAACAGCTTTTTCCTGGGCAGTAGAAATGATCGGATTCTTTATTACGATTGTACGAACTACTATTTTGAGATTGAACAGGAGGACGGAGATAAAAAATATGGCAAGAGTAAAGAACACCGGCCTAACCCGATTATTCAGATGGGGCTTTTTACGGACGGTGATGGACTACCGTTAGCTTTTTCCCTTTTTCCAGGGAACCAAAATGAGCAAAAGTCACTAAAGCCCCTGGAGACCAAGATCCTTCAGCAGTTCGGATGTGAAAAGTTTATTTATTGCAGTGATGCGGGCCTTGCGTCCGAAGACAACCGGGCATTCAACCACATGGGGCAGCGCTCATTTATTGTAACCCAATCGATTAAAAAACTCCCTGCCGAGGATCGGACATGGGCACTGAGCAGGAGCGGTTTCAAGCGTCTGTCAGATGATGCGTCTGTGGATATCACGAAACTATCAGAAGATGATAAAGACCAACTCTATTACAAAGATGAACCGTTTACAACAAAAAAACTACACCAACGGTTGATCATCACATATTCCCCAAAGTATGCTGCCTATCAGAAGGCGGTCCGTGCGGAGCAGATCGCCAGGGCAGAAAAGATGGTTGCCAATGGCACTTTGAAAAAGCAACGCAAAAACCCGAATGACCCTGCAAGATTTGTAAATAAAATCGCTGCGACTGAAGAAGGCGAGAAAGCGAAAATCCACTACTATCTCGATCTGGATAAGATTGCCGAAGAAGAAATGTATGACGGGCTTTACGCCGTCTGTACAGACCTTCTGGATGATGATGTTGCAGATATATTAAAGGTCAGCGAGGGAAGATGGCAGATTGAGGATTGTTTCAGGACTATGAAAACAGATTTTGAAGCAAGGCCGGTCTATCTGACCCGTGAAGGCCGTATCAAAGCGCATTTTCTCACATGTTTTCTATCTCTGCTTCATTTTCGGTTATTAAAGCGTTCTCTGAAGGACGCTTATACCACGGAACAGTTACTTCAAACCTTAAGAAATATAAAATTTGCAGATGTAGAAGAACAAGGATTTATGCCTGTATATGAGCGCCAGAAGATAACGGATGACCTTCATGAGACATGTGGATTCCGGACGGACTATCAGTTTATAACAAAACGGAAAATGAAAGGAATTCAGAAAAAAAGTAAGCGAAGATAAAACATTACTATATTTCATGCATACAGCATAAAGTGCCACCGTCCCAGTATTTATGAGGGATTGTGGCACTTACTTGATTCTT
>CAJTDB010000069.1 GCA_910574965.1 Lachnospiraceae bacterium | reverse complement strand
GCAACCAGTAAAAATGGTACTGCGAAATCCCGCCTCTGGCGGAACCAGAGAAATACCCCGGAGGGGTTAAAGTTAGACCCCCATTTGAAATGGGGGTTGCTAATTTGAAGGTTTATCTGGACACCTCAGTGGTCAGCTACCTGTATCAGCTGGATACACCGGAAAAAATGAAGGATACACTGGAATTGTGGGAGCTGTTCAGACAGGGACGCTATGAAGTGTACATCTCTGATATCGTGCTGAATGAGATCAGCGGCTGTAGCCAGGAAAAGCTGGATATCCTCCTTGGCTATTTGAAACAGGTCCAGTACCACCTGGTCCACACGGATGAGGATACGGTGGAGCTGGCGGAGAAATTCATTGATTTTGCCATCCTGAAGAAAAAGAGCTTTGATGACTGCCAGCATATTGCGGCAGCGATTCTGGCCGGATGTGATATCATTACATCCTGGAACTTTAAACATATCGTAAATGTAAAGACAGTGCGGGGAGTCAAGACCATCACGACATTGGAAGGCTACAAAGATCTACTGATTTATCCGCCCTCCGTACTTCTAGAAGGAGATGATGACGATGACGAAACCGATAGTGAGTAAGGATTTTAATCTGGAGGACATCCGGAAGATTCGGGAATATAATTCCCTGCGCCATGTCCAGATGACTCCCAGAGAGATCATAGAGGATACTCGGAAGGGTGCTGCAGTAATACTGGAGAGGTTACGGCAGAGTGAAAAGGCAAGTGTATGACAGGATTTTGGAAAGGGCGGTCAGAGATGGCTGCCTTTTGTGTAAAAGAAAAAGGAGAATGAAACTGACTGTGTAAGGGAAGAAGTGATGAAAAGGAAATGACACCATAGAAAGGTTGTGGTAAAATAGAGAGCAGTGCAGAATAGATAAATTCAATTGCTCGTTTGGAAGATTGATTTCTGTGATTTTAAGTGAGAGGAAAGATATGATGACAGCAGATGAATTAAACGGTTATATAATGCATTATCTTGAAGAGGATAAGACACATACGGCAATCATGTTGACTGGGGAATGGGGATCAGGGAAGACATATTATGTCGAGAACATACTTGTCCCATTTTTGCAAAGAGAGAAAAAGAACCGTATCCCATTCTAAAAAAAGGGGAAAGAGAATAGGTGCGTTGTTATTTCGCTATATGGAGATAATTGGTGAACTTTATCGTATGGATGGTGAACTGATCCACAGGTACAAGGCAAAGCAAGCCGGGATTGTATTGTATTATACCACTGCGTTAGGAGTAAGGGAAGGAGACAGTTTGGCGGCAATCGGAAAATTAGAAAGCCACTTGCCGCTGAAAGATCGGGAAGGGACGCAATGACAAATAAAGATTACCCTGATCCTGAAAAACGTTTCATGTATCTCTGATTTGCTCCACCATTTTTTCTTGACAAAAGCGCTGAGATAGAAAAGAGGGGAGTGGGGCAGAATGAGCGAGACGGAAAGAAACACATTGGAGCTGATTCATACAGCGGCCAAAGCAGAATAATTCAGAGAAAGCATAGTTAGTAATGATACGTTTGAATTTCTTATGCATTATCTGGCTGAAAATCGAAAATTACTTCAATACCAAACATATCTTTTTATTAATATTTCCGGGAAAACGGCAGGGCATGCATGGAAAGCAGACAGTGTCTATGATATGTTTGGGAGAATGGAAAAAAGACAGGGATAAAGCTGACACCTCATATGTTAAGAAGATACTTTGTAATGGAACGTTGGAATGTTCAAAAAGCTTTGAGGAAGAAAAGGGATGATAGGGTGCGAGATAGATTAAGGAAAATGAGAGGCATAGGATGAAAATCAATGACATTCATATAAAAATGTTTCGGGCAGGTTCAGGAGACTGTATATTATTAGAATTTGAAAAGGCAGATTTTAGAATATTGATAGATGGTGGATTTGTAGAAACTTATCAACAAGAGATTCGATCTTATTTGCGGATGTTAAGTAAAAGCGGTTAAAGGCACTAATAAAGAAAGAAAAGAACCTAATGGGATATATTTATACTTTGACAGAGTATTTTATAAACTATAAATGAGCAAATATAGAAATTTGCACAAAACTACCCTACCAATTTCAAAACAGCTTCAAGTGACGCACCATTTTTTATGAACTGGTGCAGATTACCGATTCGCTCTGTTTTGACTTGATCTTGAAAATACCA
>CAJTDB010000068.1 GCA_910574965.1 Lachnospiraceae bacterium | reverse complement strand
TAGGCCATGCAGGATGGCTTATTAAAGTATGCCCTTTTTATAGAATAACAAAATAATACGGAGCTTTTTCTAAAAATCACATATAAAAACAGCAAAAGTGAAACTGTCGCTTCACGATTTTTCAATCGTTAGTGCGACAGCCTCGTCTTTTTCTGTATGGAGAAAGAGAGCTTATTCGGCGTTTTTGCATAGAATAGAGAGAAGACCAGGGCAGCAGGTGAGAGTATGAATGACCAGAAGATAGAAAATCAGTTGAATCTGGCGCTGGAGGCCACGGAAGAAGAGCGGGAGAAATCAAGGACATTGGAGATCGGATATAACAGGCTGGAGAAAACGTGGGAAGTAATTGTAAAATACACGGGAAATATTCAAAGACTTGCATCGGAAGGGATACAGGTGACGGAACTTATCAATGAGTATGCCATCTTGGTGGTGCCGGAATCGCAGATCGAATGGCTGGCCGGGATTCCGGAGATCGAATATATCGAAAAACCACGAAGGCTTTATTTTGCCCGCACGGAAGGGAAGCGGGTTTCCTGTATGACGCCGGTGCAGCGGCCTCCCCTGGGGCTGACCGGACGGGGCGTACTGGTGGCGGTGCTGGATTCGGGTGCGGATTATCGCCATCCGGAATTTCGGAATCCGGACGGGACGACGAGGATCCGCGCCCTTTGGGACCAGTCTGTTCAGGGGACGCCGCCAAAGGGGTATCACGTGGGAACGGAGTTTACACAGGAGCAGATCAACGAGGCGCTTGTGCAGGGGGAAGAGACGATGCTCAGCCGGGATGTCAGCGGACATGGAACTGGTGTTCTGGCTGTCGCGGCAGGAAACAGAGGCGTTGCCTATGAAAGCGAGATTCTTGTAGTCAAGCTTGGGACACCGAGGGAGGACAGCTTTCCCCGTACAACGGAACTGATGATGGGGATTAATTATGTGGTGCAGAAAGCACTGGAATACCGGATGCCGGTGGCGGTCAACATCAGTTTTGGAAATACATACGGCTCTCATACAGGCACGAGTCTGCTGGAGACATATATGGATGACATCAGCAATCTGTGGAAATCCGTCTTCTGCGTAGGAAGCGGAAATGAGGGTGCCTCTGCGGGTCATGCAGGGGGCAGGCTTGTGGACGGGGAAATTCAGAACGTAGAGTTTGTGGTCAGCGTCCATGAGCCGACACTGAGTTTGCAAATATGGAAAAATTATGCAGATGTCTTTGATATCTATCTGATTCACCCCAATGGAAAAGTATTAGGCCCCTTTTACGAGCAGCCGGCTACTCAGCGTTATATGGCCGGCCGGACAGAACTTCTGGTCTATTATGGGGAGCCGGGGCCCTATAGTGTGGAGCAGGAGATCTATGTAGATTTTCTTCCGGTGGGAAATGATATCGATCCCGGTGTGTGGAAGATACGGCTGGTACCGGGCAGAATCGTGGACGGAAATTATCAGATGTGGATGCCCGGCAGTGCGGCTATTGGCAGCGATACCCGTTTTCTGCGTCCAAGAGAGAGCAATACGCTGACGATCCCGTCTACGGCGTCCAGAGCGCTTACGGTTGGAGCCTATAACGGGGCAACGGATGCCTATGCGGATTTTTCCGGCCGCGGGGCAGAGGGAGGAGAGCTTTCCAAACCTTCACTTGTAGCTCCCGGAGTGAACATCGAGACTGCCGCACCAGACGGCCAATATGTAAGCCGCACAGGCACTTCCTTTGCAACGCCCTTCGTGACCGGGGCGGCGGCGCTTCTGATGCAGTACGGGATTGTGGATGGGGAGGATCCGTTTTTATATGGGGAGAAGGTGAAAGCATATCTGCAAAGGGGTGCGCGGCCGCTGCCGGGGTTTGACGTGTATCCGAATAATCAGGTGGGGTATGGGGCGCTGTGTGTGAAGGATAGTTTGCCGGGGTGAATGACACAAACTCAAGAAAACTAATTGTAGATGGTGTTAAATTGTAGCAAATATAATCCTATAATTAAAGCGGTCGAATTTGGCCGCTTTAATTATTGTTAGGGCATGGCCCTGTTCTCCATTGAGGAGTTTTTCGCTGATCCGAAAAATGGAACTTTGGAGAACAAAAAACCACCTGCTCTGCGTAACATCATAAACTTAAGAAAAATCTGAAGGAATCTGTCAACAGGTTCCTTTCTTTATGTTAGAATACAGACAGGGGGTGCATATGGATAAACCTTATAAAGGAAGATTTCAAAAGTTTTCCGAATCATTATCGG
>CAJTDB010000067.1 GCA_910574965.1 Lachnospiraceae bacterium | reverse complement strand
TGTTGGTTTTCTCTTTTCGTCATCATAATGTATCACCTCAAGGATTCATCTACACATATATTTTCTTATATGAAAATCTTTTTGGCAAGAGGTTTGTCAACAGCTCGATGATGTCCAGAAGTCAGGGAAGGAGGAAGAGGCTTCCATAAAGCCGGAAACAGGAGAAAGCGCTGTGGATGTGCCGATTCCATACCCGGTAGAAAACGCAAGGCATAATTACGCAGTGGACAATGGAAAACCGCAGGGGTCGAAACTGGCGGCGGCAATGGCTGACAAGCCTGTGCAGCGGACATCGTTAAGAGAGAAACTGGAAGCGTTCAAGGCGAAGGTGTCTGGAACAGAAAAACAGGAGAAGCATAAGGAAAAGGGGAAGGAGGTAACAATGTAGGCATAAAAAATTCATAAAAATCCTGTTGCAAAAGCGATGATAAAACCGTACAATGTAGATGGGATGGTATGCGGAATGTAAAAAGAGCCATACTGATAAAGGAGGTGTTTTTTATGGCAACTTCAAGTATTACAAAGAATTTTGTTATATCAGGCCAGAAGCAGGTGGAGATGTTTGCTGATGCGATTGAAGCATCTGCAAATAATCCTACGCCTCCTATCAATGTCAGCGCTACGTTTTTAACTGACCCGAAAGATATAGCGAAATTTATGGAGAAAAGGAAGAAAGCGAATGCAGGAAACAAGTAAATATACAGTTTTCAACATTCGTGAGTACTTGGGCGATGGAAGTCATGGACTCGGAGAGGACACGCTGCATCAGGTTCTTTCCGAGTTTTCATGTAAGATAAACCCGGATGTTGAAAGATTCATAAAGAAACAATCCATTGAGTTCGCAAAAAAACAGCAGTCGGTTACATATCTGGTATTTTCAACGGAAGATGCGGAGCTGGTTGGATATTTTGCGCTCACAATCAAGCCGATTACCGTAAATGCGGAGCCATTCAGTAATACCATAAAAAGAAAACTGTCAAGAGTAAGCACATTGAATGAACAGGATCAGACCTATAATCTTGCGGCATATCTAATCGCTCAGCTTGGAAAAAATTATAACAACGGCGCAAACGAACGCATTTCAGGCAAAGAATTGTTAGGGCTTGCGATACGGCAGATACAGCAGTTACAGTATTTAGCGGGCGGCATGGTTATTTTTTTGGAGGCAGCGGACGAGGAAAGGCTTTTGTCTTTCTATCGTGCGAACGGTTTTCAGCGGTTCGATACAAGACTGACAGATTCTTCTAAAGGGGAGCCGCATGAGCTGATACAGTTATTAAAGTTGTTGTAACGAAAAATTTTATAGTAAGAGTAACTTTAGGTGCATGGTAGAGAAAAAATCAATACCATGCACTTTTTGTTTTGGGGATACCGTCTTGAAAATATTCTGGACGGTATTTTTATATGGAAAAAAGAAAGGAAAATAACATATGGCAGACGCAAAAACAGAAAAGCAGAAAGTAAAAGAGATCACTGACAAGCTGGAGGAAGGATTAAAAGCGCTTTTTGAGAGCGAGAAATACAAAAGCTATCTCTCTACCATGTCAAAATTCCATAATTACAGTTTCAACAACACGCTCCTGATTGCCATGCAGAAGCCCGAAGCAACCTTAGTCGCAGGCTACCAGGCATGGCAGAAGAATTTCAACCGCCATGTAAACAAAGGGGAAAAGGGAATCCGTATCCTGGCTCCTGCCCCATATAAAATCAAAGAGGAACGGGATAAATTAGACCCTGTGACCGGGGAGGTCATACTGGATAAGGACGGTATGCCGCAGACGGAGGAAGTTGAGATTAAGATTCCCGCTTTCCGTGCTGTGTCCGTGTTTGACGTATCACAGACGGACGGTGAACCAATCCCGGAACTGGAGGCAAAAGAGCTTTTGTCCACGGTGGAGGGATATGAGGACTTTATTAAGGCGGTCACATTTGTTGCCCCGGTTCCGGTCAGTTTTGAGGATATTCCCGGCGATTCCAAGGGGTTCTTCAGCCCGACAGAAAAACGGATTGCGGTGCAGGAGGGCATGAGCGAAAGCCAGACATTAAAAACGATGGTGCATGAAACCGCCCATTCCATGCTGCATGATAGGGAGGTCAATAAAGACATTCTTGCGCCCGCAAAGGACAGGAACACCAAAGAGGTGGAGGCCTTATATCCATGTTTTTATAATGTTGATCTTTTAAACTATTTCCCATAAATCCTCACTTTCTTGTACAAAAGATGAGCATTATCAGATACGCTATTCTTAGGT
>CAJTDB010000066.1 GCA_910574965.1 Lachnospiraceae bacterium | reverse complement strand
TCTTAAAGGCAGAGTTAAACAGGCTTCTGGTAAAGGAAACCAGCTCTTCCCAGTATCCGTTGACATATGCCTCCTGCATGGGGGTATCGTACTCGTCCAGCAGAATAAGCACTTTTTTCTTATAATACTTATACAAAAACTTGGACAGCCGGTGGAGCGATAAGGTTGCCGTAACTTCCGGCATGTCCTCAGAAATACTTTGAAAATACTGCTTTTCCCCCGGAAGCAGGCAGTCGCTCTCCAGCAGAAAACTATAATCATAATACAAATCCGTAAGAATCTGACAGATTCTCTGAACCGTTGATGTATAATCCTTCTCTTTTACACCAGCAAAAGAAAGACTTATCACCGGATAGGTCCCCTGCAGCTTTCTGTAAGGAGCCTTCTCCCAGATGGAAAGTCCCTGAAACAGTTCTCCCTGTCCGGCATACTGGACGGAGAAAAATTTTTCTGTCATGCTCATATTTAAAGTCTTTCCAAAACGCCTGGGGCGGGTAATCAGCGTTACGCTGTCCCCGCCTTCCCACCATTCGGAAAGAAACTTCGTCTTATCTATATAAAAATATCCGCCCCTTCGAATTGTCTCAAAATCCTGACATCCGATACTGACCGTCCTTGCCATGCCTGTCACCTCCCTTTTTCCATTTACCCATTTCTCCCAATCAGAACCTTTTTCCCGCAGAAAGCAAAACCGTACTTTCGTATCCGTTCTTTGGGAACTCCCTTTTCGGTCAGTATGCTTTCGTACTTCTTCTTCTCAATCTGCTCCAGTGCCGCCTTCACAGTGTCGGTAAGTTCTGCTTCCTCCTCCGCATCCTGCACCTTAAATTCCAGAATGATCCCATCCTCTTCATGCTTTGGCTCCAACAGCACATCATACCTTCCAAAACCGCTCTCCCGGTTGGACGTTACCGTATAGCGATCTGCCAGTTCTACTAAAAGTCCCAGCACAAAACCGTGATAAAAACGCTCCGGTTCTGCTGCCTCGGAAGGCTTTGTCCCCGTATCAAAGGTACTAAATGTAGCCAGTGCTACTTTATTCATGTAATGGTTCATGGCCTTTAGATCATCCGAGAGCAGGGCTTTGATAAAATCATTATAGTTTTCATCCTGTTCCGAAAACCAGCCACGAATCATGTTTTCAAACATCATCCGCACTTCTCGGTTTGTCAAAGTCAGCGTATGATACCAACGGCCTGTCTCCTCTGCAAACTCCATGTCAATGACCCTGAGATAACCGCCCGCCAGCAAAAGACTCCAGACAGCGTTTCTTTTTGTATGCAGTTCTCCATACACCACCTGCTCGTCAATCTCCACCCGCAATGTTTCCCCGCGCAGCAGGCGTTCCAGGTTTTGCTTGATTTCTTTATTTCCCTCCTGGATCAATTTTCCAACCAGGCTGTTGGAACTGGAATTGGCCCAGTAGGCAGTTGTCTTTCCTGTATCCAGATAATTCAGTATCGACCAAGGATTATAAATATCTGTCTGATCTCCAAAAGTAAATCCGTCATACCATTTTTTTACTTTCTGCTTTTGGTCCGACATTCCAAACTCATCCAGCGCCGCAAAGACTTCTTTCTCCGTAAATCCAAAGCTGTCCGCATACTCATCGGAAGTCGTTGTTACTACTTTGAGATTATTCAGATCCGAAAAAATCGATTCCCTGCTCACCCGCGTAATCCCGGTCATGATCGCCCGCTCCATATATGGATTGGTCTTAAAAGCAGAGTTAAACAGGCTTCTGGTAAAGGAAACCAGCTCTTCCCAGTATCCGTTGACATATGCCTCCTGCATGGGGGTATCGTACTCGTCCAGCAGAATAAGCACTTTTTTCTTATAATACTTATACAAAAACTTGGACAGCCGGTGGAGCGATAAGGTTGCCGTAACTTCCGGCATGTCCTCAGAAATACTTTGAAAATACTGCTTTTCCCCCGGAAGCAGGCAGTCGCTCTCCAGCAGAAAACTATAATCATAATACAAATCCGTAAGAATCTGACAGATTCTCTGAACCGTTGATGTATAATCCTTCTCTTTTACACCAGCAAAAGAAAGACTTATCACAGGATAGGTCCCCTGCAGCTTTCTGTAAGGAGCCTTCTCCCAGATGGAAAGTCCCTGAAACAGTTCTCCCTGTCCGGCATACTGGACGGAGAAAAATTTTTCTGTCATGCTCATATTTAAAGTCTTTCCAAAACGCCTGGGTCGGGTAATCAGTGTTACGCTGTCCCCGCCTTCCCACCATTCGGAAAGAAACTTCGTCTTATCTATATAAAAATATCCGCCCCTTCGAATTGTCTCAAAATCCTGACATCCGATACTGATCGTCCTTGCCATGCCTGTCACCTCCCTTTTTCCATTTACCCATTTCTCCCAATCAGAACCTTTTTCCCGCAGAAAGCAAAACCGTACTTTCGTATCCGCTCTTTGGGAACTCCCTTTTCTGTCAGTATGCTTTCGTACTTCTTCTTCTCAATCTGCTCCAGTGCCGCCTTCACAGTGTCGGTAAGTTCTGCTTCCTCCTCCGCATCCTGCACCTTAAATTCCAGAATGATTCCATCCTCTTCATGCTTTGGTTCCAACAGCACATCATATCTTCCA
>CAJTDB010000065.1 GCA_910574965.1 Lachnospiraceae bacterium | reverse complement strand
CAGCAACATGAGCTACATGGGGATTGAGTGGACTTTTGAAAATGATATGGCTACCATCCACTGCCCTTATGAAAAGAAAGAATGTAAACTGAAACATGAATATCTTCAGGAGCATGGCGTACTCCGGTATGACTGCGAGGTCCACATGACCGAGGAAGAATACTGCTATGAGGGGAGTGTGGAGCATATCCTGAAACTGCATGACGATGAGATACGGAGGCAGGAGGTCAGTTTCGGGCTGCAGAAGAAAGGACGTGTCTGCCGGGAGCATATGCGGTTCAACCGGGATACGCTGGAATGGGAGATGAACTATGATCCTTATGACTGCGGACGGAACAGATGTGCAGGGATGTGCCCGGTCCTGGGGCATGAACTGGATAAGAAAAGGGGGAATGTATTTTATGATATAAAAATTTCCTATCTCAGAAATGACTTAAGCGGCACGCTGTTTGAAGGACAGATGGATACCCGGATTATCAAAGGGAAAAAGCTCTTTGAGCATCCAGTAAGCATGGATATCTGTAAGATATGCGCCAGGCTCTGCCAGGACAGGATAAAGGAGAAAGTGAGGAACCACTATTTTACGGAACTCTTTTTTTCTGAATACCACGGCCGGTATTTTTCCTTTGAGATCCAGAACGTCCGTGCAGAGCGCAGGGAGAGCCGGGATCTGATGCAGGACCTGGAAGATATCCGAAATGGAATCCAGATCGTGCATGCTTCCGATATGGAAAAACGGGATTCAGAGGATAAAAGGGAGAGACGGCGGCAGTCACGGGAGTCCGCAGTCAGGCGCCTGGAAAAGAAACTGTTGGAGAACGGATATGAGAGCCTGGAGGAATACAGCACAGACCGGCGCCATGCAGACAAATGGCTGGGGCCAGAGAGGATAGCAGAACTGGAAAAGCTGCGCCAGTTAAAAGAAAAGGAGAAAAAAGAGCAGCCGGTACAGCTCTCGCTGTTTGATCTGGAAGTTTCGTAAGATATAGGAAGGTTTTGCAGGATGCGGAGTATCTCATTGGATATTCTTTTTTGTGTGAAATGATTCCAAAAATACTATATATAGTATTGATTACTTGACTAAATCAATATATTGTGCTAAACTGTCCTTGTAATTGATTTTTGTGCGTACCCGTATGGGAAATGCAGTCCGTTCAGACTGTATGCGGAATACTGTCCGCATTGCACACGCTGTTAAGTTTGTATTTTTGTGCCAGTAGTACCATTATGCCCTTTGGCTGGTGGTGTACTGGCTTTTTTTATGTTAAGGGATTACTTTCCCTTTGAGAGCGGAAATGACTATGGTTCATGGAAATCCATGGACGCCAGGGATTTGGCAGATGGTCATTTCCGCTTTTTTACTATTCTGTTGCCCAAACGCCGATTAAGGCTTTGAGGATAAAACATTTTAGAAAGGCAGGTAGAACGTATGAGTACAAGAAAGAAACAGGCCGGCAGGAGCTGGCAGAAACAGGCGGCAGGATACCCTTTCAGGGATATCGCTGCACAGAAAGCAGACAGCCAGTACTGGAAGAACTGTACCAAGATCCGGACAGTAAACTTCACGCACAGGGCCAGAAGGGGGGCGTGACCATGCCCGATACAAACATGGAAAGGGAAAGGCACAGCCCACAGGTGCTTGTGGATACGGAAGACCTTACCCGGGAAGAATGGCTGGACTGGCGCCGCCACGGGATCGGCGGCAGTGACGTCTCTGCCATTATCGGGATCTCCCCTTTCCGTACCGCACGGGATATCTACTATGACAAGCTGGGTATTGCGGCGGTGGAGGAAGACGAGGGGAACTGGGTGGCCATGGAAATGGGCCATCTCCTGGAAGACCTTGTGGCAAAGATCTTTGAGCGCAGGACAGGGCTTGACATCTATCAGATCAAAAAGATGTTCCGGCATCCCCTTTATCCGTTCATGCTGGCAGACGTGGATTACTTCATCACCATGCCGGACGGGACGAAAGCCATCCTGGAGATCAAGACCACCAACTACAACGCAAAAGACCTCTGGTGGAAGGACGGCAGGGAGGCCGTGCCGGCCTACTATGAGGCACAGGGCAGGCATTACATGGCCGTGATGGATATTGACCGTGTGTTTTTCTGCTGTCTGTACGGCAACACGGAGGATGAGACCATCATACGGGAGATCCACAGGGACATGGCCTATGAGGAAGAGATGGTATTTCTGGAACAGGAATTCTGGGACAGCTATGTGAAGAAACAGGTCCCGCCGCCCTACCTGGAGGACGGGGATGTGATCCTCGCAAGCGCCAGGCAGTATTGCGGCCGGGCAGACAAGGATGCCGATGCCATTGTCCTTAGTGGGACCATGCCGTCTACCCTGATGCGGTATATGCAGCTCCAGGAGCAGAAGAAACAGTCGGATAAGTATTCCAAAAAGCTGGAGGCCGATATCCAGAGGCTGAAAGCGATCCTGGCTGCGGAGATGGGAACCAGCTGCAGGGCTGTCTGCGATATGGGCGGGAGCCGGTACACGCTGACATACAACCCGGTCCGCAAGATGATGGTTGACAAGGACAACCTGATGCGGCTGAAACTGCAGTACCCGGAGATTTACGAGCAGTTTGTAACGGTATCGGAATTCCGGACCTTCCATGTAAAGGTCAGTTCCGTGGATGCCGCCTGAAAACAAAGAAAATGGCAGAGAAAGGGTAAAGTGAACATGAAAAGAAAAACATGGATACTGGGGGGCATAGGGGGATTTTTCCTGCTTCTCCTGATAAGGGATGCATTCCGGCTGATGCGCCTGGGATGTT
>CAJTDB010000064.1 GCA_910574965.1 Lachnospiraceae bacterium | reverse complement strand
TAGGCCATGCAGGATGGCTTATTAAAGTATGCCCTTTTTATAGAATAACAAAATAATACGGAGCTTTTTCTAAAAATCACATATAAAAACAGCAAAAGTGAAACTGTCGCTTCACGATTTTTCAATCGTTAGTGCGACAGCCTCATTAAAAGACTTTTTCATTAACCTATACTGCAAATACGCATTGTGTTATTGTCATTTGGGCTGTTGGAACAAGCAACAGTACGCCTACCGTTACAAAAAATGGCATTGCAGTTAATCTTTCGGCTGGCTATATACCCAGAGGTAAAAACAATGCTATGTGGTTTATAAAATTAAATCCAAATGACAGTATATTATTTGACTTCCAGCGAACAGGTAGCGGACATTCAACATATGGCGGATATGGTGTATTTTCGAACTAATTCATATAGATTAGATGAAAACAACACATCCAGAAGAATAAATTGCATGTGTTGATCCGGTATTGCTCGCAGTTATAGTCAGTACATTACCTGGGCTGACAGTGCATTCCCGATAATATGAGCAGTAGTCATATGAACCATCCTTTTTGCAAATGATTTTTTCTGTAATTGTTGAACCTCCAGTACAGCTTATGCCATTATTCAAATTATGATTAACAATATGCGCAGAAGCAATAACAATAGCTCTGGTCTTTCCAGACGGAACGGTCAGGCTGTAACTATTAACAAGGGTGCCTGAGGTTTCCTTTGAGTATGGAACTATGGAATAACTGGTTTTTCCAGCAGCCACGCCTGCATTGTACCCTGCCTTATAGTTGGCAGAATTCACGTTTGCCCGATTGTCCGCCGCCGTCACGCCAGCATTATAACCATTTGTATATGATGGTCTACTGTCCAGCGTACCATCAGAATAATATCCTGCTGGAATGCTGTAGGTCGTATTGCTGGCGGACCAATTCAGAGTACCGCGATTAACGATAGATGCGATTTTTGTGGCAATATCAGCTAGTGAAGTACTAGCTGTCAGCCCTAAAACAACGCCAAGAGCACTGCTGATGATCTTACTCTTGGCTGCATTAAAAGACTGCATCAAATTTTGCAGCGCAGTAATATTCCCATTTATCTCACCTAGTCCTGCTCCGGATGCTTGCCCGCGACAGTATATTTGTGATATAATTACTCCGTTACCGCCCCTAGACTGGTACAGGAGGATACTGAAAAAGTCCTTTTATGCAGAAATCTAATACAATATATTGTGGTGTGAATTATAAAAACAGCAAATATATTGTGTTAGACTTTTGCATTTGACTACTTTTTCAGTGCCCTCCTGGTACAGAAAGGGGGTGTCAACATGGAAATATTCGCTACATTTTTAGTTGCTGTCGCGGCAGGTGTTGCTTGCCACATCATCTGCAAATGGCTAGACGGCGACAAATAGTCGGTAACTGGCCTATGGCTTTAAGCCCTGCCATTGCCAAAACTGGGAATAGAAAAACCCCGGAGCATCACCTCCGGGGTTTTTCGTCGTCCAACATGGACTATTCGCTACATTTTGCCTATAGGCATTATAGCATATGCAAAAATGCTTTGCAATATGCCTTTGATTTTTCATGGACGATTTTTCATGGAGATCATTTATCCTGCAACGACAAAAACACCTGACCCATGCCAGGTGAAAAAATTTCATATAAGCCCTGGGACTATGAAGCCAGATACATTCTATGCTCCGCTTTGACTTTGCTCCGGTCCACAGTACAGTAGATCATCGTCGTATTTGGGCTGGCATGCCCAGCAAGACTCTGCACATCCTGCAGGGGCATTCCCCGGTTAGCGGCATTGGTCAGTGCGGTCCGCCGGTACCGATGCGGGTGCACATTGTCTACTCCTGCATGGTTTCCAAGACGCCGTAGGATGGCCTCTATACCGCTGCGACTGAGCCTTTCATATGGTCTGCATGAACTGACAAAAAGCGCCGGATTACCATCTGTACGACTATGCAGATACATCTGAAGATGGTATGCGGCGGATGCATTCAGGTAGACCGGCCGTTCCTTACCGCCTTTTCCATGTACAATGCACCCGTTCTCAACAAAGTCGATATCCGAACGGTCCAGAGCCGCCACTTCGGATACTCTGGCTGCTGTGCTGTAAAGCACATCAACCAAAGCAAGGTCTCTTTCCCGCTGACAGCTACACCGGATTTTCTCCCGCTCCTCGTCGCTGTACGGTTTTTTAAGTGTTTCATCATACTTGATCTGATCCAGCAACTCGGCAGGATTTTCCAGTATATACTTTTTCCGCCTCAGCCACCCAAAGAAGGACCGGAAAACAATCCTTTTCAGATTGAGATACCGGTTACTCAGTTTCCGCTGGTATTTTTGTCTGGCCAGATGCAGCATCAAATCATCATCGGTGATTTCAAAAATCGGCTTTCTCACATCTTCGAACAGCATACGAATGTGCATTCGATACTGTTTTATGGTCCCTGGAGAGCTACCAGCTACCACCATAGCTTGCAGAAAGCGCCGGCTGTACTCCCAGTTGTCCGTTACCTCAGTGGACAGCTCCGTTTGTTCCTTACGGATATCCAATCCGTCCATGCTGACAGCCAGGGCGGTTTTCAGTTCCTGCATCTGCATCTGATCCAAGAACCCTGCCATCCGCTGAAGGACATTGTCGATCAATTCCATTTTCACGTTTTTATAGCCTCCTTTCACTAATATTCAAATCATACCAGAAAGAAAGGGGAGCCTGTTAGTAAAATGGGAATATTACTGCGCTGCAAAATTTGATGCAGTCTTTTAATGCAGCCAAGAGTAAGATCATCAGCAGTGCTCTTGGCGTTGTTTTAGGGCTGACAGCTAGTACTTCACTAGCTGATATTGCCACAAAAATCGCATCTATCGTTAATCGCGGTACTCTGAATTGGTC
>CAJTDB010000063.1 GCA_910574965.1 Lachnospiraceae bacterium | reverse complement strand
AGTACAGGAATCTCAACCTGTTGTCCATCGGCTACGTCTTTCGACCTCGCCTTAGGTCCCGACTTACCCAGAGCAGATCAGCTTTACTCTGGAAACCTTAGATATTCGGCCGTAAGGATTCTCACCTTACTCTCGCTACTCATTCCGGCATTCTCTCTTCTCAGCAGTCCACGGCTCTTTTCAGTACCGCTTCTTCCCTCTGAGAATGCTCCTCTACCGATTGACATTCGTCAATCCCACGGCTTCGGTGTCGTGTTTCAGCCCCGGACATTTTCGGCGCAGGACCTCTCGACCAGTGAGCTATTACGCACTCTTTAAATGTATGGCTGCTTCTGAGCCAACATCCTGGCTGTCTTTGAAATCCCACATCCTTTTCCACTTAACACGCACTTTGGGACCTTAGCCGGTGGTCTGGGCTCTTTCCCTTTTGACTGCCCAACTTATCTCGTGCAGTCTGACTCCCGGTCATCATCTGGCTGGCATTCGGAGTTTGATATTCTTCGGTAAGCTTTGACGCCCCCTAGGAAATTCAGTGCTCTACCTCCAGCAGACTAAACCGAGGCTAGCCCTAAAGCTATTTCGAGGAGAACCAGCTATCTCCGGGTTCGATTGGAATTTCTCCCCTACCCACACCTCATCGCCACCCTTTTCAACGGATGTGCGTTCGGTCCTCCAATGCCTTTTACGGCATCTTCAACCTGGACATGGGTAGATCACCCGGTTTCGGGTCTGCCTGGTCTGACTAAAANTTAAAGTGCTTCCACAGTTTGTAAACACAGGGTTTCAGGTTCTCTTTCACTCCCCTCCCGGGGTCCTTTTCACCTTTCCTTCACAGTACTATGCGCTATCGGTCACTAAGGAGTATTTAGGCTTACGGGGTGGTCCCCGCTCGTTCCCACAAGGTTCCACGTGTCTCGTGGTACTCTGGATCCCGCCTTGTCAGCTTCTCTTTCATGTACGGGGCTTTCACCCTCTCTGGCAGGCTTTCCCAAAACCTTTCCATTAGATTTGCTGAATCAATTCCGCGGTCCGAACCCCAGGATGCACGCATCCTGGTTTGGCCTCTTCCGGTTTCGCTCGCCGCTACTTCCGGAATCACATGTTGTTTTCTTTTCCTCCGGCTACTTAGATGTTTCAGTTCACCGGGTTCCCGACGTACGGCTATGGATTCACCGCACGACGACTGAGGTTTGCTCAGCCAGGTTTCCCTATTCAGAGATCTCCGGATCATTGGGTATTTGCCCCTCCCCGAAGCTTTTCGCAGCTTATCACGTCTTTCATCGGCTCTTAGTGCCAAGGCATCCACCCTGCGCTCTTTCTAGCTTGACCAGTTCTTCCGCTCATATAGCGTTATGAGCGTCTGGTTCTTTCTGGTTTGTTCATTTTCATGAACGTTGGTATCTTCTGCTTCCGCAGACGATACGTTTTTTTTCTCGGATGTCTTGTATCTTTTTGTGTATAAAGATATTGTATCTTTTTCTGTATGCAATTTTCAAGGTACATGTCAGATGGACTTTACAATCGCATCTGAATGGAGATGGAGGGATTCGAACCCTTGACCCCCTGCTTGCAAGGCAGGTGCTCTCCCAACTGAGCTACACCCCCACTTTGAGGAATCCGGCAGCCACCTGCTCTCCCATACCGTCTCCAGTATAGTACCATCGGCCGTCTGAGTCTTAACCATCGTGTTCGGGATGGGAACGGGTGTGTCCCCCAGACGCATCGCCACCGGAAATTNCAGATGCGCTCCATGAACCCTCATAATTAAATAGTGCTTCTCTTTCTTCTACTTCTTCTTCCTTAGAAAGGAGGTGATCCAGCCGCACCTTCCGATACGGCTACCTTGTTACGACTTCACCCCAGTTATCAACCCCGCCTTCGGCAGCTCCTCCCTTTACGGTTAGGTCACTGACTTCGGGCGTTGTCAACTCCCATGGTGTGACGGGCGGTGTGTACAAGACCCGGGAACGTATTCACCGCGGCATTCTGATCCGCGATTACTAGCGATTCCAGCTTCATGTAGTCGAGTTGCAGACTACAATCCGAACTGAGACGTTATTTTTGGGATTTGCTTACCATCACTGTCTCGCTTCCCTTTGTTTACGCCATTGTAGCACGTGTGTAGCCCAGATCATAAGGGGCATGATGATTTGACGTCATCCCCACCTTCCTCCAGGTTGTCCCTGGCAGTCCCTCCAGAGTGCCCGACTTNACTCGCTGGCTACTGAAGGTAAGGGTTGCGCTCGTTGCGGGACTTAACCCAACATCTCACGACACGAGCTGACGACAACCATGCACCACCTGTCTCCTCTGTCCCGAAGGAAAGGTCCCGTTACGGACCGGTCAGAGGGATGTCAAGACCTGGTAAGGTTCTTCGCGTTGCTTCGAATTAAACCACATGCTCCACCGCTTGTGCGGGTCCCCGTCAATTCCTTTGAGTTTCATTCTTGCGAACGTACTCCCCAGGTGGAATATTTATTGCGTTTGCTGCGGCACCGATGAGCTTTGCTCACCGACACCTAATATTCATCGTTTACGGCGTGGACTACCAGGGTATCTAATCCTGTTTGCTCCCCACGCTTTCGAGCCTCAACGTCAGTTACAGTCCAGTAAGCCGCCTTCGCCACTGGTGTTCCTCCTAATATCTACGCATTTCACCGCTACACTAGGAATTCCGCTTACCTCTCCTGCACTCCAGCCCGGCAGTTTCAAAAGCAGTCCCAGGGTTGAGCCCTGGGCTTTCACTTCTGACTTGTCTGGCCGTCTACGCTCCCTTTACACCCAGTAAATCCGGATAACGCTTGCCCCCTACGTATTACCGCGGCTGCTGGCACGTAGTTAGCCGGGGCTTCTTAGTCAGGTACCGTCATTTTCTTCCCTGCTGATAGAGCTTTACATACCGAAATACTTCTTCACTCACGCGGCGTCGCTGCATCAGGGTTTCCCCCATTGTGCAATATTCCCCACTGCTGCCTCCCGTAGGAGTTTGGGCCGTGTCTCAGTCCCAATGTGGCCGTTCACCCTCTCAGGCCGGCTACTGATCGTCGCTTTGGTAGGCCGTTACCCTGCCAACTGGCTAATCAGACGCGGGTCCATCTCACACCGATAAATCTTTTCCGGCCGGATCATGCGATCCTTCCGGCTTATGCGGTATTAGCGGTCGTTTCCAACTGTTATCCCCCTGTGTGAGGCAGGTTACCCACGCGTTACTCACCCGTCCGCCACTCAGTCAAAGGAGACTTCCTC
>CAJTDB010000062.1 GCA_910574965.1 Lachnospiraceae bacterium | reverse complement strand
TTTCCATAAATCCAAACTTAGGAGAAATCCAAACTTTTTGCAAAAAAGATTACAAATCCGGCTTTTTACTGCAAAAAAGTTTGGATTTTATTTTTGATTCCTTCTGAATCCGTTACCATAGGATTCAGGAGGTGATCAACACATGAAATTAGAAAAAACAAACAATACCGATGCTGGCCTGGCTCAGGAACCGGCACCCCAAAACGCATATGCAGAAACATCTGCGGGACGTGGTTCTTACTGGCAGCTCAACCCTGTCTTTCGTGAACTGATAGACATTTACAGGGATTCTGGAAAAAAGCGGGGGTTAAAGGAATCCACCATCTATAAAACCTCTTTCAGCGCATCCAGTTTTCTTTTGGCGATGCAGAACCGTGGCAGGGAATCTTTAAATGACATAGACGAAAAAGATGTCATTTCTTATTTTATCCGCGAAGACGGGCGCAGTCCTTTAAGTGGCGGATACAGGGATACGGTGGCTTCGGTATTCAAATCGGATCTGGGAAGCTATACAGAACCTGCCAGACGTATCCTTGCATACATCCCTGTCATCCGCCAGCGCAGAAAAAACATCCAGTACCTTAAGCCTGAAGAAGCCGATGCAGTCCGCAATGCTCTTGACGACCCCGGTTCCGGACTCTGCATGAGGGACAGGGCTATCGGGATGCTGCTGTTCTTTACAGGGATCAGGGGGTGCGACATCTGCTGCATGAAACTTTCGGATCTTGACTGGGAAAAGGAAGAGATATGCATTGTCCAGCAGAAGACCGCAAACGGGCTGACGCTTCCAATGTCCGCGGCAGTCGGCAACGCCATATATGACTATGTTACTATGGAACGCCCTTCATCAGGGGAAACCTGTGTTTTCCTGTGCATGACAAGGCCATACCGCCCGTTGTCGGAGGATGGGCTCAGGAGCGCCGTCCCCAAGATTTACCGGGCTGCGGGTATTCGCCAGGGCAAAGGCGACCGCCAGGGAACCCACCTGTTCCGCTACCATGTGGCATCAGCCCTTGCAGGGAACGGCATTGCGCGGCCGGTAATCAGCGAAACGCTCGGCCATACTGCCCCCAAATCCCTTGACTGCTATCTTTCCGGCGATATACAGCATCTCCGGGAATACGCGCTCAGCATTGAGCCGTTTCCCGTAAGCGGGGAGGTGATCCCGTTATGAGCGTTTACTATTCAGGGTTTTCGGCCAGCGTGGAATCTTTTGTAAACAGCCGGAAGATATCCGGCGCGTGGAACGAGACGGTGTTCGGCATGAACATAAGGCTTTTTGACCGTTACTGTGCCGAACATTACCCCGGTGAGGCTCTCCGGCAGGAAATGGTGGATATATGGTGTGCCAGGCGGAAAACAGAAAATGTGAATTCCTGTTACACCCGGACGCTGGTGATCCGCCTTTTTATTGGGTATCTCCGCAAACGCGGGCAAACGGATGTCCTCGCGCCGCCAGCGCTGAAACAGAATAAAGAACGACGCATCCCCCATGCGTTCAGCCATGAAGAACTGGAACGGTTCTTCCGTGAATGCGACCAAATCATCCCCTGCAGGGGGCGGCTGTCCCATGCTTCTGAATTAAGGAAAATAACGTGCCCTGTATTCTTCCGTCTTCTTTACAGCAGCGGGATCCGCACAACAGAGGCGCGCTTTTTAACACGGAGCGGCGTTGACTTTGCACAGGGCGTACTGGATATCCAAAAATCAAAAGGTTATGACCAGCATTATGTCGCCCTCCACCCAAGCATGACGGAACTGCTGGAACGCTATGACAGGGCAGCGGACAGGCTCAGCCCCGGAAGGACATACTTTTTTGAATCGCCGGGAGGGCATCCTTACTCACGCACATGGGTATCCTATAACTTTTCCCTGCTGTGGGAAAAAGCAAACGGTAAAAAGGGCGGCACTGTCGCTTATGATCTCCGGCATAATTATGCCACCGCAAATATCAACGGCTGGAAAGATGATGTGTTTGAATTTAATGACCGACTCCATTATCTGGCAAGGTCAATGGGGCACCGCTGCATGGAATCCACGCTGTATTATTATTCTGTCGTTCCGGGGCTTGCGGGCATAATACAGGAAAAAACAGAGGAAAATTTCAACAGCATCGTACCGGAGGTGGCCTATGAAGAAGAATAACAGGGAAGCCGCCCGCATGGCAGGGTATATTTCTGAATTTCTCCACGATTATGCCCCACAGTTTCTTACATCCAGCAAACATACGTTGAAATCTTACCGGGATGCGCTGACACTTTATATCGTATTCCTTGATGAAAAAGGGATCACACATGGCAGCCTTGGAAGGAGCTGTTTTGAGAGGGCTTCCATAGAGGAATGGATTGTCTGGCTGAAGGATGCAAGGCAGTGCTCCCCGGAAACGTGCAATATACGGCTTGGCTCCCTGAGGGCATTTCTGGAATTCGTGGGAAATAAAGATGTCGGGCTTATATATCTGTATCAGGAGGCAAAGCTCATCAAACGCCAGAAGTGCCGGAAAAAGAAAGTGGAAGGGCTCACCCGCGAAGCGGTCGCCGCAATTCTGGCAGAGCCGGATCCTTCCACCCGGACAGGAAAAAGGGACCTGGTATTTCTGATGCTTTTGTATGCAACTGCCGCAAGGCTTGATGAGGTTCTGTCCATCAGGCTGTCGCATCTGTACCTTGATGCCGCCAAGCCTTACGTGAACCTGCACGGCAAAGGCGGCAAGATACGGACAGCTTACCTTCTTCCAAGGGCTGTTGAACATATCCGGATCTATCTGAAAGCATTCCATGAACCAGAGGCAAACCCGGAAGTGTATTTATTCTATTCCCGTGTAGGCGGGAAATATGTGAAACTGACAGAGCCTGCTCTTGATAAGCGGATAAAAATGTATGCGGCGGACGCCCACAAAAAATGTCCGGAGGTTCCACTGAATACCCATGCCCACCAGTTCCGCCATGCCAAAGCCACCCATTGGCTGGAGGATGGCATGAACATCATACAGATCAGCTTTCTCCTTGGTCATGCAAGCCTGGATACAACCATGCGGTATCTGGATATAACAACGGATGATAAACGGAAAGCACTGGCTACACTGGAAGATGAAAAAGAAAAGAATGTCACCAAAAAATGGAAAGATGGCAATGGCTCATTGGCCGACTTCTGCGGACTGAAACACTGAAATCATCAAAAATAAAATCCAAACTTTTTTGCAGTAAAAATCCGGATTTGTAATCTTTTTTGCAAAAAGTTTGGATTTCTCCTAAGTTTGGATTTGTGGAAA
>CAJTDB010000061.1 GCA_910574965.1 Lachnospiraceae bacterium | reverse complement strand
GTTTCCCGTCAAGGGCTTCCGATTCGTGGATTACGATTTTCTCCACAAACTCCCGTAACAGGGTAGGGGTGAGTTCCTCAAAGCTGGTGTACTTGCGTACCACTTTCATAAATTTTTCAGCGTTTGCCGTGGCTTCCAGCGTCTTAGAAAGCTCGCTCTGCAAGGTGGCGGCTTTCTCTTTCAGTTCCTTTTGCTCGGCTTCGTAGTCTGCCGATAATTCCGTGAAACGCTCGTCCGATATGCGCCCGGTCACGCTGTCCTCATACAGCCGTTTAAAGATAGCGGAGAGTTCCGCAATCCGTTTTTCTGCCGCTTCCAGCTCTTTCTTCTTGGCGGCGTTCCGGCGTTTGCTCCCGTCCTCGGTCTGCTCGGTCAACAGCTTCATAAACCGGGCTTCGTGCTTGGCGGCGTAGCTGGTGACTTTCCGTAGGTTCTCGGTCACTCCGGCTGTCAACAGGTCGGTGCGGATAAAGTGCGCCGTACAGTCTGCCGTGCGCTTCTTGTAGCTGCCGCATATGTAGCAGTCCTGCCGCCGCTTGTCCGTCTGATAGCGTTGCTGGTACATGACGCTGCCGCAGTCGGCACAAAAGAGCAAGCCGGAGAACAAACCCACTTCATCATAGCGGTTAGGGCGTTTGCGCTGCTTGCGTAGCTCCTGCACACGCTCCCATGTGTCCTTGTCGATTATCTGCTCGTGGTGGTTCTCGAAGATTGCCTGTTTGTCCTCGCTGTTGTAGATAATCTTGCTGCACTTGTAGGATTGTGTGGTGGTCTTGAAGTTCACAAGGCAGCCCGTGTATTCCCGGTTTTCAAGGATATGTACCACGGTGTTCGCCGCCCACTTGCACTCATAGCCGGGGTGGTAGCGGCGGGTTCTCCCTGTCCGGCGGTATTCCAGCGTTCCCGGCGTGGGGATTTCCTGCTCTGTGAGCATACGGGCTATCTTGGTCGGACCGTTCCCGGCAAGGCAAAGGCTGTAAATCTGCTTCACCACGGGGGCGGCTTCTTCGTCAATGATGAAATTTTCGTCCTCGTCCATGAGGTAGCCGTACACGGGCTTGCTTGTGACAGGCTTCCCACTCATGCCTTTTGAGCGTTTTACCGCCCGGATTTTCTTGCTCGTATCCCTCACCAGCCATTCGTTAAAAATGTTACGCAAGGGCGCAAAATCATTTTCGCCCTGTGCGCTGTCTACGCCGTCATTGATTGCAATGAAGCGGACGCCGTTCTGTGGGAAAATCATTTCTGTGTACATTCCCACTTGAAGATAGTTTCGCCCTAACCTTGACATATCCTTTACGATAACCGTTCCCACAAGCCCCGCTTCAATGTCGGCAAGCATGGACTGGAAGCCGGGTCTTTGGAAATTTGCCCCGGAGAATCCGTCGTCCGTGTACCATTTGAGGTTGGAAAAGCCGTTCTGTTTTGCGTAGGCTTCAAGGATTCGCTTCTGGTTGCTTATGGAGTTGGATTCGCCTTGGAGCGTGTCCTCGTGCGACAATCTCGGATATAGGGCGGTAATGAGTTTCTGGGTGGTCTGTCTTGGCATAATGTCCTCCGTTTCCGACAGCCAGCCCCACTATTCCGTAGGTTTATTATATCATAGGGCGGGGCTGGCTGTACAGTCCTTTTTGCTACTTTACAGACAATAAAATCTTATAATTTATGTCATGGATTATCGTTTATAAACAATGGTTATTTTTCCGCCCATATGGTATAATGTTTTTGAAAATCATATAGGACAGGAGAATTAAAAATGCGGAAAATTGTTTTATTTATCGCCATGAGTCTTGACGGATATATTGCAGATATAAACGGCAAGGTTGACTGGCTGGCTGGACAGGACAGTGATGTTGAAAATGCTGATAGTTATGAGGACTTTGTAAAAAGCGTTGATACGGTTATCATGGGCTGGACAACTTATCACCAGATTGTAACGGAATTGTCACCCGGACAATGGGTATATGATAACCTGCAAAGCTATGTAATCACGCATAGGAATTGTACCTCTAAAAGCAATGTAACCTTTGTTTCTGAAAATCCATGTACCCTCGTCAATGGATTAAGGCAAAAAGACGGCAAGGATATTTGGATATGTGGCGGGGCTGACATTGTTCATCAGCTTATGCAAAACAACCTGATTGATAAATATTATATTTCTATCATTCCGACGATTTTGGGAGATGGCATTCGTCTTTTTGATGTGACGGACAAAAAAATAGATTTACGTTTCATTTCATCAAAAAGCAGTAACGGCATAATAGAATTAGTGTATCAAAAACGATAAACCATTTTGCGGTCACGCTCCCCGGCATGACCGCTTTCCCATATCACAGCTTAGGCAGTAAAAATCGGCTTGTGTCCGGCTGCGCTTTCCGCTTCTAGCACTTTCATCATTTTGTCGGCGGCGGTGGCGGTAGTGCCTTGTTTGAAGTAGCCGGAAACCACAAGGACGGTGTTCCCCCGGCGTACTTCTGTCACGCAATCCGGGCGGCGGGCGGTAGTGGCGGTGCTTTTCTTGGGCGTGTCGGTCATAGGCAAATCTCCTTTCCGTTCAGCAGCTTTTTAAGGCGTTCCATTTTCTCCCGTGCTTTGGCTTTTCTGAAATTCTCCCCGGTAATGCGGACGGGGGTACACATTTCAATAAGGCGGTCATATATCCGGGCATGGGCGGTGTCCTCCGGGTTCTGCAATTCCTCCAGCGTCAAGTTTGTTGTCACGATTAAGGGCTTGCCGCTTCGGTATCGGCTGTCAATCACGTTGTAAACCTGTTCAAGCCCGTATTCCGTGCCACGCTCCATGCCGAAATCGTCAAGGATAAGCAGAGGGAAGCCGCAAAGGCGGGCTATGTATTCGTTCCTGTCCTTGTAGCTGGCGGCAAGGTCATTGAGTATCAAGGCAAAGTTTGTCATGCACACGGAAATCTCTTTCTCCATGAGGGCGTTGGCAATACACCCGGCAAAATAGCTTTTCCCTGTGCCTACCATGCCCCATAACAGATAGCCGATATTTGTGGTTTTCATTTCCTCCCAACACTCCACATAGGCATAGGCTTTGTGCATTTGGGGGCATTTGCCGTTGTCGTTTTCAAACGTCCATTCCCGCATAGCCGGGTCGGTGAAGCCTGTCCGTTTCAGCCGTTCCACTTCCTCCCGGTGCTTGTATTCCCGGTGGCTGGCTTCCAGCGTTTCCCGGCGTTTCCGCTGACAGTCACATTCTTTGGGGTGGCGGTCACGTCCGAAAAAGGTCTTGCCCTCCGGGAAGTAGGCTTCTTTGGGCTGGCGGCAGCTCCCGCAATATAAAAGCCCGTCCTCCCCGATGTAGTCCTCCGGCTCTGCTTCCTGTGCCGTGGCAAGCCGGAAAATGGCGTTATCATAATCACACATAAAATCGTCCTCCTTGTTCATGGTCTTTTACGCCCTGTTTACGGGGCGTTGTGTCTATGCGGTCAAAGGCTCTCGCCCTCTTTGTAGGAATAATCGGGGATTCCCTTTTTCGGGTTCTCCTTTTTCTCCCGGTTTAACCAGCGGCGCAATGCGGCGGCATGGCACACATAATCATTCCCGGTGGCAGCTATGAACTCGCTCATTTCCTCAATGAGCCGTTCCAGCCTGTCCGGGTATTCCTCTTTCAGCTCCGCATATTCGCTTTCAGAGAGTAAAACATTCTGGTATCTGCCAAACGGGGCGGGCTGCTTCTCACTCGCTCCTTTTAGTTGGTTCTCTTTTAGTTTGTTTATAGTAAGTTGGTTAGGGGTCGGTTTTCCGTCCAACGCAAAGGTCGGTTTTCCGTCCTTATGAGGGTCGCTTTTCCGGCTATCAGAGGGTCGGTTTTCCGGCTGTATGGCGGTCATATGGTCGGAAAACTGTACCACTGGCACTTGCGGCACTTTCACATAAAGGCGGTTCGGTGCGGAAAAGCCCCGGCGTTCCCTCACCAGAAGCCC
>CAJTDB010000060.1 GCA_910574965.1 Lachnospiraceae bacterium | reverse complement strand
GAGGCCTTATATCCATGTTTTTATAATGTTGATCTTTTAAACTATTTCCCATAAATCCTCACTTTCTTGTACAAAAGATGAGCATTATCAGATACGCTATTCTTAGGTTTTCCCCTCAGATGGGAATCCGGAAAGGAGCGCATTTGATATGCAAATAAACTATTTAGATGCTGTTTCATCAGTTCTCAATATGATGAAGCAGCCTGACAGTGCATGTAAAAATATAGACATGCATAGAACCTGTTACACTACATTTTTCAAGTACCTGATGGATAATGACATTCCTTTTTCTATGGATGCCGCACTGGACTGGCTTGAGATTAAGAAACTGGAAATTTCCTACGAGGCGTGTTCCCAATATAGAAATGCCCTGTTCCGCCTTGAGCATTACCTGCTTTTTGGGGATATCAAAAGTCCTTTCTGCCGTTCGGAAGACAGCTTTTTCTGCAGGAGCGGAATGTCGGAATCCTTTTTCCGTCTGACATATGAGCTGGAAGAATACTATGCGGCCAGCCAAACCCCCGGCTATTACCATACGTATTCCGTTGCCATAAAAGAGTTTTTCCGGCTTGCGACGTCCCTTGGAATTACAGAGCCGGAAGCAGTAACCATAGATACTCTTATCGAATACTGGAATACTTACTGCAAATCCTGCAGTTCTTCCGGCAGACGCCAAAACGCCGTATGCGCTATGACGGCGCTTATGAAATACCTTCACCGCCGGGGTGATGTGCCGGAGTGCTATCAGCTGGTTCTTTTTGGTGGGAACGCTGAAATACTGCCGGGTATGAGGCTTCCAAAAACAGGCGTCGCATTTCATCCCAGTGTACCCCTTGAACATAAAGCGGAAGAATATCTTGACGCTCTGAATGATTGGAAATACATGGAGTCATCAAAAGCTGTTTACCGCAATGATTTCACCTGGTATTTTATGTTTTTGGAACTTAACCGTCTGGAACATTCACCAGAAACTGTAACCCTATGGATAGATATGCTTCCGGATTGTCCGGATCAGGCCAAAGCCGGCAATTCCATATCGGCCCGCCGTTCACACACGATCAGAATGTTTGGGAAGTATCTCCAGGGCACAATGGAATCTAACATAACTGCAGGCCAAAAGCGTGCGTCCGACCAACTCCCGTCATGGAGCAAAACCATTCTTGATGGTTTTATAGAGAGCCGCAGGCGGGATGGGATGGCCAATAATACACTTACCATGTGCAGAGCTGCCGGATGCAGTTTTTTCAAATATCTTGAAGACAACGGGATAGATCATCCAATGTCCATAACGCCGGATGTGGTGAAAGCATTCCATAACCAGGATGTCCACTCGACCCCGGAGAGTAAAAATGCATATGGGTCTAAACTCCGCCAGCTTCTGCGGTACATGGCCGGCCAGGATCTGGTTTTGCCGACACTTGTTTTTGCGGTATCCGCAGGCTGCGCTCCCCATCGCAGCATCGTTGATGTCCTGAGCGATGATATGGTTAAGAAAATATATGAATACCGTGAGAAAGCCTCCACCCCCATAGAACTCAGGGACACAGCCATGGTTATGCTCGGACTCCGGATGGGTATCAGGGGCGCAGACATCCTAAAGCTCCAGGTAAATGATTTCGACTGGAAAAATAAAACGGTCTCCTTCATCCAGCAGAAAACAAGAAAAGCAATCACGCTTCCAGTACCGACAGACGTAGGTAATTCAGTATATAAATACATCATGGATGGGCGTCCGGAATCGGCTGCCGCAGGTAACGGATATATATTTATCCGCCATCAGGCGCCATATATCCCGCTTAAAGTTACAACGGCATGCCGCGAGGCTTTAAAAAGAATACTTGCCGAATATGGTTTTGAACTGTCTGCCGGCCAGGGCTTCCATATGACACGGAAGACATTTGCCACAAGAATGCTCCGGGCAGGCAACAGGCTTGATGATATTTCTAATGCCCTTGGGCATGCACGTCAGGAAACTGCTGAGGTATATCTTGAACGTGACGAAGATAAAATGAGGCTCTGCCCTCTGGAATTTGGAGGTGTCTTATCATGACATACATTTTTGAGAGCGGCCTGGCACATCATATCGAAGGGCTTATACAACAAAAACGGGCTGATGGATATGCCTATCATGCCGAAGAAAAGCTGTTAAAACGCTTTGATACTTTTTGCGTACAGAATTATCCGGAACTGACAACAGTTACTTATGAAATGGCAGCCAAATGGTCCGAAGCCAGACCTTGCGAAGGAGATGCCTATCACAACCGCCGTATGTCGGTCGTGAAAGTGCTGGGTGAATATATCCTTTCCCTCGGCCAGGAAGCATACATCCCTAATTTTTTCTGCAAGGCTTACCGTCCGGCCCTTTACATCCCGTCAAAAGATGAGGTTAAGGAGCTGCTGCGGAAAATGGATATCCGCACATCCCATAATTCAGAGCAACTAAGGCTCGACAGGGAGTGCAAGATTCTTTTTCTCCTGTATTTTTGCTGTGGGCTACGTCTGTCAGAAGGGCGGCTGCTAAAGTGGGAACATATAGACCTGGAAAAAGGGATCCTTACTATCCTTGGCTCAAAAGGCAGCAAAGACCGCCTTGTATACCTTCCGCAGGACAGCCTTCCAGTACTTAAAAGCTATAAAGAATGCCAGGAAAAGCTTTTCCCCGGAATTGACTGGGCTTTTCCAGGAAAAGACCCGCATAAGCCTGTTTCGTGTTCTGGAGTAGAGTCAAGTTTTAACCGTCATTGGGCTATGCTTCCAGCTGCCGGGACACTTGCTAAACACCCGACGCCCCACTGTTTACGCCACGCTTTTGTAGTGGAGAGGTTTAATGAGTGGATGCACCAGGGAATTGATACAAACACTATGCTCCCATATTTAAGCAGATACCTTGGACATAAAAGCCCTGATGAAACGTATTATTACTATCATCTTGTAGAAAAGGCATTTGATACTATCCGGAAGAAAGATACAGTGTCGGGAAAGGTTATTCCGGAGGTGGTTCCCTATGAAGAATAAACCAGAAAAGATACGGTCTGGCCAGCTGTTCTTTTCCCAGACATGGAACTTTCTAAATGTCTATTTGGTAAAGCAGGCCGGACGCAGTCAGGCTACAGCAGAATCCTATAGGGATTCCCTTACAATATTTAAAAACTATCTTGTAGGTGAATTAGGTAAGTCCATAAGCACCTTTCAGTTTTCCGACTGTACCAAAGAATGTATTTATAACTTTAGAGAGTATCTGCTTGCAAATGGCAGCCAGCCATCAACTGTAAATGTAAGAGTCGCGGCTATCCGCGCCTATCTGAACTATGCCTCGGATATGGACATATCCATCCAGTCGGTTGCTCTGGCAGTCAGCCAGATATCACCCTGCAAAACCATAAAAAAGGAAAAGCCTGTTCTGTCCGAGGATGCACTTGCCGCAATACTGTCCGCACCGCCGGATACGAAGTTTGGTGTACGGGACCGTACTATTTTGATTCTCCTCTACGATACAGCTGTAAGAGTCAGTGAGCTGCTCAACCTCCGCTTATGTGATGTTGCAATGGAATCAAAATATCCCAATATTTTCATAACAGGCAAAGGCAACAAAGAGAGAACCATACAATTGACAGCTAAGGCGGCTGGACACCTTAAGGAGTATATGCGTGTATATCACAGCAATTCTTCTAAAGAAGCCTACTTATTTTCCACAACGATAAAAGGTGTGGCAGACAGGATGTCCGTTGGAAATGTCCAGAGGATTATAAAAAAATATGCAGCCCTGGTAAGCGAGGCAGGGATCAGCATTCCAGATTCAGTCCATTGCCACATGTTCCGGCGGACCAGGGCCACAAATCTTTACCAGGATGGGATCGCCATCGAACTTGTCTCTACAGTGTTAGGACATGCCAGGACTGATACAACCAAAAACTACTATGCAAAGCAGTCTGTTGAACAGCTTCGGGGAGCAATGGAATCTGTTCCAACACCCATACCTGATGAAGCGGCAATGTGGGAGGGCAGTGAAGATGAAATGGCAAGGATTTGTGGATTGCGCTAACGAATAATGCTCATCTTTTAGTAGTAAAGTGCCTTATTTCTCAGCATTCTTTAAAATGATTAACATTTTGGAATGCTGAGTATAACGCTTCAAATGTTGATGTATCCATTT
>CAJTDB010000059.1 GCA_910574965.1 Lachnospiraceae bacterium | reverse complement strand
GCAAAGTCAAAGTACGTCTGGCACATCTGCAGAATGGGTGGACAGTACTCCCAATCTGGAAGGGGATATCAAAGAGCTGAAGGATGGGCAGCTTACCGTGGTAGAGGCCATTACAGAAAAATCAGATAATGGAGGTGATATCGTAGTGTCTCCTGGCAGCGGGGATGATTCTGAGTTTAACAAGATTGCGGTTACATACGATGAAAATACCCTGTTTGCTATACAAACGATCTATGATGGAGGGGCCAGATTTGAAATGTCAGAGGCAACAGCGGCAGACCTGGCATCCGGCCAGTTCATTCAGGTATGGGGAAGTTCTTCCGGCAGCGGACTGAAAGCAACCCAGATTTGTATTGTAAAAGTGGCCTGAGCCTTTGCCTGCCCTCTTTTGATAAGGAGAAAACCCTTGTCAGGAGAGGGCAGTTTTTCTTAAATAAAACCTTTATTTCCTGCATTTCTTTGATAAATCTGGCATGTCTTAAAAAATTTTGCAAAAAGGTCACCTTTCGTCTTCTAATTGCGTGTCATAAGTATAACAGCATCCAACCAAAGGATATCCGGAAAGATTTTCGGGCACGGATGTAGTTCGCAATGAAAGGAATCAACTGATGTCGGAAGAATATCAGGAGAAGCTTGCCGGAGAACTTGTGAAGGGGATTGTGAAAGGGCTGGAGGAAAAGACAGGATAGTGGGTTCTGTTTCAGGGCTTCCCATAATCGGCCAATCGGAGGATAATAAAAGGAGCCGATAGTTCTGACAGTGAAGCGCAGTTTTACTTTTAAAATCTGGTCGGTGACCATATTGTCAAAATACTCAAAGTCTGCTTTTACTGATTATTTCCGCGGGCAGTTCTTTATACAATGGCTTCTCTAATATAGACAGGTTTATAAAGGAGGATACCGATGAGGACATTTGAAAACAAGAAAACAAAATATATACCAGTTGTGTTTTTCATCATGTTATTTTTGGCTGTGGCAGGCGTTCTGTTTGCCGTGTTTTTTTACAAAAATGATAAGGGTGGAAATATCCTTGTTGGGGCAAGCCCGGATACAAGTGCTTTCCAACTGTATTATTATGACGGGGAAAGGGTTATGGTCAGGACGCTGTATGACAGCAGTACGGAGAAGGAAGTGATTAAAAGAATCAATGATATTCCCCTCCAGGCGGCAGAGGAACAGGCCCTCTCCCAGATGGAGACTCCCTTCTTTGGAATCTGGATCAGCAGCGGGGAAGGGTATGACATTTCCGTGACGGCATCCGGCGGGGTCTGGCTTAGGAATGACGGGGCGGTTTACTATGGGGATACGGACCTCTCCTTTCTATGGAGAGAGATGGAAGGCAGTGATGAGGATACCCTGAATGTCCTTAACTTTCCCAATGCAGGGCATTTGTCCGTATATCACATCTGTTTTCTGCTGAAAGCGGATGAGCTGCTCACAGAGGACACAGAGGGAGTGTCCATGACCATCGAGGACATTGGGACAAGCGAGATTACAGTATTGATTACCAATAACAGCGGGGAAGAGTTCACTTACGGGGAATACTTTTCCCTCCAGAAGCAGATAGACGGCCAGTGGTACACAATGCCTGTCAGGGCGGATAATGTTGGCTTCCAGGATATTGCCCATATCCTTCCGGACGGGGAGAGTGCCAGCGAGACGTATAATCTGGATATTTATGGCACGCTGGAGCCAGGGATGTACAGACTTGTGGTGGAAACATTGAGCGCCGAGTTTCTGGTGGGGCATGGGAGGATGGCAGGAACAGCTATAAAAATGCATCCATGTCCAGGATTGCGGATGCCGGCGGTGTATCCAAATCCCTGCTGTTTCATTATTTCTTAAATAAAAAGGAACTGTATCTGTACCTTTGGGAACATGCAGGCTTTACCGTGAAAAAGTAAGGACGGGAGATACGCAGACCACGGATTTGTTTGAGATTCTCTGCCAGAGGGTTCTGGCAGGCTGCGTATTCATGAGGGAAGCTCCGACCATATACCTGTTTATCCTGAGGGCATTTTTTGAGGAAAACCCGGAAATCAGGGAAGAACTTCAGAATCATTATAAGACAGCATATCTTCACGGAACAGAAGATATATGGGGGCCGGCAGATATGGACCTGTTCCGGCGGGGATTGATACGCAGCTGCTGTTAGAAGAGATTAACGGTTATCTTCTCAGTTGTTACTGGAAGATGTTTTCAACCGGGGAGCTGGATCCGGATTCTCTGGAAAAGAACTTCCTGAAAAGAGCTGGACAGTGGAAAAGGGTATACCTGAAAGAAAGGAATCATTAAGATGGCAGTTTCAAATATAAGAGCAGACTTTCACGCAGAACTGCAAAAGGTTTGGGAGATTGTGACTTTTCTGGAGGATACGGCGTGGCGCAGCGATCTGAGCAGGGTTGAAATCATAGATGATAAGCAGTTCGTGGAATATACAACATCCGGCTGCCAGACCACCTTCACCGTTACAGTGAGGGAAGAATGCCGGCGTTTAGAATTTGATATGGAGAATGATAATATGCATGGGCATTGGACAGGGATTTTCTCCAGCAAAGGCAACGTAACAACGGTTGATTTCACGGAGGATGTTACAGCAAAAAAATGGTTTATGAAACCGTTTATCGGGGTATATCTGAACAGGCAGCAGGGTTTATATATGACGGATTTAAGAAAAGCTTTGGAACATACCTCATAAGTAAAACAGGAGGAAGTAAACAGGGACTGTTTATGCCGGCTAGAAATATGCCCTAAATTGTGGTAGAATACGATACAGTGGAAAGCTGGCCGTTCACTTTGGGCTTTATGGGAGCGGTCTGTGCTGCATGGTTTCTGATAAACCTCGTTGGTATCTATCTATGCCAGCGGCAGGTGGTCGTCCGGTGGAACGCGGCTTATGCAGCCTGGAAGTCCGGTGGCAGCGCAGAGGGCTATCTGAAAGAGATGGAACAATGTGAGGCAAAAATAAAAAACGATACGGGCATCATGCTTGTATATGACGGCATCCCCTTGAACGATTATATCTCGGTACATAAGATCGATCTGCTGAAAGAAATGGGAAAGGATCGGGAATGCCTTGAACTTCTGAAAAGCACTCTGCCAGGGATCAAGAATCCGGAGGTGCAGAAAGTCCTTTCGAAAGTAGAAACGGAAATCAAAAAGAAGGAGACCGGGCAACATGGATAAGATCGGGCAGTTCTTAGAAAGGGGCTTTTTCGGAGGGATTGTACTTGCCGCCGCGTTTGCCGGGGCTGTTTACTGGCATCGGCCTGGAAAGCGGCGTTATCAGCTATGGCGGCCTTTATACGCTGCTGGTTCGTCTGGATTTTGATGTGAAAGGTACGGCGGAGCATTTTACCGTCACCGGTGCGGATGGGCATTCCTACGAATTTTCCTACAGCTTTTATATGCCGTTTTTTGAAATTACCGGATTTCGTGCGCCCTGGGATACTGACGGGTATTGCCTACTATTTTGCGTTTATCTATCCGCAGACACACCATGAGGAACGGCTGATATTTCCCAATATACAAATAAAGGTTTAGCCTCCAAAATTCTTAAGCGCAAGAGCAGATTTGCATGACCAATGACAACTTTACTAAATCATTCAGATTGCGATGGAAGTTGGAATGTTGATGAGTGCGTTCAGTTAAAAATGGAATTACAGGAAATTAAACAAGTATTCATGAATGAACCACCCGATTTATCAATAATCGAATTAAAGCAGGATATTTTTAAATTTTATGGAATAAAACCTGAAAATTTATTTGAATGCTTTATTGATTCTGATTGTGAGTTTCGGATCGACAGGTTACTTGAATTATGCGATTTGGCAATTCAAGAAAACAGGTCGATGATGTTTCAATAACACGTAAGGGCCAGAAACAAGCATAACCATCAGTTCAATATAAATCGGAAATTGAGGTGCATATAATGATTTTTCAAATGGCCAGTACATCAGCTTATGATGAGAACGAAGTTCAAGTATATATTCTCGCTGAAAAAGGAGAAACAATTAGAATTGGAGACATTATTGCAATCCCAATGAATGACCATACTTTTGAACAACGTGAGATCATGGCTATGTATAGGGATAGAAAGAAGTGGGAAAAAGGTAAAGGCTTATTCTCTGAAATAAAGGAAGGTGAATGGGCGGAATGTATCATTCATAATATCCATTCAGGAAGGATTCATACAATCAGTGCTCCTTATGATGAAGACCTGTTAAAAGATGGTTGGGTATGCGGTTAAAAGGAAGTGGGAGCAAGAGTAAGTAATTTTTCACACATCACAAGGAGGAATACATCTATGCTGCATTGGATTGCGATTATACTCGGAATTGCCTTTACACTTTTTCAACTTTTTTATGGTTTTATAGTAATATGTAGTTTGATAGAAAATACAGGATATAAAATCCTTAGCATTGTTTTTGGCATCTGCCATGCAAT
>CAJTDB010000058.1 GCA_910574965.1 Lachnospiraceae bacterium | reverse complement strand
CACCGGAACCGCAAAGTCAAAGTACGTCTGGCACATCTGCAGAATGGGTGGACAGTACTCCCAATCTGGAAGGGGATATCAAAGAGCTGAAGGATGGGCAGCTTACCGTGGTAGAGGCCATTACAGAAAAATCGGATAATGGCGGTGATATCATAGTGGTTCCCGGAAGCGAGGATGATTCTGAGTTTAATAGGATTTCAGTTACATACAATGAAAATACCCTGTTTGCTATACAAACGATCTATGATGGAGGGGCCAGATCTGAAATGTCAGAGGCAACAGCGGCAGACCTGGCATCCGGCCAGTTCATTCGGGTATGGGGAAGTCCTTCCGGCAGCGGACTGAAAGCAACCCAGATTTGTATTGTAAAAGTGGTCTGAACCATTGCCTGCCCTCTTTTGATAAGGAGAAAACCCTTGTCAGGAGAGGGCAGTTTTTCTTAAATAAAACCTTTATTTCCTGCATTTCTTTCATAAAAAAGACATGTCTTAAAAAATTTTGCAAAAAGGTCACCTTTCGTCTTCCGATTGCGTGTCATAAGTATAACAGCATCCAGCCGAAGAATACCCGGAAAGATTTTCGGGCACGGATGTAGTTCGCAGGGACATCTTCCCGCCCTGCGAACGGTAACGGGAATTCTTCCAGGTCCGGGTATTTTGAGCGATGGATGTGGAACAGGAAGGAGATGGAAAGATATGGATCTGGAAGCGGCAGTAAGGAAACACAGCGAGATGCTGTACCGGATCTGCATTGTGATACTCGGCAGTGAACAGGATACCCAGGATGCCATTCAGGAGACCTTCTGCAAATATCTGGAGAAAAAACCGAAATTTGTGGACGGCGAGCATGAAAAGGCATGGCTGATCAAGGTGGCGACTAATCACTGCAGGGACATACAGCGGTTTAGATTCCGGCACCCGAAGGTGCCCATTGATGAGCTTGCAGGCACACTGGTATCCCGGCAGGAAGACAGGGAGGCGGTGCGGGAGCTCCTCCAGATGCCCCCAAATCAGAGGGCCGTGATGGTACTCCATTATGTAGAAGGATACCAGGTAAAGGAGATTGCCGGTATCCTGGGGATCACGGAGCATGCGGTCAAAAAGAGGCTGCAGCGTGGAAGGGAGCAGTTTCGGACTGCCTGGAAGGAGGAATATTGCAGATGAGTGAGATGAATGGCGGACAGCTGAGACATGCTATGAAACAGGTACACATGAAAGAAAATATGCAGGAGGAAATTATCATGAATGTAAGAACACAGATGGCAGACGGAACCTACAGACGGAACAGCTTTAAGAGGATGGCAATGTCGGCGGCAGCCTTCATGCTGGTCTTCGGTGCGGTGTCCATTCCTTCCTATGCGGCAATCAGCAACCTGGTGCGGGCAAGGATGGAGGCGATTCCCAGGGCAGAGGTGGAGGCAACGGAGGACATGATCCAGAGCCAACAGATCCATGCAGACCAGTTCAGCAGGGAATATACAAGGGAGGAAAGGAAACGGATGGATGCCCTCCGACAGGAGTACGAGAATGGCATGTTCCCGGAGAACACGCTGACCCTGGTGGAGAATGAAAGCCAGGTGCCGGACGGGGATACACTGGCCTATACGAAGGATACCGGCTGCTTCTACCTGCCTGACCGGGAACTGACAGACGAGGAGCTTCTGCAGATACTGGACTTTAACGCAGCCAGGGACTATGCCCTTGACCAGTCACCGGAAGTGCAGAAGGCAAGAGAGGAAGCAAAAGCAGAGGCCGAAGAAAGAGCAGCGCAGGCCGGGGAGGAATAATCGCTGCCAGTTTACAGAAAAATCGGGAATAAGGCCAGTGTTGCCTGAGAGCAGGCTGGCCGGAACAGGGCATCAGGGCTGTAAGCCATGGTGCCCTAAAAAGGCGAAATGGAACATATCAGTACATATGGAGGAAGAAGGGAACATGAAAATGCAAAAATGCAGGCTGTTGGGTATGCTGCTGTTGGCAGGCGCTTTATGTCTTACTGGTTGTAGCGGCAGTCCAGACCCAACAGCAGATGTTATGGAAGGAGAGGTACCGCAGCCGGTGATGCAGGAAGATTCAGCAGATTCTGCTTATCGTGCGGATGATGACACTGTCCCGGAGGAAAGCAGCCAAAGTTCCGCATTGCCCCCATTATCCACAGAAGCACGGACCATAGATTATAAGGGGAGTGTGTCCGTAGACTGGCTTACGGCGTCTTCGGATGCCATTTATTTATTGAGCAGGGAGCGGGACGGGGGATCCGGAATCCTGAAAATGAAGCCAGGGGAGGCTGACGGGGAGGTTCTGCAGGTGACGGCGCCGGATGGAATGGTGTTTTCCGTCATGACCACGGACGAACAGGGGAACCTGTATGTGGTGGCAGAGGACAGGGATATTGAAGCAGTGATGAGGGATGATGAGGTTGTCTGCCCTACAGAACACTGTGAAGTATGGAGGGTCAGCCCGTCTGGTGAGGTGGCGGCAAAACTGGACATTTCCGAATATGTAAAACAGGAAGTTTTTTCACCCCGTATGATTGCAGTGGCAGGAAACGGGGATATCTACCTTTCCACACAGAACGATGGAACAGCAGTGCTGGCCTTTGATGCGGAAGGGAACTTCCTGAATAAGATCAGTTATGATTACAAGGTTTATACGCTGCGCACCGCCATGGGAAGAGGACGGGACGGAAAGGTATACGCCGTACTTTGGGACAGTATTGCAAATGATGGCACTTCCGTGATCGTTGAATTGGACGGGCGCAATGGTAGTATAGGGGATGTCACTTCTTTTCTTCTCCACAGTGATGGCAGCTTCTATAACTGTGTATGTCCGGGGAGGGACTGTGACCTTGTAATTTTCGGCGGACAGGGAATCCTTGGCTATGACCTGGGGAGTGCCAGTATCAAATGGAAGGTTTCCGCAGGCGAGCTGCCTTTCAGCACAGAGGGATATTTCCCGATGGCAACACTGCCCGATGGAAGGGTACTGTTTCTGGATAGAAATTACAAATGGGATGAGGATGATCCAACGAATATGTGGGTGGTAGCAGAAGGAACAAAATTCCATTATGTTCCTGCGGCGCGGCAGTAGGGCAGTATCTTACGGCCGCCGGAAAATAATTTAATATATCATCAGTATGCCAGGTAAGCATGTCAGGAACCAGTGGGCGGTGGTTCGTGGCATGCTTGGTTGGCAGTTTTTGTAATTTATATATTGTCAATACCCCAAAGGAACAAAATGCAGGAGTAAGTATGGTGCAAAAGAGAAGACAGCCAGCCTGGAAGACAGAGAATCAGAGAAAAAGAAGCAAGAAGATTGCCAGAAAGAGGCGTAGGGTCATAGCCTATACCGTCCGGGGAATCATGGCGGCTGTTCTGGCAGTTATGATTCTGCTGATGATCTGTGGCTGTTTGTATATCCGGGATTTTTTCCGCAGGAATGAGAATGAGAGTAGCACCCAAAAGGCGGATGCTGTTCGGGTAACAATATCCGGTGTAGAGGAAGATGAATTGGACGCAGACCTTTCGGGGGAAGAAAACCATATGGTTGTCCTGGATGCCGGACACGGCGGGGAAGATGGGGGAACAGTGGAACAGGCGGCAACGGAGAAGGAGATCAACCTTGCTGTTGTCCTGAAATTAAAGGAACTGCTGGAGGAACAGGGCATCCGGGTGGTACTTACCAGGGATAAAGATATTTTTATGAAACTTGAGGAACGGGTACAGATTGCAAATGGGGAAAAGGCAGATCTTTTTATAAGCATTCACTGCAATTATTATGAAAAAGACAGTTCGATATATGGTCTGGAATGTTATTACTGCAAGAGCGGGGAGGAAGGGAAACATTATGCGGAAAGGATTATGGAAACAATAGAAGAGAGCAAAAATATTGTTTCAAGGAATGTAAAACCTGCCGATTACTATATTCTGAAGAATACAACAGTTCCTGCTGTATTGGTAGAAATAGGTTATCTTTCCAATTATAATGAAAGGAATCAGCTGATGTCAGAAGAATATCAGGAGAAGCTTGCCGGAGAACTTGTGAAGGGGATTGTGAAAGGGATGGAGGAAAAGACAGGATAGTAGGTTCTGTTTCAGGGCTTCCCATAATCGGCCAATCGGAGGATAATAAAAGGAGCCGATAGTTCTGACGGTGAAGCGCAGTTTTACTGTGGCTTTTCTAATATAGACAGGTTTATAAAGGAGGATACCGATGGGGACATTTGAAAACAGGAAAACAAAGTATATATCAATTGTGTTTTTCATCATTTTATTTTTGGCTGTGGAAGGCGTTCTGTTTGCTGTGTTTCTTTACAAAAATGATAAGGGTGGAAATATCCTTGTTGGGGCAAGCCCGGATACAAGTGCTTTCCAACTATATTATTATGACGGGGAAACGGTTATGGTCAGGACTCTGTATGACAGCAGTACGGAGAAGGAAGTGATTAAAAGGATCAATGATATTCCCCTCCAGGCGGCAGAGGAACAGGCCCTCTCCCAGATGGAGACTCCCTTCTTTGGAATCTGGATCAGCAGCGGGGAAGGGTATGACATTTCCGTGACGGCATCCGGCG
>CAJTDB010000057.1 GCA_910574965.1 Lachnospiraceae bacterium | reverse complement strand
AAGTCAAAACAGAGCGAATCGGTAATCTGCACCAGTTCATAAAAAATGGTGCGTCACTTGAAGCTGTTTTGAAATTGGTAGGGTAGTTTTGTGCAAATTTCTATATTTGCTCATTTATAGTTATAAAGATAATTTTATGAATGCTTTGTAAAATATAAAAGTTATGTTTTGTATAATTTATGTAAAATACAGGTTTTTTAGGAAAACTGCACCACATCACTTTTATCTTGCTGAAAAATAATCTGTATAACCGTTCCTTGCCCCAGGCTGCTTTGCAGTTCAATCTTGCCATTCAAGTATTGTACAGCATGTTTTACAATAGATAGTCCTAATCCCGTTCCACCTGATTCCTTAGAGCGGCTCTTGTCTACACGGTAAAATCGTTCAAAGATTCTTGCCTGATGTTCCGGCGGTATGCCGATTCCCGAATCCTTCACCGTAATCGAGGCACTATTTTCCTGACTGCTTATAGCTACTTCTACCGTACCGCCGTTCTTATTATACTTGATAGCATTATCACAGAGGTTAAAAACAATTTCTGTTAAGAGCCGCCGGACACTTTTAATATAAACCTTTTTTCCTGTTAAAGCCACTTCAATATCTTTTGCCGCTGCTATATCTGCCAGTCCTGCCATCACCTCAGATGCGATCTCACATAAATCAACATTTTCAAACGGCATATCGCATCCCTCGTCTAATTGGGATAAACGGATAATATCATCAATTAATGTTACAAGCCGCCCTGCCTCTGTGCGGATATGCCCTACAAAACGTGTCATATCCTCCGATTTTACAAGACCGTTCTCCATTAACTCCGCACTCCCCATTATGGATTGCAGCGGAGTTTTCAATTCATGTGATACGTTGGCAGTAAACTCCCGTCTGTTCCTTTCTGCGAAAGCTGCTTCTGTTATATCAAAGGCAAGAACAACCGCCCCAATTACAATACCGTTAGATTCAATGCGGTTGACATGGATCTGATACTCTTTTCCCTCACGTTCTATGCGGATTTCGCTGTGTCCACTTGAAAATGCGTCCTGTATGGCGTGGCTCACATTATGGCTTCTCTCTACTGTCAGAAAATCTTTACCTATGCTGGAACGTTTCGTATGAAACAGCTTCAGCGCGGCAGGATTAATGTTCAGAATTATATTTTTCTCATTCAAAAGGACAAGCCCTTCCGTCATGCCATATGTAATCTGTGCAAATTCATCATTTTTCCTTTGGAGTTCCGACAACTGCATATCAATCTGCTTATGCTGTTTATTGATACGGTTTAATAGGGGAGCCAGCTCCTCATAAGTATCGTTTTCCAGCGGTTTTTCTAAATCAAGTCTGTTTAACGGCTCCATGATATGTTTAGAAATACGGCTTGCTAATACTCCTGATAAAATGAGTGTTACAACAACTACAATTAAAATCGGCTGTATCATCCCCAAAACAAGCACCCATATCGTAACGCTGCTGACAGAAATCCTTAATACTGAACCATCATTAAGCCGCCTTGCACAGTAAAGTGTTTTTTCTAAAAGAGTCGTGGAATAACGTGAGCTTTTTCCCTCTTTATTCCGCAGGGCTTCTTGAATTTCTTCCCTGTCCGCATGGTTTTCCATACTTTCCCCGTCAGACTGTGTATCATATATAACATCTCCATTTTCAGCAACCCATGTCAGACGGTACTCCCTTGACTGTAATTCCTCCAGATAGTTCCGTCCATCCTTTTCAACGGCTATGGCAGCTAAAGACAGTTCATCCTCCAACTGTTTTCCCTGAACATTACTGAAATAACTGTAAAGACATCCCATGATGATAACAAGGCTTGCAATCAGGACAGCCCCCGCTACAACCATAATTGATTTAAAAATTTTCTTTGTCATGCCTGCACCTCTAACCTATAACCAACACCACGCACTGTTTCAATCATTTTCCCATAATCCCCCAGTTTTACACGCAGAGTACGGATATGCATATCAACCGTTCTCGTTTCACTGACATAATCAGCTCCCCATATGTCATTAAAAAGCTGGTCACGGGAAAATGCGATGCCCGGACGGGAAAGGAACAGCCGGAGAAGTTCAAATTCTTTTAAGGTAAGCTGTATTCTTTCATTATCAATGGAAACTGTATGTTCGTCCAGATTGACAACAAGCCCCCCGGCTTTCAAAAGATGTTCTACCTCTGTAGGATTGCACCGGCGGAGTACCGCTTTCACACGGGAAACCATCTCCATCATCCCAAAAGGCTTTACAAGATAATCATCCGCACCTAAATCAAGGCTCTGGATTTTATCATACTCCATGCCTTTTGCAGTTGCCATGATGACGGGAATCCTGCAAGTGTCAGGGCTGTCTTTTAAAAATTTCAGCAGTTCCACGCCATCCTCTCCGGGCAGCATAATATCAAGAATTATCAAATCCGGCTTTTCCATAGATAAAGCGTCACGAAAGGCTATTGCATCCAAAAATCCTTTTGCTTCAAAATCAGTGGAATTAAGCGTATATACCTCAATATCCCGGATACTGTCATCATCTTCCACACACCATACTTTCATAATCATGCTCCTTTATGTTCTCCTGTCACGGAAAAAGCCACCCACTCTGCAATATTTACCGCATGATCCCCGATACGCTCAAAATATTTGGCAATCATCAGTAAATCCAGCGCATATCCTCCGTCTGTCGGTTTTTCTGCTATCAGCTTAATCAGAGATGACTTGACCTGTAAAAACAAATCGTCAACCACATCATCACGGTCAATCGCCGCACCAGCCAATACTACATCCTGTTTTACAAAAGCGTCAATGCTTTCTGTAACCATCTGGCTCGCCGCATCTGCCATAAACCGGATCTGTTCACATTCCCCTCCAGTCCTTCCGTCAAGAAACGTGATAATTTCCGCAATATCCGCCGCCTGTGTTCCAATACGCTCCATATCAGTAATCATTTTAAGGGCTGCAGATATTTGCCGTAAATCCCTTGCTACCGGCTGTTGCTGTAACAGCAGTTTCAAACACAGTGTTTCGATTGTGCGCTCCATCCGGTTAATCTCTCCATCAAGGGATAAAACCTTGTCTGCCAGCTTTATGTCGCCCATAGTTAATGCTTTTGAAGCAGCGGCAATCGCTTCCTCACACATTGCCCCCATTTGGGTAAGCTCTTTATTCAGCATAGCAAGCTGTTCATCAAAACGACTTCTCATTACCCAAACCTCCCCGTAATATAATCCTCCGTCCGCTTGTCCTTTGGTTGCTCAAACATCTTTTCCGTATTTCCATACTCAATTAAATTGCCAAGGAGAAAGAAAGCCGTATTATCGGAAATCCGCACAGCCTGTTGCATATTGTGCGTTACGATGATAATAGTATACTTTTCTTTAAGTTCCATTGCAAGTTCCTCTATTTTAGATGTGGAAATAGGGTCAAGTGCGCTTGTAGGCTCATCCATCAGAAGCACATCCGGCTCTACCGCTAATGCACGGGCAATGCAGAGCCGCTGCTGCTGACCGCCTGACAGTCCTAATGCCGATTTTTTCAGCCTGTCCTTTACTTCATCCCAGATTGCCGCCCCACGCAGAGAGCGTTCTATTATATCGTCCAATTTTGCCTTATTTTTCACTCCGTGTGTCCTCGGTCCGTAAGCAATATTGTCGTAGATGCTCATAGGAAAAGGATTCGGCTTTTGAAAAACCATGCCAATACTGCGGCGAAGCTCATTGACATCGACATCTGCATCAAAAATATTATCGCCCCTATAATACACTTCTCCTGTAATCCGTACACCAGCGATAAGGTCATTCATTCGGTTTAACGATTTAAGGAAAGTAGACTTCCCACACCCGGAGGGGCCAATCAGTGCCGTAATGCTCTGTCCTTCAATCTCAATATTTACATCTTTCAAAGCCTGTGTACTGCTATACCACAGGCACAGGTCTTTTACCACCATGGCAGGATTTTTGTCATGATTCATTATATTATTCATACATTTCTCCTTTTTTGGAAATATCTGCTCGCCAGTGTAGCCGACAGATTGATGAACATGGTCAAAATCATCAGGATAGCGGCAATTGCAAAGGCTATACCAAATTCCCCGTTTTCTTTTGCATAGACATATAATGCGACCGTCAAAGTTGCCCCTGCACTGCCAAGCCCTTCAAGAATCCCGTTCAGGGCATGGGCAAAACCAGCCGTAAAAAGAAGTGCCGCTGATTCTCCCAAAATTCGCCCCACTGACAATATACAGCCTGTTATGACTCCATCAATACAACCTGGAAGCACAACGGTATAAATCACACGCCACTTTCCAGCTCCCAGCCCAAAAGCACCTTCACGGTAACTTTGCGGTACTGTTTTCAGGCTTTCCTGCGTTGTGCGCATAATCGTAGGCAGATTCATGATTACCAAAGTAAATGCCCCCGCTAAGAGGGAAGTTTTCATACCAAAAAACTGACAGAAAAACAGCATACCTACAAGTCCATAAATAATAGACGGAATCCCTGATAAGGTTTCGGCTGCATACTCAATCATATCTACCAGTTTCTTATTTTTGGCATATTCTGTAAGATAAATCGCCGCACCAACTCCAAGCGGGAGAACAAATACCAAAGTTGCCGCTACAATATAGACTGTGTTAAGAATATCCGGCAGTATCCCGATCCGGTCAGACAGATAACTCGGTTTCGTAGTAAGCAGCTCCCAAGATACATTCGGCAGCCCTTTCCACAATACATAACCAATCAAAAATAATACCAATGCACAAGTAATGCATACGGAAATCCCCATCAACACACGCATGGCTGTAATATATGTTTTCCTTCTAAGGGAAATTGATTGTTTTTCCATCTATATTTACTCCTTGCTTTGTTTCAAAAAGAAATTTAATACGGCATTTATCAGCATGATAAAGAGGAATAAAACCAACGCAATCGAAAATAATGCCTGTTTCTGTAAACTTCCGTCAGCCGCATAAGACATTTCACTTGCCACAGCGGTTGTAAGGAAACGGACGCTCTGAAAAATTTTCGGCATATTTGGGGCGTTCCCCGCCACCATCATAATAGCCATAGCCTCGCCGATAGCCCTGCCAACGCCTAACACAACAGCCGCCGCAATGCCGCTTTTTGCCGCCGGAACGGATACACGGAAGTATGTTTCAATCGGTGTCGAACCAAGCGCAAGGGAAGCATCCTCATATTCCTTTGGAACAGCTTCTAATGCCGTAAGCGACACTTTAATGATTGAGGGTAATATCATAATTGCAAGTACAATGATAGCAGCAAACAGGCTGGCTCCATCGGGGATATGGAAAACAATCCGTATCCCTGGCACAAGCACCATCATTCCCACAAGCCCATAAACTACCGACGGAATGCCAGCCAATAAACTTACCGCTGTTTCAATAACGGTTTTTATTTTTAACGGCGCAATCTTAGCAAGATAAACTGCTGTCATAAAGCCAATTGGCACTCCAAGTACGATTGCGCCAGCCGTACCATAAATACTGGTAAGGATAAACGGAAAAATCCCATATTGCGGCTGTGCTGCTGTAGAAGCCCATTTCTTCCCGAAAAGGAAATTCAAAACTCCTATTTTTCGGATAGCCGGAATCCCTGATATGACAAGGTAAACAGTAATCAGGAGTACACAGCCAACTGTAATCAGACCAAGTATCAGGAATATGCCATGTATGGCATTCTCCATGAACTGTTTTTTGTTCATTTGACTTCACCTTCCAAAACCTTTCATAATCCGCCGGATTATTTATTTACTGGTACTGCACCCGCAGATGAGATAATCTCACCTGCTTCAGATGAAGTAATATAATCAAAGAATTTCTGTGCAGTTGCCGAAAGCTCTGCGCCGCTCTTTGTCACTAACACAAACGGACGCTGCACCACATAGCTACCATCTTTTACCGTTTCCTCCGCAGGTACAATACCGCCGACAGAAAGGGTTTTTACCGTATCCTTTACAGATGCAAGGGAAGCATATCCGATTGCCGCCGGATTGCCTGCCACCGTTGTAATCACATCCCCGGTAGATGTAAGCTCCTGACGGTATTTGCAGGCATCCTCCGTGTCCGTAATGGATTCAAAGCCATCTCTTGTACCACTCCCGGCTTCACGTCCAATCAGGACAATTTCCAGATCATTGCCGCCTATATCCTGCCAGTTTGTTATTTCCCCTCTATAAATCCTGCTAATCGTTTCAAGGTCAAGGTCATTTACCGGATTATCCGGATTTACAATGACAGCAATCCCGTCAAGCGCAAGCACCGTTTCAGTCAATCCCTGCGCTTTTTCTTCTTCCTTTAAGTTACGGCTGGAAAGACCAATATCGCAGCGTCCTTCTGCCACAGCCGTAATTCCGGAGCCGGAACCGGTAGGGTTATATGTAAAGGTTACACCGGAATTGTTTTCCTCAAAAGCTTCGCCCAAAGCACCGATTACTTTTTCCATAGAGGTTGAGCCATCCGTAGATACTGTTTTGCTGTCCGCCTTCCCGCATCCGGTCATAGCTACGAGTGCAAGTGATAAAGTGGCAACAAAAGTAACAATTTTTTTCATAATAATTTTCTCCTTTTTTCTTTGTGATATTTTCTTCTACGCTTTTTATCATAAATACTGCTTGTAAAATCAAAAACATAACTTATGTCAAATTTTTGTAAAATGAACAGACTTGCCATAAAAACTGCATCATGGAAAAATCAAAACTTTTGGATTTTTCCACAAATCCAAACTTAGGAGAAATCCAAACTTTTTGCAAAAAAGATTACAAATCCGGATTTTTACTGCAAAAAAGTTTGGATTTTATTTTTGATGATTTCAGTG
>CAJTDB010000056.1 GCA_910574965.1 Lachnospiraceae bacterium | reverse complement strand
GGCCACGGTGGAGATGAGCACGATCTGGTTGTAGACGTCCTTCATGATCTCCGTGGCCTTCGTCCATACATCCGAGGCATAGACCGGCTGCGTGGCCATCAGGAACATCATAAAACTCAGGAATACATAGTAGGCGGCCTTCGCAGGGGAGAACCTGGCTTTGGGCTTTTTGCCTGCCGGGGCAGGCGTCTGCAGTTTGTTTTTCAGTCTCAATTTGTGGACCTCCTTTAAATAAGATTTGGTTGTGGAAAGAAAAGACCATGCTGCAGAGACGGGCACGGTCTTCTTTCTTTTGGTCTGGCAGGCAGGGAAAAAACGGATCATGCGTTCAGAGGCGCAAAAAAAGCACCTCTTTGGAAAGGTGCCATGCCAGCCCGGATTGCTTCTGGATACAGTTTTAAGCATATTTAGTGTAACATATTCCTATTTACGGGGAAAGAGCAGAACCGTGCCAATTTTGTGCGGAATTGTGCCAATTTCATGCCAGACCTTTTGCTAAATAAAACATCCTGTTTTCATTGCATTTTGATGTATAATCAGGTAGAATAAAAGAAATGATAAAATTATGATAGAATTAAGATAAGGAGGCGTGATATATGATACAGATCAGACCTGTTTCAGACCTTAGAAATAAATTCCCGGACATTGAAAGGCTTGTGAATGAAGGAGAACCAGTATATCTTACAAAAAACGGATATGGTGCTATGGTGGTCCTCAGCCTGGACATGTATTCCCAGCTTACAGATGGCGTAGAGGTGGCACTGGACGAGGCAGACCGGGTAGCCGCAGAGGACAGCAGAAGAATGACCCATGAGGAAGTGTTTGGGAGCCTTCGGAGGAAAATAAATGTATGATAAGAAATACAGGTTACGTTACCTGCCGCTTTTTTATGAGGATCTTGACGAAAAGATAACGTATATCGCTGAAAAGCTGAAAAACCCCAAAGCTGTCAGTGACCTGTTGGATAAAGTTGAGAAAGCCATACTGGACCGGCTTCCGGTGGCAGAATCCTTTGAACCATATCATTCCATTCGGGAACGGAAATATGCCTATTACCGCATCTATGTTGATAATTTTACAATTTATTATGTAGTGATTGATGATAAAGAGAATGCCCCGACTATGGAGGTGAGGCGGTTTCTTTATAATAGACAGGATCGGCATTTGTTAATTTAACTAAAGTTAGTTTGTTTTAGAAATATCTGTTATATTTTTCGATAAAATTTATTGAACAAAGTTTAAAAGGTGATGATATGCAAAATACAGTAAAATTGTATGGGGTAGTTGAAGGATATGAAAAAATTTCATTTGTTTTAGACAAGTTTAAATGTGTGTTCTTTAATGCAGATCCTATACCAAGAAGCTCTGTTATTCTCCCTCAGCACCAGGGATTTATTTTAGGGCGTACATCTCAAAACAAATATGTATATATTTTTCCCAATCAGGACTTAAAAATATGGAATGAACTGACTCTTAATACTTGGGGATACTTTGTCAGTAGTTCTCCGAATATCAAAACATATAAGATCATATGTTTTGAAGGTGGTATTCTTAATAAGCTTTTTTCTCCATCTTCTGTCTGCTTTGAATATACTGATGGTTTAGAAATAAAGGGGAAATATCAGGATGATTGCCAAACATATCCATTACTTAACAAAAAAATCAAAGGGAATATTTCTATTCACTCAAATCCTCATGAACGAAGAACAGCTGAGAATGGCGATTTAATTTCAATTGGTGGGATAAATTTAGAAATTACCTTTGTTGAAGAAAAGGAAATCCAGACTTTTCCAGAGATATATGGATATATATTAAGTATGTGTCAGTTTATGACATTTCGGTGTAATATAAGATTTGAAGCAATAGCTTTTAAAGACCATGTTGAAAATTTTCCACAAATGATTGATTCCGTTGCGGAATGTTATGTTTGTTATGAACATGCTTATGATACGGATAAAAGAATGCATAGCTGTTTGACTTTCAATACTTTGGGTGAATCTGTAACCAATTTATTAGACTCCATAGTAAATAATAAACCTAAAAGACCACATTTTAATATTGGATTTATTCCTGAAGATGATGAGACAGTTAATTATATTACCAGTATGAAAATAAGGGAAATCTGTTCTGCCTTTGAATCAGAAATGGAATTATCAAAAATTCAAGTACAACAAGAGGAAACATTTGACCAACTGGTCAGTAAATTAAAATCAATTGTAATAGAAGACCGCGATGGGGAGCATTCTCTGACTGACTCTAAGGCTTATGATTATATTCTTGGTACTCTTAATCATTTATCAGGAGCTCTTTCTGACAAAATTGAAAAATGTTTTTTCGAGCACCAGCCGCTGATGGGAGAATGGATCTCTCGAAAACAGATTGATGAGTTTGTAAAATATCGTAATACAATTACTCACGGCAGTTTTATGCCTTTGGACAACTCATTGGCCGAAACTGCCTTCGTCCTTATTGAACTGGTATATTGTTGTATTCTAAAAAGAATCGGAATGGCTGACAATGTGATCAAAGAACTTTTCAAATGGCATATTACATCGTAAATATTTTCTTTCGTCTATACATCCGAGGCATAGACCGGCTGTGTGTGGACATCAGGAACATTATAAAGCCAGAAAGGCATAGTAAGCTAAGCTGACTTTATTAAATAAAAGCAGTATACCTTGTGAATAAGATATACTGCCTTTATTTTTGGGCGATATTGGTTTAAATTTAAACTAACTGTAAATCAGCCAGTTCCTCCACTTCTTCTAAAGACAGACCAGAACCAATCGCAATTTCTTCAAAGGACAATTTTCCCAGTGACAAATATCGTTTGGCTGTTTCAACTTTTGTATCATGTTCCTTGCTTTTGACATAAGAACGCATAACTTCTTCCTGATCATATAACTCCATCATCATATTGACAACCTCCTTTTCTTTGCTTTCGAGATATTCCTTCAGCACATTCCTGTCTTTGCAGATGCGGATCGCTTCCTGTATAGCTTTTCTGGTTCTTCCATAGATTGACACCTGTTCTTGGCATACTTTGGTAAATGTCACGTATTGATGGATAATATCACCTTCTTTTCCATCATAAATAATCTTAGCTCTCGCATCTATGCAAATATTTTCTCCACCAAAAAACTCTTCTGAAAAAGATATTTCTTCTGGACGTTCCTTCCTGTTTCCCGTATATATGATATATAATTCAGGCTTTGGCATTTTCAATTTTGTACTGTTATAAATATCCTGCTCTGTTACCTTAAAATATTCCCGATATGTCTGTACAAGATACATAAGGATACGAAACAAAATATTTACTGTCCATGTGGCCTGAGCTTCTATCAGTATCAAAAGCCGGTTACCTACTGAAAATCCCAGATCATTATAGATATCATCAACAAGAACATTATTGATGGTGATATCTTTTATGTCATCTTCGGTAGTCTGTTTATCATCCGGGTGAAGTGCCTGATATAACTGTATTAAATACTTTTTATCTTTAAAAAGATTTGTAAAAACGCTGTCTTTTATAGTACGTTCCATCAAGGATGTCACCTGCCTTATACATATATTTCTCCATATTCATAATACCACAAAATCCCGTATGGTTCAATGAATTTCCTTTATCTGCATTCTTTCCGGTCATACTGCAAATGCCCTTGCGACACTTTTGCATGGTTCAGAATCTGAATAAAAGACCTGTCCTGACTCTCCAACGCCTTTTTATATCCCGCTTCTGTCAGAAACAGCCGCATCCTATGCCCTTTATCTCCTATGGGGGATTCTCTCGAAAGCACATCAAATATAATCATATGCTTCACTTCCGGGTCAAAGCGTTCCAGTGCCATAATGTCATGCCCTTCCAGCTTCCGGGCGCCGGACTCCTGCCGGGCCACAGCGATCATCTCTCCAACAGTCCTTGCTTTCTGTGGCAGATGATAATTTTTCTGAATATCACAAATCAGCTCTCTGCAGTCATTTTCTGAGAGTTCACGGAGTTTCTTTAACAGATTTTCGGCAATGTTTCTTTTATCATGGTCACGGGTGTACCAGCAGAACACAGCAATCTCCTGTATCGCATCATACCTGTGGCAGCCTTCCAGCTGGAATACCATCTTTTTTTCATCCTCGGTCAATGTTATCATATATTTCCTCCAATCCGGCCTGATTGCCTTTGAATATCATATAGCTGCTTATTTTTCTTCCCTGGCATCCTTATCATCTGGAAAGAACTTCTCCAGAATGTCGATACTGTCCTTACACGTATACCCCCATAGGATAGAGCTGAGTGCGTCAATCGCCTCCCGCCTCCTGCGGTAATAGGTGCGGAAGCTGATATCTCGGATATGGGGGCGCAGTTTCTCTATGATCTCCTCCACATTTCTTAACTGCTGCGGGGAAAGGAAGGAGTAATACAGCAGCCAGTAGTAGCTCTCCCCATTCTTGTGTTTGGTACGGAGCAGGTCGATGGAAGTGTCCAGAAGTTTCAGCATCCGATGGCTCCGTTCGATGCATTTGGCATGGTGTTCTATACTGCGGTCTGACAGATCTATCCCTGCCACATAAACCGATTCCAGAAAATCCTCAATGGAACTCCCATATTCGATCTCAAACCGACTACGTACCTGCTGGACGGACAGCTCCAGGCTCCACACTACATCCCTGTATTTCTTCAGCAGCTTCCAGGTATCATGGTATAGAGGGTTATCGGCAATGTTCATTTCTGTCTGATTCTTTTTCATGCCCTGCTCCCTCCTTCCCTGTCTTTTTCGGTGGGAGAGAGCATCAGCTCAAAGGTGTAGACCGGCTTATCCTCCCCGCAGGATACAGTCATTCCAAACCGTACAGTCCCCTTCAGTATGTGGGATATATACTCTTCCCTGCAGGCGTCTGATAAAGGATATAACTTATATATGGATTTCGGACACCGGAAACAGGAAATGCCCTGTGCATCAAGGACTTGCGCCATTTTTGTGATGACAGTTTCCATGTTCGATTTTGAAACGCTGGATAATTCCTCTGAAACGCATATCTCGTGTTCTGTAACAACAGAATCTGCCTGTGAATCCGTTTCGTCCGGCAATGCAAGATTGATCTTCAGAACCATGGCAACCTCCTCCTTGTCAACAAAGACATCTGATACTTGGAACATAGTGGAAAGGTAGCTATGCAGATAGATTACGCTGCCTGTTCTTCCAGGGAATGATATTAAGGAGATATAGTCCATATCAGCGAGTTTTTTCAGCACACGTCCCGTTGTGGCTTTGGAGATGCCCCAACGGACAGCCATTTCACTGTAGGCGGCCAGCGGGGAGCCAGTGCCATTACGGAAATAGACAACCGGACCAATTTCTGAACCCTGCACCTGGCTGTCATTGTAGACAGCAGACATCCACAGATCCAGCAGGATATCCATTTCAGAGCAGCGTCCGGCGCTGACCAGTTCTGTTGCAACCACAGTGGGCATAAAGAAAAATCCTGTATCCTTTTGACAGGGGCAGTTATAGTCCAGCACAGTATTATGTTTTTTCCAGTCACGGATCTTATATTTGACCACTTTCCCACGGTCAAGAAAAAGATAGGAGATAAGGTGGCGTTTCTGCAGTTCATCTAGGATAGAGACTGCCTGGCACTGAAAGCGGGTACGGAACCATGCAGTCAGTTCCTTCACGGTACAGATCCACTCACCGGGGTATACCGTATAGCCGATACCGTCTATACGAAGATAAGAAGTACGGAAATTTGCATAGTTGCAAAGTACCGTATAATAAAAAAGACCGGAGCCCCCGCTTGTGCGAATGCTTCGGTCTGCCATTAAGTTCTGGATAAACTGCCGGTAGATCCGGCAGCGTGGATAGTCCACTATCTGTTTGATTTCTAATTGGTATGATTGCATAATTTTTTCTCCTTAAAAGGGCAAAATAAGCAGGTAGGTTCGAAAATGCAAAGTGAACGTAAAAGTTTCACTTGTACCTTCATTGAAAAACTGCTAATATTTTGCTAATACGACTACGAAAATCATACCGCTTCGAGGTGGACGTAGGTACTCTCAGGTGGAAATGAAAGGTTCAAAAGTATTGATTTTATTGGACTTGGAGATACCACAAGGATTAGGCTGAACCTGCGTGGAAATAGCCCTTTTAACTCCTAAGCGTGGGGTCGGAAGTTCAAATCTTCTCGGGGACGCTGGAATGCCGTAACTTCAAGGGTTGCGGCATTTTTGTTCCTTCAGGGATTCCAACATGCCCTCCTTTCATAACCTTATTTTCGACCTGCCGCCTGTAGGAGAAGTCCGAAATGGATTAGAACCCTCTTGCGGGAAAAACAAGGTTTGCTAATCATTTTGCTAATTCTCGCTTATTGAACGTTTTTTGTTCAATAAGATGCTCCGCTGTGTACTCTGGTTGCTTCTTGTGTCGTCTTGCGACGTTTCATGTACCGAGCATTTTTTTCGTAAGCTGCGTCATGAGCTGCTCTCCGTACTGCTCAATGAATTTCTGGGTAAATGCGTCCATAAGCTGTGGGGCAGATTCCAGCTGTTTCATCATGGCATCCGGATTCGGAACGGAGCTGTTTTTCCCGTCCTGGAGGCTGCGCTCCACATGGCGTATATCAGGATTGGAATAAAAAGCCGTTTCAAATTTCTGTGCATTGATTTTCCGGTCTTCATCCAGAATATGTGCATAGATTTCCGTAATCATATCGATTTGCGCATGTCCCGTGTCTCCCTGGATAGCTTTCCGATCTCCCTTGTTCAGCTTCAGCTTATAGGTCGTACTGGAATGGCGCAGGGAATGGAACACTACATTGGGCAGTCCGGCAGATTTTTTAAGACGTTCAAATTGATTGCCTATGATGCGGTCCTCGCAGGGCCTTCCCGTTTCCTGTGCCAGTACCAGATTGTAGTCCGTGTAGTCCGGCCCCATGAACTCTTTCAGCCTGTCCTGTTTTTCCTTCCAGTCACGCAGGATAAGGGCAAGGGTCTTAGGAAGCTATACCTTGCGGATGCTGCTTTCTGTCTTTGGTTTTTTCAGGACAAGCCTGGTGGAAGATTTGCTGCCCATCAGCCTCGGAAACACGAAAAGGATGTCCTTTTCTCCAAGTGCGTCTATGGCCCGCTGGTCTACCCTGGTAAGTTCTTTTTCAATCCATACATGTGCGTCATCGTTTACGATATCATCATCCGCGATATGGAGGCAGTCCAGGTCAGGCCGGTGATCGCCCCAATCCGCATGGAGCAGGCAAAGGCCAGGTTGATTGCAATATACAGTTTCCCGTCCTGGCAGTTGTCAAGGGCCTGGCGGATGATGTCTGCCGTCCAGATGGCCCGGACTTTCTTTTCCCGTTTCGGCAGGTCAGCATCTTCAAATGGGTTCTTACCGATCATATCCCAGCGGACTGCCTGGTGGAAAGCGCACCGGAGGAGTTTAATAACCTTCTCAATGCACGACAAACGCATGAGTAAATAAAATGTGAACAAACTGCTCCATTATCCGTTATAATGGAAATAAAAACGGAGATGGTGATATGGAGCAGTTACTGGAATGGATGGAGATCATCGAGGATGTCAGGCAGCACAGAAAAGTACGCCACAGTATAAAGGATATTTTGATCATTGTGCTGTTTGCAACACTTGCCAATGCGGACACATGGGAGCAGATCGCAGATTTTGCACTGTGGAATGAGGAGTATCTGAGACAGTATATCGAATTGAAGAATGGAGTTCCGTCTCACAATACCATACAGCGCGTTATGGGGATGATACGCCCGGAGAATCTGCAGCAGCTTCAGCGGAAATGGCAGGAACTGCTGGACAGCAATGAAGGGGAAAAACTGAAAAAAATCATCTGTGTGGATGGGAAAACCATGCGTTCCAATAAAAGGGAAGGGACAAAACCATTCCATATCGTTTCTGCCTGGAGCAGGAAAGACGGATACTGCTTGGGGCAGAAAGCAGTGGAAGAAAAAAGTAATGAGATCACGGCAATCCCTAAAGTACTGGAAAGCATAGAGATAAAAGGGCAGGTTGTAACCATTGATGCGATGGGGACGCAGACGGCAATCGCGGAAACAATCCGGAAGAGGCGTGCAGATTATGTGCTGGC
>CAJTDB010000055.1 GCA_910574965.1 Lachnospiraceae bacterium | reverse complement strand
TATTCGATGCTGCAAGGCCAAGAGCTGCACCAAGCCCGCTGGCCGCAATCTCGGACTTGGTGTTCTCAAAAGACGTTATCTTCTGCGACAGCGCAGTAATATTCCCATATTATTAACACATAAAGGCTGTTCACATGCTCCCCGAAGCTCTTCGGAGGCATATGAATGGCTTTTATTTATGCCAAAGGAAAGGAGGGATCCAAAATGGGTGTAAGAGGACATCCGCTAAAAAGCCACACAAGAGAAGGAGGATGGAGGTGAGAACGATTGTATGTAGATACGAATATCATCATTGTGGCTGCAAGCCTGTTTTCTGCGCTTGTGGTCATTTTTTCTGCTGTTTTTGCTGTATACAGATGGTATCTCAGGCAAAATCAGCAGGATAAGGAAATCGCAAATATGAAAGCGGAGCAATGTCTGCTTACATATGGGATACTGGCTTGCCTGAAAGGTCTGAAGGAACAGGGATGTAATGGTCCGGTTACAGAGGCGATTGGAAAAATTGAGAAACATATTAATAAGCAGGCACATGACCAGGAAGAATAGGAGGAATTTATCATGATGAGTATGGAACTTTTGATTTAGTATTTGACATTTGCTTTGATAGCAGTAGGTGTCTTGGCCTTTGTGGTGGCCGTAATTGTGCAGGTCATCAAAGAGCAGCCCTTGCTGCAAAAGATTCAGACCAGCGTGGTGGCGCTTGCGGTGTCGATGATTTTGTGTCCGCTGGCAGTGGTGATCGCCTGCCAGTATTTTAAAATTGTGATTGTCTGGTACTATGTGTTCGCGTCCTTTATCGCTGCCTTTATTGTCTATCTGGTGGCCACAGGGGGCTGGGAACATGTCACCGGCATCTGGGAGCGGACGAAATATAACCGAAAATAATATAGATCATGGGGGCGGGAGGACCGTCCCCTTTTTATGCTGGCAGAGAGCCGGAGAAAGTGAGGAAAATATGAGAATTAATGTACATGCAGGACATAACCCGGCGGGAAAAGTGGCTTGCGGAGCTGTAGGTTTGATTAATGAATCGACGGAAAACAGACGGGTAAAAGACGAGGTAATCGGCCAGCTTCGGCAGATGGGGCATACTGTGTATGACTGTACGGTAGACAACGGGACCGGCCAGCAGGATGTGCTGAGAAAGATCGTGGCGAAATGCAATGCGCATACCGTGGATCTGGACGTGAGCATTCATTTCAATTCCGGGGCGAAAGATGAGAAGGGGAACGGAAGTACTACGGGAGTGGAAGTGTTTATTTATCGGACATCGGATATCACCAGAGCAATTGGAAAAAGGGTTGCAGATGCAATCGCGGCGCTTGGCTATCGTCTCCGCTCTGATAAGACCTCTCTGGAACCAGGGGTGAAAGTGAATCCCAAACTGGCGGTGCTGAAAAACACGAAAGCACCAGCTATGCTGATCGAATGCTGCTTTGTCGACGATCGGGATGATGTGCAGCTCTACGACTACAGGAGTATGGCATCCGCGATTGTCTTTGGAATTGCCGGCCAGCGCGTCCAGAACGCCCCTGAGACCGAACGGGCAGAGGAAGGCGAAGAAACTCCCACTGGAGACAGGAAGGCGCTCTATCGGGTTCAGGTGGGCGCGTATGGTGTAAAAGCAAACGCGGAAGCTATGAAGAAGAGGCTTCAGAAAGCCGGCTTCGATGCTCTGATTGTGCAGGCCTGAAAGGAGAAAGATCCTCTGGCTATTTCCCCAGGGGATCTTCTTTTTCTGATAAATTTTAAAAAGTAATTGTGTTGTATTTCGTGTTGCATAGAGAAAGAAAACCATCTTTTTATAAAGAAGTGATTCTTTTCACAATGAACATTTTCCTTTTAAAAGTCTTGATTTTCAGTACTTTGTTGATATGCACAACAAAATCAATATTTTTGCAGAAATAGGCTTGACAGGTTCGAATCCCGTCTCGTGCTTTTAAGCAGAGGGCTTTCGATGTAACCGGAAGCCCTTTTTACCGCTTCTTCTTCCGGAATAAAAATATGAAGAAACTTCTTGTTGATTTTGAAAAAATGTAGTAATATAAATGTACGGGCACGGACGTGCTAATATTTGGATAGAGAAAGGATGACTGACTATGCCATTAGTAACAACCAAAGAAATGTTCAAAAAGGCCTATGAGGGCGGCTATGCAATCGGTGCATTCAATGTAAACAACATGGAGATTGTACAGGGAATCGCTGATGCAGCTATCGAGCTTAATTCTCCGATCATCTTACAGGTATCCGCAGGTGCCAGAAAGTATGCAAAGCACAACTATTTAGTAAAATTAGTTGAGGCTGTTCTTGTGGAAGCTCCGGACCTTCCCATTGCTCTTCATCTGGATCACGGCGCTGATTTTGAGATCTGCAAATCCTGTATCGATGGCGGATTTACTTCTGTTATGATCGATGGTTCTCACCATGATTTCGAGACGAATATTGAGCTGACCAAGAAGGTCGTAGAGTATGCTCATGAGAGAGGCGTTGTAGTAGAGGCAGAGCTTGGAAGACTTGCCGGCATCGAGGATGCAGTGAATGTATCGGATGCGGATGCTGCCTATACACAGCCGGATGAAGTAGAAGAGTTTGTAACCCGTACAGGTGTGGATTCCCTGGCAATCGCCATCGGAACCAGCCATGGTGCATACAAATTTAAACCAGGCACCAATCCGCAGCTTCGCTTCGACATCTTAGCCGAGATCGAGAAGAGAATTCCGGAGTTCCCCATCGTTCTTCACGGTGCATCTTCCGTTCCGCAGGAATTTGTCAAGATTATTAACGAGCATGGCGGCGCTCTGAAGGATGCCATCGGTGTTCCGGAAGATCAGCTTCGTCAGGCAGCAAGATCCGCAGTATGTAAGATCAACATCGATTCGGACCTTCGTCTGGGTATGACTGCAGGTATCCGTGAGGTTATGTGGACGAAACCGGAGATCTTCGATCCGCGTGATTATCTGAAAGTCGGCCGTGCGAACGTGAAGACGATCGTTATGCACAAGATCAAAGACGTTCTTGGTTCTGAAGGAAAAGCCTGAGCAGAAGATTAAGGTATATATAATGAGGCTGCTGCATAATGCCATAGGGGACTTATGCGGCAGCTTTTTCTATGATGGAAGGTTGATCGGAGGTTAAGATGGAACAGAAAAAGGTGCTGGTCGTGATTCCTATGGTACAGGAACAGAGAAGTCGGCTGAAGGAGGCGCTGCCCGGTGCAGAGTATTATTTTACGTCCATAGGAGAAGTGACAGAGGAACAGGTACAGCAGGCAGAGATCATACTGGGAAACGTTCCGCCGGAGATGATTCAAAAGTCACAAAGGCTTCTATGGCTTCATCTGAATTCTGCGGGATATGATCCTTATGTAAAGGAGGGGATTCTGGGGTCCCATACAATCCTGACCACCAGCAGCGGAGCATACGGGAAAGCGGTATCGGAACATATGTTTGCTATGCTTTTGGCGCTTATGAAGAAACTGCACCGCTATCGGGACGATCAGAAGCAGCACATATGGGGAGAGGAAGGCGAAGTCGTCTCCATAGGGGATGCGGTAATTCTGATCCTGGGAGCCGGAGATATCGGGAAGCATTTTGCAAAGCAGGCCCATGCACTGGGAGCGTATGTAATCGGTGTGAAGCGAAGCCTGGAAGAATGCCCGCCCTGTATGGATGAACTGCATGTGAACAAAGAACTGAAAGAGCTGCTTCCGAGAGCGGATGCGGTAGTCTCTTTCCTTCCGAGCACGAATGAGAGCAGAGGGCTGTTCAATAAAGATCTGTTTGCGCTGATGAAAAAAGGGAGCTATTTTGTCAATGGCGGAAGAGGCGATCTGGTCTGTACAGAAGACCTGTGCGATGCGCTGGAGTCCGGGCACCTGGCGGGAGCTGCACTGGACGTGACCGACCCGGAGCCGCTTCCGGAGGACCATCGGCTGTGGGATGTTCCCAATGCATTTATAACCCCCCATGTATCGGGATTCTATCATCTGCCGGAGACTCTGCGAAACGTAGTGGCAATCTGTACGGAAAACGTAAGACGCTATCATGTGGGAGAACCGCTGAGAAATGTCGTAAAGCGATAGCATTTTTGGCAATGCAAAAAGAGGACGCGAAGCATCACGTCCTCTTTTCTGTATTAGGAGAAATTGTAACGGTCCGGCTGTTCTTTGGGTGCCGGGCGGTTACGAGAAATTGGCGGATGGTTTTATTTCCGTACTTCCTTGACAATAGCAGCAGCCTCTTTGCAAAGTTCTTTGATCTTCTCGAACTCTCCGCCGGAGATCAGATCTCCTTTTACCATCCAACTGCCGCCGCATGCATGGATCTTGTTGGACTTCAGGTAGTCAACGACATTTTTGGCGCTGATGCCGCCGGTAGGCATGAATTTCATTGTAGTATAAGCAGCGCCGACAGCATTTATCATAGGAAGGCCGCCGGAGGGCTCTGCCGGGAAGAACTTGACGACTTCCAGACCGAGTTCAATGGCTTTTTCAATCTCGCCTGGGGTAACAACACCCGGAGTGATTGGAATATTTTTGTCGATGCAGTACTGTACTACTTTCGGATTCAGTCCGGGGCTGACGATAAATTTAGCGCCTGCCGCTATGGCACGGTCCACCTGTTCGGTGGTAAGGACGGTTCCTGCACCTACCAGAAGATCCGGAAATTTCTCAGACATAATCCGGATGGATTCTTCTGCTGCATCGGTACGGAAAGTAACTTCTGCACAGGGAAGTCCCCCGTCCAGCAGAGCTTTTCCAAGAGGTTCTGCGTCTTTTGCGTCATTTAATACAACAACAGGAATAATGCCGATCTCATGCATTTTCTGCAATACTTCGTTCATGGTAACTCTCCTTATTTTCAGTTCGGTATCCGTTCCTTTGGCGCCTCTGCCGTCAACGGCTCCGGTACCAAAGGACGGATGGTGATGGAAGTTTCTGTATCTGTTATCTCTGTACCCGTGCTCCGGCACCGCCCATGATGGCTTCTACTTCTTTTTTGGATGCCATGGTAGTGTCGCCCGGTGTGGTCATAGCCAGAGCTCCGTGAGCAGCGCCGTAGTTGACTGCTGTCTCCGCGTCGCCGGTGGTCATCAGACCATAGATCAGTCCGGAAGCGAAAGAATCGCCGCCGCCTACCCGGTCCATAATTTCCAGGCCCTTGTAATCTTTTGCCTTATAGATCTCGCCGCCTGCCCAGCAGAGTGCGCTCCAGTCATTGACCGTAGCTGTCTTCACTTCCCGGAGCGTCGTGGCAACTGCCTTGAAGTTCGGATAGGTTTTTACAGCGTCATTTATCATTTTCTTGTAACCGTCAATGTTCAGCTTCTTCAGATTCTCATCATTTCCTTCAATCTGGAAGCCGAGACATGCGGTGAAATCCTCTTCATTTCCGATCATAACATCCACATACTGAGCGATTTCCTTATTGACCTGCTGAGCCTTTTCCTGTCCGCCGATGGCGCTCCACATGGAAGGACGATAATTCAAGTCGTAAGAAACGATCGTACCGTATTTTTTGGCGGTCTTGATAGCGGCCAGAACGGTTTCACATGCCTGCTCGGACAGAGCCGCATAGATGCCGCCTGTATGCAGCCAGCGTACGCCTAACTCGCCGAAAATATGTTCGAAGTCAAAATCTTCCGGTGTTGCTTTGGAGATGGCTGTATTGGCACGGTCGGAGCACCCCACAGCTCCGCGGATTCCAAAGCCTCTCTCGGTAAAGTTGATGCCGTTTCTGCATACACGGCCGATACCGTCGGTTTTCATCCACCGAATCAGAGATGTGTCAACCCCGCCCTGAAGAATAAAATCTTCCATAAGCATACCCACCTCATTGTCTGCAAATGCAGTGATGACAGCCGTCTTCAGGCCGAAGCATCTGCGCAGTCCGCGGACTACATTGTATTCTCCGCCGCCTTCCCATGCGCGAAACTGTCTTGCAGTGCGGATGCGTCCCTCACCGGGATCCAGACGCAGCATAACTTCGCCCAGGGATACTGCATCAAATGCACATTCATTAGCTGGTTTAAGATTCAGATTCATAATACCTCTCCTTTTATTTATTGTTCGTATATACGAACTTGATTCGTGATTCCGAATTTAATTTCATCTTAGCACTTACACAGGATTTGTCAATAGTTTTTGGAAAATTCCTGTGAAATATAACCTATTCCTGAGTGCGGCAGCCAAGAAGCCGGGAGATCTCGGCTGCTTTGCGGCAGATCAGCCGCCCCAGAGCGCTGTAATCGTCTTTTGGACGGTAAAATCCGGAGATGCTGACTGCGCCTTCAAGACTTCCGTTTTGCTGATAGACAGGTGCACTTACACAGACCATGTGTTCTTCGTATTCGCGAAAATCCATGGCATATCCCTGGATACGGATGTTCTGCAGATCCTGAAGGAGTTCATCTTTGTTTTTTAATGTATAGCGGGTGCGGGGCTGAATAGTCATGTTTTCCAGAAGCGCCGCAGACTGGTCTTCTGGCAGAAATGCCAGAAGCGTTTTCCCAAGAGATGTGCAGTACAAAGGTGCTGTGCTGCCGACCGTGGCAGTGGTGATGATGGGATTATCGGGGACTTCCTTTAACAGATAGACAACTTCTCCATTGGAGAGTTTTCCAAAGAATGCAGTTCGGTCAGAGGTTCTGGCCAGCTCTGTCAGTTCTGCAGCAATCAACTTCAATGCATCATTGGCGTCCGGGTAGGACATACCGATCCGGTAGGCGAAGATGCCGATCTGATAGAGCTGCTTTTGGCTTGGCTTTATGGATAACATGCCTTCCTGCACAAGTGTTACCAGAATATCATAGGCGCTGGTCTTTGGCAGGGCAAGCTGTTCGCAGTATTCATCTAGGGAAACGCCTTCCGGATGAGCGGCAGTATAGGAAAGCATCTGAATGGCGCGCTGTACGGTTCGATTGGTTTTCAAAAGGAGTTCCTCCGTGTTTTGTATATAAATTAACCGGTTGTGCTAGATAAACAATAAAAGAACTTCAACAAAATATGCTGTCCTATTTGTAACGACACAAATTGAAAAGGGGGCATTATCATGTTGAAGTTCCATGATAATAATACCACAATTATAGCCGCTTTTGAAAATTCAGCTCAACAGATGTTCATAGAGGGCAGTTTCATCGGCACTGGGATCTTTCTGGAGCGCTTCAAAGACGCTGCGGACCAGCTCCGGCTCCAGCGCCAGCAGACGGACGCATTCTTCGGCGGAGACGCCTTTTGCGGCCTGAGTTTTGATCAGGCGGATGAGGAACAGATCCTGCTCTTTTTTCTGCTGCTCCAAAGCCATATCCCGCTGCCTGACCTGCTCCTTCAGCCGTTCAATCGTCTCCTGCTGCTCGTCCATCATGTACCGCACGGTATTTCGGTCCAACTGCAGCAATTCTTCTGAAAAAATTCCCATAACCTGCTCCATATTTCTGCAAATCCGGTAGACGATCTCGTACAGTCTCCGGAACTTCGGGTAAGCTTCGATAAGCTGGATGATCTGTTCCGGCCGGTCCGTGCTGAGGAACATGAGCCAGGCATCCATCTCATTATCTACAGATTTATTGTGCATGGTTCTCTGGAAAATGTCAAGAGGAAGGAAGATGTATTTCTGAAGCAGCTCCAGCGAAAGGCCGGTGTCTGAACGCTGCTCGAAACGGTGCAGATATGCTTCGGGGGAGGTGCGGAACACTTTTGGGCTCTTTTCAAATAAAACGATGGTGTAGACGGAGCGGATATCCGTGTAGCGGAACGCCTGCCTGCGTTCGCCCCGGACCCGTCTGTACTGCCGCAGGAGCAGATCGGCGGAGTAACAGGCGCTGCGTTCGCCGGGGAAGAGGTATCCGATCTTCTGCACCTCCACATTGGCCAGGCTCCCGCCTTCCAGCCGGACGACGATATCCGTAATCAGAAGAGAGCCTTCGTCCGCAATGCGGGAGGAGTCTCCGGGCAGAACACTGTGAATCGAGACCTGCCGTCCAAGAACCAGCGACAGAAAGTCTCCCAGAGGCTCCGGGTCCGCTTCAGGATTCATGATTTCCTTGAAGAAGGCGTCATACAGAAGCTTCACGCCTTTCACGCCGGTGCAGAAGTCAAGAAATTCCTCCTGATACTGCGGAAGCCATTTGTTAAACTGTTCACAAAGCCGGAGATCGTTCCGGATCTCTGCCAGAATCTCGGCCCGCTCGCGGATGAGGGGAAAGTATGCCTTCAGATTTGTTTTCATGATCTTCGTATCCTTTCTTATGGAAAACAGCAGCGCTTCTGCTTCTGCCGGGAAGCATCTGCTGAATGAATTTCGCCTTTCGTATCCTTTCTTATTGGGAAACAGCGGTGCTTCTGCTTCTGCCGGGAAGTAGCTGCTGAATGAATTTCGCCTTGTATGATGAAATTTATATAAGATGATAAAATGGGAAAATACAGCCGGAAAGGCCGGATAATGCTGCTCCTTTCCTTCCTGATATAACTGTCGGGAAGGAAAGGAGGTTCTCATTTGTATGCTAAGTTGGAAAATTTTGGAAATCTGAATGGGGATGATTATTTCGTCAGCCGTTCATAAAGAGTCATTTCGTCAGCATCGGGAGCTTTCTGGAGCGCTTCAAAGACGCTGCGGACCAGTTCCGGCTCCAGCGCCAGCAGGCTTACACATTCTTCGGCGGAGACGCCTTTTGCGGCCTGAGTTTTGATCAGGCGGATGAGGAACAGATCCTGCTCTTTTTTCTGCTGC
>CAJTDB010000054.1 GCA_910574965.1 Lachnospiraceae bacterium | reverse complement strand
GGCCACGGTGGAGATGAGCACGATCTGGTTGTAGACGTCCTTCATGATCTCCGTGGCCTTCGTCCATACATCCGAGGCATAGACCGGCTGCGTGGCCATCAGGAACATCATAAAACTCAGGAATACATAGTAGGCGGCCTTCGCAGGGGAGAACCTGGCTTTGGGCTTTTTGCCTGTCGGGGCAGGTGTCTGCAGTTTGTTTTTCAGTCTCAATTTGTGGACCTCCTTTAAATAAGATTTGGTTGTGAAAGAAAAACCATGCCACGGTAACGGGCATGGTCTTCTTTCTTCCGGACGGGAGGCAGGGAAAAGCCGGTTCTGTGGTCAGAGGCGCAAAAAAAGCACCTCTTTGGAAAGGTGCCATGCCAGCCCGGATTGCTTCTGGATACAGTTTTAAGCATATTTAGTGTAACATATCCCTATTTACGGGGAAAGAGCAGAACCGTGCCAATTTTGTGCGGAATTGTGCCAATTTCGTGCCAACAAATAAAATGCTTTTTTGAAAAAAATTGCATATCTTAGCATTGTGTGGTACACTATAATTAACTATGCGCATTAGGGAGGGAATAGATGTGGAACAGACCTATAAAGCCAATCTCCAAAAGACTATTGCGGACTTTTATCCTGCTTATTTAAAAAAAGAATTATTAAAGCAGGTGGTTAATGATGGTTTAGTAATTAACAATAAGAAGAGAAGTAATCAGCTTTCATTTAAGTTCGCAGATATAGTTGATGTTTCAGAGTATGACACGCTAGATGAAAAAGTAAATAGTATTTTGGATGCGGATAGCGTTCTGCAGTATATTGAAGAGTTTGAATATAAACGTCAATATCGCCATTTTTGTTATTTTAAATGTTCGGAAATCCCACCAACGAAATTAGAAGAACTTGTCGAAAATGATGATGTGTATTTATTTGATAAAAAAGGGGAAACTTTAATTGACAGTTATAATAAGCCTTCACTATACATTGTAGATAATCTAGTATATTTAAAATTTTCGGATCGCTTGAATAACGAAACCGGAAATGAGATTAAATTCACTGTCATATGTGTATTGGATAAAGAACATAGTGTAATTGAGTTGCGATTCGATAGAGTAGGGATAGCATACAAAAATTCATATAATTTTTATAGAGATAAAATAAATGGCATCTTGGAATATTTAAAGACAAATTTATCAGTGGAAATTGTAAATATTGATTTTAAAGCCGTAATAGATTATATTAAGTCAGAAAAGGATAATATTTCTATTTATGCCCAGAGAATGCAACGTAACGGAACTACTGCTTATTTAGAGGCATATGATGATGGTGACGGTGTAATGCCGATCTTAGGAGAATTAGGAAATTTTATTGAGGAAAACAAAGAATTATTTGATACTGACATAAATACAAATTTAATTAAAGATAAATTGTTGGCATTTATTAAGGAAATAGAAGTTAAATCTGATATGCCAATGGTGAAAGTTAAATTAGATGATCGTGATATTAAATTTGGTATTACTCATAATTATAAAGGCATGGAATACAGTCTATTTATGTTTTATGGAGAATTATTAGGTGATAAGGAGATGATGGGTTATGTCAGGAATTACCTTATTGAGTGTAATCGAGAACTTGAAAATTGCATATCGCCTAACACCGTACCAGGGAAAGAAGTGTGATGAGTTTTTTTCTGTTATTCATCCAGGCGATTTTGTATATCCAGGTCATTTAAAATCAAAGATTTGTATTGATATTAAAACGGCATATCTTTTTATGGAGGATTTGAAAAAAGCAGGATATGTAAAAAACATTTATGAAGTATATTGTATGGAATGCAATAAAAGCAAGGGTATCTTTTTAGAATCATTAACGGATTTTGATGACAATTTTGCTTGTGATTTTTGCAATAAATCTTTATCTGTTTCTGAAGATATTATAGTTTTATATAAGGTATTGCATATATGACAGATTCTAAAAATGAAAATTATGATATTAAAAGATATTTAAAAGAAATTGTACAAGATTCCATAAAAGTATTTCATGAATTAACTTCATGGACAGATAAGGATAATAAAGAATATTCTTTATTACTGAAGAAACTAAAGGAGCCTTTCGATAAGCAAATATTAACAACAAAAGAGAAAGGGGATCGTTTAGAAAATTTAGTTGCCTTTATTATTAAAAAATCCTATTTTTTTGAGATATACCGCAATGTACATACTGGAACAAATGAAATTGATGAGGTAATAACTTTATCGGAGGCTGGAAAGCAAGCACTTTCTATTTACAACATTTCGAGGGATTTACTCGAAATAGATACCGATATTATTTTGGGAGAATGTAAAAATTACGAATCAACATTGGGCGTAACTTATGTAGGTAAATTTTACAGTTTGTTAGTGAGTACAGATGTTTCTTTTGGAATTATATTTACCCAAAAAGGATTAAGTGGTAATGAAAATGAATATCATGATTCATATGGGCTTACAAAGGTATTGCGTATTGTTGAAAAATATCAGAACAATAGAAATTTAACCATTCTTACGTTTACTCTTGAAGATTACGAAAAAATTGAGAAGGGAGTTTCATTTTATGAATTGGTTAAGTCAAAAAAACTTGCATTACAGTTATCTTCTGATTATGATAATTTTATAAGGGAGTATCATCATGAAGGGGTTGATTCCATAAAAGAAAAAATACAAGCTCTTTAAAGAATATTATAAACGCATATATTAAGAACTGAAGAATGTAATATTATTGATTTTCTGTAAGGCGGCAATCCATACTAAGGAAAGCCGCCTTTATTATTGACAATTGACATTAAAAGTATCTTTTGAGCAGACCTGCTTTTCTCTTGAAAAATAATATTTGGGGTTCTATGTTATCATTTAATGTTAATATACATTTTTACCTAATTGATGGTTTTAGCATTTGCTTTAAATACTGGTGTAGGGCATTGCTATTAGCGTCATTCAGATGAATTTCGTTGATAAAAATTGGCTGGTTGTAACCGCTGTTTCTATTAAATGTTCCTTCAGCATATAGGCATCTGCTCCTTTTATCCCCCACACGCTACTAAATTTATACTTGAAACGTCAAGAAGTATATCGGATTATGTTGTATTAGATATTAGTAGTTTAATAAGTGAGCGTAGAGGATTAAAGAGACTGATACCTTTGGCTGTCTATAAGCCGGCATTTGGATTTCAGAAACAGGGATTTTTATAGCTCTCCATCCAGCCGGTCATACTGCAAATGCCCCTGTGACACTTTTGCATGGTTCAGAATCCGAATAAAAGACCTGTCCTGACTCTCCAACGCCTTTTTATATCCAGCTTCTGTCAGAAACAGCCGCATCCTATGCCCTTTATCTCCTATGGGGGATTCTCTCGAAAGCACATCAAATATAATCATATGCCTCACTTCCGGGTCAAAGCGTTCCAGTGCCATGATGTCATGCCCTTCCAGCTTCTGGGCGCCGGACTCCTGCCGGGCCACAGCGATCATCTCTCCAACAGTCCTTGCTTTCCAGGGCAGGTGATAATTTCTCTGAATGTCACAGATCAGCTCCCTGCAGTCATCTTCCGAAAGTTCACGAAGTTTCTTTAACAAATTTTCTGCAGTTGCTTTTATATCATGGTCACGGGTATACCGGCAGAGCACAGCAATCTCCTGTATCGCATCATACCTGTGGCAGCCTTCCAGCTGGAACACCATCCTCTTTTCATCCTCGGTCAATGTTATCATATATTTCCTCCAATCCGGCGTGATTGCCTGTAAATATCATATAGCTGTCTATTTTTATTCCCCAGTATCCTTATCATTTGGAAAGAACTTCTCCAGAATGTCAATGCTGTCTTTGGACGTATATCCCCACAGGATAGAGCTGAGTGCGTCAATCGCCTCCCGCCTCCTGCGGTAATAGGTACGGAAACTGATATCCCGGATATGGGGGCGTAGTTTCTCTATGATCTCCTCCACATTTCGGAGCTGCTGCGGGGAGAGGAAGGAGTAATACAGCAGCCAGTAATAGTTCTCCCCATTTTTATGCTTGGTACGGAGCAGGTCGATGGAGGTATCCAGAAGTTTCAGCATCCGGTGGCTCCGCTCGATACATTTGGCATGGTGCTCAATGCTGCGGTCTGACAGGTCTATTCCGGCCACATAGACGGACTCCAGGAAATCCTCAATGGAACTCCCATATTCGATCTCAAACCGGCTCCGCACCTGCTGGACGGACAGCTCCAGACTCCACACCACGTCCCTGTATTTCTTCAGCAGTTTCCAGGTATCATGGTACAGTGGGTTATCGGCAATGTTCATTTCTTCCTGATTCTTTTTCATGCCCTGGCACCTCCTTCTCTGCTTTTTTCGGTTGGGGAAAGCGTCAGCTCAAAGGTATAGACTGGCTTATCCTCCCCACAGGATACAGTCATTCCAAACCGTACAGCACCTTTCAGTATGTGGGATATATACTCTTCCCTGCAGACGTCTGATAAAGGATATAACTTATATATGGATTTGGGACACCGGAAACAGGAAATGCCCTGTGCATCAAGGACTTGCGCCATTTTTGTGATGACAGTTTCCATGTTCGATTTTGAAACGCTGGTTAATTCCTCTGAAACGCATATCTCCTGCTCTGTAACAGTAGAATCTTCCTGTGAATCTGTTTCATCCGGCAGTGCAAGATTGATTTTTAGGACCATGGCAACCTCCTCTTTATCAACAAGGACATCTGATATCTGGAACATGGTAGAAAGGTAGCTATGCAGATAGATCACGCTGCCTGTCCTTCCGGGGAATGACATTAAAGAGATATAGTCCATGTCGGCAAGCTTTTTTAGTATCCGCCCTGTTGTAGCTTTGGAGATGCCCCAACGGACAGCCATTTCACTGTAGGCGGCCAGCGGGGAGCCGGTGCCATTACGGAAATAGACAACTGGACCAATTTCTGAACCCTGCACTTGGCTGTCATTGTAGACAGCAGACATCCACAGATCCAGCAGGATATCCATTTCAGAGCAGCGGTCGGCGCTGACCAGTTCTGTTGCAATCACAGTGGGCATAAAGAAAAATCCTGTATCCTTTTGACAGGGGCAGTTATAGTCCAGCACAGTATTATGTTTTTTCCAGTCACGGATCTTATATTTGACCACTTTCTCACGGTCAAGAAAAAGATAGGAGATAAGGTGGCGTTTCTGCAGTTCGTCCAGAATGGAGACTGCTTGGCACTGAAAACGGGTACGGAACCATGCGGACAGTTCTTTCACGGTACAGATCCACTCACCGGGATATACGGTATAGCCGATGCCGTCTATGCGGAGATAGGAGGTACGGAAATTTGCATAGTTGCAAAGTACCGTATAATAAAAAAGACCGGAGCCCCCGCTTGTGCGAATGCTTCGGTCTGCCATTAAGTTCTGGATAAACTGCCGATAGATCCGGCAGCGTGGATAGTCCACAATCTGTTTGATTTCTAATTGATACTCTGACATAGAACCCTCCATGTATCAGCAAATCCTGTTCAGGAAAAATAAGTCCGCTTTTGTTGCCAGCTGGTGTGGGCTTATGGTAAAATGACATTATCTGATGTCAGATGTACACAGCAACAACAAAATATAGACTCCAATTTAAAGTGAGTTACTCGGATTAGCTTAAAAATCAGATGATGATTCTGCTAATTTTTTGCTAATCGACGTTCCCAAAAACAGCTTTTGCTAATTTTCTGCTAATTTGATGAAAGTGAATAGTAGTAGATAAAATTGTGCAATATGCAATGAAAAGGCACAATAAACTGGGTTCTACGAGGACACTTTTGACATGAAAGAGCATGAAAAGAGGTGTAAGGTAACCGTAGGGCAAGGTATAAGTTTTCCTCCTAAGCGGTAGGTCGGGTGTTCGAGTCACCTCGGGAACGCTGGGAACACAGCCGAAAGCCTCGATTTTAGCGGGTTTTCGGCTTTCTTCATTTCAGCATCAAAACTCAGATTTGCTAATATGCTAATACATTTGAAAATCGAACCTGCATGCTAATACGAGTTAATTGGTCGGATGTTCAAATAATCCGCTCTGTTTTTCTGTTAATAAAACTCCCATTTTGAAGCTTCCCAAACACAAGATTTTTTCTTTTTTGCTAATACGGTATTTTTAACTGTTCTTTTGTCTGCTAATAGATTTACTCTTTATTAGCATTTTGGATAGACCTGGCAAATTCTATTAGCAGTTCAGGATTGGATTTCATAAGCTGCTGCAGTACCTGTTCTGCAGAACCTGCCTTATCTTTATCATTTTTCTGCGAATCACAGATGCCTTTGCCGTCAAGAAAATCATCCATTTTACCAGCCAGTTTTTCGCGCTCGCTTGCAAAAGAATGCTTCCCGTAACGTCTGGTCAGCATTTCCAGATTAGACCATCCGCCGGCCTGCATAACCGAATTGTAATCACCTCCGGACATAAGAAGTTTGGTGGTGGCGCTGGTGTGCCGCAGGCTGTGGAATACGATTTCCTGGGGATCCATATCAGGATCATTCATTTCAGTCAGGATTTCCTTAAACCGCTTATTCAGGTGTTCCGTCATAATGGGACGTCCATTGGCCTGACAGATGGTAAGGTTATAATCCATGTAACCATCTGATCCTAATTCCTTTTTCAGCTTGTCCTGCATCTCTTTCAGTATGAGGAGCGCATTCAGTACACTCTGGGGAACATCCACATCCCGTACCGTGTCATCACTTTTGGGCTGTTTCAGAACAATCGTTGTCTTGGTTCCTGGATAAAGATTTGGGAACTTAAAAAGAATGTTCATCTTCGGCATATCCATGTTTTTCTTGGATACCCTGTCGATTGCCCGGTCAAAATGGATGATCTGCTTTTCAAAATTGATCTTGTCCCACTGCAGGCCGCCGATTTCACCACCCCGCACGGTACATCCAATGGCGATCAGAACCGCACAGTGGATTAAGTAATAATCGTAATATTCGGGGCGGTTGGTAAATTCCAGAACCTTTAAAATCTGCTCCGGTTCCAGGATCACCCTTTCTTTTTCGTGGTGTTCCGGAAGAGTTGCATTTAGGAATGGATTCTTATTGATATATTCCCAACGCACCGCAAGATTGAAAGCACACCGCAGTACCTTATGGATGTCATGGATGGTAGCGGCCGTGATATGGTCACGCATGGGCTTCCCCATATTGGTAGCCGGTTCTGCTTCTGTTTCCAGAAAATGATAGTAGTCATCTACCGTTTTTGTCTTGATGGAACGGAGCTTTTTGTCACCCAGGTAGGGATGCACATAATTCTCCAGAAGTCCGTTATTGCCATCATAGGTAGATGCCCTCCATTTTTTCAGGCCATATTTTTCAATGAACTCATAAAGAAATTCACTGACTGTCATATCCTTGCTGTCTACCGTGGTAATGGTATTTGTAGCCTGCTCATGTTCTATCTGGGCCTTCCTGCTTTTGGCAGTGGAATAACTGAGCCCGGATTCCCAGACCTGCTGACGCTTTTTTCCGGTTCCCTGATAATAAACAACAGAATATGATTTTCCTCTTTTTACAATAGATGCCATACTGATTCTCCTTTTTTATTTGCTGTCCAGCCATTCATCGAAGGAAGGCTTTGATACTCTGACATATTTCCCTACCCTGACCGTCTTAAAGAGAGACTGAGAGCAGAGATTGTAAGCCATACTGCGGCTAATCTGCAGGATGTCGGCAATCTCTTGGACAGAATAGGTCCTTTTCTCGCTGTCGGCTGGCGTTTTTATGTTTTTTTCATCAGCTGCCATATATACTCCTTTCCTTGCAGCTGAAGCAGAATCAGCATAATCCTTGAAAATATTCTCCATATATAATATACGAAGTGAACCGCTGAGATTTCAACTGCAATTAGCAAAAAATATATTTTATCCACATGGCGCCCTGGGCCACTTCCTGCGCCGGAGTTTCCGCCGCGTATTTCCAGGCCGTGCTGTGCAGTGATTAAGCAGGGGCAGGCTTTTTATGGCAGACCTGTCCCATGCACCTGTATAACTCCCAGTACCATGCTGTGAAATTGTCAATGTACGTTCTATGGCATCTTTTTAAATGACCTATATAATAATAAAATAGGGTGAAAACCAGATATTTCTGCAAGAATCAGAAATTTTTTAAATTTCTTTCATACTATATATAGTTTTAAGTTGTTGACTGATTCCATATCTTGTGTTACACTTCCCTTGTAATTGATTTTTGTGCGCATCCTTTTGTGGATATAGTCGGAATTGCCTGTATGTGGCAAACTTCCGCATTGCACACGCCGTTAAGTTTGTATGATTGTGTCAGCAGTATCACTACGCCCTGTGAGTGATATACCGCTGGTTTTATTTTGGAAAATTTTATTATTTCTTTTCAGAGCAGGAATGACACGGGTTCACAGGAAACTGCGGACGCCAGGAATATCAGAGAGTCATTCCTGCTTTTTTGCTGCCTGAAAGCCGGAAGGCATATAAGGATACAACAACATTCACAAGGAAGAAAGGAAGGTGAAGAACGATTGCAGAAAGTAAGATGGCTGGATCAGGACTGTAACAAATGCGGCAGGCAGCTAAACAGCTGGGATGCCCGGTTATCAAAAACCCTGGCGTACAAATACCCGTGCTGTGAATCCTGTATTGCCGGGGAATATAATATGTCGGCAGAAAGACTGCGGGACCGTATGGAAGACTATTTTGGGATGCGTCCCTGCCAGGGGCTGTAAGGAGGGATAGGATGAGAGAAAAAGAACATGAGGAATACAATGCTTTGACAAAACGGCTGCTGGAGGAAGGATATAGCGCAGAACACCATCCGGACTATGTAAGGGTTGACGTACCCATGTGGCAGGAAAAAACCCTTGATAATTATGAAGGAGGTTTTATCTATGAACGGTGGTGGATATTTGAGCAGACCTTTAAGATACCCTGCGGCCTGCAGTGCAAAGGGCTCTAATGCCACAGCAACATGAGCTACATGGGGATTGAGTGGACTTTTGAAAATGATATGGCTACCATCCACTGCCCTTATGAAAAGAAAGAATGTAAACTGAAACATGAATATCTTCAGGAGCATGG
>CAJTDB010000053.1 GCA_910574965.1 Lachnospiraceae bacterium | reverse complement strand
GAAAACTTTTGAAATCTTCCTTTATAAGGTTTATCCATATGCACCCCCTGTCTGTATTCTAACATAAAGAAAGGAACCTGTTGACAGATTCCTTCAGATTTTTCTTAAGTTTATGATGTTAAGCATCACTCCCGTGTTCCCTACGCTGTCCCATGACAGCTTAGGTGAAACCAGTCCCTCTGCATCATAAGCATGGGCGAATGCTTTCATGATCTCACCATATACCGCCTGATTCAGGAAATATCCTGCCAGGATTCCTGCCGCAAATCCGATCAAAATGAGGATCAGGAATTCCACCCCGGCAATTTTCATCAAATCCCTTGTCTGAAAACCTATTTTTCTTAGAGCGATAAAGTCCCGTTTCTTTTCAAAAAGACGGTTATAAAAAATGTTATACACAACCAGGATACCTACCAGCCATACGGTAAAATTCATGGCCGTATTCTGTTTTTTCAGGGTTCCTCCATCCGTGACAGCTTCTGCAAGCATATAATTGATCTGCGTTTTTAAGGTTTCTGTCTCTTCCTCCCCATAGCCTAAATAAGCATTCAGCTTATCAAGATTTTCCGGGATTTTTTCATCATCGACAAACCGGACCACGGCGTTTACCCGCCCGCTTTTTTCCCGGAGTATTTTTTCTGCAAGCGCCTCTGAGACATACCCGTTTTTCCGATCCGTAAACCCGGTCACGTTGTCAGTGACTCCTACGATCGTAAAGGTAAGCCCCTGTATACGAAATGCCACATCTCCCGTAGCCGCGTCTGTAGCAGACAGGCTGACAGAAACCGTATCGCCTAATTCCAGCCCATATTTTTCCATATAATTTTTTGTAAATACAATTTCCTCTTCTTTTTGTGCCCAGCGCCCGTTTATGACCTGCTTGATATTCGCCTCTGCTACAGTTGCTCCTAAATTCCGGAAACTTTCATCTATATAATCAAATGCCGTTCCATCCTCCGCCTGCCCTAGGTGGAAGCTCAGCCCGGCATCCGCGACGAAATCACAGGCTTTGATTTTCTGAAACTCTGCCTCTGAAATATCAGAATATGTTACATGCTGCCGTCCTTCCAGGGCCTGCGCATTCAATCTGTTTGCCGTCTGGACATTTGCAAATAGCTGATTCCCAATTAGAAGAAATACCGTGACAAAACAGAGGAACAGGCCTGTCAGGACGGTATTTCTTTTCTCTTTTAAAAGATATCCCCTCACTACAGATAAGATTTTCCTTCTATCCATTGACAATTTCACCGTCCTCTAAGCGGATCACTCGGTCCGCATCTTTTACAAGATCTTCATTATGCGTAACCATCAGGATACTGGTTCCATACTTTTCTGCCAGATTTTTTAACAAATCTATGACGATTCTTTCCCTCTTGGAATCAAGATTTCCAGTAGGCTCGTCGGCAAAAAGAATGGGCGGATGGTTGATCAGCGCCCTTGCAATGGACACTCTCTGCTGTTCTCCTCCCGATAATTGATCTGGATAACATTTCTCATATTGCCTGATTCCCAGCGCATCAAGAAGTTCCCCTACATAATCCGCATTTGCTTTAAGCTCCGGCAGACGAATATTTTCAGTGACAGTCAGTGCGTGCAGTAATTCATATGCCTGAAATACAAATCCTATTTTTTCCCACCGAAGAAGCGTCCTTTTTTCTTCACTCAGATGAAAATATCCGTACCGTCAATATAGACCTTTCCCTCGGAAGGTTTGTCCAGACCGGCAAGAATATTTAAAAGTGTTGATTTCCCCGAACCACTTCTCCCCGGTATGGCCACAAATTTCCCTTTTTGAATTGTCACCGATACGCTGCGCAGCGCCTGCAATGACACCGCATTTTGGCAATATATTTTTGAAATGCTCTCTGCTCTTAATACTTCCAATTTTATTTACCTCCAACATATCCCTAATAAAACTACGGTTTCTAAAGCCAACAGAGCCAACAGGACATACAGCAGTACCGGCCAGGCCGAGGCGGCTCCTGCAAGCAGCAGCATTACCACAGGAACCACATATTTCCGGGGATGATGCCACAGGTCGCTTTCAATCTTCCCGCCACGAATGGGATAAAACCATTCCAGGAGCACAGACAGCACCGCACTCTGCAGGGCAAAGAAAACAGCCCCGGCAATCATCAGGACAGTGACACCGCCGTTTTGTATCTGCCAGCTTAAGAGGAATAGCACATCCGCCGCCATATTACAGGAAAAGATAAACAGGCAGTATGGGATGCAAAAGCGCCGTTTCTGTCCGGGCAGGAAACGGACTGCCTGCTCCAGGTCACGGTCGCAGGACAGCAGGATACAGATGGGCGTATTCAGGGATAAAATTGCAAAGCCCACCGGGACAACAGACAGCCCGGCCATTTCTCTTAAGAAATACGGCATTACAATGGCTACGCACCACATCACAGCAGTATTAACCAGATAATTCCTGTGGCAGCTCAGATACCGGAAAAAGTACCGCCATAAGGAACCTCTCTTCCGCTGCTTAATAGCATGGCTTTTCTTATCTTCTGCGCTGCTTTTTACGCATACAGGTATACCCGGAGGGTGTTTCTCACACTCCCCCTGATAAAAAGCGTATCCGTCTGCCTTCCACAAAATCAGAATAGCGATGAAACTATTCGCAAGCAGCAACAGTCCAAACCATGATCTGCTTCCTAAAAACAGAATGGCGGACACTATGGCAGTTGCCCAGATGCCGCCCGCATACCAATATTTTCTTAGACAGTAGGCTGCGGCGGCCATAAGGACCGCATGAAGCATACTGATGGCCATTCCTGCCAGCTCTATGGGCTTCCATGCAGACACAGCCAGCAGAACCGCCAAAAGCAGACCTGTCTTTGTAAGAACCGTATAGCCTCCCAGCACCGCCACATAGGAGAAGACAAATTCTTTGGGCTGTTGCGGCAGCATCAGCATATGTTTCAGCTCCACAGCGTTATCTCTGGAAGAAAGGGCCTGCCACATCACGCCGGCTGTAAAGGCGCTTATCATCAGGATCCGCACAGAGGCCGCAATCTGCACCTGAAAGCCTGCGATATACAGCCCCCAAAATATAATCACATCCATCAAAAGTGTCCGGGGCAGCCGCTCGTATCTTGCCCCAAACAGTTTTTTGGCAAAGGCTTTACCTGTCATTTTCATCATGCAGAGCCTCCCGGATATCCGCGGCATTGATCTGCCCGCCTTCAAAAGTCTGCCGGATCTTACCGTCTTCTAGGACAAACACCCGGTCAGAGGTCAGCGTAATGCTCTCCAGGATATGGGAAGAAAACAGCACAGTCCCATACTCTTTATAGCCAAGAATCCGCTGGTACAGGTATTCCGTACTCTGGAAATCCAGGCCATTGACCGGTTCGTCCAAAAAGAGCAGTCTGGGTTTCAGGGCAAAAGCCGTAATCAGAAATGCTTTTTTCCGGTTCCCGGTTGACAGCTCCCGTAACAGGGTATCTGTATATTCTTCAAAGTGAAAGCCCTGTACCAGCTCCGACACATCCGGAACTTCTTTCCCATAGGCGGCGCATACATAGGCCAGGTATTCCCGGAAAGTAAAATACGAAAAGGAATTGTCCTCGGCAAACACCGTATAGCGGCAGAGCTTAAAATCCTGCTTCCGGAAATCCACAGGAGCGCCGCTAAAGCAGATACCGTCTGAACGGAAGGTTGGGAGCAGGCCGGAAAGCACCTTCAGAAATGTGGTTTTCCCGGCTCCGTTCAGACCGATCAGGCCTGCCACTTCATGCTCCGCCAGCGAAAAAGAAAACCCCGAAAGTATCCTTTTCTCTTCACTGTACCACGCACTTAGATTTTTAATCGTCAGGAGCGTTTCTCCCATCTTATCTCCCCCCTTTGCCGTCCTTCCCTTTTTTCCATGTCGCATAGGCGGAGTACAGGAATACACCTGCCAATACCAGATAAAGCCCCATCATTGGGAAGTTACCGGATACCCCGCATACAATGGCTGCAACCAGCCAGATCAATCCCAGACTTCCCCGAATATAAATATGACGCATTGTTTTTACCTCCTTCATCGTCTCTTTGTGTTCTCTATGTATCCTGAAGCTGTCTCCATACATATGCTTCCTTCAGCAAGCATTCTATGCATTCCTGCTTGCCCTCTGTATAGCTTCTTCGGTCATCTGGAAATTGTAACGCCATTTTTTTCTTACAGGCATCATATCGCATGGCTCTATCAGGATGGCAATTCAGATAATCCCGAAAATTGATATAGTTCTTCCATTCTGTCCCATTCCATTTCACTGCATGGATATGATGTGTGCGCGTATCTTTTTCAAAATCACCCATTACAAATAGAAATTGCCCGGCAACATCTTCCCCGCGAAAAATAAAACCGTGTTCTTCCAACAGTTGCATATAAGGTGAAATATCATTCAAATCATGGAGACCAATCACAATGTCAATAATTGGTTTTGCATAAATGGAATGAATCGCAGTGCTTCCCACATGCTGGATGTCAACAGCGTCATTTCCGAAAAGCTGCTTCAATTCCAAAATTACATTTTCAGCATTTATATCCCATTCCTCCTGATGGGATATAAGCTTTACGCTTCCTCTTTTTAATCCTATCATTTTTCTCTCCAGGCAGCTTGCAGCTCTGCCGTATCCGTTATACCAGTATGTCTATTCCGGCAGGGCAATCCTGTAAATATCCGCCTGTTCTCCATCAATTTCAAAGCTGCGTTCATAGACTCCTCCATTCCGGATGATTGTTTTAACCGAAGGTTCATTCTTCTTTTCCACAGAAAGATACAGCTCGTTCATCCCAGTCTTTTTGGCAACCTCCAATAACTGCCGCAGCATTTCCGTAGCGAAGCCTTTTCTTCTTTCTGACGGACGGACGCTGTAACCGCAATGGCCGAGATCCTTCAGGAAGTCGTTCAGCGTATGCCTGAAATCAATGATTCCCACAATTCTACCATCATCGACAGCAAAGAATGTGTCCGTTATAACCCAATTCGGATTAACGGTCTCTTCTTTCGTGTTTGCATCTATGGATTTGCACCATTCTGTGTAATCATCCGTTTTATCAAATAATTCACTTCCGTTGATGACAAATTCTCCATGTTCAAAAAATTCCTGTCTGAACTCTATGGCCTGTTCTTTCATCGCTTCTGTTGGTCTGACTAATTGAATCATTTTTCACACTCCTTTATCTGCTAAGATTTTATCAAATTTCTTCTCCGACAGGATTTCATGGGTCACGAGCTGCCTGTCATAGAAAAGGGAAAAGGTGGTAAAGGGCGAAGGGGCATTCTGCGCATCCTCCCTGGTCTGGATATGTACGGACTGGAACACTGCATTCCTGGCTTTTGCCATCTCCTCCAGTATCGGTACATACTTTGCCGTAAAAGGGCATTGATTTGTGTAATACAGCACAAATCCCTCCGGCATATCTTCCTGCCTGCCCACGCTGTCCCGGAAGCAGGGAAGAGGTGCGCCCTCCTCAAAAGGCAGAACCATCAGCTCAAAATAAGGCTCTGCTGTATCCGCTGTCAGAAAGCCCTTATAGCCCATATATTTCGGGTCAGAGAGGAATCCCATCTTTTTCCTGGAGGACAGGATCACAAGCCCCTTTTTTCCTTTCTCTTTACTGTCCTTGATGCACGTTTCCAGCAGCAGGTTCGAGTATCCATGCCCCTTGAACTGCCCGGATACCCACAGGCAGTCAATGTACATGTAGCCCTCCGCCTCGATGGGCGCCCAGGCGTATTCTGCAGGGATATACTCAATGAAGCACTTTCCCCGAACATTGCCTTTTAGGAATACAAGCCCCTCGTCCAGCCTGTCTTTCAGCCAGTTCTTTTTGGACATGACCTGGATATCCTTGTTATTGGAGATTGCACAGCAGATGTGCTCCCTTTCAAGATTTTCGTATGTCAGTTTTGCAAGTTCCATATTCTATTGCCTCCTTTGATCTGCATTTCGATATAATAAAAGAATCAGCCCAATCAACACCAATGTGACAGCCGCCGCTATGGTGGAACTGGCACGCATAACGGGAAACTGCTCATATTTCAATATGTAAGTAACAAAAGCATTCGGCAGGTTCACAAAGAAGGATACAATCAGGTTATTACCAGATATCTTGTATGCAGCCGCAAATCCAACCCCTACTGCAAACAACAGAAGAATATCCTCCCAGGTGCGGAATCCCGGATAGCCCAAATGGTAAAGGGAGAACATTGCCCCGGAAACCAAAATTGCCGGTACCCATCCAAATTGCCGGTCGATCCGGCTCTGCACAAATCCCCGGAATAAAAATTCCTCAAAAAACGTGGTCATAATCAGCGGCACAATTCCCATAGGCAGCAAGTGCCATTGGATCTGCTCACCGACAGCCATCTTCGGGATAAGCTGCCCTCCAACGGAAAATACCACAAAGGCAGCCAAAACACCCCATTGCCGTATGCCCAGCTTTTTGAAACCGACTTCTGCCAATACTCTGCCGGAAACTGACGCTCCATTTTGCTTATACAAACAGTACAGCGGAATCAAAAGGCTGAATACCAACCCATACAGGAGATTGTAAAAAATAAAATATAGTATGGGCATTGGATTGAGATTCGCTGCCATAATGCAGATAATCAGCATGATTTCTATGCCGGCTGAAATCAGGAGCGTTTTTCCTTTTCCCCTGTTTGCTGTTTCCTTCATCCTAACCACCCCTGATAAAACGCAACTGCTCCAAAAATTGCACCTACAACCATCGCCGCTAATGTTACAACAATTATGACAGGATGCTCTTTCATCAGTTTCCCTAATTCTTTTAAATCGTTCATTGAACTTCACCTCCTTTGTCACACAACGGGAGTTTTGCTTTTCTTTTCTTGCAATAATAAATCGCTATCACAAATGTAAAGGAAATGATCTGTGCAGCCATGATCCGGACAATCTGTAATTCGTCCGCACCATTTTGCGAAACTACATGCAGCATATTAGTCGCAACGGTATTATTGAACAAATGATCACCAAGCCCTGCCCACAGATTTCCCGTAATGCGGTAAAGAAGCCCCCATTTGATTCCCATAATTCCGGCAAGGATCATATAACCAATCCCCATCAGGACCATTGCTGTAAATGACATTTCGCCATTCACATAGCTTCTGATTGGCATTACAATGTGCCAGATACCAAATAGAAACGCGGCAATAAAATTCGCCTGCATAAATGGCTTTGTTTCAGAGAGCATTTTAAGAAACAGACCGCGAAAAACACCTTCCTCCATCCATACGTTGATAACATTGAACAGTACACATAACAGAAAGAAAACAAAATCCATATTTTTTATCTGCGAGCCAGTTAAAGAAAAACTGCTGATATAGATTTCCAAATGTGCATGATTGCCCTGCAGGGCTAAAATTGCCAATTCCAACCCAAACGAAACGGCAAAGCACACGCTTCCCAATAATAAGCCTTTCAAAATACCCCTTACAAAGCCATTTTTTTGAAATCCGATATCACCCCATGTAAGATTTATCTTTTTCAATACCAGCGCCAATAAGATAATCCCAACAACTTTATGGAGCACATTTTCTCCAATCGCTGTTTTGTCTGTTTCAATTAAAAAGTATTCCACAAACCTTATAGACAAACAAAGCATGAAGATTATCATACATACATTAGTTGGTTTGCATTTTATGTTTCTTTCCATATATAGCCCTCCAATCAGCGCCATTTTCTTGTTCATATGCGGCTTCCCGATAAGCTGGAACTTATCTATTTTCCATAATCAATTCTTTGCACTTCCATTGTTCACCAAGAATACAATATGTTTCTGTTGTATCAAGAACTACATCGCTAAAACCAACCGCTTTATAACAATAATAAGCCGGGAGATTATTCTCAAAAACGCCCAATGATGCTTTTTTTGCTCCATATATTTCAAATACAAATTTCAGACCCAGCCGAAGCATAGCTTTTCCATAGCCTTTTCCTCTCTTGTGAGGATTTACAATAACAAATCCAAAACGTAGTTCATCCAATGATTCATCAGGGTTTCTTAGTGTAAAAAAGCCAACGATTCCTGTATCATCAAATGCAGTAAACGGCATTAGAGATTCAACAAAACAAAATTCCTTTTGCGTTATCGGATAATTACCGAGTATACCTGCTGTCCATTGATAAAATACTTTTTCATCCTGACACCATGATAATATTGTATCTGCATCTGAAGCCTTATATGGTCTTATTCTAATCATACATTTTCCCTCGCAAATTCCGATTTTGACGTTATACTCGTTTTATCATATCTATGCAACAATATTCATACTTTCCTTGATTGCCCTGTTCATCGGTATATTCGTATACACCGTCTAAGTGTAGTTCACCGACCGCATGATATCCTAATCTTTCATACAATCTCTTTGCCGCAGAATTGTCCGTTGGATTTACATCAAGTCCTAAATAGGGAATTGCGGCCTCTTTGCAATATTCTTCACATACCAACGACAGTCGGGTTCCAATGCCATAATTTCTTAAGGGCTCTATTACCAGCAAATCAATCATATCTGCACATTTTTCTTGGTTTGTATATGGCATGACATCTTCTTTATTATCCAGCGATAACAACACATATCCAATCGCGCAGTTATTGATAAACGCGCCAAAATAAACTGCTTTTCCGTTATTCTGTTGCTGAAATCTATCGGCATGTATGGAAGCATCACTTTTCACCAATAACAAACTATCTAAATCACATTCTTTCACTATCCTGATTTGATACGATATAGAATTTATTTCATATAAATTTTCCTGCATATTTGTATTCCTCCAAATTTTTTTAATCAGGGTGATTACAGCACGACCAATCTTTTGGTTCAGTCGAGTAGACAAGCGGCTCACGCCGCAAGCCCCTCACAGAACCGTGCGTGCGCCTTTCACGCACACGGCTCCTCATAATAACATTCGCTTTTAGAATAACCTCACATATATCTTTGGTTTTGCTAAGGGATAAACTTTCAGCATATCAGCAAATCCATCCCATGTATAGCTTTTCTTCTGGCTTCGCACGACAAACGCATGAATGTTTACTCCCACTCAAATCCTAAATTGCGGATTTTTAAATTTTCATCAGTTCTTCGATAAACTGTGCCGGTGCAAAGCTTATGTTAAACC
>CAJTDB010000052.1 GCA_910574965.1 Lachnospiraceae bacterium | reverse complement strand
TAGGCCATGCAGGATGGCTTATTAAAGTATGCCCTTTTTATAGAATAACAAAATAATACGGAGCTTTTTCTAAAAATCACATATAAAAACAGCAAAAGTGAAACTGTCGCTTCACGATTTTTCAATCGTTAGTGCGACAGCCTCATGCTTCCTCCGTCTTTCCACAAGCACATACCGCAAGGCTCAGGATGCACAGCACCCCTGCCAATAAGATCATTTTTCCTGTTTTCTTTTTCATGTTGCTCTCCTCTCATATAAAATTCAATCCACAGTTTATCCAATATTTCTGCGGATTTTTGTTCATTCTATCAGAGTAGTCTCTAAAAAGCCTCTAAAACATCTTAAAAAAGAATGAACTTAATTTATTATTGCTCCATTGACCGATTTTGAGAAGACGTTTGTTTTCGGCCCTTCCCAAAATCGGTCAATGGCAGTAAAATTGACAGAAGAGGATAAAATCAGAAACCATGGTGCAGGGACATGGTCATTACTCCAATTTTGAAAGGGAAAAAATATGATAGGTATCTATTTAAGCGGTACGGGAAACACAGAACATTGTATCAAAAAGCTGCTTTTTTTACTGGATAAAACTGCGCAGGCAGTTCCGATGGAGCAGAAAGACGCGATACATTTATTATCACAGCATGACTTTATTGTTTTTGCATATCCTGTTCAGTTTTCAAATGTTCCCATCATGGTAAAAGATTTTATCAAAAGCCATCCGGATCTTTGGAAGGGTAAAAAAATACTCTGCGTTGCCACTATGGGATTGTTCAGCGGAGACGGCGCAGGCTGCTCGGCACGGCTGCTCAAAAAGTATGGTGCCAAAATCGTTGGCGGTTTCCATATCCGTATGCCTGATTCTGTCTGCGATGTAAAGCTGCTGAAAAAATCCTTTCAGGAGAACCGGGAAATCATCCGGAAAGCAGACAGAAAGATTGAGAAATGTGCAGAGGAAATCAGGAAAGGCAGGTATCCCAAAAACGGCCTGCATCTTTATAGCCAAATCGCCGGATTACTCTGCCAGCGTTTGTGGTACTACAGCAAAACCAAAAGTTACTCGGATCAATTAAAAATCAGTAATGCCTGTACAGGCTGCGGGCTTTGTACCCGGCTCTGCCCGACAGACAACCTTACCCTGAAAAATGGAAAAGCGGCTGCCGAAAAACACTGTACGATATGTTACCGGTGCATCAGTTCCTGTCCGGCAAGGGCAATTACATTACTGGGGCACACAGTCATTGAGCAGTACCGCTATGATAAATATATCCAAAACGAGAAAAAGAACGAGCCTTTAAAATGAAATGAAACATAAAGCAAAGGGAACAACAAATCAAAATACCCAACCATGATATTCCGCAATCCAATCTCCCAACAATTAACATAAGAAAATCATTTATCAGTACCGAAACCAATCAATCATATCAATCAATCCATATCACAGGAGGGCAAAGACCATGAATAAAAAGCAGGAACAGCAGATTTTAGACTATTACAGCACCACCGACAAATATATCCATAGCAAGACACACTCCAATGCGCATCAGAGTGTATTTACCAAAGAAAGCGATAAATACCAATGACTTGTTTTGGAGCAGAAAAGCCAGTGCAAAGTCGAGGTAAGGCAGACCGACCGTCATGGAACAATCACAGCGAGGGATAATTACGAACTGACAAGGAATATCCCTAAGTGCGTGGGCGTGGAGCGTTTATGTGAGGGCACAAATTTTCAGATACCTTTTAACGCTGATGAAATCAACTTAATCTATCCGTTTGGGGAGCAGGGCAAAGCGGAAACGTGCGCCAGTCTGTCCGCTATTCTTCCGCAGGTAAAAGACAGCAATATAAAGCAGATAGCTTCAGAACGAGAGCCGACAGCATAACAGGCAACAAAGCAAGATTAAGCGGAGGGAGAAAGAAATTTAATGAATATGCGATAGAAATATAGGCGTGGTTGTGGTAGTATCTTAATTGAATAAATCGTAGCTTATGGAGGTACATTATGAAAATTAAAAAAATGCTTGGTGCAGGAATGATTGCTGTCTGTTTAATGACAGGTTGTGCAAATCCAATGGTTGCAATATATGACAACGATATAAAAATAGCAAGTAATACAAATTCATATAACCTTAATAATTATGAACAAACAGCAGAGGACGGACATTTTACGGCAAGCGTTGAAAAAATGGAGGGTATGGACACCATATGGGGTTTTGACTCAGAGGAAGATAAATCTTTAGATATAACATACACAATAAATGTTTTCTCTGGAAAGATGAAACTGGTATTGATAAATCCAAAGGGAGATGTTTCAATCATTGCTGAATGTGACACCGAAATGTCAGAGCCTATTCAAAGCACTTTGAATGTAGAAAGTGGAAACAATAGAATTAAGATAGTTGCGGGCGAGAACACAAAATTTGATATTGAAATTTCTATTCAGGAGGGGGAATTTAAGGAGTTAGGTTAAATATTAGAATAACTGTCAACTATTACCACAATCACAACTAAATAAGTAACACAGCGTCAGAGCGTATAGAAAAATCTATGCGCTCTATTTTATTGTAAAGGAGCAGATTTATGAGCAAAGACAGCAAGGCACAGCATAGAGCCACCCGACAGCACCCACCCACAAAAATTATCGTGGAAAGGCACTATGTAGGCACTGAAAAAATGGAAACGGTATTCAAGCGGATAGCCGAGGAACAAATAACAAAAAGGATTAAGGAGATAACGGAAAACAGCGTAAGTGAGATACAAGAGGGAAAAAATGCCCTGCTTTTTTAGCGGGGCATTTCAAATTTTATAGGGGTATGGTGTTCCAGTGGTATTTGATCCACCGAATACAGCTGGTGTCCCGTCCACTTGTCAACCTCTGTCGGCGTCAGCTTTGAAAACTCTCCTATCCGAAACATTGTTTTGCTGCCTACTCCATGTCATACCTTGTCCCATGTGAGAAAAGAATTCCTTCTGTTAATTGAACACATAATATAATTGATGATCTGGACGGTGGGAAAATTGTTGTCATAAATGATATTGCTTTTAAAGGCAGACAAAAAATTGAATAGCCTGAAGTGGAAAAATATCTGAAACAATTTGTTGGTGAATATTACAGCATTATTGAAACCGGTGATATGATCTATATTGGTTCTGATTTGCCGGACGAGTTTACAGGGTCAAACTATACCAAAAAGCTAAAAGGAGCTTTAGCAAAGGCAAAAGCGAATGCAACACAGGGCCTCCCAGAACTGATAGAAATTGCTTCTAAAAAGCGGTTCAAAGAAAATCTTAAAGAAAAACACGATTCTGATGCAAAATATGGGTGGTATCGGTATGATACAAAGTTTGCCCTTCCAGTTTATAATGAAAATCAGGAGCTGGAACAATTCAATGTATTCCAGGCCGTCCTACTGATCCGTCATGCCCAAGATGGAAAACTATACCTGTATGATTTGGTAAACATAAAAAAAGAAACGGGTAAGCCGCTTGAGCAATAAGCTGTACGGTAAGAAACTCGCTTCTTCTGATTGTTATTTTATAGGAAATTTAAAGATTTGTCAATATTAAATTTTTAAGGTGATCTATAACGAGACTAACTCCAGGTGCATCTGCGTAGCAAATTGCCTATGTTAATTGAAAAAATTATCGAAATATGATATAATTCGCATAAAGATCCGCCGGAAAATGTGATATTATGGTTTTTTTGATAGACACACATCAGTTGTTCTCCTTTACAAAAACCGCCTAAAGAATTATTTAATTTAACCTGTTGTGCTAGTTATAGTTAAAAACTGCATGGTTTAGTAAAAGGCTAAAAAAGCCCAAAAAGTCCCTTCCAAATTTTGAAAGCGCAAATCTTCAGAATATCAGCTGCTTGATTTTGCCAATGTCACAGGAGGATTGGAATATACTATTGAATGCCATACATAGATTATGCCCCAACACTTTGTTCTGCAGTCGGGTGCATAATCCCCAGATGCTTTTCTTCCTTACGTGTTTCCGGCGATATATAGAAGCCCCACATCTGGGGATCTTCCAGATTATCGTTGCTCATAATATCCTTGCTTTTATGATACCGGCTTACTTCCAATCCATAACCGTACCTTTCATGCCGACAGAAGGGCAGAATCGTAATGACTGTATCTGTCCAGTAGATACGTTTATAGATTTTCAGTTCCTCAAAAGGAATCAGATTTCCCTTTCCCGAAAAGGCTGGTGCATCCGGATGAAAGGTCAGATATAATTCCTTTAAAGCTTGGGGCAGAGCAAATCCCAGCTCTCTCTCCTTGTCTGCAATGTCCTCCGATGTCACAGAACTTTTCATGTTGCTGCCAAAAGACTTTATCTTACACAGTTCCTTCAGTATCACAGTAATATACCTCCATCTCTCCTAAAGCATATTTTAAGATCATTTCTTATGTCAGCCAGCTCAATCCCATCTTTGTTTCTTCTTCCAGATTCTTCAATGGCTCTTCTCCGTGAGCAGCTACATACAGCGTTTTCAACCGCTTATCATAGACAGCGATGATGTCATTTTTAGGAGAGTGATACAGCTGCTGCATATTTTCCATTGTCAGTTTCTGAAAACAAGGTATTAAATTTCTTCCCAATGCTCCTTTTGCACTTAACGATTGCTTCGTACATTGAGGGATTTCTGCCAGAACAATTCCCAGGTCTTCTCTGTTCATGATATTCCAGAATAATTGAGTTACAACAAACCCATCTATCACACCATATTCGCTCCACAAACCGTCCATTTCCGAACGATAAACGATTGGCGACAGATGCTCAAACGCATAATCAAACACGCCCTGACCGCCTGATAAGAACCGTATTTTTCCGTCTTCATTTTTAAGGCATTCCGGTAAGACAAAGCAATTAGGGGCATTCAGATATTTCCTGGGAATGCAAAGGTATAATTTTTTCAGCGGTTCAGGAATGACAGCCCCAAGCCGTTGCTCCACCTCCGCAATTTCCTGCTCCAGAGATTGCGGATCGATAACATTTATAAAATGATTCAGTGTTTCAATGGCCGGTTCTATATCTAAAAGCGCTCTCTTCCTGATCGGTTTCTGTGTGCCATGTGTTTTTTCAATCAATTTTCCATCCAGTTTATACCACTGAAACCCGACATGAATATTCTCCATAAAGTCGCTGACCTGGCTGGAACTGTCTGCGGATACAAATACACACCGCAGTCCAAAATCAATGAACCCATAGAGATCCGGGTTTTTCGTTGAACAGGCCCTCCCTATATTGTTTTCCGCCTGTCCAATGGGCAGCATATGGAATATTTTACATACAGCCTCCTGGTCATTGTATGCAAGTTCTTTCGGATCAATCCTCCCAATACTGTTTTGGCTGAAAAGCTGCTGCGCACTGACCCAGCCCAGTATAGAACAAGATAACCGATAGCCGGATCTGCATATAGATGCCTGTTTTTGTTTCTGGTTTTTCGGATTGTTGTAATAGGTGTATGTATAAGGATCATAAATATCCTGGCCACTGGTTTCCTTCCTGAATCCAACTCCCCAGATTCCGTAAGTATAGAATGTAATTACTTCGACATTTTGAGAACCGACAAGATGGCGTTCGGTTCTTCCCAACTCACGCAACGGAATAAACCGGTTTTTTGCCGAAAAAACGGGATCATTTTCATGAAAGGTAAGATAAAACTCCTGTAGGGCCTGGGGCAGGGTAAATCCCAGTTCTCTCTCCTTGTCTGCAATATCCTCTGGCGTCACACAACTTTCCCTGTCACTGCCAAAGGATTTGATTTTTTTCAATTCTTCTAATATCATGGAAATACCTCCCTGTTTTTGGGGTTCATACAAACTCCAGACCATTCCTGTTGCACAGCTCATAAAAATCGCCGTTCCTGTTGTTTCTCTGCCACTCAAAATAGGTTTGATACAATCTCACATAATACTCAAATTCTTCTACAAGCTGCGGCTCTACTGACTTTTCTGAAAGGATTTTATTTGTCACATTTACAATATTTTCAAATTCTTCTTCTGTAATGCCACAACTCTCCGGAAAATGGTGCTGCCCCCACCATAAGGAATCCAGCTGTTCTCTAAAATAAAGCTGAACTGTCTGCAAGTCACATTTTTCATGCATATATGCACGCTTCAAAATGGTATAAAAATCATGCTCAAGCATTGGATCATGTGGGTTATAACTGTTTCCAAAAATCTGATATGCCCAACGCATCTGCGGCATTTGATCTTTCTCACATTCATGGCATAGATAGTTGTCAAGCAGCTTCGTTAATTGAAATGGCAGATGACGCCTGGGCAGGCTATCGCCCGGAAATTTCATCTCATCCAAGTATTCCCTGCAAAATTGGAACAAAATAGCGTCTGTGTCCGCATCCGGCACATTCTCTTTAAAAGATTTGGTAAATGTGAACAGAAAGCTGTTTGCCTGCTTTTTCAATCCCTTTTTACGCAGATCCCAATATTTCTTTATCTCTGTGATAAACTGCTCATAATCCATGTTCAAACTCCTCTGGAAGATACTTTCCGAACAATTCTTTGATTGGAAATTCCGGAACCAGTTTCTTTTTCCTGTCATATTTTTCTGACGCATAATATGGACGGAAAAGAAATCCTCTGCCTAACCCTGCACGAATCTCCGGATCTACACTTTCCTCAAAATACTCTACAACTCTCTCCCGCAACTCTGATGATATGTCCTCGAATACCGTTTCCGTCAGCTGAATCACCACGGTGTCACCAATTTCCTCTGTCTTCCAGCAGGGGGCATTGAGTATGGTTTCCTTTCCTAAAAGGTTAATATACGGCAATCCGAAATAGGTACGCCACTTCAAAGCAGGGCATCGGACAGACAGATCATCTGGGATAAGCATACTTTCTGTTGCGGTGCATGGGATGGCGCTGGTAAAATCATAGATTTCCGCATGGACTGGGGAAAACCTGCAGACCAGGTCATTGCACAGACTCACATACTTGTCCATCTCCTGCCTGCCCTTCTTTAAAAAATTTTTTGCAATAGTAGCCTGAATGACATTGAACAGGATTCTGTCTGTCCAATTCCTCCAGGAAACAAAATAAGTAACCTTACTGGACGGACGGCCTTTCATCATAAGCTGGCTAAGGCAATACTGGCTTTCTAATATTTCACTGGTACAGTCATTACCGCCCAGCCAGGCAGACGCCACTTTTTCCAAATGCTTTTCATCAAACAGTTCTTTCACCGGCTCACTTCTTCCATACTTGACTGGACGGTAATCCGGCCCATAGGATAAAACAATCTGAAAAAAATCTTTGACTGCTCTTTCATTATGAAATGGTTTTGTAGTCCGCAGGAAAAAGTCTATCTGCGGCTTTCCTGGAATGATCAGTGGCATGACAAAGTCCTCCAATCTTTTATTAAGAATAATCCTGCTCCAGTTCTTCCTTTGTAGGGAATTTTGCTTCGTCTTCATCAAGAAAGTCACCAGTGCAAACAAAACGGAGAAAATCATTAAAGTCCTTACAGATATAAAGCTCTCGTGTTTCCATATATTTCCTTACTTCTGATTTGCTGGCCCAATCTACCCCGGCGCCCATCATGTCATATACGCCCTCTTCATGTATTGTGACGATGCCGCCGCTTACTAAATCCAGATATACCAAATACCCATATACATTTCCGACCCTGATAAACCCTGCCTCCAAAAAGCAGGGGCAGTAATCCTGCGTTTTCTGTTCCTGCTGGAGATTCTTCAAAAAATCTGCCCCGCTGTGTCCTTGAATATTGTGCCACTCAAACTCAACCGTTGGGCCAATATCAAATTCAGGCCGGGGGATATAGCCATTTTTCTCACGGGAAAAGGTTTCACTCCATGAACACGCAAAGGAATCGCCGCAAAAGGAAACAAGTACAGTAATATCCTTCGGCGTTTCATAACTTAACAAAAATTCACGGTAAGGCGCTGGCAGCTTATATCCAAGCCCTTTCTCAATATCTGATAAATCTTTCTCTGTAAAGCCGGATTCTTTTAATGGCTCTTTCCATAACTGCGGTTCACGTTCTCTCAATATCTCTAAATACTTTTTTGCTGTTGTCATAAAAGCCTCCTTTGACAAATCATGGTTACCAACTGTCCCAATAACTTGGCTTTATTGGATCAAACTCATCTTCACTAAAGCGGTACAGGTCATACAACCGATTCTTGTCAGGTCTTTCACTGGATTTTATCATACATACAAATACTACCTGACTGGCTGCAACATACTTCTTCTTGTTATTTAACTTCAGTATCACAGGTTTATTGGCAAAGAGTTCACGCTTTGGCCTTGTAAAATGCCCCCAATACATATTGGGATAATTTTTAATGATCGTTTCTCCATAATATATGGAAATATCCAACGCAAGAGATAGTGTTTCATCTGTATATTTCATGGTTATTTTTCGTATATTCTCCTCCATCCACTTCGGATATTTGGAAACACTATACTCGATTTCTTTCTTGGTCTTGGGAACCTGTTTGATCTTTGTTTCATACCAATCCCATAACGGAATCAACGATTCCGGAGAATAGTCAAAGGGCTGGCTTTCCGGACGTTCCTCCTTCATATATTCCCAGAGCATAGTGATCCGGTTAGGGATTTCATTCTTAAACCACAAAAAATATTCCTTAGCTCGTTTGGGTGTCAGTTCAAAAAAAGCGTAATTATCAAAAAACTGCCGTGCCGCAATTTTATTATGGTTAGCAAAATCGAAAGGTGCAATCATCAGGGAATATCCCATAAACCATAACACTCCTTTTCCAAATGTTCTTATTTTCTCCGCCATACCCCAAACAGGCTTTTCTTGTAATGTTTCAATGCCTCGATTGCCGGCCCGTAATTTCCTGCCGCTTTCAGATACTCAACACCTTTTTCTATATCCTCCCGTACACCGATTCCCTCAGCATACATCATCCCCAGACCATAACTTTTATAGCAGGATTTTTCGCTTTTCTCCAATAACGCTTTCCCTCTCGCCGGATCTTGCCGGCAACCGTATCCCAGCAGGTAACAGATCCCCAGCAGATCATTCAGGGCATATTCCGGCTCCTGATTTCTCTCCAGCCATTGAACCGCCCGTGCATAGTCCACAGCTGTACCCCAGCCGTGGAAATACAGACGCCCCAGTTGGCGGCAGGCATAACTATCATTGCCATAGCTGGCTGTTTTTTCGTAGCACTGGAGCGCATAGGGCAGATTACGCTCCACTGCTGTACCGTCCCAATAAATATCCCCTATAATATGCCAACTCCACAGGTGCCCGGCTTCTGCCGCTTTCAGTGCCCAAGGTAGAGCTTCTTTGTGGTTATTCTCCTTATAGATAAGGTGATGAGCGTAGGCATACATACACTCCGGGTAGCCCCATTCTGCACCCTGGCGTGTGATAGAAACTTCCTTTTCTGGCTCCGGCGGAATGTATTCTCCCCGGCCATACTGATAATAATGGCAGTAATTCCGCCCCGCCAGAATCATACCTCCGGAAAATGACTTTTCAAACCAGGGGAGGCACTGTTTTATCTGCTGCTGTTTCCATACATTCCAGGCTCCCTTATTTGCGAAGTCACTTTCTTTATGATCTTCGATCTCAATGATGTCCAGATAATAATAGGTGTTCCCAATCATGTACTGGCAGAATGCGCATCCGTTCTCGGCTTTTTCATAGATTACATCCCATGCTTCTTTTATGTTGTCAAAGGGCATAATCTCCTTAAACTCCGGTGTCAGCATATCCATACGCAGCGCTCCCAGAACCGCAGCGGCGCTGCCCAAGGAGATAGCCTGATGGAGCATGGCATAGGCCGCCGCCTCGTTTTCTTCAAAGGGGTGGTATTCCCAGCTGTAACAGGGGCCAGAAAAGCAGCGGGAGAGGATATAGCAGGCGTCCCCATCCCCGTCCTTTGCCGCAGACAATAATGCGTCCGCCGCCGCTTTTGCCTTGTCATTATCACAACAATAATAGAGAGCTTCAATGGCCTGATCCACCACATCGCTAAAATACTTTCCCATGTTTCTTTTTGCCCTTTCTATTTGCTTTTTCTATCTGGACAGTAACATCAGCCCAACCGCTCATTTCTTCAAAAACACCGGACTTCAAATAATTAACCAGCCAGAATTTCACCTGTGTTACAGTTCCTTCTTTCGCCAGAAACCTGGTATTCCCTTTTCCTGTGTTATTGGTACACCAAATCACCATCAGGTCATTTTGAACACCGGGGAAGAAATCAAGTGCCTGCGTTCCCCATTCCAGGACTGTCTTTGTGTATTTTCCCTCATGGATGCCGTCAATGGCCAGTTCCACATCCCTAACAGAGAAAAATTTGTGTTCATCATGCCAGCTTTCTCCAAAAATCACCAGGAGACGATGCTAATAGAACATTTGACCTTTCTGATCGTCCAAATGCTGATGCCAGAAAGATTCTATGCTTTCCTGTGGGGTATCTATTTCGTCTGAACAGGCATCTTCATCGTCCCATTCGGTATCGTCCTTGTTTGGGGCGGCAAGATTTTCGTTCTGCTGTTTTTTGGTTTTTACGTTATCCCACCCGAAAAAATCGGGCTTGCCGGCTAATAACTGTTTCAGCCATTCCACTGCTATATCCGGCTCTGTACTTTTCTGGTATATCTGGTATCCATCCTTTGGCATTTCAAAAAGTGCTACCAAAATGATGTTGCCATGGTA
>CAJTDB010000051.1 GCA_910574965.1 Lachnospiraceae bacterium | reverse complement strand
CACCCCCTTGTTGTTTGAGTATGTTGTTTGTTGGTACTTCAATGATACATCATTCAGCAGCGGGTGTCTTTATTTTGTGCAATATTTGGTATTTACTCATTTATAGTTTATAAATATTCAAAGCAAACGCTGACGGTAATTTTATGAAAAATATATAGCGCATGAGCTTAAGAATGGCGGTTTTATTTGAATGTAAAACTGCCATTCTTTTTTATAGACTATCAGTAAGGGAAAAGATATGATTAGAAAAAAGCAAAAACTGTATACACACCAAAGACAAAAAATAAAGAATAATTGCACACATAAAGGTGTACCGCAAGGAAGAAATAAACTTCACTGCGGTACACCTTTTTTAATGGTGCGAAATTTGTCTGATTTTGGCTTTTATTACAGTTTATCTGTTGCGTATTTGTGTGCAAAATCTGGCTGGAACAATTTTGATTCTGGAGGGGGATTCCGTTTGGGCTTACTGCTTCATGGTGGGCTGTTTTGAGAGCATGGATTTTTGTGTATCCCACACCTGTTTCATCAGCTTTTTCACTTCCTCCACATCGGCTTTATAGACGTTGCCTGTGGCGTTCATTCGCTTGGCGATCTGGTTTAAGTTGCCGCTGATTTTTCCAAGCGTGTAGTTGTATTCCCGCAGGTCTGAATAGTCAATGTCATAGACAAAGCCGTACAAAATCAGGCGGCGGAGGAAAGTGGACTTGCTTTTCATGCCAGAGATTTTTACTTTCTGCTCCAGTATGTATTGCTCCTTGTCACTTAGATATATTTTCAGCTCATTTTTGCGCTCACGGTTTGCCATTTATTATCTTTCCGTGTTGGATTTTTGAAAGGATTTTACACAATCTTCAATCCTGCTATGGGGGTTGTTCGTGCAAAAAAACAGTGAAAAAAATCAGAAATCTTGGCAGGAGATTTTATGATTTTTTAGCGCAGAGGGGGCTAGGGGGATGCTTTCCCCTACAAGCAGATTTTCCAGATTCCCGCTCCGGGGGGATTTGGGAAAATCGGAGCCTGTGAGGGAACACAGGCAGTGCTTGCTATTACTTCAAAGAGAAAGTTTCTGGTTTTAGCTGACTGTAAGAAAAGGCAGAAAATTTTTTGAGGAACGTACCCATATACGGGAACTTCCTTTATCTACAATTAACATCACAAACAGCGGAGAAAGGGGGTGAAAAAATGTTAGACCACGCATTCCAGCGGCGGCGGGAAATCGAGCGTATGCTGCTGTCGGGGAAAAGGCTGACCGTGCCAAAGCTCATGGCTATGTACAGTGTCGGGAAGAACGCCATACGCAGGGATTTTGAAGTTATTGGTGAGGAACTTCCCGTGATTGCAAAGCAGGGATATAACGGCGGCTACTCTCTCATGGACGGTGCAGGGAAATACCAAAACTCCCTATCCCGTGAACAACTGGAATGCCTGGAAAAACTCGCTGTGGGATGTACGGGGAAAGACAGGGAAACCGTCCTGTCAATCATACATGAATTTGGCAGATAACAGGGAAGATAACCGTGGAAAAAGTAATGTTATCAGATACAGGAAAGAGCCAATCCTTTACAAAGGGAAGAATATCTATTTTACCACACAGTGGTTTGCAGGCAACAGAAACGACGTGATTGCCTGGTATCGCAAGCATTTGTGATTTTTGAACTGACCAGTAAAAATAACAAAGATAAAAACGCAACGTGCATCCGTTGGATGTGCCAGAGCCGGTAGCCTGGCCGTCCTGCCGTCTGCAGGGTAAGTAACCTGCCCTCCTGGGTTGTCCGTTCTTTGTTCATAACATTCATTTTAGGAGGGATTGTCATGGACAAAGCAACAGGAAGGATGACAGTATTTTTTGAAGACCCGTTTTGGATTGATGTATTTGAGAGGACTGAGGGCAGCAGGCTATCGGCTGCAAAGGTGACTTTTGGTGCAGAACCAAAAGATTATGAGATTTATGATTTTGTTTTAAACCATTATTATGATCTGCAGTTTAGTCCGGCTGTGGATGCCGTTATGAAAACGACAAAGAAAAATCCAAAGCGTGTACAGCGGGATGTAAAAAACAGATGAAAAATGTCGGGATTGGAATAAAATCCCAGTAGGCATTAAAACTGCAGCAGGAGCAGATAAAAACGGAACGAAAGAGCAGAAGCCGTAAGCAGAAAAAAGCTGATGTCCAGCGGCAGTTTGAACTGAAACAGCAGAAGAAAAAGGATAAGCACCGGGGCAGATAATACTCTTGCGCTATTTCGGACTGGGAGGTAATGTGATGAAAAGCAGTCGGATTAATAATTGGATGCTAAACCATTGGCCTGAAAATAAAATATTGGATGCGGCGTTTCATGTGGTTTGGGAAAAAGAATAATTCCAATATTCCTTTTGGTGTTTTGCCCGATGGGTTGCGGCAGTTTCTAAATAGGAAACATTATTGGAAAGGTGGAAAGCGATAATATGAATATACCATCAAAACGATGAACCCTTTTCTGTAAATACCGGGTGCAAAATGCACCATGCGTGTTCATCGTTTTAAGAGTATAAAATTTCAAAAGTTTACATTGTATCATTTTTGTTCGGGCAACGGATATAACAGTGACGGGATTGATACAAAGGACATGGGAAAGAGTGGCTTAATCCCCTTGAGTTCAAGGCTTTTTCGGTTTGGCATGACGCTAAATCTTATTTTTTTGTCCGCTGGGAGCAGCTGGCTTTTTGCACTTGGTGCATAATTGAACGAACTTAGGCAGATACGTTCAGCTATATAATTCGTAGGATACAACTAATCCCCGTTTTCTTTGTTTGCGAACACAGAGGTTGATTTTGGACTGAAAATAGTTTATAATTAGACTGAAATCAAGCTGAAAGGGGTACCGACATGACAGATTCTTGTATCTATCTTGATACTTACGTTTTACAGCAGGATATGCGGGTGAGAATGCCAAAGTCAATCCTATCAAATATGGGTGTAGAAAAAGGGAAGACCAAGTTTGACATTTATCTTGACTCAAGTGACAATTCACTGATTTTTCGCATCCACAACGGTAATGGTGAAGGAGTGACAGAGAATGGCAGATAAACTAACCGCAGTTTCCCTGTTCACAGGAGCAGGCGGAATGGATATCGGGTTCGAGAGAGCAGGAATTGAGGTAATCTTTGCGAACGAACTTATGAGTGAAGCGGCGGCAACATATAATGCTAACCACGCTTCCGGGGTTATGGTAAATGATGATGTGAATAATATCCTTGATTCACTTGGTCAGTTTCAAGGGGTTGATCTGGTTTTCGGGGGACCACCGTGCCAGGGATTTTCCGTGGCGGGCAAAATGAATCCTGATGATAACCGCAGCAAATTGATTTTCACATTTTTGGATGTTATTGAAAAGGTTCGTCCAAGAGCGTTTGTCATGGAGAATGTCAAGGCTCTGGGTGTGTTGGAAAAGTGGGAACCTGTGCGCAGAAAGTATCTGGATCGAGTTCGTGCCTTGGGTTATAACTGTGTACCATTCATTTTGAATGCTACAGAGTATGGGGTATCACAAAAGCGTGAAAGAGTTTTCTTTATCGGCATAAGGGATAACGGAGATCCGTTTTTTGAGTATTATATGAAAGACCTACTTCTACAGCAGAAAAATGATGCTCCAATCGTAAGAGAGTTGCTGCAGTCTTTGGGAAGAGCAGGCACGGATGAGAATCCAGATACTTGCACTGCAAAGATTACATTTGCCACACATCCAGTGATGAGAAAATCACCATACGCCGGGATGTATTTCAACGGGCAAGGCAGGCCGATAGATGTCGACGGGTATGCAAATACGTTGCCTGCCTCTATGGGTGGAAATAAGACTCCCTTTGTGGATGAGGACTATCTTTACGGGGAGGCATCAAGCGATTGGGTTGTTGATTACCATAGGGGGCTGATGGAAGGTACGATTGTACCTGAGTTCAAAGAGGCGCCAGAACGCTTAAGGCGGATCACGATCAGGGAAGCGGCAAGGATTCAATCCTTCCCGGATAATTATGTGTTTTGCGGAAACAAAGGAGCGATATACACACAAATCGGCAATGCTGTCCCATGCAGAATGGCGGAGGCAGTAGCAAAAGCGGTCATAGCCTATATGAGAAAGGAAACGGCTACAGTTTGATTGGAGCGAGATATGCTGGTAGAAATTCAAGATGATTTTGACTTGGAAAAAATCGCACTGAGTGGTCAATGTTTTCGCGTGGGAAGACTACAAGATGGAGCTTATCGTTTTATAAGCGGTGATGAGGTTATATACATACGGGAGACTGGAAGTCATATGTTCTCTGTTTCTTGTAGCCCTAATGCGTGGAAAAACATTTGGAGTTTTTATTTTGACCTCGGTAGGTGCTATAACGACATTTTTGGAACTGAATGTAACAAACACCAATTTATACACGAGGCGATGGTTTATGGTCGGGGTATTCGCATCCTGCGTCAAAATCCGTGGGAGATGCTTATTACATTTATCATTTCACAAAGGAAAAGCATTCCTGCTATTTCAAAATCTGTGGAGTTGCTTGCATCGGGTTTTGGGCATCGTATTGAAACCAGGCATGAAACCCTGTATTCTTTTCCCACGCCGGAGGAAATGTCGAATGCGACAGAAACGCAATTGAAGGAGTGCGGTCTGGGGTATCGGACACAATATGTCCTTGATGCGCTTCGCCAAGTCCAGACAGGAGGTCTTAATCTGAATGTTCTGCCAGATTACAGTGATGAACATCTTCTTGAAACATTGCAAAGAATACATGGGGTGGGCAAAAAGGTGGCTAACTGTGTTGCTCTGTTTGCCTATGGGAGAACGGCCTGTGTCCCTATAGATGTCTGGATTGCGAGAGCCATTGAGCATGATTGCGGAGGAAAATCGCCATTCGGTCTTTTTGGACAAAATGCAGGCATTATCCAGCAATATGTTTTTTACTATGAGAAATGCCGCCAGTATGCATGACTGGCGGCATTTTGTTAGTTGCTTTCGTGCAATTCCTTCCACAGCTTTTTAACGCTTTCGGAAGTGTTGATATCATCAATGTATGAGTTCAAATTGAGGTAGAAACCAATTCTGCCATCATTTGTCATACGCTGGAGCGTATTCGCTATCCATTCATAGATATCCCAATAATAGTACATCATGTCCCGGTATGTATAGCTTCCGAGATAACCATGAAGACCGCTGGGCTTCATATCCGAAGGACAGTCTTCCCTACGACAGATGACAATGATTTCATGTATATCCGCATCGTTAGCATCGTTGTATATGGAAACACAGTCGTAGGAGTCACGGATTCGTGCCAGATCAAAATGCTTTACCGTGACCTCATATACTTTGCGGATAACCCCTTCGGGTATCTCTTCGTTGATATCTCCAGGCTTCTTGCTTGTCGTGCTTGTTACAGATGCACGGTCATCCTCGCCCGTTACAATAACACCAGTATGTAGGAATGTATGGTAGTTTTTAAGGAGGTACGCGGCAATCTTTTGTGGCGTATTTCCCGCATCGGGTACTTTTGTAATCAACTCACAGCACAGGCGGTAGAGGAATTCAGGGTCAGATGTCGGATCAATAGCAACAGCTAGGGATTCTATGCTGTTGGAATAGGCAATAAGCCTGCGAAGAAGGGATGTTCCCACATTGTCAATACGGAGTTCTGTATCCGTGTCATCAGTCTCCATAAAATTTACAAGGTTGACAACCTCCTCAGCGACGTCAGATGGTCTGCGCTGTGCCGCCCATGTCATATCCAAACCTACAGTAGCTTTTGCAACATTCAACGGACCGGACTTACGATGGGGGATTTCTTTTTCAATAAGGAATTCCTTAATTGGTCCTTCATAAATTGCCCTCGGATTGCAGTCATACAGGCCGGTAGATGCTTTGAAGGCACGGTCAAGACGCATCCCGATAATCACCACAAGAAGAATTTCTCTAAATCCCCATGCTGTAGTGGAGAACAGCTTTTCCAAGGAATCCCTGTATGCGGATTCATCAATTTCAACACCGGCATCCACTGCTCTTTCGTAAAGAGAATCAAGAATTTTACGGACACGTTCGTTCCTTTCGTCTGTTGCACTCATTTTAACTTACTCCTTTCATTTGAACAAATGAAATTCTTCTTTTGTCATACTGGCACCCAAGGCTCTGTAGCAGAAACGTGATGCGACAGAAGAATAAGGTTTTGTAGCATGAGGCGCAGAAGATGTCAAGACACCGGCTCCGCCTCGCCTGCGGCGGTCTTGACATCTTCTGCGCCTCATGCTATGGGGTGGTCAAGGGGGAACAAAGTTCCCCCATTGCATTAAAAACGCCAATGGCGGTATTCTGAAAAAATCAAAATTGGGGATTGACAGGTATTAAAAAATAGCTTATTATTGACAATAAGAAATGGGTTTTCACCGTACATCTTGCTACGGCTTGCTCGTTTCTTTTTTTATTGCCAAAATGTCATACAGATATTTCCTGCCATTTTCAGCATGGTTAATTAAAAGACGGGCATGGAAGATGTTGTATCTTACAAGCACATTTTCCTCATAGACCGGGAGGGCAAAACGGACATCGTACCTATACCAGCCGTATTTTGCGTTTTTATTGTGTTTTTCCTTGCGGTTTTCTTCAAAAGCTGGGTTAGATGCTATCTGGATCAGCTCCGGTATCGCAGTGGCGGCATTTGCCTTCGCTTTTGCATTTGCTCCCATAAGGCTTTTGCGGCTCTCTGATTCCGTGTATTCTTCTGGCAGTTCACTCCCGATAAAAATATGCTCTGCATTTTCAGCGATTTCGTAATAGTCCCCAACGTATCCTTCGAGATACTGTTTTACATCATTCCAGTCAATCTGACGCTTGCCCTTGAATCGGATATCGTTAATCAAGACCAGCTTTTTACCGTCCGCATCGGTTATGATATTTACATTCCTGTTTTCAATCATCTCTTTTGTTCCCTTTCTTCTTTTCCCTTGATTTATAGACATTAAACTGGTTCTTGCACTTTTGGCTGCAAAACTCATTCCCCTTCCGGCTTGCAACAAAGGCTTTTTTACAGTGCTTGCACATACGCATATCATTGTCCTTATCCGTGAGCATGAAAGAAAAACACATCTGCACCATGACGAGCAGGGAGTGGAAATCCCATACGATGACGGGCGAATCCTTTTCAAGCGCGATCCGGTAAGTCGGGGATATGCCGCCAAAAGCAGAAATGCCCTGACGGTACAGGCTGCGTGTCTGTTCGTCGATCGTATCATAATCCATGTAATAGAGGAAACTTGTCATAAAGGTAAACGCCCAGTCGGTAAATTCCTTTACGAGCCAGTCGTATCTTTCCGCATATTCCTTCTGCAATCCCATCGCCACAGCCTGCGGCGCATTCCCCATAGCCATCGTGATCGCAATGCCCTCACGGTCAGTCACAGACCATCCCGATTCCACACCGTTCTTTCTGAAATCCGGCTTGTCAAAAGGATAGAAATAGGCGAGATAGTCTTCCGTAGGGAGGGTTTCTTCCTTTATAAAATGGTTCTTTGGAAGATACACCGATTCATAAGTTATGAAATCCGCTGTTGTCGGCAGGGCGGTCATAAAGCCGAGGAAACCATATTTTTTGATAAAGTCAAGCACAGTTCCCCTCAATTCTTCTTCTGGTACTTTGTGCATAGCGGCAAGTCCGACATTTATGGCATCAATGACGAGCTGCTCCGCTTCCTGCATGGGATGGTACATTTCCGGTTTGGCATCTTTGGAAACTGTTATGTAGAGGTTACTGTCACTGCCTGTCTTATATTCATAATTGCTGTACCGAATCCACGGCGCGCTGGTATGTTCAAATAAATTCTTCATAAATAATCTGCTCCAATCTATCAATCCTGCCACATCATCTGATGTAATATCTTCTATATTATAAACAGTTACTTGTTATCGGTCAAGCTGTCCGGTGTCCTTTTTCTTCCGCACTCCATTTTCCAAGAAATATTTTTCGTCAAACGTCATCGGCAGGTTGTTTTCTTGCCTGTATGTGAGTATGCCGCCGTAAAGTTTCCGTATCTTTTTCAGCGCAGTTTCCCTGATGCCCCTGATATTCCGGTCAGACTGTCTGATGCTCTCCGCATATTCCAATGTGGAATAGTCACGCAGGAACAGATAATAGAGCATATTTTTGAGGTGCGGCTTTAGTTCTTTCAATATTTTTGATAAATCCGCATCCGTGACAAGCTCATGTATTGTTTCCGGGTGGTCAAATATAATATCGAGGAAATCGCCCGCAAGCATGAGCCTTCTTAAAATCATGTCATAGGAAGGGCTGTCGGAAAGGTATAATTCGTATGCGCCCCATTCCAGCGGAACAGCGGAGCGTCCTGTTTCATGGTCTCTTTCCTTCCGCTCCCTGTTGGCGTCCAGTTTGTCCCATCAGTACAGCACATTTTCAAAGTCGGCTTCCGTCCTTGCACTTTCCTCAATACGTTGGATTGCAAGGGCGCGGGCTTCACGGTGGAGCATATCCCCATCCGCTTCCGTTATGAAATTCTGCTCCCTGAATGTGGGGAGTTCAGCGTATTTTGGCATTTATGGTCAGTCCTTTGCAAAAAAATAAAATTTTGTAGCTGTTTTTTTAAAAACACTTCCGTTTTTATAGCCGTTTTTCTCCTATTAGTGAAAGAGTAATTCTTTTTAACTAAAAATCGGTTACACGAAAGGAGGGATAGACTATGGGATACGGATAAAACAAAAATCTGGTTACTAAGTACGGAAGTCAGGGGACTTAGCAGTTCCTTGAACAATTATAAGGGATATGCGTGTGAAGTGCAAGAAAAGACTGCACGCAAGAAAGGATTGCTAATGGAGGCAGTAAAATTGAATAACAATATGGCAAAGTCCAGCCCTTCTGCGGCTGGCTTTTTTTACCGCAGGATCGGTGGGACGCTTTTTAAGGTCAGGGTGTATACGGGTTCAGGATATGCCGACACGCTGGATGAAAAAATTCCACGGTTAATTTTGAATGAAATGGTGACAGGCGCAGAAAATTATGTTAAGATGGATTCACCACAGATGAGCCAGCCGCCGGAAAGGAGTTCAACATGAACAACAGGACGGCTGGTGACAACAGAATAACAGCTCTTTATGAGCGGCTCTCAAGGGACGATGATCTTGCGGGGGACAGCAACAGCATAGTCAACCAGAAAAAGATGCTGGAGGATTATGCAAAAAATAACGGGTACACGAACACGGTGCATTTTACGGATGACGGATTTTCCGGCGGCAGTTTTGAAAGACCGGGATGGAAGCAGATGTTAAGCCGGATTGAAAACGGCGACATCGGCACAGTCATAGTAAAGGACATGAGCCGTGTCGGGAGGGATTACCTTCAGGTAGGATTCTACACGGAGGTATTCTTCCGGGAAAAAGGTGTCCGTTTTATTGCTGTTTCCAATGGTGTTGATAGTGACAACAACACCAGCAGTGAATTCGCCCCTTTTTTGAATATCATGAACGAATGGTATCTGCGCGACTGCAGCAGGAAGATCACCGCAGTTTTGCGGGCAAAAGGGAAAGAAGGAAAACCAATCACAAGCAATCCGCCATACGGATATGTGAAAAGCCCTGATGATAAAAACCTCTGGCTTATCGATGAAGAAGCGGCAGAGGTTGTGAAAAAGATTTTCCGTCTGACCGTGGAGGGCATGGGACCATACCAGATTGCAAAGCGGCTTATGGCAGAAAAGGTGGAAAAACCGTCATATTATCAGGCGACAAGGCAGAGGGGCAATTTCAAAACCATGTGCGATTTTGAAACTCCCTACAACTGGACAGGCGGATCGGTGGTGCGGATACTGGAAAGACCGGAATATATGGGCGACACAGTGAACTTCCGCAGCCATAAGGAATCCTACAAGGATAAGAAAGCGGTTAAAAACAGCAGTGAGGATATCCTTATTTTTCAGGATACCCATGAACCAATCATAGACCGCAGGACTTGGTATCTGGTGCAGGAATTAAGAAAGACGGTGCGGAGAGTGGATACCAGCGGGGAAGGAAGCCTGCTGACCGGAAAGCTCTACTGTGCGGATTGCGGCGGGAAGATGCACTACCGCAGAAGCACGACAAGGGCAGGCAGGGACTGGCGCGGGATTCCGAACGGGGAAGTCCAGCACACATCCGCAGGTTTTAATTGCAGCACCTATAACAGCAGCAGAAAAAAGTATAAACAGGTTTGCTGTTCCCATTCCATAAAAGAGGACACGGTAAAGCAGCTTATCCTTGAAACGATACGATATGCCTTAAAAAGCGTCCACATGGACGAGGCGGCATTTATAAAAAGTATGCGGAGCGCATCAGAGGTCAGGGACAAAGGCGAAGTGAAAAAGCTGAAAACAGACCTTGCGAAAAAAGAGAAGCGCTTTGCAGACCTTGACTTACTGATTAAAAAGGTGTATGAGGACAATGCAATGGGGAAGCTGCCGTACAGACGGTATGAAATGCTTTCTTCCGATTACGAGAAGGAACAGCAGGAGATTGAGATTTCTATAAGAGAAATTCAGGAAAAACTCATGCAGTTTGAAGAAGATACGGACAGGACGGAGGAATTTTTAAGCCTTGTCCATAAGTACACCGATATTCAGGAACTTACGCCTGCCATCGTCAATGAATTTGTGGACAAGGTTATGGTTCATAAAATAGAGAAAACGGACGGCGACCGTATGCAGGAGATTGAGATTTTCTTAAATTATATCGGGAAGGTGGAGCTTCCGGCGCAGGAACTTTCGGAGGAAGAAATGGCGGAGGAAGAAAAGAAGCGGAAACGCCGCCAGTACAGGAGGGAATACCAGAAAGTCTACCGAAAAAAGCACAGACCGGAAATCCGGCGGCTGATTGAGGATGCAAATGTGGCAGATAAACAGAGACAGATAGCGGAAGCTGGACAGTCAGCAGATGAACTTCTGCATACGGATGGTACGGAACAGGTTGCGGCTATGGTGGCAGGGGAAAACAAGATTATCGTAGAGGGTAGCCTTCCAACCAAAGAGGAAGTGAAGCGTAAGTATGGCAGATAATTTTATTAAAAATAACAACTATGAAAGAGAGGACTTTTTTATGACAAAAATCAGAGACTACAATATGAACGGAACTATTATATTGGGTGTGGATGCAGGCTACGGGAATTATAAAACGGCAAGATGCTGTTTTCCGACTTCCGTGAGCAGAAGTGACCAGCCGCCTGTCTTTACAAGAAACTATCTGGAATATGAGGGCGGCTATTACACCATAGGCGAGGGGCATAAGGACTTTGTAGCAGAAAAAAACAGGGATGATGATAATTATATCCTAAATGGATACATCAACATTTGAAGCGTTATACTCAGCATTCCAAAATGTTAATCATTTTAAAGAATGCTGAGAAATAAGGCACTTTACTACTAAAAGATGAGCATTAT
>CAJTDB010000050.1 GCA_910574965.1 Lachnospiraceae bacterium | reverse complement strand
CCACCTCGGTCCTGGGGGCGCTTGGCTGTGACATGACCGTATTCCTCCGCTACTTCCCCGCCGCCGAGACCATGTATAAGGTCTTTGTGGCGCTGGCTATCGGCATCATCCTCTTAAACTGGGTATGGCAGCTGTTCAAGAACTTCGGTTTAGGCATCGGCATTGAAGCGGAGGACCCGGTAGACTTAAGCATCCGCTCCGTCCTCTTTATCCTGCTGGCCTATTTCTCGGACGGGATCGTGGATACTATCTTAAAGATTGGCGGAACCCCGTACCACTGGATCATGGATTCCGACCTGCCTGCTCTAAGTTTCGCGGACTTTTATTCGGTGATGTTAGCCATCATCGGCATCTGCGCCAACGGTGCGGTGGCACTGATCACGCTGATTATCGTTCTGATCCTGGCATGGAACTACCTGAAGCTCCTTTTTGAAGCGGCAGAGCGGTATGTCCTCTTAGGGGTTCTGGTCTACACGGCTCCCGTGGCCTTTTCCATGGGGGCATCCCAGTCCAAAAAGCATCGGAATATTTGCCAATGTCTGCGGTACGCTGATCTGCAGGAGTGTCATACAGATCGGCAATGAAATTAAGGTAATCAATCCCTTTCATAAACGCATAGATGTCCGGGTTGTCCGGCAGAAAAGCGGTGACACGTTTCGCCTGCACAGGAGCCTTCTTAATATCGTGGCCGTCAATGGTGATGGTGCCTTCCGTAAAGTCCATCACCCCGGCCACAGCCCGAAGGGTAGTGGTTTTACCTGCTCCGTTGTGGCCGATGAATCCATAGATCTCACCTGGCCCAACATGTAAGGTCAGGTCATCCACCGCCTTCTTCCCGCCGGGATACATTTTCGAATAATGTTCAATATGAAGCATTAGAAATCTCCTTTCGTAACTCCGTTTCTTTCAATATGTTTACTGATTTTATTCCAGGTGACAGCAATGCTGCTAATGTCAATATAACCATTATGGTCACAAAATACAGGTATCATTCTTATATTGCATCCATAGCAGTTCTCCTGATGATACTACGGGCCGGACTTTATGTAAAAAATAAGAGCCTCCCAATAAATCAGAAGCTCTTTCCGGCGCACTGCGGCGTAAAAATATAAGATAATAACCTGCCCTCTCTGATTCGCTTTCTATATTATCACCCCATTGACCAATTTTGAGAAGCCCCATTCCTCTTTATCGTTCAGCTATGCTTAATGTTTCAACAGCAACACTGCCTCCCCGGACAATTTCAATTCGGTTTGCATAGCATTTCTCCAGTAATGCAATCAGATCATTATTACAGTTTTCTGTATGTACACTTTCAATCAGCACGGTCTCCGGGGAATAATCAATAACCGATACCTGAAATACTTGCGAAATCTTGAATATCCCGATCCGAGCAGTTATTGATTCTTACAAACATCAGCTCTTTCCTATGGATCGCAATGTCTGTGTAATCAACTACCTTAATTACCTCAACACACCGGCCCAGCTGCTTTTTTACCTGTTCAAATGTTCTGTCATCACTGGTTAAGCTGATTGTCATACGGGAAACCGTTCTATCCTCAGTTGGCCCCACGGTCAGGCTGGCCAGGTTATAGGACTTCCCGGAAAACAGTCCCGATATTCTGGCAAGAACCCCTACATCATTTTCAACAAATAAACAAATCCATCTCTTTTTCATATTCCCTTATCCCCGCTTTCCAGTATCATGTCGTCCAAAGCATTGCCGGGCGGAACAATCGGCATAACATTTGCCTCCGGCTCAATGATAAATTCAATGACAGTAGGTACTTTTAAGGTGTGTTTTGCGTTTTCAAAGGCGGCGGCAATCTCATTTTCTTTTGTTACGCGAATACTGTTTGCTCCGTAGCTTTCCGCCAGTTTCATAAAATCCGGCGTATATTCCGGGCAGCGCTCTGTCGGGGCATTGCAGCTACCGGGGCAGCTTTTCCTGTACCGCATACAGGTGCTGGAATAACGCCTGTCAAAAAACATTTCCTGCCACTGCCGTACATTCCCCAAATAACCATTGTTAAGTATGCAGATGGTGATTGGAAGTTCATAGCAGATTGCAGTCGCCATTTCCTGAATGTTCATCTGCATGCCACCGTCCCCGGAAATAACGACAACATCCTTTGACGGATTCCCGATCTTGGCTCCAATAGCGGCCGGAAAGCCATATCCCATGGTTCCCAGGCCCCCGGAGGTTAACATCTGTTTCTTTTCGCTTAATTCCAGGAACTGTGTCGCCCATAGCTGGTTCTGCCCCACATCCGTGGCAATAATCGCGTGGTCAAAGGTATGGTTGATTGCCCTTATCACTTTTTCCGGGGTCAGCCCTTCTGCTTTCATGGAGAGGGGATACTGGCTTTTCCACTGCCGGATCTGCTCCAGCCATTCCTGCGTATCTAATTTCTGCGCTTTTTCAAGCAAGGCCAAGAGAGCCGTTTTTGCGTCCGCAACAATGGGAACATCCACCTCTATATTTCTGGAAATCGAAGCGGGGTCTATGTCTATATGGATGATTGCCGCATGGGTGGCAAAGTGTCCGGTTTTTCCTGTTATGCGGTCATTAAACCTTGTCCCGATAGAAAAGAGGACGTCACAATGACTGATAGCTGTATTGGCTGCATAGCTTCCATGGATTCCCAGATTCCCGATATACAAGTCATGGGTTGTGGGAATTGCCCCTTTTCCCATGATGGTAGTAACAACGGGAACCCCTGTCATTTCTGCTAGCTTTAGCATTTCCGAATGTGCATGGCTGATGTTCACGCCGCCGCCGACTAAAAAGACGGGCTTCTTTGCGTGATTCAATGTTTCCAGTGCTTTCTTTAACTGTCCCGGATGAACGGAAAGCTTCGGCTTATATCCTCTGATTTCGATTTCTTCCGGGTAGTCGTCACTGCCATATTCCCTCTGTATATCCTTCGGTAAATCGACAACAACAACGCCCGGTTTCCCTGTCCGGGAAATAAGAAAGGCTTTCTTGATGACCGCCGCCAATTCCTCACGTTTGCGAACCGTTACGGCGTATTTGCAGATACTTCTTGTGATACCTACAATATCAACCTCCTGAAAGGCGTCATTGCCAATCAGCCCGGTAGGTACCTGCCCGGTGAAGCATACCAGCGGAACGCTGTCATAATTCGCTGTCGCTATCCCTGTCACTAAATTGGTAGCTCCCGGTCCGCTTGTAACCAGACAGACCCCGACTTTTCCCGTGGAGCGTGCGTATCCGTCCGCCGCATGGACTAATCCCTGCTCATGCCGCGGCAAAATAACATCAATATCCTGCTCGCCATAAAGGGCATTAAACAGGTCAATTGCCTGTCCGCCCGGGTAGGCAAACAGGGTATCTACCTGCTCCGCCTTGAGAGCTTTCACAAATAATTCCGCGCCTGTAATCATCATCATTGCCTCCTTGTATGCGTGTACTTGCTTGCTTTTAGGCATGATAAAATGGCACTGAATATACAGTACCATTTATAACAGTTCAGATACCCCTTGAACTGTTACGACATACAGCCATTTAAAATCGCCTGCGGCGATGGGCTGTATGCCCGCGGCCATTGCGTTATCGTACGGTCAGCGCGGTAAACGCGCAGACCTATCTGAACTGTTACTGCCATTTTTACTTCTGTACAATCCCATTTACAAATATCTTCACACTGTTTTTGATAAATTCTTCTCTGCCCACATCCGTAAGGTTCTGGCCAAAAGACGCATTTAAAAAGGTATAACCAAACGTGGAAGAAAAAACAGTCATCGCCAGACTTTCAAAATCATAATGGGGGATTTTCCCCAGTTCCTCCATTTTCCTGAAGTATTCTGTCAGAGAAGAAAGAAATGCCTGTGGTACTTTCATGATCATAGAGGCAGTTTCTTCATAAAGCTGCGGCGCTCTTAAGCCAATGGACAGATTTACAAAATCCGGAGTGATTTTATCCATATATGCGTTCATAAACATCTCTAAATCGGGCTCTAACTCCCATTGCACATTTTTGAAAAGCTCCGGCGTAACATGCGCTCTCCATTTTTCCTGAGATACCCCATGGAGTACAATATCTTTTTTATTTTGAAATTTACGGAACAGCGTACACTCATTTACGCCGGCTAAACGTGCGATATCTTTTGTCGTTGTGGCAACATACCCTTTATCACGAATCAGAGACATGGTTGCGTCAATGATTTTTTGGCTTGTTTCGTCCATTCTCCCACCTCTTATAAGCAAGTGCTTGCTATCATTCTATTCTCCTTTTTATAAAAAGTCAATAGAAAAGATAATTCCTCCTGCTTTTCTTATGAGGCTTCTTATGATGTATGCTCCAAAGCTTTTCTTAAATCCGTTATATATAAAGCCTGCTGCTTTTTCAGATACGCCCCGATAAACGGTTTCATAAACCATTTTTTTGCTGTAACATCCTCCGTGAAATCAACCGTTGTTACGTTGCCTTTGCTGGAGAAAATCCCTGTCCAATGCCCATGCATATTATCATTCTCCATATCAAATTCCCATCGCCGGCATTCTTCCCTCACTGTAACGGTGAAGGTGGTCTGGCAGCCGGATGTTGTATATTCCACGAACTGCTTATCATCTATAATCTCAACCCTGCTCAGATCGCTGCGCCACGCCGTATCCTCCAGAGAAGTCACAATCTCCCAAACCTTTTGCAGTTCTGCGTGAAAGTCTGCTCTTATATTTGAAACTGCCATCTTAATGATTCCTTTCTTTCAGGTATACCCTTTTCCACTGTCCAACTCTTTTCAGGAAGTCCTTTTCCAGAGAATCCGGGTTCAGCTCCCCGGTTGAAAACATCTTCCAGTAACAGCTGAGAAGATAACCGTTAATCTCTTCTAACAGCAGCCGCGTATCAATCCCCGGCCGGAACAGGTCCATATCTGCCGGCCCCCGTATATCTTCTGTCCCGTGAAGATAGGCTGTCTTATAATGATTCTGAAGTTCTTCCCTGATTTCCGGGTTTTCCTCAAAAAATGCCCTCAAGATAAACAGGTATATGGTCGGGGCTTCCCTCATAAAGACACAGCCTGCCAGAACCCTCTGGCAGAGGATCTCAAACAAATCCGTGGTCTGCGTATCTCCCTTCCTTACTTTTTCACGGTAAAGCCTGCATGCATGTTCCCAAAGGTACAGATACAGTTCTTTTTTATTTAGGAAATAATGAAACAGCAGGGATTTGGATACGCCGCCGGCATCCGCAAGCCTGGACATGGACGCATTTTTATAGCTGTTCCTAGAAAACACACCATATGCCGCATTTATGATCTGCTCCTGCCTTTCCTGCGGTAGCGCAAAAAACTTCCCGTTCATCCCGAACCTCCTGATTCCTTTCCCATCCTGGTATTTGCGGAAATCAGACGTCCCCGTCCTTCTGCCTTTACCATGGTTTCCAGTTCCTTCGCCGCATCCTTTCCAATCCACCTCAATGCCTTGCTTTCTCCTTCCATCCACTCATACGCCAGCAAAAGCGCCTTTTCATTATAATGAAAGTTCTTTTTTCCGATTTCCCTCAAAGCAGTGGAAACCGCCTTTTTTACCTGCTCCCGTCCATCATCCGCATACTGCGTAACCAGCTCCAGATAGCTGTCCACGGTTTCATCCGTCAGCTTCCTGTCATGTATCACAGAAGCTGCAATCAGCACAAATGCCGCTCTTTTTTTATATAACTGCGGTTCCCGTATCCACTTTGCAATAAAAATATCCCTGCTCTTCATCTTCAAAAATAAGTTTTTAGACAGGTGGTCGCATAAATCCCAGGAAACCACATCAAGGAGCAGCCTTTCCGCCTCAGCATCCGTTGTCGCCTTCGGATTCATCAACAAGACCGCCAGCATCCTTGCCTCGTGGTATTTTGTATTCCACAGTTCAAATGCCAGCTCCTGCGATTTCCCGGCTTTCTTTGCAAGGCCCCTTACTACGGACGTTGCCACACCAATACTATTTTCGGCCGGTATCCCCATCCGAATCATATTTTCCCTGTATTTCTCAGAAGCCTGTGCCCTAAGCTCATTTATCATCTCCTGACCATCCATCGGTATCCTCCTTCCGGTTCCATGCTCTTCTTATCGTACCGGAAGCCAGTATTCATAGACTGCGTCTTCCGGGTCTGCATGGAGATACACCTCAATATCCGGTATCTCTGCGTAGGTGTAGCCGGACGTAGGAAGCCACTGGGTAATGACACGCCTTTCCAGCTCCTGAAGGGTACGGTTCGTTCCCTTCCCTTCAAAAACCGCCCATTTGCATGCCGGAATCTGATATTCTTCGTATTCCCCCGGCTTCTGATCGGAACGGACAGCAATCAGATATTTCCAGTCTTCCGTATGATGGATACTGACACCGAGCAGTCCCTCCGGCTTTCCCTCTGCCATGGAGAGTAATCTGGCAAGTGTTCCGTCTGCCAGTGCGGCATCCCATACCGCTGGTATCCTTTGAAAATTCTCTGTCAGTTCTTTCGACAGGGGACAGGACCGTCCCAGTATCCGGAACGCTTCTTTTTCCTCTATCCTGAACTGCAGCGGCGCCCCTCCGTGGATTGCCATGGAAAAAGAAATGGGCGGATATGCCTGAAAGGATACCGGTTCCGTTTTTACAGCGGAGGGCGTGATTCCATGAAAATTCTTAAAAGCCCTGGTAAACGCGGTGGGAGATTCATAACCGTACTTCATGGCAATATCCGTTACTTTTCCATTTCCCTTTTGCAGTTCCACGGCGGACAGAGACAGCCTGCGCCGCCGTATGTATTCCCGCAGTGTCATGTCTGTCATATATAAAAACATCTGTTGGAAATAGTAGGAAGGGCAGCCCGCAACCCCGGCTACCTCCTCATAATCCAGTTCCCCATCCAGGTTCTTTTCTATAAAATCAATCGCCTGGTTCAACCGTTTTATCCAGTCCATCGTGTTCCCCCTGTTGCTTTTATTATAGCCGATTCTCTCACAAAAAACCTCGCATTTGAACGATACGAATTGATAGCCCGAAAGAACTCACTCCCATTTAAAAAATTTCACCGCCGCGCCTGCACACAAAATGGTGACGATTCCCATAACCGCTGCCGGTACCCAGACAGATTCCGTATGCATCCCCAGAAAAGCCGCCTTCATAAGCTGTATCCCCTGTGCCAGCGGGAAAAGGGCAACGATTTTCTGCATCATCCCCGGCATCACCTCAAAGGGCAGCGTGGCCCCGGAAAAAATCAGCATGGGAAAGTACAAAAGGCAGGCGATCACACTGGCCATTTTTTCATTTTTCGCAATGCCGCCCACCAGCATCCCGATGCTTAAGGTGGAAACCAGGGTAAGGAGCCAGCTTCCAAGGAATGCCGCCGGGCTGCCGGGAAGCCTTACGCCCCAGAATACAGCCGCCATGGGAAAAACCAGAGCCATAGAAACCGCGGCATACAGCACATAGATGGTAAATTCCACCCCCAGCAGCATAACCGGGCTGATGGGCGTCACCCGGAACCGTTTGAGGATTTTCCGTTCCCGGTACCCGGCTACCACCAGAGGCAGCCCCATCAGGCCCCCGGCGCAGATGGAGATGGTGCAGAGCGCGCTCATGGACTGCTCCAGGAACGTGTACTCCGCCCCCGGAAAGGCGGGCTTTGTCTGGTATATGAAACCAAGGATGACCAGTACCACAATCGGCATAATGACGGCAAAAATCACCATGTTCATATTCCGGATATTCAGCTTCAGTTCTGTTTTTAAAAGACTGAAAAATGTTCTCATGCCACAACCTCCTCGTCCGCAAATTTCAGATAGGCATCCTCCAGACGCTCACAGCCGCTCTGAGATTTCGCCTGCTCCACGGTGCCGTAAAAGACGGCCTCCCCTTTTCTCAGAATACAGATCTCATCGCAGAGGGCTTCCACCTCATCCATGAAATGGGAAGTGAGGAAGATGGTCAGCCCTTCACCCTTTAAATCCTCAAGGATCTTCCACACCGTCCGGCGTGCCCTTGCGTCCAGCCCGGTAGTCAGCTCGTCCAGGAACACAAGCTTTGGGTTCGGTATCAACGCCAGGACAATAAACAGCCGCTGGCGCTCCCCGCCGGAAAGACTTTTTACGGCATGACCTGTCCTATCCCCGATTCCGAAACGTTCACACAGCTTCCGCCAGTCTGCCGGTCGCTCATACAGGCAGGCGGTTTCCTCGCAAAGCTCGGATACCCTGATTTCCGGCTGGTAATCCCCTTCCTGAAACTGGACGCCCACTTTCTGAAATACAGCGCGCCGGTCCTTTTTGGCATCCCGCCCCAATACCAGGGCGGTTCCGCCATCGGCCTGTTTCGTTCCCAGGATGCATTCGATAGTGGTACTCTTTCCGGCGCCGTTTGCCCCCAACAGACCAAAGACCGTTCCGGCCTTGACTGACAGATTCAAACCCTTCAACACAGTTCTTCCCTGATAGCTTTTGGTAAGGCCCGTTGTTTTAACAGCCTCTTCTGTTTTCTTTCTCGTTTCGCTCAACTTATTCAAATTATCCTCCTTTTTCCGGTAACGGTATGCACCGCTACTGCTGCTTTTTAATTGCCCGAAGCTCGATGTATCCCCTCTCCCCTCTGGGCTCCAGCTGGATGCGGGGGCTTTCCTCGTCCCACTCGTATCCGATCACAGACGGGTCATAATGGTCGATGGCATATTGAATCGCCTGGGAATAATCTTCCTCCCGGAAAGGCTCCCCTTGGACCGCCAGATACTCGGCGGCAGGCAGGGAAATGACATCAAACCCCTCCGGGATTTCCCCATGGTAATCCGCCTCTGCCTCCACGCCCTGTACATAGGTGGAAGTGCCGGGCTTTTTATAGGCTCCCGGCAGCCACAGGCAGACCGGCTCCCCGCAGAGGGAATCCATGCTTTTTAATATTCCCCAGACCTCGCAGCTCACTTCTTCACAGTACGCAAAATAATCTTCCGCTTTTATCCCCCGTTTGATGATGACTTTTCTCTCCGGTTTCCGGATTACCTGGACAAATACGCTCTGGAGATTTTTCATTTCCATATCCAAAACATCCTTTCTCAGTTCTCCGAATTTCACGCCGTATGGGATAAACAGGGCAATCGGCACCGGATCCTTCAGATATTCCCCCGGCCTGCAGCCGAATTCCCGGTAAAAGGCACGGATATACCCGTCCACACTGCCAAACCCGCAGTCAAAGGCCGCCTCCGTCACAAGGCACTGTCCCTCCTTCAGCCGCATGGCGGAGCGGGAAAGCCGGAGCCTGCGGATATATTCTGCCGGCGTCACCCCCAAAAGCTCCTTAAACAGCCGGTAGGAATGCCAGGGAGAAAACAGGGAGACGGCTGACAGCTGTGCCAGTGTGATATCCGCTTCCAGATGGGCTTCGATATAATCCTGCATCCTCTGGACCGCCGCTGTCTGTTCTTTCAAAATAAACCACCTCCTTCTTCCTTGGGCTTATTATTTTATAATGACCCCTGCTTTTTGTCTCGACTTTTTTTGCTGTTTTCGGATATCATCGAAGAATCCCAGGAAGGTGGCCGGGGTGAAACGCCTGCCAGCACTGCATTGCGGAAATAACGGTGAATAAAGTGCCAGATGTCTGCGGCATCTGTGCGTCTGGCTCTATGATGATATTCATTTTTCATCTGTGGTTTTTTCTATTACGATTGACGAACCTTTTGATTTATCGCCATTCAGCCACTGCCATTGTTCTGAAAGTTCTATTCTGCCATCACTTAAAATCTGTGGTACACTGTGACATTTCCCAATTCTTATCTGGTCACTCAAATTAATATGCTGATAATAAAAATCTATTTCGCCATTCAAAGCAACCGTTCCAACTATACTCCCTTTTTTTATTTCCCCGCCATAGTAATCCGCCCATAAAATATTCTCATTTTGATGATATAAAAAAAGCGTTTGATTATCCACTTCACCATTTTCAGTATTCATCTTTGGTATAAAGTATTTTCCATCATAAAAAATATCTGTATTAGGAACTGCTATACGTTTCTCCATTACTTCATAAGCTAACCTTGCATTTCCATTGATAAATAATTCTTCATGCTTTAAGGTTTTATATCCCCTATGCTCATAAAAACAGACTGCCGCAAGCGAAGCATCTAAGTAAATAATCGTGCTGTTAAAAGATATTTCTTTTTCAAGACATTGCATAATATAACTGCCATATCCTTTTTTCTGAAAATCAGAAGCAACAAATAGTCTTGATATATGATTTTCCTTGCAGCTGCCTGTTCCCACTAAACAATCACCCGATAACAAAACTCTAACAAAACCATTTTCTATATCTGTGGCAATGTTTTCCTTTGAATGAAGCCCGCAAAAAAATTCAACTACTCCTTGAGGATAATATAACGGATAAATAGCGTTAATCGTGTTCTGTACCAATTGATAAATTTGTTCAATGTTTTCTTTTTTTGCTATTTCGTATTTCATTAACACACCTCCATTAGCCAATTTTGTCTATGCATAGTGTAACTTGTAAATTTACTGCATTTATTAAACTTTCCTGTAGTCTCCCTGCTTCCATAGGCCTTTTCTTTTTGTCCTGCAGAAAATTGCAGATTTTTTCAATAGTCAAATCATCATCCACCATATGCTTTTCAACATCTGTTACCATGTCCTCTGCAAGATAAAATTCATTTTTCCCTGCTAAAAATATTCTGGCTGCCGGGCAGAGAATCATCCCTTGTGGCCCTGCCCCTGTGGCGTATTCCCCTGTCTTTTAGGAACTGTATGGCCTCCTCCGACTCCGCCGCCGCGATACCATGCTGCACTTCATCAAGCCGCAATGCCGTCATGCTTTGCCTGGGCAAAAGTTGCCTCTATAAGAAATTTGCGCATGTTCCTGCCATCCTCCCATGCCCCACCAGAAACTCGGCGCTCAGTGTTTCCACCACAAGCCTGTACATCCCTGGCTCCAGCGTGCCATAAATGTCCAGATTATATGTCTCGCTGGCACTCTCCCCGTCCGGAAGGATACGGGCAATATCCTGAAAGCCAACATTATCCGCCCTGACAGGCATTGTGTACCACTGGCCATCTATCTGTTTCTGGAGGGAAAAGTATTCCCCGTAAGTGAATTCTTCCCCGCTGTTATTGGCAATCAATACCGTAATCTCACTTGTCCCGATGTCCTGGACAGTCATAGACATCCCCTCTGTACCCTCTGCAGGCAGCTCATCCGCTTTCAGCAGGAAACAGCTGTGATATACGGACAAATGCCCGGCATTGGGAAAGTTAAGGACATTCCAGGTATCCTCATCACTGCCTTCCATCTCTCTCCATAGAAAGGAGAGGTCCGTATCCCCATAATAAACCGCCCCGTCATTCCTAAGCCAGACCCCGCCGGATGCCGTCACGGAAATGTCATACCCTTCCCCGCTGCTGATCCAGATTCCAAAGAAGGGAGTCTCCATCTGGGAGAGGGCCTGTTCCTCTGCCGCCTGGAGGGGAATATCATTGAT
>CAJTDB010000049.1 GCA_910574965.1 Lachnospiraceae bacterium | reverse complement strand
ATGTATCGCATACCCTTTGAGGGCGGTCAAAAAAGCCTTGATTTACGGGGGTCTGGAATATCCTAAAGCGTGACATTTATCCCTCTGTTTCCGCTTGCGCTGTGTGGCATGGATTCTTTTCATGCGTCCGGCGCAATCCGGGCAGTATTTCCCCCGGTTTGATTTGGGGAGAAAATACCCGCCGCACTCGGTACAGCGTTTCCTGTCTGCCCGGTGGAGTAGGGCGGCTTCCAGTTTCCCGTCCAGCGGCAGCACGGCGGCTATGAACCAGCGGCATATAAGCGAATAGCTGATACTCTGGACGCATACGCAAGGCTCGCCGTTATCCAGCAAGATACAGTTGCCGTTATCGTAGTTGCAGCACTCATGCACAAGGCGGCGGGCGGCTCTGTACTGTGGGTAGTCCATGTAGGGGCGTTTACCGTTCATTTTCCCGCCCCTTTCCCCGTTCCGGCTCACGGCGCAATATTTTGTCAAGATTGCTTTTCACGGTCTGCAATTCCCGGACGTTCGCTTTCTTCTCCCGGTACTCGTTGTAAAGGGCGTTTTTCTCTTTGGTAAGCTGCTCAATCTCCGTTTGTAGGGCTTTGGACGCTGGCAGCTTGGAGATTCCCTGTGCCTTGAAATACCGGGCGGCAGATTCGGAAATGATAAACTCGCTTTCGTGCTGCTCCCGGTAAGCTCTCCGGGCTTTCTCCGTTTTCTGCGCCCGCAATCCGTCACGGGCTGGCTTGGTCTTGATGTACGCCAATAGCTGTTTCTGTAAGTCCTTTTTCTCCCTCAAGGTGCTTTCTACGGCTTTCAGTTTCCCGGTTACTTCATTCAGTCCGGCACTGGCGGCGGCAAGGGCGGTTTCCAGTTCTTCCGGGGAAGAAAAGCCGGATTCCTCGTAAATGCTCATGGTCGCCGCCATTTGCTTCAGATTGTGCAAGGTCGCCCATTTCTCGTAGCCTTTCCCCTTGCCCTCGGCTCTCTTGGCGGCTATGTCTACCATGCGCTGTACACTGTCCTGTTTCGGGGCGTTTATAGCGGCTTTGTTGCGCTGTAAGCGGTCTTTTAGGCTGTGGGGGTAGTCCTGTTTGGGTGTGGGCTTTTCGGCGGCTCTGGCGGCGTTCTGTGCGTTTATGGTGAGTGCTTCCAGTACGGCGGCACGGTCAAAATCATCACCCAGTTTCCGAGCGGTGACTGGCTTCGTCCTGTCCGGCGTGAGATACGATAATCTCCCCCGGCTCTCCTTGACGGTCACGCCCTGTTGCAGCAGCTTCCCGGAAAAATCCTCAAAGGAAACGGCAGAGGACAGGGCGGTGCGGATTGTGCGCCGTAATTTCTCCTTGTCGGTTTCAAACTTGGTCTGTTTGGGCGGCTCTCCCATGGCGGCTTGGGAAGCGTTCTCTTTATCCAGTGCGGCTTGTCCTTTCCGCTTCGCCCAATATTCACGCTCGGTAACTCGGTTCTTACTCCCGTTCAGCAAGTCAATCTGATAGAGGTTTTCCCGGTGGCACATCTCCATGACTTCCGCTTTGAAATATTCCATAGCAGCGTCCGTACAGCGGTGCTTGCAGCCCTCCCTTGTGTCCGCTGGTCTTTCCATGTAGGGCAGTAGCGGCACTTCCGCAATCCGTAGGGAATTGATTACGATATGCACATGGATGTTCCCGCTGTGGTTATGCCCGTCCGGGTGGGTGCATACCAACGCTTGGTGTCCGGGGAAATGCTCTTTACAGAACTGCTCGCCCAACTGCTGCGCCCGGTCTACGGTCAAGCCGTTGTCGGGTGCGTCACGGGGGTCAAAGCTGATGATATAGTGGTGGCTCTTTACGTCCTCCCGTTTCTGGTTCTTGCCGTATTTCAGATTGGAGCGCATACAAGCTATGGCGAAATCTTCCCCGCCGCAATTCAGAGAGGAAATGAGATAGCCTGTCCTCGGAACAATCTGCCCGTTTTTATCAAGAGTGGGCTTCATGGTAAACTCGTCATGCTCAAAGGTTAGGTACTGCTCGGCTGCTCCATAGTCGGCATTTTTAGAGCTGATATGTTTGAACGTTGCCAACGGCTTCACCTACTTTCTGCAAGACTTCAAACTTCAAGGCGGCAAGCTCCGCTGCGGCGGCTCGCACCTCTTGGGAGAGGGCGTTATAAGGTGCGCCGTACTCATTCAGACAGCGGGCAATCTGATTGAGGTTGCCGCCGATTTTCCCATACTCGGCTGTGAGTTTCCCAACGGCAGAGAGCAATTCATCATTGACCGGGGAAACGGTGATAACCGGGCGTATGCTTGACTTGATAAGGGCTTGCCGGATATATTCAGACTGGCTCATTTTGCAGAGGGTAACACGCTCGGAAAACTCGGCGTATTCTTCCTCGGTCAAGCGTGTCTTGATTACCCGGCGGCGGTGTGGCGTGTTGTATCTTTTCATGGCTTTCAACTCCTTTCTTTTTATGGTTTACCCTCTCACCAATAGGAGAAAAACAGGGGGCAAAACGGAAGTGTTTTTTGAAAAATCCGATAAAATTTTTTCGGATTTTTCAAGCGGCGCAAGCCGCAAAAAGGCGGGCTTGGGGTGGCAACCCCAACAAGATTCCCATAGGACAAAATGAGCCGATAGGCGAAATTTGGTACTGTGGTAGAATCTTGCTCTTAGAAAGTGACGGATTCCTCTGTGTGGGCTTTTGCTGATACCCCCGGCTTGTCCGGCGTGGATTCTGCCAACTATGCGGCGGTATTTCTCCCTCTATTACTTACTACGCACGGCAAGGCAAATCTGGCAAAGTTCCCCGGAATTTCTTTTCGTGTTTTCACAACAGCATTTGACAAAAACGGAAAACTGGAAGCCTTTTTTGGCTTGAAATCAGTTCCGTTTTGTAGTGATATACGGACAGTTTCAAAAAACGCCAAACTTTCCGGCAATTATTTTTCCCCTTATTACCTACTACGGGAAAAAAGGAAATTTAGGCAATGTTTTCAGAAAGTAGTTGAATTATTTTATTACGGTGCAAAATCCGGCTTGGTTTTGGGCGCAAAAAAACAGGAAACCTTTTCTTGATTTCCTGTCTTTATCTGCCGCTGATGGGCGGCGGTTATTCTGTTATCATTCCCCGGAAGCAAACTTGTAGCCCACGCCTAAAACGGTCTTAATGTAAGTGGGCTTGCCGCTGTCCGGCTCTATCTTTTTCCGTAGATTGCATATCACATTTGCCACGCTTGACTGGCAGCTTTCGCTTTCCATGCTCCACACGGCTTCAAAGATTTGCGCCTTTGTGAATACCCTCCCCGGACTGGCGGCAAGGTAGCAGAGTGCGCCGTACTCTAAACGGGTGAGGGGAATGTCTGTGCCGTTTTTTAATACCCGGCGTTGGTGCAATTTTATTTCCAATCCCGGAAAAGTAAGTGCCGGGGAGCAGGGCGGCTGCATGGCTTCCAGCGGTATCATATCCGCAAGGGCGGCTATGGCTTTCTCAACCGCTTTCTCAACCGCTTTTTCTTCTGTTTCGTTAAACATAAGCATGACTATTTTTGCGACAAATCTCACCTCCTGTTAGGTAGGCTGTCCGTCAAAGCGGAACTGGAACAGGGCAACGATAAGCCGCCGTTTGATATTGTCCTCGGTGTCCTTGTTGACGTGTCCGTTTTCAAGGGAAGCAAGCCGGATTCGCTTGCTGTAATGCCGCAAAACCTCGTCAATGGCTTCCGGCTCGCCGCTGGTCGCCCGGACAATCGTTTCATACGGCACAAGTTTAGGATTCCTCACGGAAAAGCACCTCCATTTCTTTATGCAGCATTTGCAAGGCACTGTGTATGTGATGCCACGCCGTACTCCGGCAGCGTCCGTACATTTCCCCGATTTCCTGTTGTGTATAATCTCCGAAAAAGTAAAGGAAAATAATTTCCCGCTTTCTTTCCGGCAGAGATAACAGGGCGGCGGCAAGTTCCCCATTGGTGAGGATAACTGTCTGACCGCATATCGTAATGGGATATTCTTCATAGGGTGCTTCAAAATATTCGTCTGTCGTGCCTAAAGGGTAAAACTTTTCTTCTGTGAGGTATTCAAGGGATATTTCTTTTTGCCGCCGTCTGCTCCTATCACGCCATGCGTTGAGTGCCGCAAAGCGTATGACGGTCTTGCAAAAGCCATTGAACGTATACATGATATGTTCCTTGTATGCTTCTGTGCAAGGCATAGATGATTCCCCCTTTCTCCCACATAGGGCGGTGCATGGTTTATGGTTGCTTGTTTATAATTCAAAGTAACAACAACTCTATGCGCAGGTCTTAACTCGTTTCGCTACTTTAATTATCTTCTCCCGGTATCACATTTTACCATTCACAAAAAACAATTTCAGCATTTTCGTAAATAGGACATATATCTTTCAAGATATTCCTTTTGACAGTTTGTATTTTTTTATAATCAATATTATTGGTAATATAAATGCAAACTTTTATGTGCATACCAATTTTATATATGTCACATTTTTGCAATGTCATAATACCGCTAAGATTCTTTTCTACAAATTGGAAAACTGTTCTTTTTAGTTCCTGATTCGTTGTCAACCCTCCTGACAATTCGCGGAAAGAAGATATGAAAACACTTATCGGTTCTTTTATTGCAGGCAAGACTATAATTGTCGTAATGAAAAAATCTCCAGTATAATGAAGGAAACCCAAACTTCCGTTAATATCTATCAGTTTTATCAAGAACGCAGACAGTGCTACGCCCAAAGATAATATGCCGTCGATAAAATTTCCTTTCGATTCTGTTGCTAAAAGTGTACTGGAATCATTAGTTTTACGGCTCTGGCTTCTGTTAAAAAAAGACAGCCCAAAACATATGATACACATAAGTATCTCATAAGGAATTACAGGTTCAATCATCAAAGGGGTTCCAACGCCATATGCAAAATACCCCCATGCTGCTTTTGCAGTACGAGCAACAGAAGAAAACAGCAGCACCAATGTTAATAAAGTTCTAAAAATAGAATATAATGGCTCTAAAAAATAAAGACCGTCCGGGTAATTCTTTGTCTTTTTATTACTAATTTTTGAAATTTCCAATGCTGCCAAACAAGAGCAGGAAGCAATCATTGAAAAGGAACAGTCTAAAAACAGAGCTTGAATATTTGTTATCGAAAAAATCCAAAACCCACCTATTGCCATTATTAAGTTTACAATGCAGCTTACTATCAGCGATTTGCGTTCAATTTGTTTTTGTGTCATGGTTACCTCCATTGCCTTGGAATTTTATAGTATTCAGATTGACATATCCGTACAACAAGCAGTATACTATAACATGTGTCGTTTTTCTATCTTCAATTTTATCTATAATTGTTGCCTAAACGACACTGCCGCTCGAAACTGTTGTTTAAAGGAGAAAACTATGAATAAACATGATAGGCGGGTCAAAAAGACAATAAAAGCATTACAGTCTGCTCTTGCTGACGCAATGCTTGATAAGGAACTTCAAAAAATTACAGTACAGGAATTAGTCAACAAGGCAGACATACATAGAGCTACTTTTTATTCGCACTACCATGATGTGTATGACTTATATGAGCAAATGGAACATGACGCTATATCTGAGTTCACTAAATTTATTAACGATAATCCAGCAGGTCATTACGAAAATATTTATAATTCCATTATTGATTATATTTATGAAAATCCTGCCCTAAGCCGTTTGCTTTTTTTCGGAAAGGGAATTGACCACAAATTTCAAGAGCATATGTATGACATCATCGAAGAAAAATATCTTGAAATATGGATGCAAGAAGAAAATATATCTTCCGTTTCAGAAGAAATGCTCTATATGGCGACATATCATATTCAAGGCTGCCTCTCAATAATCTCACTTTGGATTAAGAATAATTTTTCTACCCCAAAGGAAAAAATAATCCAGCTTATTTATTCTATTGACGCAAGTTGGAATATGCCATAAAAGAAATAATCTGTGTGGAGATAAAGAGGGATTCCGTAGTAGTCGGCACTGTGGGAATGTGCATAACTTGCTGTCTTATGGAGTTGTGGGAAAGTCTGTTTGCAGAATGTGGGAAAGCTGTGCTTTAGCTTTTCCATGACGGAATAGTAAGTTATACACATTTCCACGGTGCTTGTCTTTTGGTCTTTGGTTCGGAATAGTGTGGTGCTGGCGGTCTATCTCTTGTTTTCGGTTGCTTGCTTCTTTACCGTACATGAGCATTTGCACCCGGATTATCATTTCCATATCCCTCAAGAAGATTGATGACGCCCCATACTCCAACGCCTGCTCCGATTGCTGTTACGACTGTCTTTAATCCTGTAAACACCGAGTAAAGTGATATTTACAGCGGAATTGTTCTGTAAATTGGGATTTTTATTTAAGAATTGTTATTTCCCCGCCCCACCCGGCAGACTGCCGATGAAACGGTAATGAATTTTGATAGACTGGACTTTCTCACCGTCAACCTTGCAGACATCGCCCACATAGATTTTGGTAATCAGTTCCCTTATGATGCCTGCCGTCAGTTCCTACAGGTCATTGTACTGGCGGATCAGCGCAACCCACTTTTCAGCGTTCTGTGCTGTTTCCCTCTGTTCGCTGCTTTCTTCCTCGAACAGCGCAAGCTGTGCTTTCAGTTCCCCCTGTTCCTTCCGGTACTTTGGCAGGAGTAAGTCAATCTCGTCCGCCCCCGCCTTGCCTAAAGCGTAATCCTCATAGAGTTTGGCAATGACTTTCTCGACCTCCCCCAGACGCTTTTCAAGGGAAAACTTTTTCTCAATGGCTACGCCAGTGTCAGCTTTGTTCCTGTTTTCATGTTCCATAACTTTGGCAAGGACTGCCTTCTCGTCCTTCAGCGCCAGCTTCGCCCACTCCCGTATGTCCTTTAAGACCGCATCATGCAAGTCCTGCTCGTAGATACGGTGCGGCGTGCATCCCTGCCTGCCAATCTTGCGGTACTCCATGCAGGAGCCTACATAAATCTTCTCCGCCCTCCCCGGCACAAAGGATATGCGCCGGTTGCAGGTATCACAGAATACCATCCCCGAAAAGATGCTTGCCCTGCCTGTCCGCTTGCGTGACCTTGTGGGATTGGCAAAACTTTCCTGTACCCTCTCCCACAGTTCCCTCTCCACAAGCGGCTCAAACACATCCTCGACAACCACCCATTCCTCCCTCGGTCTTACAAAGGACTTGCCGACTTTGAAGATATGCGTCTGCCTCTGCGCCACAAGGTTCCCGATATAGACCTCATGCTGGAGAATGGAACGCACCGTTGTGTCAAACCAGCGGTAGTTTGCCGCATCCCCCTCGCCCTTGTAGCCCTGCCATGCCCTCTCGCCCCGTACATGGTGCCAGTATGCCGGAATCGGTATCTTTTCCGCCCTTAAATAGTTGACGATTGCCGCCGGTCCCCTGCCCGATGCGGACAGTTCGTACATCTTGATGACAATCGGCGCTGTTTCCTCGTCACGCAGCAGCATGTGGCTGTCAGCAGGCGATTTCCTGTAGCCGAACGGCGGCACGGTGCTGTGGTAGATGCCCGCCCTCGCCTTAGTGGTAAGGGTACTGCGGATTTTTTTGGATATGTCACGGGCGTAAAAATCATTGAACAGATTTTTGAAAGGCGCCATCTCGTTATATCCTGTGCTTGTGTCGATACCGTCGCTGATCGCTATGTAGCGTACCCTCTTGCTGGGGAAATACATATCGGTGTAATACCCTGTCTGCAAATAGTCACGCCCCAGGCGTGAGAGGTCTTTCGTGATGACCGTGTTGATTTTCCCGCTTTCAATATCCGCAATCATGCGTTTAAAATCCGGTCTTTCAAAATTCGTACCGCTCCATCCGTCGTCAACGTAGGTTTCGACAATCTCTATGCCGTGGTATTCCGCAAACTGCGTCAGCATCTGCTTCTGGCTCGTTATGGAATTGCTTTCACGGTCAACGTAGCCATCGTCAACCGATAAACGGGTATATAACCCTGCCTTTGGTGTACCTCTGTATGTTGTCCTGCTCATCCTGTTCTCCCTTCTTCATCTGAATCCGGTTGAATGCAGATAAGCCCTCTGCCCTCTATTATACTTTCATATCGGGGAATTGGAGAACGCAGTTAAGCAGTATGCCAGTGTTCCGACTACAGAAGGAAAGCTGGATATCGTCACCCATGCATCGGGTTATGTGGATTTATTGCAGCGTCACATTGAGAAAGAAGATACCGTCTGCTACACTTATGCATTACGAACACTGTCAGAGGAATGCAAAGCGCAGATTGATGAACAGACAAGAGCGTTTGAGAAAAAAGCGGAACAGGACGGCATACAGGAGAAATATATTACATGGTTAGAAAAAAGGAGATAGGCGAATGGGTAAAGTTGTTGATTACACAAAAACAGTTTCAGAGCTGGTAAGTGAAAATCCTGAAATAAAAGAGGTATTGGCAGAAGCAGGGTTTAAGGAAATTATAAAGCCTATGTCTTTAGCTGTAATGGGTAAGGTAATGACGATACCAAATGGAGCTGCCATAAAAAATATTCCTATGGACAAAGTTTTTGAAACTTTTGAGAAACATGGGTTTGAGGTGAAAACAGAAACATCTTGAACGGGTGGTTAAAAATCAGGCTGAGGGAAGGAGCAAACGAACAGTATGGAAAAAATAAAAAATATAGACAAGGCAGAAATTTTAGTTTTAAAAGAACAGGTTGCTTACCAAAGCAATCAGGTTGTAAGCAGGACTTTAGCACAAAATAATGCGCTGAGTGTCACATTGTTTTCTTTTGACAAGGGAGAAGAAATCAGCAGCCATGAGTCCAGTGGTGATGCCTTTGTGATTTGTTTGGATGGCGTTGGCGAGATTACGATTGATGACAAAAAGTATGAACTGCATGAGGGAGAATCTATCGTAATGCCCGCAAAACACCCTCATGCGGTCTTGGGTAAAGAGCAGTTTAAAATGTTGCTGGTTGTTGTATTTTAGCGAAAGGGGGATGCAGCATGAGGGTGAATGTAGATCAGAATGCTTGTATTGGATGCGGGCTGTGTGTTGGGATGGCACCTGATGTATTCCGTATGAATGACGATGATAAGGCGGAGGGGTATCAGGACTCTGCACCGGAAAACGAAAGCATGGTACAGGATGCCGTTCGTTCCTGTCCTGTTTCCGCTATTGAATGGGAGGAATAGAGATGATAAAAACAATTAACCCAAGAAAAGCAGCAGTCATCGGCTGTGGATTTGTAGGCGCTGCAACAGCATTTACACTGATGCAGAGCAGGCTGTTCACTGAAATGGTGCTTCTTGATGCAAATTATGATAAAGCAGACGGAGAAGCAAAGGACATTTCGCATGGCGTTCCGTTTGCCGGACAGATGAAGATTTATGCAGGAGGCTATGATGACCTGATGGATGCTTCTATTGTCATTGTGACTGCCGGGGCAAACCAGAAGCCGAATGAAACAAGGCTCGATTTAGTACATAAAAATGTTGCTATCTACAAAAGCATCATTCCTGAAATTGCAAAGCGCAATTTTAAAGGAATATTGCTGATTGTATCAAATCCGGTTGATATTCTTACTTATGCTGCTGTAAAGCTGAGCGGGTTTCCTGAAAAAAGAGTAATTGGTTCCGGAACGGTTCTTGATACCGCAAGGCTAAAATATGCGCTTAGTAAACATTTAGGGGTAGACAGCCGTAGCATTCATTCCTTTATCATTGGCGAACATGGGGATAGTGAGATTGCAGCATGGAGCAGCACGAATATATCTGGTATTCCATTGAATGATTTTTGTGAGATGCGTGGACATTTCAACCATGAGGAAGCAATGCGGGAGATTGCGGAAGATGTAAAAAACAGCGCTTATGATATTATTTCTAAAAAGCAGGCTACTTATTATGGAATTGCTATGTCGGTTAAGCGTATCTGTGAATGCGTTGTAAGGGATGAAAAATCTATTCTTCCGGTATCTTCTATCATGCATGGAAATTATGGGATTAAAGAAATTGCCCTTAGTATGCCCGCTATTATAGGGGCAGACGGAATCGAAACCCATGTTCCTATTTCTTTGAATGAAAAGGAAATGGAGAAACTTCACAATTCGGCAAAAACTATAAGAAAAATTGCAGAAAAGCTTGATTTGGAAGTTGTCCCAAATTAGGAAAAAGGAATATTTACACTGAAACTTAGGCGGGAAAGCGTTTGTTGGAAGAAAACCAATGAGCGCTTTTCTGTTTCTAAAAGCAACAATACACTGCCGTTCCCCGCCAGTCCTAACTTCGTTTCAGATAAATCAATTTTTCTGAAATAGAGGACAGGACATTGATAAACAAAGATAAAAAAGACAGGGTGGTGCGCCAGTTTGTGACATACTGCCGCATGGCATTGAGATACGAAAAAATTAACTATTACAACGAACGCAAGCGCATGGCGGAACGGGAATCGCACATGGAGATGTTTTCCGAAAAGCAGTTGGAAACGGTTGATAAAATCTTTGATACATACCACGCTGACTATTTTTATGTCATGGGTTATGAAATCGGCATAGTGGACGGTGATTTGGCACAGGCATTAAGGGAACTGTCGGACAGACAGTTACAGATTGTGCTGATGTATTACTTCATCGGATGGACGGACAGGGAGATTGGGGGAATCCTCGGTCTGGCAAAAAGCACTGTCTGCAAATGGAGGAATGATACGGTAAAAACACTCCAGTGGCTGGTGGAGGGAATGTGTCATGGAGAATAAATTTAAAGACAGGGACATTTCCTTTGAAACACTGGAAAAGGCAGTAAATGGCGATTGTTTTGCCATGCAGGAGGTGATACGTCTGTTCAAGCCGTACATGGCAAGGCTTAGCATTGAGGAAGGCAGATTCAACAGGGAACTGTACGAAAGGCTCGTGCGGAAAGTCATGCTTATAACGGTACGGTTTAAGACGGACTATGATGAAAAATAAACAGGCGTGATGAAACAGGGGGCATTCTGGATACGGGTGTCCTCTTTTTGTGTGCCTGTTATTGATATGCAATATTAACAGCGTTACAGGCAGAGAGGAAGTGAGAAAATGAGCGAAAATAAATTAAGAAACAGAGCGGTAATTGATGCGGAATTGCAGAAAACGAAAGCCGAGCTTGCCATTGCACAACACAGGCAGGCGAAACTCCGTAACCAGATAAAAGGTATGACAGAAAAGGAACGCCGACACCGCAACATCGTATGGGGAAGCCACTTTGAATACCTTATCAGAGAAAGGCTGAATATTGCCAAAGAACAGCTTGCCGCCCTGAATGATGATTCAGTAAAAGATATTCTGAATACTCTCTTTTCTGAAACAGGGAAACCAGCTAACGGTAAAAAGTTAGTCTGATGTTTTCAAAGACCGCATACAGGGGAACGAAGTTTATCCCCTGTGGCGGAGAAATATCTATAAAACACAATCAAATCTTGAAGTTTCACAATCAATTCCATTATTTTTCAACTATTTAGGTATGACACAGCTTATGAGTGGCGGGGGCATTATCATTGTGGCGCAGACGGTGATTCCACAGCTTTCCAGCCTGTTCTCATAAGATAAATGGGCAGCATCATAGACAAAATCACTGAATTTATAAAGGAGATGCTGCAGGGATGGGTGCTTGACAACCTCGGCACGATGTTCACGGAAGTGAATTGTTAGTAAAGTGGGTTTTGCCAAAAACAAGTGGAAGAAAAGCTGGTGTGCAGGTGGTTCTTATAAAATGAATATGGTAAAATTTTATAAGAAACGAGGTAAGGCTATATGGAAAAGAAAATTTATATCACAGAGGAAGAACGGACAAAGTGTCAAAAGGTGGCAGATGCGTTTGCAGAGCTGTATGAGATGGAGAATATCGTAGTGCTTGATGTAGGCAGGTATGGCTTTGTAATGCTAAAATATTATAATCTGCCACATGGTTTTGAAGATGCCATAACTTTTACAGACAGTGTGGAACTATTTGAAGATTTGTGGGAAGAATGGCTGAATACAAAACTGTATTTACTGGCAAAAGGCACACCGTTGCTGGAGAAGGGCTATAAAGGTGTGTTTGAGGGTTTGCCGGAAGAAAAACAGTCGGAACTTATCATGAGGAAAGCTACTTTTGCAAAAGCGGCAGAGATATATCTATAATGTTGTTTTTGTGAGGAAAATGGAACGGTAGTTGGCGAATAATCAAAGGTTAGAAAGGCTCTGTGAGATGCAGAGCTTTTCTTATTTGTGTTTTATGAAAAAATGGAATGAATGAGTGGGATTTCGCCGTAATCGGCATTGTGGAAATGTCGTATAACTGGCTATCTTATGGAGTTGTGGGTAACTCTGTTTGCAGGATGTGGGAAAGCTGCACTTTGCTTTTCCATGTCCTGTGAATAGAGTTATCCATGACGGAATAGTCAGTTATGCACATTTCCATAAATCCAAACTTAGGAGAAATCCAAACTTTTTGCAAAAAAGATTACAAATCCGGCTTTTTACTGCAAAAAAGTTTGGATTTTATTTTTGATTCCTTCTGAA
>CAJTDB010000048.1 GCA_910574965.1 Lachnospiraceae bacterium | reverse complement strand
ACATCCCAGGCGCATCAGCCGGAATGCATCCCTTATCAGGAGAAGCAGGAAAAATCCCCCTATGCCCCCCAGTATCCATGTTTTTCTTTTCATGTTCACTTTACCCTTTCTCTGACGTTTTCTTTGTTTTCAGGCGGCATCCACGGAACTGACCTTTACATGAAAGGTCCGAAATTCCGATACCGTTACAAACTGCTCATAAATCTCCGGGTACTGCAGTTTCAGCCGCATCAGGTTGTCCTTGTCAACCATCATCTTGCGGACCGGGTTGTATGTCAGCGTATACCGGCTCCCGCCCATATCGCAGACAGCCTTACAGCTCGTTCCCATCTCTGCAGCCAGGATCGCTTTCAGCCTCTGGATATCGGCCTCCAGCTTTTTGGAATACTTATCCGACTGTTTCTTCTGTTCCTGGAGTTCCATGTAACGCATCAGCGTGGATGGCATGGCCCCGTTCAGGACAATGGCATCGGCGTCTTTGTCTGCCCGGCCGCAATACTGCCTGGCGCTTGCGAGGATCACATCCCCGTCCTCCAGATAGGGCGGCGGAACCTGTTTCTGCACATGGCTGTTCCAGAATTCCTGCTCCAGGAATATCATTTCTTCCTCATAGGCCATGTCCCTGTGGATCTCCCGGATAATCGTTTCATCCTCCGTGTTGCCGTACAGACAACAGAAAAACACACGGTCAATATCCATCACGGCCATGTAATGCCTGCCCTGTGCCTCATAGTAGGCCGGCACGGTCTCCCTGCCGTCCTTCCACCAGAGGTCTTTTGCGTTGTAGTTGGTGGTCTTGATCTCCAGAATGGCTTTCGTCCCGTCCGGCATGGTGATAAAGTAATCCACGTCTGCCAGCATGAACGGATAAAGGGGATGCCGGAACATCTTCTTGATCTGGTAGATTTTAAGCCCTGTCTTCCTCTCAAAAATCTTTGCCACAAGGTCTTCCAGGAGATGCCCCATTTCCATGGCTACCCAGTTTCCCTCATTTTCCTCCACCACCGCAATACCCAGCTTGTCATAGTAGATATCCCGCGCGGTACGGAAAGGGGAGATCCCTATGATGGCAGAGACGTCACTGCCGCCGATCCCGCGGCGCCGCCAGTCCAGCCATTCTTCCCGGGTAAGGTTTTCCGTATCCACAAGCACCTGCGGATTGAGCCTTTCCCTTTCCACGTTCGTATCGGGCATGGTCACGCCCCCCTTCTGGCCCTGTGCGTGAAGTTTACCGTCCGGATCGTGGTACAGTTCTTCCAGTACTGGCTGTCTGCTTTCTGTGCAGCGGTATCCCTGAAGGGATATCCTGCCGCCTGTTTCTGCCGGCTCCTGCCGGCCTGTTTCTTTCTTGCACTCATTCTTTCTACCTGCCTTTCTAAATTTTTATTGCGCTCGTTCCTCGCTCCATAAAACTGCGGGAACCCCAAACTCCGCTCTGCTTCGTTTAGGTAGCGAATCATTTCGCCTGTTGGCTCAATGATTCTTTATCCTCAAAGCTGATCACCAGCGTTTGGGCAAATAAAAAAGCGGAAATGACCATCCGCCAAATCCCTGGCGTTCATGGATCTCCATGAACCATAGTCATTTCCGCTCTCAAAAGGAAAGTGCTCCCTTAACATAAAAAGCCAGTACACCACCAGCCAAAGGGCATAATGGTACTACTGGCACAAAAATACAAACTTAACAGCGTGTGCAATGCGGAAAGTACTCCGCATACAGCCTGAACGGACTGTATTTCCCATATGGGTACGCACAAAAATCAATTACAAGGACAGTTTAGCACAAGATATTGATTTAGTCAAGTTATTAACACTATATATAGTATATTAGAGATTTTCAAATAAAATCAAATTTTGAAAGGTAACTACATACTGGCGATCTTTCTAACCGTATTAGCTGTTCTTATGGTCAGCTTCGTGCTGACATTCGCACCTGCTGTCTTAGGCCACCAGTTTGTCTTTTGATAATCTTTACGGCTGAAAGACCAGAATATCACTTCCTTATAATCCTTTATTCTCTCCAATTCCTCTTTGGGCTCTCCGATTTCATTATATATATCGTAAAATGCAGACGGCGGTATTATGAAAATCAGATTATCATAGATTTCTTTGTCCTCACTGCCCCACCAATCGGGCGCATTTTGTAAAATATCCTCAAGCGCTTCCCTTGACAGGACAAAAACAGGAATATCCAATCCAAACTGATTTTTTATCATTTCCTCAATCTTGTCCGTAAGCTTCCTTATATTATCTTCATCACTGGAAAAAATCACATTGCCGCTGTTCAGATATGTTTTTACTTCTACAAAAGCAAGTGTTTCAAATCCCTTCTTTAATTCTGCCATTGGCACTTTATTTTTTCCACTTATATTGACACCCCTTAATAAAGCAATATATCTTTTCATATCCGCCCCTCCTGTCACTTCTTGATTTATTTATTCATCAATTCAAACGCTTTTTCAAATGAGATACATTCTGTATATCTTCCATTCCACATGAATCAACAACCAAAAGTACCATCCTATTTTCTCCTATTCATTTAGACAATACCTGTTCAGACATTAAATCCTGCTTGTTATACACAGTTTGTCATAAAATGGCTCTGCAACTTTCATATTCCTGCTATGATGGTATACGCCTTCTGAGATTGATAAGGCGAAATACATCATCCATAATTTCTCTATCCCGCACATCCAGCATCAACCATTCCTGTCCATTTCCGGTTTTTGTGTTTTTGAATACTGTCTGCACATAGTCGGAACATTGCGGCATAAGAAACTCTGCCTCCGTAAATTCACGACTTCCTACAACCACGAGAACGATAAAATAGCCCTGCATCGGATAGAGAGTACAAAGAGACTTTCCGTCTTTTTTATACTTAATATTCCAGCCTGCCTGCATAGAACAACGGCTGTGTTCCATGCAGGGCCTGACCCGATAGGTGGACTGAATACGGTTATTAAAATCTGTCCATAATGAATTGTTAATGTATTCTGTGACTTGCTCCAGTGACGGGGATTTTTCCTTTGAATACAGCGCATTCCAATCCACTCTGAACTCCTCCTTAGCCTTTATTTTTCAGCGGCAGGGGCTTGACCCAAATTTCCATACAGGCCATCCCCTCCAGGTCACGGTAATATTTCTCTGCTGAGAAAGGCTCCGTGGTTAAATTGTGGCGGGGCAGCCAGATACCAAAAAGATATTTGCCGGCCTGATCTAAAGCAGCCGTTACCAAATCCTCAAAATTTTCTGCTTCGACTCTGCAAACGATGTATTCTCCTGCCGGGAGTTCTCTCCTAACAAAACCATCCTGCAGCCGGTCCGGAATATTTTGAACAAGACCGCCTGCAAAATAAGTGAAAAGGTTCTGTACAGTATCTTCCCCATGGGACATTCCCATTTCTACAGCAGTATTTAGATTGGCTGCGATGGAAACCTTCTCCATGTGATAACGCTTCCAAAGCTGTCCCGGTACATCTACACCTGTGCTTTCACCAGCCGGCATTTGTTCGGAAATACGGACTTCCGTTTCCAGGCCAAGGTAAATTTCCGGTTTTTCCAATGTCCTTCTCTGGATTTCCAGGACGATATTTCCCGCCACCAGCGGAACCCCCTCGTCTACTAAAACATAATTCATGGAAACTTCCGGCCTGGCGAATGTATTGAGCATTGGCAAATCCCTCCTGTAGCTTTCAGGCGTAATCCCATAGGTTTCCTTGAAAGCCCGTGTAAAATTCCCGTGACTTGAAAAGCCATAGTCCAGGGCAACGTCAAGAATCCTATGGTCGGTACTTTTCAGGTTTTCAATAACCTTTGCCAAACGGCGTAGCTTCACATATTCCTGAACCGGTTTGTTTACCAGCCTTTTGAATAATCGCTGAAAATAAAAGGGGGACAGACCGACAGTATTTGCCAGTTCTTCCGTTGAAATTTCTTTTGTCAGATGTTCCTCAATAAAAGTCAGGGATTGTTCGATTGCTTCATATGCGTGCATTACGGCACCTCCTTAAGTTGATGATCAAATCATATCATTTTATTTTTTGCCGGGCTTTTCACGCAATGCGCTTTTTGATTGGGAGATTTCAATATAATCAGCCTTAATCATACCATACAAATAGTAATCGCAGTATGTGTTTACCATTTTACCTCCACGGATAAGCCCCTCACGCTTGAAGCCTGCCTTTTCCAAAGTTTTATAGGATGCAATATTTTGTATGTGAACATCAGCCCATAAACGCTGTAATTCCGTTTCTTCAAAGCAGAAGGTAACTGCTCTCACCAGCGCTTCTGTCATAAGCCGTTTGCCCTGGCAGGCAGGTGAAAGGCGAAATGCCACTTTTGCCATGCGGTCATTTTCAATGAGATATACCCACATATCGCCAATAACTTTATGATCCTGCTTATGGATAATACCCCAATGAAAACTTTTCGCAGGTTTCTCCTGCTTTTGGAAAAGTAATTCTGGGTTTAAGTCACTTTTCCCAGGGCGTTTGCCCCAATACTGATAAATAGAGCTGTCACCCAGCCATTCTTTCAGATCCGTAACATCCTCTTTTCGCAGAGGGCGCAGGATAAGCTGTTCCGTTTCAAGAACAGGTTTATTCTGAACATAATCCTGTAATTTCATAAGCTGTCCCTTTAAAAGTTAAACACCTGTCCCCAATCAAAACAGCCGGACGCTTCTGTGCTTTTCGGCCACTGCTATCACCGTACATGTGTACCTCATAGAATGATTCCTTTCCGCTTTACTTTTTCTAATTCTCTTTTACTGTTAGCTGTTTCTGATACAAATAGCGCTGTATCCAGATTGTCACTTTTTCCTGTGCAGCTTCAGTTCAACCTTTCTACGGGATGCAATCTCCGAAAGCACCCCTGTTGCAAAAGCACTTTTCTCTTTGAGCGTAAGGGTTTCCATATCTAGTCTGCTCTCGATCTCCCTGAGCGCCTCCCTAAGTTCCTGCAGATTCAAAAGGTTTACCGCAACGCAAAAAAAGGTCTTTTTACGGCCGTCATTATAGCCGGACAATAAAATATCCAGTATTTTCATCTTTTCCATCTGCTCTGTATTGTAGGCTTCGGCCCCAAACTGCCGGACCTTTTCCAGATCAGCCCTTCGATTGCGATGTGTAATAAAGGAATCGAAATCGTCAATATGTTCATATTTTTCACATGGGTACTCCCTGCATTGACAGCAGTATTCTACTCCTCCATGTTCCATGCTGCACCTTGCGATTCTGCACGACTGATTTCCTTCCCCTCCACCGCAGCTGGGGCAGTTTTTGTTCAAAAACATGGGGCAAAGTCCACAATTCAGACCACAAAGGGACAAGAACTGATTTTTCCGGTTAAATCCTTTCATGGAACCTCCTTAAACAGCCTACCTGCAAACGGTTAGGATAAGCTATAATAATACTTGACCTAACACAGTAGGAAATTTGAAAATTTAAAACTCATATCTTGTACCATGCGAGAGCAACAGGCCATCTGTTAATTCCACACGCAGAATGATGGTGTTTTCATCGTTAAAATCAGTATGACCGTTATCAATCCATTCAGCAAAGACTTTTTTCAGCTTTTCAGCAATCACACAGTTTTCTTTTTTTCCAAAATAACCCAGACTGACGCCATTCCCGTGTGCTGTAAACCACTCGCCGGCGATTGCAACAACAGGGTTATCTTTCATATGTTTCATTTTATTTGAGAGTGCATGGGTAATAACATAAAATGCTCCATTTTCGTAATAGGCATTGACGTATCGCACATAAGGCGTTGTATTTTCCGTTGTTGCTAATGATATAATTGTATCTTTCCCGAAACGCTCAATCATGACCTGTTCTGCTTCTTGGCTAAATTCTTTCATTAAATCTTTCTCCCTTCAGATTACATTTTCCGAATCTGTTCAAAGTCTCGATAAGCTGAAATTGTTACATTGTAGGGTATGTTCATTATACATGCTTTGTTGTTTTTACTCTTGATTGTGTAATTTCTTCAAATAGCTGTTTTTCGTTTAGGTCTTTAAAAACTCTTTTGGGAATTAACGTATATACTCGCAGTGCTTGAATTAAGTAGTAAAAACCACGGCTCTCCCATAGTGCAGAGTAAATGTTCCACTTTATTTCTGATTCCATGCTTTGCGTTTTAAATTTAATGGTTTCCTTAGAAAATACCAGCGTATATTCCTCATGATATTTTGCAATTTGTTTGAATTTCAGTATAAGCATTAGAATATATAAATAGCTTCCCAATGCAGTTACAACAATTATCAATCCAAATATTAAAATACTAAATATGCTAAAAGAGGAGAACAGCATATAAACTACTGGCAGCAACAAAAATAAAGTGGCTAAAGCAATCTCATATTTATGTATAGTTTTACTGGAAATTAAATATTGTCTTTCTGCTTTTATATATTCACTTTGAATATATTGAAATCTTAATTTTACTGTTTCCAAAGGTATACCCTATTCGTTATATAATCTTTGTTGCAACTTCCAGTTTTCCAGTCTGACAAACTGGAATTTATCTCTTCGTAATAATTCATAATAGTGCTATATATTGATTATTTCTCTATTGAAACAAATGGTGGAAAACTATCAGAACTATTCACACGTTGCATTGTATTTATGTCATAGTCAAAGCATTTTCCATTATATTCATAATGTAATTTTCCATCTTCACAATAAAAACGATGTTCTGATTGAAATGCCACAGGCTTAGATTGTCCGTCTTGTATTGGCTGATCACGATACAAAACCTGATCTTCTGAAAATTTTAAAACATTGTTTTCGAGACATATGTCATATATGCCACTAACCACTGCCTCTGCTGCTACATTTCTTCCAGTAGCTGAAATCATTCTAAAACAACCGGTCATTGTATCTGTACTTTTACGCTTAGCTAATTCAAAACGAAATAATGATACAGCACTAAAATCTTTTCGCAGTTCTTCTCGTTGTCCATCAGCTCCCATAAGCCATATCTTTTTATTTGCAACTATAAACATATCTAATTGAAATCCGCTTTGTGAGTATTTTAGATTTGAAAAAGAAATCTAATCAGAGTATACACCCTCTAACGCACCATCCTCTAGTTTGTAAACCAATTCCTTTGTAAACAGTGTTCTTCCATTTACATTTTCTTCGATAAAATCTATAATCTTTTTCATCTTCAAGTCCCTCTTTCATTAAAATATCAGCTCACCGCACAGTCTTTTTCCAGATAAAACATATAATTGTTCCAATTAGTGCGATCGCTCCCATGGTGATATAAGGCAATTCAATACTACGCTCATACAGATACCCAGCCAGCAGAGGGGCAATGACTTTGCTAAGATTTCCGGCGGTGCTGGCAAAGCCCATGAGTATTCCTTTGCGCTGATTGGCCGCCTTGGATAGGCTTGCGTTTAGTGTGGGTACTGTTAAAGCGGAAGATACTGCAAATAGACCGAAAACAACAAGTACACTGATAAAGCCAGATGTTAATACCATAGCAAAGGCAACCAGTGCTTTACAAAATATGCCTGTCAGTATTAGTAGCTTATCGCCCATCTTATTTTCCAAAGGACCGGTAAAAAAACCCTGTACTACAATTAAAACACCTGCTACCACCATCCAAACAACACCAACTTGCCCGGTGGTAAATCCAAACTTGTCAACGACATATAGCCCCGTAATACCCTGCAAACCGGTTTGACAGAAGTTTACGATAAAAATAAGGATCAGAATAACTCCTGCGGGACCAAGCAGCATGCTTTTCAGGGCTAAAAAATCAAAAGAATCTTTTTTGTGCGGATAACCTGACCTCTCTATGGACTCTGGCAAAACGGTTACAATGAGTAAAAATGCAATAAATGAAATTCCGGCTCCTGTAAAGAATGGAAGTGCAAGTGAATAGCCAGCCAGAATACCGCCAAACAGCGGCCCTAACATAACACCTACACTCATTGCGGCTCCAAGCTGGCCCATATTCTTGCTTCTTTCGTCCTCTGTGCTGGAATCACCCACATAGGCCAGGGACGCAACTGACGTAGCAGATGACAAAATACCGGATAAAGCACGGGCGATAAACAGTGTCCAAAAGGAGGAGGCCAAGCCAAACAGCAATAAGCTGATTGTATAGCCCAACATGCCAATGCTGATAATCGGCTTTCTGCCGATTCGGTCGGACAGCACTCCCCAAAACGGGGCGCACAGTGTTTGTGTCAGCGCATATATGGCCGTGAGCCAGCCAAGTTCTTTGCCACCCGCTCCGAGATTTTTCATGTAAAACGGCATAACCGGAATGATCAGGCTATATCCTAACGCAATTACAAAAGTTGCAAGTTTCAAGGCAAAAATAGGCGTTTTATTCATTGAGTTTTTATTCATTGAGTGTCACCTCCCCTGTTGCGCCGTCCACTGTTATCATTTGTCCGTTTTGTATGGTTCGCGTAGCAGTGTGTGTTGCCATGACAGCGGGGATACCATATTCACGGGCAACAATGCTTGAATGGCTAAGAGGGCCGCCAATGTCTGTTACAATCGCACTTGCGGAGGCAAACAACTGCGTCCATGCGGGAGTTGTGGTAACGGCGACCAGGATACTTCCCGGCTGGAATTTCTCAAAATCTGCCGGGCTGTTCAGTACACAGGCGGGAGCCGTAACAACGCCTGGGCTGGTTCCTATGCCCGTCAATACAATTTTCCCATCTTTCTGTCTTTGAGTTGCATGTGATACGGCTTTTTTGCTTTTTTCCGGCAACATGGAAGGCGCCACATAACCCCGGAATATATCATGTTCCGCTTGCCTGGCAGGGATTGCCTCACTCAGATCAGACAGGGGCATATTTTTATCAAGCTGTGTTATGAGCGTTTCCAATTCTGTTTTTGTGAGCCAGTAAATATCGTCCAGATGTGAAATGGCTCCTCCAGTTAAGAGACGTTCAGAAATTTCCTGTAGCATACGGCGAATCAGTGGGTGCCCCATCCCCATCAAATAAATAGCGTTTTCACGCATGGGGGCAGTATTTTGTGCCCAATGGAGCAGCTTCAAAAACAGCTTTTTACGGTGGCCGCCTATCTGTTGCAAAATCTCTTTTTCGGCCAGCTTCCTGCGCTTTTCAAATGTGATTTGGCGCGAATACGGATTTTCCCCTTTTTCCTCCAAAAACGCTTTTATGGATTCAAAGGTTGGCGTAAGCATCTCCTGTGGTGTGGCATATGCAAAATCAAATTCATACGCAGTACAGCCAAACTCTTTGAAATAGGCGTTAATCCAGCTTTTCCACTCTATCCATACCTCCTGCGAAACTTCCGCAGGCAAAATGGAGGACTTGAAATCTTCTGCTATCTTTGCTGCAGGATTACTTTTCAGATAGAAGCCTAAAGTGTTATTTTGCTTTGCCCATTCCGAAAGGTCCCACAGGTTCTTTTCCGATTGCAGCGCAATCGTATCAAACCCAAGCAAGAGAACGGAAATGTCTGTTATACCAGCACGGCGGGCCGTACCCTGAAAGAATTTTGTAAATAACGTTTCGCTGATAGAGGCGGCAGGCAATGTAAGCTGAATCCTCGTGAAATAAATACATGCGGCGTAAAATACGGCTTGAATGCCCTCCATAATCTGCTTGGCGCTTAACGTATGCAGGGATGTTTCGTCCCACTGCCTCACCACATCTTCAAATTTTTTTCTTGCCGCTTCAAAGCGCATCATGCTGTTGGTAAGCGTCCGATGCAAAGAGCGGAGGGAAAGGGATTTTACAGCAATTAAAAGAGGCTTTGCCTTAGCGGAAAGATAAACATAACCATTGATGATCGTGTATGCCCCATTGTCTGGCAGCAGCTTTTTTGCGCTTGTACCAAACATATCCACCCATAAAAGCGCCGACGCACGGTTGACTAATTCAAGGCCAAGAGTGGCGAACAGAGGCGTGACTGGGTTTGGCAGGTGTTCTGCCAGACTGCCCTTTGTGTAAACTACATTCTTTTCCGGCAATACCCACTCCGGCGGTAAGACCGTAATGGGGCGGGCCTGAACAATATACAACTTATCTTTTTCCAGCGCCCATTCTATATCCATAGGCATTCGATAATATTTCTCAATTTTATTTCCAAGCTGCGTCAGCCGTATGACTTGATTGCGGGTAAGGGCAGGTTTTTTACGGAGCCGTCCGGGGACAGGGATTTCTTCCGTTCCGTCTAAGGTGCGAACCGTCATAATCTCTTTGTTTGCCGCTTCATATGATACGATTCGGACGGCGCTCTTATCCGTAACAATTGTATCAGGGGTGACTAAGCTGGAAACCACCGCTTCACCAAGCCCCCATGCGGCATTTATAATCATTTCGTTACGTCTGCCGTTCATAGGGTTGATTGTAAACATAACACCAGAAGCATCAGAAAACGCCAACTTTTGTACGACTACGGCAAGGGCCACAAGCTCCTGCCTGATATTATTCTTTATGCGGTAAGCAATCGCACGAGCTGTCCAAAGGGATGCCCAGCACCGCTTTACAGCGTCAAGGACTTCATTCTCACCTTGTATATTGAGATAAGTGTCCTGCTGGCCCGCAAAAGAAGCATCGGGTAAATCCTCTGCGGTCGCGGAGGATCGAACAGCCACCGAAACATTTCCCAATCCGGCATAAGCGGTTTTTATTGCCGCCGACACTTCCTGCGGCATTTTTCCATTATGAAAAAGTTGACCAATCTGCTTGGATATATCTTCAAGTTGACTGGTACTGTTGGAATCTATGCCCTCCAGCAATGCTTTGATGTAAGGCTGAATTTGGTTCGCTTCAACAAAAATCCGGTATGAAGCAGTTGTAACATGAAAGCCGTTCGGCACAGGGATACCCGCTGTCAATAGCTTTGATAAAGACATACCTTTTCCGCCAACCATTTCAAGTGATGCCTGTTTATGCTCCAAAGACAGGATATAGGGGTTCATTTTTTTCACCTCCTTCATTCATAATTCCGTGTAGAAATATATTGATTGTTTCGTCCAGCATCTTTTCCTCACTGGCTGATGGCCGGGAAGTATAGACAATGGAGAGCATGGAGTTAATCAACAGGCGCACCACAAGGTCAGAATCTGTTTTGCGAAAAACACCTTTGGCCACTCCGCCTTCAATCACGGTTTTGATCATATTGTGGTATTCGTAACGTATTGCTTTCAGACGCTTCCGATACTCTTCTTCTAAGTAATCAGATTCGGCATGAAGCCACATTAGTACAGTCCTGTACTGATGCGGCACTTTAAGCTGATTGTGCATGATTTTTCTAAGGCATAGTTCCGGCAAAGGTTCATTGTCAATAATTCTGTGAACCTGCTCTATGACTTCTTCAAATTTTTTCTCCATTGCATATACAGCAATCTCGTCTTTTGTTTTGAAAAAATCGTATAGACTGGACTTTCCCATTTTCGCTAAGTCTGCAATTTCCCGCATAGATGTTTTTTGAAACCCATTTTCAGCAATAAGGCGCAACGCAATATCAACTATTTCGCTTCGACGTGCTGCCTGTTGTTCGGGTGTAAGTGTAATTCCTTTTGGCATCTGACAAAACCTCCCAGTAGCGACCGATGGTCGTTTATTACATTTTAATTATATATCGACCAACGGTCGCTTGTCAAGATTGAAATTTCTTCCTGCATATACTGCCCAATAGAAAAGGGATGTTTCGGCCATGGCTCTAAACGGCAAGCGTTCCAAGTGTCTATACACTTGCGAATTTTCCACGTTCCGGCTCCCGCCGAAACCTGAAATTTCCCAGCCGGCAGCATCGTTGTCTTTTCCGGTCTGATACGATATTCTAAAGATAGAAAAAGAGACAAAGAACCCCAATGTCATTAAGACAATCGTTTTTATACAAAACAAAAAAGCCCTCCTGCTATATACAAAACAAACAAGTGGACTTTTTCATGTTTTTAAGAATTTTAGTATTATGGTTTATAAATATTTCCTAATTCTCTCTCATATTCCCAATGTCTTTAAATGCCATGGTAGTGAATGTTTATCCGTCCACACCTTCGGAACAGTTTACGAATTGGTTTTATAAACTGGAAGTTAATTATCCAACTGTCCTATATATCAAACAGGCTTAATTGTACCGGCTGTTCTTTTCTCTCCTTTTCTTTTAGCCGATGCAGATTTTCCAGTTCCGCTATCCTCTCTGGTCCAAGCCATTTGTCTGCATGGCGCCGGTCTGTGCTGTATTCCTCCAGACTCTCATATCCGTTCTCCAACAGTTTCTTTTCCAGGCGCCTGACTGCGGACTCCCGTGACTGCCGCCGTCTCTCCCTTTTATTCTCTGAATCCCGTTTTTCCATATCGGAAGCATGCACAATCTGGATTCCGTTCCGGATATCCTCCAGGTCCTGCATCAGATCCCGGCTCTCCCTCTGTTCGGCACGGACGTTCTGGATCTCAAAGGAAAAATACCTGCCGTGGTATTCGGAGAAAAAGAGTTCCGTAAAATAGTGGTTCCTCACTCTCTCCTTTATCCTGTCCTGGCAGAGCCTGGCACATATCTCGCAGATATCCATGCTTACCGGATGGTCAAAGAGCTTTTTCCCTTTGATAATCTGGGTATCCACCTGCCCTTCAAACAGCGTGCCGCTTAGGTCACTTCTGAGATAGGAAATTTTTATATCATAAAACACATTCCCCCTTTTCTTATCCAGCTCATGCCCCAGGATCGGGCACATCCCTGCACACCTGTTCCGTCCGCAGTCATAAGGATCATAGTTTATCTCCCATTCCAGCGTATCCCGGTTGAACCGCATATACTCCCGGCAGACTCGTCCATTTTTCTGCAGCCTGAAGCTGACTTCCTGTCTCCGTATCTCGTCATCATGCAGTTTCAGGATATGCTCCACACTCCCCTCATAACAGTATTCTTCCTCCGTCATGTGAACCTCGCAGTCATACCGGAGTACACCATGCTCCTGAAGATATTCATGTTTCAGTTTACATTCTTTCTTTTCATAAGGGCAGTGGATGGTAGCCATATCATTTTCAAAAGTCCACTCAATCCCCATGTAGCTCA
>CAJTDB010000047.1 GCA_910574965.1 Lachnospiraceae bacterium | reverse complement strand
CCGCTCACATTCTGCCACAAAATCTGCAAGTTTTATAAGAAGCTTTGCCTGGTTTTTTGTTACGGCTTTTTTCCAGACAAAGGTATATTTGTTCGCGGCTGCTTCAATTTTCGTACCGTCTATAAAAATGGTTTCGCCTGAAATTTCCCCCATATCAAAAAGTGCATTGGACATTTCAGCAAGGATCCGCTTGGAGCAGGGCGCAAAATGAATGCTTCGGAAGCGTGCAAATGTTGCATGGTCGGGAGCCGGCGATCCTTCCAAAAGGAACATAAAGTTAATATCCCTTTTGCAGTTAAGTTCCATGGAGCGGGAAGAATAGTCCCCGTTCATGTAAGAGTAAAGCACAATCTTCAGGGGGGTCCTTGGCGCTACGGAATTTATTCTCTCATAGGTAGAATACAGGTCAGTCAAATCCATTGCCTCCACAAACTGACTTAGTAAGCGCACGGAATCATCTTCTGGAATGATCGTTTCAACATTTAACGGAAGTTTTAATTGATATCCGCTTTGGTTTAAGCTATAATTTTTGTGTAAGTTAATGTGTTTGGTCATACATTAATTTTACACCAACTGCCGGATTCTTTCGAGGTCCGGCAGTTATTTTTTTCATAGAAAAGGAGCTGCGCACTAATCACTTAGTGCGACAGCCCCATTGCTTGCCTACGTTATCGGAAATTTCAGATATTGCCGGATTTTCCGCTTTCCCCTCCACGCTGTCTTGAAAACAATGAATACAGAACAGATTCTAATCTTTATTGTTTACATCCTGGGTGTTGATTTATTCGCCGTATCTTCGTAAAATTAGACTGTGTATTGCAGTACGAAAACTGTTGTGAGGTTTCTGTAACATTTTCATGTTACCCTAATAAGGGAAAGGAAGTGAAGCCATGAGGCTTTTAGTCGTTGAAGATGACCGTCTTTTGAACAATACCCTTTGCTACAATCTTTCGGCGGCGGGCTACACCGTGGACGCTGCCATGTCAAAATCAGCGGCGGTCAATTTCTGTGAAGCGCAGGACTATGATTTGATCGTGCTGGATGTCAATTTGCCTGATGGAAACGGATTTGACTTCTGTACGGAAATCAAAGAACGCCGTCCAGATACCGCCGTGATTTTCCTGACCGCAAACGATATGGAAAGCGATATGCTGAAAGGCTTTGAGTTGGGAGCAGACGATTATGTGACAAAGCCGTTTCCGATCAGCGTATTCCGAAAAAAGGTTTCGGCCTTGCTGGGCCGCATCGAGAAGCAGACAGGCGGTGATTGCTACACAGACGGCACACTATCCGTCAATTTCTCGGAATTGACCGCCACTCTCGCAGGAGAGCCGGTTATCTTCACACCGATGGAATACCGCTTGCTAAAGGTGCTGGTAAGAAATCCGCAAATTGTTCTGACCCGACAGATGCTTCTTGAAAAGCTGTGGGACGCAGATGAAAATTTTGTGGATGAACACGCGCTGACGGTAGCAATTAGCCGTATTCGGGGAAAAATCGAAATAGACGGTTTGCAATATATCAAGACCGTCTACGGCATGGGCTATATGTGGATTGGGGGGATAAAAAAGTGAATGAAAGCAAACTTTCCATCAACCGCGCCTGTGCTGTGGGAGCAGTATTTTTAGGTTTGCTCTCCGCTGTGACCGTGACTGCGGCTTTTCTCCTTACCGGAAAACAGGCAATCGCTTGGTTGGGCCTCTTGTTTATCCTGCTGGTGTTCATCTGTGTAGCTCTTTTCGTGGCCTTTCTGCGCCGAAAGCTGGTGCTGTTTTCGGACAGGCTGTGCGAAACAATAGACAATATGCTGGACGGGGCATCGGCCCCACCGCAGGTCTATGAGGAAGAAAACCTGTTTTATAAAATCAATCACCGGCTTGTCCGCCTATATGAAGTTATGCGAGAAAATCGAGAATGTGTAGCGAAAGAGCGGGCTGATTTGCAGGAATTGATTTCTGACATCTCCCATCAGGTGAAAACGCCGATTGCAAATCTTCAAATGGTAAACGCCACTTTGCTTGAACAGCCTGTGACAGAAGAAAAGCGTCAGGAATTTTTGCAGGCATCCAGCGGCCAGCTTGAAAAACTGGACTTTCTTATGCAGGCCATGATAAAGACCTCACGGCTGGAAACCGGCGTGATCTCGCTGGACAGAAAGACGCAGCCGATTTATAATACCTTGGCGTCGGCGCTGGGCGGTATTCTGTTGAACGCTGAAAAGAAAAACATTCATGTCAACGTAGATTGTCCATCCGATATACTGCTGGCCCATGATAAGAAATGGACAAGTGAGGCCCTGTTTAACATTTTGGATAATGCTGTGAAGTACACACCAACGGGCGGCACTATTCAGGTGTCCGTCCAAAGCTGGGAGCTGTATGTGAAAATTGACATTACAGACAGCGGCAAGGGCATCGCGGAGAACAGACAGGGGATGATCTTCAAACGCTTCTATCGTGAGGAAGAAGTACACGATGTTGAGGGCATTGGCATAGGATTGTACCTTGCCCGCGAGATCATCACCATGCAGGGCGGCTATATCAAAGTAACTTCAGCAGTAGGCAGCGGCTCTACATTTTCTGTATTTCTTCCTCGCGGATCATAATTTGTAATCCGATCAGGATTGGGGGGAGTTTGAACATGATTGAAACAGAAAGCCTTATTCTAGATAAAGCAAAGTTTTCGGATTGGACGGAAATGTACCACAATGTCTGGTCACAGCCGGAAAGCGCGAGATATATGGAGTGGACGATTACCACAAGCGAAGAAGCCGCTAAAATAAGAATCACGAAAACCATCGCATTTCAGAAGGAGCATGACACTTATTTGGTTTATGAAAAAACAAGCGGTAAGGCGATTGGGTTTGCGGGTGTAGAGAAAATCGAACCTTTCATATATCAGGAGGCCGGAATATGTTTGGGGCCGAACTATGTGGGGAAAGGATTTGGTAGGCAGATTCTTCAAGGTCTGATTCAATATTGCAGGGAGAAATTTGACGCAAAAGAGTTTATCTATTCAGCGAGGGATGAAAACACAGCTTCTAACCGATTGGCAAAGTCATTCGGCTTTTCACTGATTTCTTCGGCAGCTAAAACAGACAGCAAAGACGGCCATCAATACAATCTTTTGCGATATAGTTTGAAACTATAAGTTTGGGTGGTTATTTTGCATCAAAAACCTTATTTGCTTTCAAGTGTGGCCATTAAAAAAGGAGAATACCAAAATGTCAGAATTACACAACATTCCACTCATTTACAAAGCAGGCGCGTACAGCCTCGCCGGTTTCAGCAGAGACATTGACGATGACGACGCAATTTCCTTTGACTATGACGCGCAATATCAAATGCTCACCTATGACATTCCTGTCGGGGAGGACTGGCGTGGGATGACGCTGTATAACGTGTCGGAGGACGACCTCATCCGGACGCTCCGCGCCGTCTATGGCAAAGATGGAGCACTCCAGAACGTCACCGCTATATTGGGCGGCCATGAGACGCTCTTGTACATCCGCTATGAAAACAAGGAGCACGCCAGACAGGAGATTCGGAGCTTTGCTGTTCGGAACGCGGACGCCATTATTGAACAGATCCGGCAATGTACGGATGTTGTGGCAAGGCTTTTCATCGAGTATTATTGCGACTCCGATAACATGGATTACCATGCCGTGATTGGCACAGCGGATCAGGTGGAAGCAGTAAGGCAAAAATACCATGACGAGGATTCCTGCGACTGTGCCGGCAACTATCCGTCTGAAAACATCGAAGGCGATAACAGGATGCTGATTACAATGGTGCGCTGTGCTCCAGGTCATCCAGGCGAGAATTTCCGATATGCAGAGGAGATCATGTCAAAATATATTGAGGAACACGCCTTGTCAGCGATAAACAGGACGGTGGATTTCAAGTATATCTGCGCGGAATATGATTAAGAAAAAAACTGCGGCTTGTGACATTTCTGTGACAATTGGCTGTTATGATAGCGGAAGCACAGGCAATTTTGAATTTGTATAGAGGCGCTGTCATTCAACAATATGAATAATTTGAAGGAAGGGACTATGATGAGCGAGAAGCGGTATCAGATTTCCCCCATCGAACTGGTTCAGTGGGCGGAACCGCTGTTCGGCTTTGGAGAGGGGAAAGCAACAGGATTTTCCGAGAAGACGATTGCCGCCTATGAGACGGCGGCAGGGATACGCCTCCCTGCCGCCCTGCGGGACTATTATCGCGCCTGCGGCAAGGCCAGTCTGAACTGCGCCCTGCATGAGATATTCATCCCGGACAAAAAGGCCAAGCGCTTTCAGAAGCGCCTGACCTTCTCCTACGATCATATCGACGAGGACCTGGAAACGTTCAGCCAGCCGGGCGAAGAGGACTACCCGGAGCTGGCAAAGATACGCGCCCTGCCCCGGGAGAAGTGGGGCGAGGTCACGGGCAACTATCTGCTGTTCTGGTGCGAAAATCAGGGCTGCTGGTACGCGGGCATCAAAGCGGAGGATTTGACCCAGCCCAACCCGGCGGTATACTACAACGACCAGGACGATATATACAGCTGGGCTCCATTTTCCAATTCCATCCAGTCCTTCCTCCTGGACATCATGCTTCTAAATCTGGAGCCAAGGGCCCAGCCGGATGAGATCGAGGACCCTGTCGAAATCCAAAAGGTCCTGTCCGCAGGCGGCGTAGACTTCCGGCGGCTGTGTGAGCCCTACCCCTTCCCCGGCGGGCGCTTCTGCCACACCTGCCTGGATACCGAGACCAATACGCTGTATGTTTACGGCGAGGAGGCGGAGGGCCGTCCCGCCTATTTGAAGGTATTCAAGCCGGACGAGGAAGAATAGACAGCTTCCAGTTTGTAGATTTTTGTAGATTAAAGTAGAAAACAGCATGGAACGGATGAAACGTGGGGCAGGATTTTATAACTCCTGCCCCACGTTTTCAAAAGCAGAATAGCTGCGGCAAAACCTCTGAAGCCACCATATATATGAAAAAGTTTTGGGAATGTCACAAACTTGTGACAGTTCAGGGGTAAAAAACCAGCGGCCCGTGACATTTCTGTGAGAATTGGCTGTTATAAAAGTGACCGCGCAGACAGGTTCATATTTGGAAAGGAATAGAATTATGGGACAATATAAAAACGAATGGGGAGAAATATCACAAATAATAGATGAACACGTCAATTTAATGATGGGGAGGTATCTTGAAACAGGGTGTGTATTCAAGTGTATTTCAGCACACATCGGATTCTTTCCATATGCACAATGTCTTGGGAAAGTGCTGATGGACAAAGACTGGAACAGGTTGAATAACCTTATTTACCAAGAAAATTGTTTCAGAAGTTTGTGTTCTTTGATGTGTGGAGATACTCATTATTGGGCTTTTCTTGAAATGCTGGAAGCGCTTGCTGTGGGAAATATGAAAACACTGGATTTGCTTGTTCCCCAAAAAACAGAACCAGTAAACCATATTTTCCCTGTATACAGGCCTGCCACCGATTTGCTGATCGGACTTTGGCGCAAGGACAATAGCGTTTTAGATTATGCCGTTCCGAGGGCAAAAAAATTTGTATGCGGAAAGAGGCCGCAATGGGAACGGGCGACAATCGCTTACTTACTTGCAATGTATGATAAAAACCCAAAAGAAGCGGGAGTGCAATTAGGACTTTTGTGTAAAGGAGTTATGCGGGCAGATTTTGATGTTGATACAGATAAAACACTTTTTGTACCTGCACACGGATTATATCAGCTTGCCGCTTGTTTATGGGACAAAGAACTGTTTCAACAGTTACCCATGCCAGATCATAAAATTTTTTCCAAAGAGTACGCTGTTTGGAGAAATACACAAAAGGTACATCCTGAGTTATTTGCAAAATATCCTGAAACAATGATTAACAACGTTTTAGTAAATCCTGAAATTGAAATGTTAGAACCGAATAAGTAATGTTTTTGAAATGTCACAGGATTGTGACATTTCAAGGGTAAAAAATCAGTGGCCTGTGACATTTCTGTGAGAATTGGCTGTTATGATAGCGGCATCACAGAAAGGATGGTGCAACCCATGAGCATTTTGCAAACAACTGACCTTAAAAAATACTACGGAACGGAGCCGAACATCACAAAGGCGCTGGACGGCGTGACCCTCTCCATTGAGCAGGGGGAATTTGTCGCCATTGTGGGGACCTCCGGCAGCGGCAAGTCCACTCTGCTGAACATGATGGGCGGTCTGGACGTGCCCACCTCCGGCAGCGTTCAGATCAAGGGCAAGGAGCTGTCCGAGCTGAACGATGAGCAGCTTACCATCTTCCGCAGGCGCAACATCGGCTTTATCTTCCAGAACTACAACCTTGTCCCTGTCCTGAATGTCTATGAAAACATTGTCCTGCCCGTGGAGCTGGACGGCGATACAGTGGACGAAAAATTCATGGATGAGGTGGTGCGCCTGCTGGCCCTGGGGGACAAGCTGAACAATATGCCCAACAACCTGTCCGGCGGACAGCAGCAGCGCGTCGCTATCGCCCGCGCCCTCGTTTCCAAGCCCGCCATCGTTCTGGCAGACGAACCGACCGGCAATCTGGACAGCCGGACGAGCAGCGATGTGCTGGGACTTTTGAAAGCGACCAGCAGCAAATTCCATCAGACGCTGGTGATGATTACCCACAACAACGAGATCGCCCAGCTTGCCGACCGTATTATCCGCATTGAGGACGGCAGGATTTTTGAGTAAAGGGGGCGCAGGCAATGAATGATATTTTATTCGGCAACAACAATGGTGCGGTCATCAAAAAGCTGTCGGGCCGCTATTTTAAGGCCAGCAAAAGCAGGAACATCATTGCGATTATCGCAATCGTTCTGACAACCATACTCTTTACCACGATCTTCACCCTTGGGTCTGGCCTGATGGACACCGTTCACGATCAGAATATCCGCAAGGCTGGTGGTGATGGGCAGGCGGTCTTAAATTATATCAGCGATGAAGTTTACAACGATATAGCGGGAAGCTCCCTGATTGACCGTATCGCCTATACAAAAGCGGTGTCCTACCGGCTGCAAAATCCGGGCCTGGAGCGTTGGCGCTCTGACCTGTGGTATATGGACGACACCGCATTGGAATTTGCCCGCTACACGCCCACAACAGGCCGCCGGCCCGAAGCGGAACATGAGATCATCGCGGACACAAAGACGCTGGACGCCCTGGGTGTACCGGCGCAGATCGGGGAAACCGTTTCTCTGACCTATGAAGTAAAGGGAAAGCTATATACCACCGATTTTACCCTCTGCGGCTTTTGGGAAACGGACAGCTTGAGCAACATCGGGAGGCTGGTCGTGTCGAAAGCCTTTGTGGACGCCCATTCGGATATTTTGACCTATACCTATCCCGTGGACAATGATTATTCCGGCGTTGTCTCCGCCTATGTGATGTTCAGAGGGAACGGCGACATAGAAGCCCAGCTCCACCAGCTTCTTTCCGAAACCGGCTATACCTGTGACACGATGGGCGGCAGCAAGGAGAACGGCAATTATGTGATTGCCCGTGTCAGTCCGGCCTATCAGAGCGGCGCGTTAATGGGCAATCCCGCCATGCTGATTTCCGGTCTTGTTGGCGTCGCGTTGATTGTCGTAACAGGGTATTTGATTATCTACAACATTTTCCAGATTTCTGTCATTCAGGATATTCAGTCCTATGGACAGCTGAAAACGCTGGGGACAACCAAACGGCAGATCAAGCGTCTAATCAACCGGCAGGCGCTCCGCCTTTCCTGGATTGGTATTCCCATCGGCCTGCTGATTGGATTTTTGATTGGCCGGGCCTTGGTTCCGTTCCTGATGAACGGAACGAGTTATACCGCAGACGCCGGTGTTAAAGTAACAATAAATCCTCTGATTTTCATCGGTTCCGCCGCTTTCGCCCTTTTTACTGTCTTTGTCAGCGTCCGCAAGCCTGCTAAAATTGCGGGTACAGTCTCCGCAATCGAGGCCATCCGCTACACGGAAAATGATACGGCAGCGTTTGGAAAGCGCAGGGCCAAGGACAAAAAATCGACCCACGGCGCGAAGCTCCATTTTATGGCGCTGGCCAACCTGGGCCGCAACTGCAAGCGTACTGTGCTGGTGATCGTGTCCATGACATTGAGTTTGGTGCTGTTCAACACGGTATTCACCCTGTCCAGCGGCTTTGATATTGACAAGTATATTGCAAAATTTATGGATACGGACTTTGTAATTTCCAACGCAGAGTTTTTCCAGTACCAGGTTGAAAAAGGCGAACATGATCTGTCCGATACCTTCATTGAGGCCGTCAGACAAAACAGCAGTTTTGAGGACGGCGGCAGGCTCTATTCCTCCTGGATGCTGGAAGAACCGTTTTCAACGGAACACAATGCTTTTTTCAGCTATAACAAAGATCTGAACGGAAATCCTTTTGTAAGACTGTATGGCGCGGACGATTTTCTGTTGAATGGCATGGAAGTCATAGAGGGAACCATTGACCTGGAAAAGCTGAAAACGGGAGAGTATATTCTTCTGAGCGTGGAGTGCAACGACGATGGAACGATCATAGAGAACCCCAATATCAGCGTGGGGGATACAGTACGGATCAACCATCTGAAAGCGGAGGAACTTTCCACCACCATTACAGATAGCTATGACTTTATCATCATGGCAAAGGTTCGGGCCAACGAGAACACGGCCACCACCCGCAACACAGGTGAAGCCCGGTTCTATCTCCCGACAGAAATTTTCCTGCCGCTGTGCGAGAACCCCCATCTGGTCAATTTCCCCTTTGATGTGAAAGCGGGAACGGAAGCGGAAATGGCAGAGTTTTTGAACAGCTATATCGACAGTGTGGAGCCAAGTATGGATTTTGAATCCAAGGCGACCTATACCAGCTCCTTTGACGACCTCACTTCCCTTATCATCACCATCGGCGGAGCGTTAAGCATCATCATCGGCATTATCGGTATCGCAAACTTTGTCAACTCCATTCTGACGAGTGTTATCACCCGCAAAAAGGAATTTGCCATGCTGCAAAGCATCGGCATGACCGGCAAGCAGCTAAAGCGTATGCTCTCCTTTGAGGGGCTGTATTATGCTGTGGGAACGATCATCACATCGGTTGTCCTTGGAGTGTTGTTTTCTGTGGTAGTCGTGCAAGGTATTTCCAGCGGGATTTGGTTCTTCACTTATCAATTTGTCATGTGGCCCATGCTGGTGATCTATCCATTTCTTATCCTCCTGACCGTGGCAATACCGGCGCTTTTGTACCGGCAAATTGCTAAAGTCAGCATCATAGAGCGGCTGCGGCAAAATTGAGATTTTATCCATGAAAACAGGTTGCGGAACTGATATACTGTAAAATCAATTAAAACGGGAAACGGAGAACGCAGACAAAGCGCTCTCCGTTTCCCTTAAATTTCATTGTCTGGAAAAATCAACACTGTTTTATAGCCTCTTTGCGGCTCACTGAGAATTTCCACTGTACCATGATGCGCCTCAACAATTTGACGGACCAACAGAACACCTAAACCGTGTCTTAGCTTTAATCTTTCATCTGTGCTTTCCAAATGATTTGTTGTCGCTCTTAATTTGTCCAGCTTCTCAGCGGACACGCCAATGCCGTTGTCCGATACCGTTATGACCGTATTGTTTCCGTTCCACGCTACGGAAACAGAAATCACGCACCCTTTTGGATTATGAATGACGCTGTTCTGAATCAAATTGTACAGCGCACGTTTCAGCAGGGCCTCGTCCCCCATGATGGACGCTGTTTCGCTCTCTTGGCTGGAATCAAACACAATTTGATACCGCGCCTCTAACCCGCCGTCCAAAAACTCACAAACGACTTGCCGCGCCAGCTCCACGAAATAGACCTTCTCCATCCGAAGGGGCTGCATGGAATACTCCAGCCTGGACGTGAGGTTCAAATCGGAGATCAGGCTCCGCAGCTTCTCCCCCTGCCTGCGGATATGGGACGCCTGTTCACGGGCGGAGATTGGAAGTGTTTGGTCCTCCTCCAACTGCCCGACAAAGCCCAGGATCACGGACAGGGGTGTCCGCACATCATGGGAGACGCCGCTGATCCAGTCGGCGCGGGCGCTGTCCTTTTTGGCAATAAAAGCCCCCGCCTTGTTAAGCTGGCGGTTGATCTCCGCCAATTCTCCCTTCTCCGGGAGGCTGACCGGCTGACCGGAGGAAACCGTTTCGATCCCCCGTAAAATGGGCGTGACCGCCTTTTCAACGTGCCGGGTGTTCTTCCAGATCAGCAGGACCACCACAATGATATTGGTCAGAAAGACGGCAGCCAGCCCGACAAGCAGTTTTCTCGCATAGCTCTCACTGACAGAAAAGTAATACTTCGCCTGACTGCCCTTTTCACCGCCTACTACCAGCAGCCCTTGGGGATGCTCCCGCACATAGACTGGATAATCCCCCAGATACCACCGGCTGAATTTTGCCACATCCGCTGCCGTGTACTGCCGGGGCAGCTCCTCCGGCAGTTTGCTCTGAAAAATGACCGTTCCGGTATCGTCCAAAATCATCGCCCAGGCGTGATGTTCTTCCAGAATTTCGTCCAGCACCCCAGCCGCCGTCAAATGTCCGGTTTCATCCAGAGTAATGCTGTCACAGATTTTGCTTATAGAGATTTCCGGTGTCTCCGAGGTCTGCCAGGCCCAAAGCAGCACAGAGAAAAACAGAACAACATTGAGTAGCAGGAACAGCGCAATAATGCCCACCATAGATAAAAAGTATTTCCGAAAGAAGCGTTCCACAGGTTTCATTTCTCTGGCTCCTTTACCACCAGCTTATACCCCAATCCCTTCACCGTCAGGAGCGACACGGGCTTCGACGGATTTTCCTCTATCTTCTCCCGCAGGTGCCGGATATGGGTCATCAGCGTTGTTTCATAGCCCTGCCAAATCTCTCCGCACAGTGTTTGACAGAGAACGCCGATGGTAACGATCCGGCCCGCATTCTCCGCCAGCTTTTCAAAAATGCTGTACTCCTTCGCGGTCAGTGGCGTCCGCTGGCCTTCTCTGATAACCTCCGCCTGGTCTAAATCCACCTCAGCCGCATTCAGTGTAACAATCCGCTCTTTTTCAGGATAAGCCCGTTTCAAAATCGCCTGGACCCGCAACAGCAATTCCTTCGGCAGAAAAGGCTTGACCAGATAATCATCCGCCCCCAGTTCAAACCCGGCAAAGCGGTCCTCGGCTTCCCCCTTGGCCGTGAGCATAAGAACGGGAACTTTACTGACAGCCCGAATCTCCTGGAGCAGTTCAAACCCGTCCATGTCCGGCATCATCACATCCAGAATGATAATGCCGGGGATTTTTTTCGCCATCAGCGCCAACGCATCCTCCCCGGAGGCCACCGTTGTAACCTGCGTATACCCGGCGCTCTCAAAAATGGAGCGGATCATCGTTCGTAAATCTTTTTCATCGTCTACGACAAGAATTTCTCTATCCAGCATATTAGCCCCTCCCGTCCAGCTCATTATAGCGCAGAAACTAAAAATTGTATATGCCGTCAGCGCAATCTCAAGGTTATCTCAAGGTTCCCTCAATGATAGCTCAAGGATGGTGTTGTATACTGACCCCGCAAAGGAGGTAATCGCTATGGGCGAAATAGTCATTGAAACGAAACAACTGACCAAACAGTACGGGACACAAAAGAGCGTAGCGGAGCTGAACATCCATGTTCAGCGGGGCCGCATCTACGGTCTGCTGGGCCGGAACGGAGCCGGAAAGACCACCACTATGAAAATGCTGCTGGGCCTGACCCAGCCCACTTCCGGGAACGTGACCATCTGGGGGAAGTCTTTGATGGGTAACGAGAAGAAACTGCTGCCCCGCATCGGCAGTCTGATCGAGTCCCCCGGCTTTTATCCCAATCTGACCGCAACGGAGAATCTCCGTATCTTCGCCGCTTTGCGGGGGTTGAAAAATCAGAGCGCCATCAAAAGCGCCCTGGAGCTGGTGGGCCTGCCGTATCGGGATAAGAAGCTCTTTTCCCAATACTCCCTGGGCATGAAACAGCGTCTGGCCATTGCCCTGGCTGTGATGCACGACCCGGAGCTGCTGATTTTGGACGAGCCCATCAACGGCCTGGACCCCATCGGCATCGCGGAGGTGCGCTCCTTCATCCGGGCGTTGTGTGACGAACGGGGCAAGACCATCCTGATCTCCAGCCACATCCTCTCCGAGGTGGCCCTGCTGGCGGACGACATCGGCATCATCGACCACGGTGTGCTGCTGGAGGAGGAGAGCCTTTCGGACCTGGAGGCCAAGAGCGAACGGTATATCCGCTTCACCATCTCCGACACGGAACGGGCGGCGGAGGTCTTGAACGGCGTTTTCCACGAAAATCAGTTTGCCGTACAGGACGGCCATCATCTGCGGCTGGATTCTGCCAAGGTCCCCGTATCAAAGATCGTCTCTGCCTTTGTGCAGCATGGCCTGGAGGTATCGGAGGCCGCAATCGTGGAGGAAAGCCTGGAGGATTACTTCAAGCGGGTGACTGGGGGTGAGGGGATTGCTTAAACTGATTTCCTGTGAGCTTCAGAAGCTAAAACGGAAGAAGTTCATTCCTTTTGTAATCCTCTCTGCGTTCATGTTCCCGCTCCCGCTGGCACTGATGATGTTGACGCCCCGCATGATGGAGCGGTACGACACGAAAGCCGAGCTTTTTGACGACTTTTACCAGTTTGTCCTGGGCTATGGGGTGGAACTGCTTTTGCCCTGTATCATCGGTGTCATAGCCGCTATGCTGTTCTTTATGGAACGGGACAATGACACCTTCAAAAACCTGCGGACCATCCCGGTGACCAGTACCCAGATGATTTTCGCTAAAATTATCGTTCTGTTTCTGTTCGGGCTGATCTTCTGCCTGTCCACAGCCGCCGTCACCATTGTCTGCGGGAGCCTGATTGCCGAGGTCGGCGGGCTGGGCTACAAGCTATGGCTGTCGGTGGAGATGGGGATTTTCATTACGGCTGGCACCCTGCCGCTGGTGGTGCTGGTGGTCTTTTTCAGCAAGACCTATATCTTCTCCGTCCTGCTGTGCATCTTTTACAGTGTATTAAGCCTGACCGCCGAAAGCAGCTTCGGTGTCCTGCCGAAGTTTCTGTGCTGGCTGATGCCGATTCCCCTCACAAACCTCTGGTGCGCGGGGGATATGGTTCGGCATGGTGCCAAAGGCGGCTTGGGGGAACTGGAATACCTGATTCCCTCAACAATGCAGACCGTCTTGATTTTGGGCGCAATGGCTGTCCTGTCCATTCTGCTCATTGACCGGCTGTATAAAAAGAGAGGGGGAGATTGAGATGCTGGTACTGCTGAAAACCGAGTTTTGGAAGCTGAAACGGTATCACATGGTCTGGGCAGGGGTTTTCCTGATGCTGCTGTCCGTCCTGCTTACGGTTTTCTCCACCACCGCCCAGGATGGAAGTGTATGGACCTTCTCCTTTTTCGTGGAGCAGGTCCTGAAGAACAACATCACAACAATTTTCCCCATGTGCATTGCCTTGATTACCGGATATATCATCAGTCGGGAAGGGACGGACGACACGCTGAAAAACATTCTGACGGTCCCCCTGTCCTTTCCCGCTCTGCTGGCGGGCAAGCTGGCTGTCTGCGGGCTGCTCTCCTTGTTCCTAGGGATCGTCAGCACCGTGTTCACTGTGACGGCATCCTTCCTTTTGGGCTTCCCCGGCGGAGATTTTCCGGCAGTCATGCAGGCCGGGTTGCAGATCACGTTCAACTGTCTGTTCCTCTATATCGCGGTTCTGCCAATCATCGCCATCGCCGCCCGGATTCCAAACGGGCACTTGATTGGAGCGGTGATAGCCTTTGTCTACGGCTACGGCGGGATGTTTGCGGCGGGGAGCATGACCTTGGCGAATTTGTATCCCGTGACCGCAAGCATGGGGCTGATTGGATACCGCAGCTATGATGCGGCCGTCCATTGGAATCCGCTGCTTTGTATGTTCAGTTTGCTGGCCGCTCTGCTGATTGCCGCCGCTTTTGTTGCGACAGCGAAAAAAGGCGCAGCTCCAAAGACGGCAAAAAAGCCCAAACGGGTCATCACAAAAAAAGGTTGGTAAGGGGGTCAAACAACATGAAGAAAAAATTGAAAATCATAATAGGCGTCGTTGCTGTCCTGCTCATTGGTCTGGTCGGCTTTTGCGCATGGTTCCTCTCCGGCTCCGGCAGCGCCGAGTATTACGCCCAGATCGACAACACCAAGGTGGAACAGGTGGATTCTAACGGAGGTGTCGTCAACTTCAAAGGCAACCTGCCCTATTCCTACACGCTGCTGTCCTATGACGAAAATGGGAGCGAGAAGGAGATCACTTTTGGAACATCCAGAGAACTGCGGGATGGGGCCTTTATCCGTCTGACCGTCATGCCGGTCCGGGGCGTCCTGGATTGGAGCGAGGTACAGTATGGCGAGCTTCCGGCAGCAGTACAGAATCACTATTCTGCTCCATCAGATGATTCCGGGAATTGAGCCATTCAACTACAAGGAGCAATGTAGAATGAAGAAAACATTAGAACAGGCGGCGTTATTGGCTGTGCTGCTGGTACTTGCAGGCTGTGCTGGAAATGAACCGGCGGAGCCTAAGTGGGAAGAACACCTTTACCGCACAGTGGTTTATAACAGCGGAGAAGATGAAAGCGATGCAAAATATTTGGAAATCGCACAGCGCAGCCAGAAACTATTGTCTCTGCTCAACATCATAAACTTAAGCATAGATGTTACACATTTGAGTTATCCAGATTGAAACTTTATTACAACAGTGCAAATTAAAATTGAAAAATGCCCATAATCTCCCCTTAAAAGGATTATGGGCATTTTA
>CAJTDB010000046.1 GCA_910574965.1 Lachnospiraceae bacterium | reverse complement strand
TATAATTTTTGTGTAAGTTAATGTGTTTGGTCATACATTAATTTTACACCAACTGCCGGATTCTTTCGAGGTCCGGCAGTTATTTTTTTCATAGAAAAGGAGCTGCGCACTAATCACTTAGTGCGACAGCCCCTCTAACTTTAACCCCTCCGGGGTATTTCTCTGGTTCCGCCAGAGGCGGGATTTCGCAGTACCATTTTTACTGGTTGCCTCCTAAAGAAGGCTCTCCTACTTTCTTCCGTCCTCCAGCTTGTCGTTCTCTTCCTGTTCCTGAATATATTTCAAAATCGTTTCTTCGTTTACATTCCCTACTGTCGAAACATAGTATCCTCGCGCCCAGAAATGCCTGTCTCCCCATTTTGTTCGGTACTCCGGATGCCTGTCAAAAAGCATCAACGTACTCTTCCCTTTCAGATATGACATGAATTCCGATACGCTTATCTTCGGCGGTATTGCAACATACATATGAATATGATCTTTGCATACCCGCCCATCAATTAGATCCACCTGTTTCATCTCACACAGCTTCTTGATGATTGCAACCAAATCTTTTTTAGTTTCTCCATACATTATCTTTCTTCTATACTTCGGTATAAAAACAATATGATAGGTGCAATTCCATCTTGTGTGTGTTATACTTTGATTATCCATTTTGGATACCTCCTATGCTTTTGATATGGCCTGCGAAACCAATATCATTATAGCATAGGAGTTTTTTATACTCCACGCACCGCTACGGCTTTGCCTGTTCCCCCATCTCAGATGGGGGATTAAAAGACTTTTTCATTTAAATGGAATGGTGACTTGCCTGAGCGTTTTTTATATCTCATATATTTAACATGGATGTGGCGAAATTATTGGATGATATTGGGGCATGGAGACAGTTTTCTGGTGAATAACAGCAATTCCTTTTGTAACTGTATTTCTATTTAGATTACAAGTATTTTTGAAACGTTTCTTGGAATGGTCCAAACCTTCTGCTAATATATGACATTCTAGTTTATCCGCTTCATTCAAAACTTCCTATCTGGTCTCTAACATGGACTTAGAGCTGCTCTAAAATTCCAATCAATCCATAAAACTCCCTGCCAAAACGATCTTCGTATAAAACTCTCAACTTCCGGATTAGATCTTCTTGCATAGTTGTCTGTTTCTGTAACTATTCCGTTAGATTACCATCGAAAGCTTTTCTCTTTCATATTTCAAAATTTATATTTCTAATACGCTCTATAAATATGTGCATTTATGACTGACTGAATGGAGATCAGAAAAGAGTGACAATGAGCAAATCATCATATCTGGAAGATCGTATTTGACAAGTTCAGAATTGGCTGTTGAAGTATGAAAAAAGGGGGCTGTTTTGAGGAAATTCGGAGTCAAATACATGGTCAAAAACAACAAAAACCTCCTGATCTCAGCGCCAATTCCACCCCTCTGCCGCTAAAGGGCGGATTTGACGCCCACTTTTCCTGATAATTTTGAAAGAATTATAGAATAGATTCTAGAAACCAATCCTATAATTGGCAAAAAGTATGTTTTTATTATGCCCTATACATAAATGAACGGGAAGTTATGTGACAAAGGATATAAAACTGTAAAAATACCAGTAATTCCTTTGTCTTTTTGATTTGAAATAGGATGGTATTGAAATAAAAAGATTTAAAGAATAAATGCTTTCTGTTGGCAGAGTAGGCTGATAAAAGATTATGGTCAAGATCATGGAAAGTAATGATCTGATTGGAAAATATTATACGGATGTAGATGAGGAAGCTTATGAAGAAAGTACTACATGTGTCTAAGTATTATTATCCTTTTAAAGGTGGCACAGAACAGATTGCACAGGATTGTGTAAATGCTCTTTCTGAAAATTATGAACAGAAGGTATTCTGCTTTAATCACGAAAACAGTGATAGTATGGACCAAGTGGATGGGGTGGATGTTATACGTTGTGCATGTTTTGCTAAGATTTCGTCACAGTCTATTTCTCTTTCATATGGTAAAAGATTGAAAGAGATTATAAATTTTTTTAAACCAGATATAGTAATAATTCACTATCCGAATCCGTTTGCAACGTTTTGGCTGCTTAAATATCTCTCTCTAAAAGCAAAGCTTGTAGTTTATTGGCATCTTGACATTGTAAAGCAGAAATTTTTAGGGAAGTTTTTTGTTGATCAGAATTTAAGATTGCTTGACAGAGCAAATCTTGTATTGGCCACAAGCCCTACGTATGTAGAAGGCAGCAAATATCTTTACAAATATAGATCTAAGTGTAAGATCGTGCCAAATTGTATTAATGAGGATAGATTAAAACCGACAGTAGAGTCGGAAAAGATTGCAGGAAATATAAAGGCTGACAATGAAAAAAAGATTATTTGTTTAGCTGTTGGCAGACACACAGAATATAAAGGTTTTAAGTATCTGATTCGGGCAAGCAAATTGTTGGATGATAAGTTTGTTGTTTACATTGCAGGAAAAGGTGAGCAGACAGAATATCTAAAAAGGGAAGCTAGAGGTGATAAGAAAGTTCATTTCTTAGGTGCGATATCGGACGATGAGCTTAAAGCTTATTTGAGCTGTATGGATGTTTTCTGTTTTCCTTCTATTACAAAGAATGAGGCATTTGGATTGGCACTAGCTGAAGGTATGTATTTTGAGAAACCTGTAGTTACTTTTTCCATTCCTGGCAGCGGCGTTAATTATGTAAGTCTCAATGGTGTAACTGGTATTGAAGTAGAGAATAGAAATATTAAGAAGTATGCCGATGCTATTATAACATTAGCTATGGATGAGAAACTTAGAATGAAATATGGACAGGCGGGCAAAAAGAGAGTTATTGAGAACTTCTTGGACAGTCAGTTTGGTGACAATATAAGAAGAGTGATCGGAACTTTATGAAAGTAATTGTAAATGGCAGATTCTTATTGCATCGCATAACAGGCGTTGAACGGTATGCAAGGGAAATCCTGTTGGAATTAGATAAAATAATTTATCCTGGAGAAATTGAACTGGCAATACCTCCTGAGGTATCTAGCATTCCAGATTATAAAAATATCAAAATTACAGCAGTTGGAAAATTGAAAGATAAATTGTGGGAGCATATTTCCTTTCCGTTTTATGTAAGAAAAAATGGAGCTATTTCATTAAATTTTTGTAATACAGCTCCGCTTAGCGATCCAGGAATTGTATGCATACATGACATGAAAATCAAAGCACATCCAGAGTATTTTAACAAGAAATTTTTGCTTTGGTATAATCTGTTATTTTATAATGCAGCAAAACGTGCTAAAAAAATAATTACGGTTTCTGAATTTTCTAAGAATGAGATTGCAAAATACTATAACATGAATGTTGATAGGATCGTTGTTGTTCCAAATGCATGGCAACATTATGAACGAGTAGGATACGATGAAAATACTCTGGAGAAATATCAGTTGGAAAAAGAAAGATATTTTTTTGCCTTGGGAAGTATGGAGCCTAATAAAAACTTTCAATGGATAGCGGAAACTGCAAAGAATATGCCAAGTCAATTGTTTGTAATAGCCGGTTCGATAAACGAAAAAGTTTTTGCGGATGGGCTTGGGTTTGAAGTTCCTTCCAATGTAAAACTAATAGGATATGTGTCAGATGAAGAAGCAAAGACATTAATGAGAGATTGCAAAGTGTTCTTATTTCCCAGTATTTATGAGGGATTTGGAATTCCTCCGCTTGAGGCTGTAAGTGCTGGCTGTAAAAGTGTTGCAGTTTCAAACACCGAAGTAATGCATGAAATATTTGGAAATACGGTATTCTATTTAGACATAGAAACTCCAATAAATAAATTAGATCATGATTATATTGAAAATAAGCAAATATTAAGAAAATACTCTTGGATAGGATCAGCAGAACAAATTTATAATTTAATCAAGGAGCTTAAAAAATGACTGTGACGATTTTAGGGTATTTATTGATACCTATTGGCATATTTTTTTTGCTTTCTAGATCTGAATATCTTCTGCCGAGCACAGTTATCTTTATTGGATTTAGCGGTTCAGCAGTATTATTAATTGGAGACTTGGGAATACAGCCGTCCTATTGGTTTGTAATGTTGTGGATTATAAGCAAAGTGATAAAAGGGATACGAATCGAGAAAATCAAAAAAAATGCTAAGAGAAATATTTGCTTATTTGCCTTCGTGCTATATGCAACGGCTTCCACTATACTCCCATTGATACTGGAAAACAACATCATAATTATGAATGTTGATGGGAATATTACATCGCTGGAGTTCACTGCTAGTTGTATTACGCAATTAGCTTATTTATGGTTTTGTTATATATCGTTCTTGCTTTTTTCTGTCCACTTGAATGATGATCAAAAGATAATAGATGATTTTATTCATTACTATTTAATTGGCGGTGTGCTTGTATGCATTGTTTGCTTTTATCAAATTTTTTGTTTTAAGACAGGCCTGCCTTTTGATGAATTGTTCAGGCAAAACCTTCATGGCAACGTGCAGGGGGTAAGAATTTATGGACCATGTATTGAGGCATCCATGCTTTGCTACTACTTAGTTACCATTCTTCCATTCTGCTTTCAGAGAAAAAGCTGGTGGTCGCTTATACTGTTAATTGCGATAATTGGTTTGGGTATTTATTCTTTCAGTTCAACATTTATTTTCGGACTTGGAATGTGGATTATTTTTGAAGCCACTTATACTCTAAGAGCAAGAAAAATGAAAATGTCATCTAAAAAAATACGGATGATAATAATAGGATATATATTGGTGATAACTTCTTTATTTGTTTTTGGAGATTATGTGGAATATGCATTAGAAAAGCTGTTAATTACCATTAATCAAGAGAATATTTCTGGGATTCAACGCAGTTATTCTTTTAGACTTTTAGTTAATGCATTTATAAAATCTCCTATATTGGGAATAGGTTTTGGAACATGCAGAGGTAATGATTTATTTAGCACTTGGTTAGCGGAATTGGGTGTCATAGGAGTTGGACTTTTGATAACTTATTTACTCGGAAAACTATTCCGAACAAAAGCAAGATGGAATCTTAAGGCCGCAAATGCATTAGTGTGGATTGTAATGTTGGTAAGTGTTCCTGAACCATATAATTTATTTGTATGGCTTTTGCTGTCACTCTTAGATGCTAGTCATAATTGTCGAAATGGAAAACCAAAGTTATATGAAAGGATTTAAACTTAGCATTATCACTATTACATATAATAATCTGAGTGAACTAAAAAAAACAGTAAATTCCGTGATTCGGCAGATTACTTCTGACGTAGAATACCTGATTATAGATGGAAAATCAACAGATGGAACTTCTGAATATTTGGAAAATATATCAGAAAAGATGCAGATAACATATATATCTGAAAAAGATAATGGTATTTATTATGCAATGAATAAAGGAATCAAGATGAGTACTGCTGAATGGATTTATTTTCTTAATGCTGGTGACCTTTTGATAAATAATGCAGTCAATTGTATTCTAAAGAAGCTGGCTGACAATGTTGATGCCTTGTACGGAAGCGTAATCTTGACAATGAATTACAATGGAAAAAGTTATGGAAAAATAGATAAGGCAGATACAGATCTCAGTCATTTAAAGCGAGGAATGATTTGCAGTCACCAAGGATTTGTTTGTAAAAAAAATGTTATTGAAAAATGTGGCGGGTTTGATACATCATTCAAAATAGCGGGAGATTGGAACTTAATATCCAAAATATATTCATCGGGCTATAAACTAAAATGTATTGACTGTATTCTTGCCATTTACGACCAGAGTGGTGCAAGCATTCACCCCCATCTGTTGGAACGACACAGAGTAAGAAAAAACCATCAATTTTATCATTTTATTGATTTTTGGATGATAAAAGATTTTTTTCATGATATTAAATCAATATTACTATCTAAAATACTGGGCAAAAGAAAAAGAAAGCTGGCAATTAAGTTAAAAGGATATAAGGAATCAATACTATTGTATGAGAATAATTTAAATAAAGAGAATGGAATTAAACAGTTTTCAAAAAAACTATGTGATAAAAATTTTTAATAAATACAATCATTCCTGAAAAGGAATTTAGAACTGTATTTAAAAATAAGTGCATATAAATAAAAGTGATAAGGATTAGGACATGCTTATACGTGATTTTTTAAATAAACATGAGTCAATAAAATTTTTAGTAAAGAATTTGCTTAGAAAAGGAATTATAGAAAATGTATTAAATACAAATTATGACAAAAATTGTTTGATGATGTATATGATATATCCTTTTAAAAAACCAGAGCTAGACAACACACATCAGGCAAATTGGCAGGAAAAGCAAATTGCAGAATCGCTATGTAAAAGAGGATATAATGTTGATGTTATTGATTATAACAACAAAAGCATTATTTTAAAGAAAAACTATGATTTGGTTATTGATTTGATACCAGGAAATAATGGTGTATTTAGGAATCATATGAATCCAGGATGCAAAACGATAGCATATTTTACCGGTTCAAATGCAAGATTTCAAAATGTTGCTGAAAGACAAAGAATTGCATATCTAAAAGAACGCAGGGGTGTTGAAATAATGCCATGTAGACAAGCGCCATATTTAACACGAGAAGTAGAGAGCTATGATGCGAGTTTTATGATTGGAAATGCTTATAACTGGAAAACATACAATGAGTTTCATATGCCAGCGGTGTATTTTATAAAAAACACAGGTCATGATTCAGAATATAGATTTAATAAAAAAAAGAAAAGGAAAAATGCATTTCTGTATTTTGGAAGTACAGGTCAAGTTCATAAAGGACTTGACCTATTGCTTGAAGTTTTTTCGGAGAATACTTGTTCAAGTGAATTGTACGTGTGCGGAGCTTTCAAAAAAGAATATGATTTCGAAAGAGAATATCATCATGAATTATACAATTGTCCCAATATTCATCCAATTGGGTTCGTAGATATTAAAAGCGAAAAATTTAAAGAATTAACCGATATATGTGTGTATTCTATATTACCCTCATGTTCAGAGGGCAAAGCTGGATCTGTATTAACTACGATGTCAGTTGGATTAATTCCAATATGCAGTTATGAGTGTGGATTTGAAGATGATGAAGTTATTCACTTAAAAGATTGTAGCTTAAATACAATAAGAGAAATAGTTTTAGAATATTCAAAAAAAAATGATGAATGGATTTTACAGGAAAGCAGACATGCTTATGATATCATTCAAAAACGATATAGTAAACAGAATTTTATAGATTCCATAGAACGTGCTTTTGATGCTGTTTTATAAAAAATAGGAGATGAAAAATGATAATTTCAGTGTATCAGCCTTCACTTACTGGAAATGAGAAGAAATACGTCAATGATTGTATCGACACATCTTGGATTTCATCTAAAGGAAAATATAATGATTTGTTTTCCGAAAGATTTGCAGGCTATATCGGGGTTAACTATGCTACAACAGTGGCTAATGGGACCTTAGCATTACATCTTGCACTTATGGCCTTGGGGATTGGTAAAGGAGATGAAGTCATTGTGCCTTCATTTACATATATTGCTTCCGCTAATGCCGTAAAGTATACAAGCGCAGAGGTGGTATTCGCTGATTCGGTAAAAGATAGCTGGCAGATAGATCCGGAAGATATTGAAAAAAGAATTACATCAAAAACAAAAGCAATTATGCCAGTTCACCTTTATGGTCATCCATGTGAAATGGATAGAATTATGGAAATTGCTAAGAAACATAGACTATTTGTTATTGAAGATTGCGCCGAAGCTATTGGTTCTGAATATAAAGGACAAAAAGTTGGTTCTTTTGGAGATATAGCTGCTTTCAGTTTTTTTGGAAACAAAACAATTACTTGTGGTGAAGGAGGTATGGTTCTAACAAACAATAAAACTTTATATGAAAGGGCCATGCACATCAAAAGTCAAGGTCTCGCAGATCACAGGGAATATTGGCATGATATTATTGGCTACAATTACAGAATGACTAATATTGCAGCTGCGATTGGTCTTGCACAGCTAGAGCAGATTGATAAGTTTATTGATAGAAAAATAGAAATATCAGAAATTTATAAAAAAGAACTTATAGGATTGCCGATTAAAGTTCATCAATCTACAGGCGATGTTAAACATACATATTGGATGGTTTCAATTTCTTGCAATAACCTGGATGATAGAGAGTGCTTGAGAGGCTATTTAAAAGAAAAAGGGGTAGAGACACGACCTACTTTCTATCCTGTACATACAATGCCTATGTATGACGACAAATACCAAAGTCTTCCAGTTGCAGAAGAACTAGGATGGTCTGGCATGAATTTACCTAGTTATCCGGGATTGAAAGATGAAGAAGTAAAATATGTGTGCGACAGTATTAAGGAATATTTTGCAAGAGTAAATTTACATGATTGAGGATCTATCCATTATAGGTTATAGGGCATATAGCCTTCTAAAAGGCTTGAATCTGCTAATAACTTATGATATAGAAGTCGAGAGGCTAAAGGATATCAAGTTATTTATTTTTTTAAGAAGGTCAAGTATTTATGAAAGTGATTTTATGTGGTTACCATTGGACTGGATGCAAGGCATTAGAGTTACTGTTAGAAGAAGAGCATGAAGTATTTGTTTATACACATGAGACCCAAAACTGTGTGGCAGATTTGGAAGGACTTTGTATCAGAAAAAATATAAATTATAGTCTGGATAAAATAGAAGCTATTAATCTTCCGTTTACACCGGACATAATCTGTTCTGTATATTATCGTTTTTTGATCCCCAAAAATGTCATTGATATAGTAAAAGGAAAAATTTTCAACTTGCATCCTGCGTTACTTCCCAAATATCGCGGATGCAGCAGTCTTACATGGGCCATGATCAATGGTGAAAAAAAGTGTGGATTTACTTATCATTATATAGATGAAGGCTGCGATACAGGAAATATTATTATTCAAAGGGAAATAGAAATTGAGGATTTTGATACACAACTGACTTTATATAACAGAGTAATGTTTGAAAGTATGTATTATTTTTTAGAAGCACTTCATTTAGTTGAGAATGGTTATATTGGAAAGAAGCAGGAAGGCATTGCAACATGTTATAAAAGAGGCTGCCCAATGAATGGAGAAATATCTGATTTAATGGAGGATGAAGAGAAAGAACGCTTTGTCAGAGCAATGTGCTATCCTCCATATCCAGCAGCCAGATATGGTACTTACGAGATAAGGAGTTTTAAAGAGTTAAGAGCAATCAATTTATAAATATAAAAACAATTTTGACCAATGTCTGGTTTATTGTATAAAAATAAAATACATATTCAGAAGTGAAGCTTATACAAATAAGAATAATTAAGTATGGTGAAAAGTAATGTGTAAGATAAGAATTGGGATAGACGCATATGAATTCAACGGATGGTGTGGAGGTATAGATTTTATTACAACAATTGCTGAGGGAATTAGTGCAACAAATAAAGCTGATATTTATTTAGTTATTGATGAAAAATCATTTACAGAAAAGATTTGGATATTAATTAAGTCAATAATAAAAAGTAAAGGCAATTACAATGCGTTTTGGCAGATGGTTTCAAATGAATTTAATAGGAATAAAGATCTATTAAAAACTTTTGAAATATGTATACCTAATACGAAATTGATCAGATATAAAAAAACTGAAATAGCTAAAATATACAGTAACCGTGAAAAAAAATTAGAGAAGCAATTGACGAATTACAATATTGACATATTGTTACCCTCATATGATTGCAGAAACAGAAATTTCAAGATCCCTAGAATTGGATATATCTTTGACTTCCAACATAAGTATTTTCAAAACTTTTTTTCGGAGTCAGATATAGTTTATAGAGAAAGTGTATTTAAACGGCAAATAGAAAATTCAAAATACTTGCTTGTAAACGCACAAGATGTCAAAAAGGATATTGATAAATATTATCCATACCACAGATGCAAAATCTTTGTTTTGCCGTTCAAACCATTTCAGAGATTCAATGTATCTAATATTGATATCTCCAGATATAAGTTACCTGATAAGTTTTATATTATTTCAAACCAATTTTGGATTCACAAATCACATTTGACAGCATTTGAAGCATTAGATATTGTTTGTAATAAGGGTATTGAAAATTTACATATTGTATGTACCGGAAAAATGGAAGATTACAGAAATCCGAATTATATTGATTCATTGAAAAAAAGCGTAAGTACTATGAAATGTAAAGAAAATATACATTTCATTGGATATATAGCAAAAGAAGAGCAAATGGAAATAATGCGCCAATCATGTGGTCTGATCCAACCCACTCTTTTTGAAGGAGGACCAGGTGGTGGTTCCACATATAACGCAATTTGTTTAGGAAAAACTTGTTTGTTGTCCGATATTGATATTAATAAGGAAGCTTCCATATATGAAAAAGCATATTATTTTGAAAAAGGCAATCCAGAGAATTTGGCAAAATTAATGGTCGAACATATGAATGACGAAAGTATTCCAGATCACGTTATAAAAAAAATGATTCATAATAATAGAATTGAATATGGAGAATTCCTTTTGAAAAGTATTAATGAAGTTATCTCAAATGAGACAAGCATCAAACAGACTCAATGTAAAAAATAGAAAATTTCCTCAAATTTTGCAATACTGGTATTTGAGATGATATAGGTGTGGATTTTAGTGAAATTATTACATAAGACAAGGTATAGATATGTGAAAATAGTTGTACTATGAAGAGGATATATTAGAAAAGGATTTGTTACTGCAAGTAGTCCTGTAACAGTTAAAAAAAATAGATATATAAAGGTCATATATCGTACAATGGGAAGCTTAATTGAGATATTATGTCTCGTGAAAAACATATTTGATATAACATTATATACAATCATTAAGGAGTAATAGAATGACAAAAAAGAAAACTGTATTTTTAGGCAGTTTATTTGGAGTAATTAATATAATGTTGTCGGCTTTAGGTGCAATTTTTGTAAGACGGTTTTTTGTTGCAAATCTTGGCGTAGAATATCTTGGAATAACAGCAATTTTTTCAAGCATATTGGGCGTATTATTAGCTTTGGATTGTGGAATTGCAGGAAGCTTATTTTATAAGATTTACAAACCATTATCAGATCATGACGAAGAAAAAATTGCATCGGTATTCAGATTGATTAGGGCAGCGTATTTTTTTAGAGCTATACTTATATTAGTGGTAGGAATAATTGCGCTGTTTTTTTTGCCTAAGCTGTGTGAATCATCAAATATCAAATTATCATATATATTTCGGTCATACGTAATTTATCTGATTTTAACTACAATTTCATATTACATAATCTTATATTCATTTTTCATAGAAGCAATTCAAAAAAGATATATAGTTTCGATTATAACAGCTATCACCTATTTGGGGTCTGCTGTTTTGCAAATCATGTGCTTGGTAAAGCTGAAATCATATTTGATTTATATCATTATAAGTTTATTACAACCAATTATTACGTATTGTATTTGTAGAAAAGTTGCGTATAAAGAATTTCCATTATTAAAAACAAAAAGAAAACTCGTAAAAGATGATTTAAATGATTTGTCCCAAATTATAAAAATTGCTGTCCATACGTTAGGAACAGTTATAGCATCATATACAGATGCTTTTCTAATTACCGCATTTGTTGGTCTTTCTACATTAGGACTATATGATAACTACAAAGTGATTTCTACAAAAGTAAGTGCATTGTTGGATCAAATCACTTCGTCTATGAAGGATCCGATGAGACTGCTTATAGCAGAAGGAAATAAGATTAAAGTTGAAGAGATATTACAAAATATTAATTTTTTGATATTTTGCATAGCTGGTTTATGCAGTTTGCTATATTTATCTATGATTACGCCATTTGTTAAGATTTGGCTTGGAAATGATTATATTTTAGGATTTGAGATTGTTTTGTCATCCGCATTTACTTTGTTTCTTGCATCGTTGAATTATATTACTGTTGATACCTATTATTGTGTTGGGTGTTATAAATTAGATAAAAAAGCACCGATAATTGAAATAGTTATAAATTTAGGAGTTTCATTCATTTTAGGTCGCATAATAGGAATAGCGGGTGTACTGATTGGTACTATTTTCTTTTATTTTGTGCAAGAAATTCTGAGGACGAGAAAATTGTTTGAATTTTTTTTTAATAAGTCACCAAGTAATTATCTTATTAGTTATTTCGAATATAGCATTTTTGTATTTACAGTGATGATTTTTTCCATAATAATTGAATTTAAAATAACTAATACATTGAATTCGCTTTTAGCAATGATAATAAATTCTGTTTCAACATGTTTGATGTTTACAGTATTTGTGATTGTAATGTTTAATAAAGATAAACGTTTTAAATATTTGATTGAAATAATTCTAAGGACTAGAGCGAAAATATGTACATTTTTAATTAGATCGCATAGATAAGCTGAAGATCTATGCGATAAGAAAAACGAAATATGGAGGTTGTAAAAATATTATGAAAAATGTAGTTATTATAACAATAGATTCATTTACTGCTGAGGCGTTAAAAGATGAAAAATATGGTGAAACGTCAATGCCTTTTTTCAAGAAATTAATTACAAAAAGCATTTATGCAGAAAATTACTACTCAGAAGGACCACACACTGAAATGGGACTTCAAGCTATGGTGACAGGAATGAACACATTAGATAATTCTGCATCACTGAGAAGATTTGTGTATGCAGATAAAACTATTTTTGATTATTTTAACGAAGCAGGTTACAAGTTAGCCAAAATATCGTGGCCAGCAAATTATTATCCAAAAAGATTCTATGGAATTATTGAAGATTATTATACGCAGGGTGATTCTTTTATTGAGGTCATATATTGGAGACTCTTATATTATGTTGATTTATATAATAAGAAAGAAATGGTGGAACAAGATTATATAGATTTAATTGGTTGCTTTGTGGATAGTTTTAATTCCTATCTAAATTTCTTAAATAAGAATATTCATGGTGAAAAAACATATTATTTAGCTAAAAATCGAGTTAGAGGCATAAATTTTACAAAACGCTATACGGAAGTTAAACGTGAACAAGAAATTTTTCTAAAAGATCAATACAAATATGTTGAAAATATATTAAAAAATGATGGCAGATTGCCAGATGCTTTGCTGCAAAATGATAATGATTCAAGAGAAGAAGAATCGATAATTAGGGAAAAAGTTGTACAAATCTATAAGGAAAACAGAATATTCTTTAACAAATTAAAAATCAAACAAATAGTTGATTCACTATTTGATAAGAGACTCTCAATTCCTAAACTTATAGACAGTTTTATTAAATATGTAAGGCAAGAAGAACATGAATATATTGGACAATTATCAGCTAGGACAAAACAATATCGGGTTTTTAATATATTTAAACAGAACAGGGAACATATTGACAGCAGCTCATTAAAATCTCAGCTTCGATTTTTGGTTAAATTATTAAATGAAAACAAGGGTTCCCAAAAACCATATTTTGTTTATTTGCATACATTGAGTCAGCATGGACCAACACAATGGCTTTCTTATGATATGGATGTTACTGAAATCAAAAACGAATTAAAGTCAGCAAAAAAAATAATAAAGAATAATAAACATTATAAAGGATATTACGCTTATAAATTAGGGCTAAAATATATTGATAATTGCCTAAAACAGTTTTTTGAGAACCTGAAAAATAATGATTTACTGAATAATACGATTGTAGTCATTACGGCAGATCATGGTTCTTCTGTATCTATGAATCCTTTGCGTGAAGAAGCAGCATTTAATAATTGTCATACGGAACTCTTTCACATTCCGATGTTAATTTTTGATTCTGATAGCAAAAGCAGAAGGCTTTCCGGTTATTACACACATAGGGATTTAATTCCAACCTTATTGGATATTTGCAAGATAGATTTAAATAATATTGGACGTGGAAAATCAATGCTGGATAGTTCGTATTGCCCTGAAATAGCTCTTTCTGAACGTACTCCAAGTGGAGCCCCTGCACTATTACATAAAAATGCAATTTACACTGTAAGAAACAAAAAATATTTGGTTGAGTATGAATGCAGTATATTTAAAGACTTTTCTGAAGGAATTTTGAAAAATGTTTATGACTTGGAAAATGACCCAGATGAATTGAAAAATTTAGCAAATACTATTGATTTTAAAGAAATTAAAGATTTATTGGGCTGTGCAAATAAACGCCATATACAGTTATCTAATAATTATACTGATTGGCTTAAGCGTGATGTCTCAAAATTAGAGTGATATAATTAAGTTAAAAGAGTACTAAATGTTGAATTCTAATAATAAAGATTCCCTCAGGAAAGCTAGATATAAGCAAGATTTCTTAATTCAGTTACACTCCTGAGGTTTTTATGGTATTCCTGCTGGTTTTTTTCGTTAGGTCGATTTTAATTGCTTTTTAATATCATCTTATTTTAAAGAATTAGAAACAGGATATGGATATACAAAACTGATTATGTAATGATTCCTGCATTTAAAATGAGAACTACACATGAACAAATAGAAGTTAGACATCAGAAGATATAGGGAATATTGCTTTTAATATGTTCATGAAAACAGAAAATGAAAATTTTAAAAACAATAATCCTGTAAAATGAAATCTATTATGACCAGACAAGAAAAAGACATCCTATCCACACTACTAACAGACCCTTTCATCAACCAAAGAATCCTATCCGAAATCAGCGGATACTCCCTGGGCGTTGTAAACCGCTCCCTGAAAAACCTGATCAAAGAAGGATATCTGAAAGAAGACATTTCTCTTACCGGCCAGGCACGAAAAGAGTTTCGCACTCAGGCCCCCAAAAACGCAATCATCCTTGCTGCCGGCTTTGGAATGCGGATGGTTCCGATCAATACACAGGCCCCAAAAGCGCTGCTCTCTATCAACGGGGAGCCATTGATCGAAAGGATCATTCGGCAGCTCCACGAAGTCGGCATCCGAGAAATCTATGTGGTTGTTGGATTTATGAAAGAACAGTTTGAATATCTGATGGATGAATTTGGCGTCCATCTGATCGTAAACGAGAACTATGCGTCAAAGAACAATCTCCATTCCCTGGTACTGGCAGTGGAACATCTGTCCAACTCCTATATTGTGCCCTGCGATCTGTGGTGTCTTCGAAATCCCTTCCGAAAAGACGAGCTGTACTCCTGGTACATGGTATCGGATCTGGTGGAGAATGCCAGCAATGTGCGGGTAAACCGAAAGATGGAGCTCGTCACGATTCCTGATCTTAGCGGAGGAA
>CAJTDB010000045.1 GCA_910574965.1 Lachnospiraceae bacterium | reverse complement strand
GATTTTTCTGTAATGGCCTCTACCACGGTAAGCTGCCCATCCTTCAGCTCTTTGATATCCCCTTCCAGATTGGGAGTACTGTCCACCCATTCTGCAGATGTGCCAGACGTACTTTGACTTTGTGCTTCCGGCTGTTCTTTCTGTGTGCTGTCTGTTCCCTGGCTGCTGCTTTCACCAGATTGCGGTTCCGGTGAGGCTTCCGGTGACTCCGGTTCATTCCCGGTGTCGGTTCCTTCTGCATCCGCTTCCGGTTCTGGAGCAGAAGCATCGTCCTTCGTATCATCCTCCGGGATCGGCTCGCCCTGAACCACCTGTGGTTCCTGGGTATCTGATGCTTCCTCCGTCTTTCCACAGGCACATACCGCAAGGCTCAGGATGCACAGCACCCCTGTCAATAAGATCATTTTTCCTGTTTTCCTTTTCATGTTGCTCTCCTCTCATATAAAATTCCATCCACAGTTTATCCAGTATTTCTGCGGATTTTTGTCCATTCTATCAGAGTAGTCTCTAAAAAGCCTCTAAAACATCTTAAAAAAGAATGAACTTAATTTATTATTGCTCCATTGACCGATTTTGAGAAGATGTTTGTTTTCAGCCCTTCCCAAAATCGGTCAATGGCAGTAAAATTGACAGAAGAGGATAAAATCAGAAACCATGGTACAGGGACGTGGTCATTACTCCAATTTTGAAAGGGAAAATATATGACAGGTATCTATTTAAGCGGAACGGGAAACACAGAACATTGTATCCAAAAGCTGCTTTTTTTACTGGATAAAACTGCGCAGGCAGTTCCGACGGAGCAGAAAGACGCGGTACATTTATTATCACAGCATGACTTTATCGTTTTTGCATATCCTGTTCAGTTTTCAAACGTTCCTGTCATGGTAAAAGATTTTATCAAAAGCCATCCGGATCTTTGGAAGGGTAAGAAAATACTTTGCGTTGCCACTATGGGATTGTTCAGCGGAGACGGCGCAGGCTGCTCGGCACGGCTGCTCAAAAAGTATGGCGCCAAAATCGTCGGCGGTTTCCATATCCGTATGCCTGATTCTGTCTGTGATGTAAAGCTGCTGAAAAAATCCTTTCAGGAGAACCGGGAAATCATCCGGAAAGCAGACAGAAAGATTGAGAAATGCGCAGAGGAAATCAGGAAAGGCAGGTATCCCAAAAACGGCCTGCATCTTTATAACCGAATCGCCGGATTACTCTGCCAGCGTTTGTGGCACTACAGCAAAACCAAAAGTTACTCGGATCAATTAAAAATCAGTAATGCCTGTACAGGCTGCGGGCTTTGTACCCGGCTCTGCCCGGCAGACAACCTTACCCTGAAAAATGGAAAAGCGGCTGCCGGAAAACACTGTACGATGTGTTACCGGTGCATCAGTTCCTGTCCGGCAAGGGCAATTACATTACTGGGACACACAGTCATTGAGCAGTGCCGCTATGATAAATATATCCAAAACGAGAAAAAGAACGAGCCTTTAGAATGAAATGAAACATAAAGCGAAGGGAGTAACAAATCAATGAAAATCGAAACATGTGAAAAAGAATCCTTTGTTGTCATCGGAAAAGAAGGGGCGACAACGGACGGAGCCGGCTTTATTCAGAAGTTATGGGATGAGGCGAATTCCCATTTTGGAGAAATCGCACATCTGGCAAAGAAAGATGAAGATGGGAACATCAGCGGAATATGGGGCGCAATGTCTGACTTTTCCCGTTCCTTCCAGCCCTGGGAGGGCTTTCAGAAAGGACTTTACCTTGCAGGGGTAGAGTGTAATGAGGATGCAGAGGCTCCCGATGGCTGGACAAAGTGGGTGATACCCGGCTATGAGTATATTTATGTGGAACGTGAAAATGATAATACCTTTTCAGAAGTAATCCAATATATGAAGGGCAATGGTATTGCTCTGGTTGGTGCCGTCCATGATTTTACCTGTCCACAGACTGGGAAGGGATATATGTTTTTTCCGATAAGAAAATTATAAAAACAAAAATTGGCAGGGGTGGTCAAAATGGCAAACGAGGATAAAAAAGATTTTAACACAATGCTTCATGACAGCAAGGATATGCCAAAATTCCAAATAATTACAGATGTAAAGAGCATCGAAAAATACGGCGGAGACAGAATGTATTTCGCTCCACCTGTTGATTATGACAAAGTAATGCGGCTTGTGCCTTTTGGAAAATTACTTACAATAGGAACAATAAGAGATTACTTCGCAAAGAAAAATGGAGCGGATTTCACAGAACCAATTACTGCAGGGATATTTGTATCAATCGTGGCATGGGCGAGTTATCAAAGAACAGATAATCAAACGCCTTATTGGAGAACTCTTAAAACGAATGGGGAGCTAAACCCCAAATATCCAGGTGGAATTGAATCTCAAAAAGAAATACTTGAAAAAGAGGGTCATACCATAATTCAAAAGGGTAGGTCAAATATAAAGTATTATGTCAAAGATTACGAACAGGCATTGTTTATATTATGACAAAGAGAAATTTATGCATTGGGAACGCTTTTCCGAAAAGGAATGTCCCCTCCCATGATTCAACAGGAGCATAGTATTGCTTTGGTTGATGCCGTCCATGATTTTACCTGTCCAAAGACCGGGAAAGGGTATATATTTTTCCCATAAGGAAGCTGTAAAAAAGAGAATTTGAGGAGGAAAACAGAATGAAATCTATCTGCGGAATTGATTGTACGAACTGTGAATTATGCAGCACTTGTAACGGATGTGCAGCAACAGAAGGGCAGCCTTTTGGGGCGGAATGCCTTGTTGCACAGTGCTGTAAAAAAGGGAAAACATCGTTAAGCGAATTAAAAGAAAAGCTGATTGCGGCCTTCAATACGCTGCAGATTCCAGATATGGAAGAAGTAACAGAGCTGAATGCGCTGAAAGGTTCCTTTGCGAACATTGAATATACCCTTCCAAACGGCCAGACCGTAAAGTTTTGGGATGATAACAGGATTTATTTAGGGAATCAGCTTCATAAAAAGGACAGCGACAGATGTTATGGAATTATCGCTGATGAGAAATATCTCATGGTATCTGAGTACAGCGGCTATGGAACTGATGCGGAAATAATTGTATTCAAACGTTGGAATAAAATAGAGAAAAGCGGAATGATTGAAAGAGTATAATATAAATGATTTCTGCAATTTACAATAAACAAAGCATTAGAAAATTCATAGATAAGCCAATATCCCAAGAAAATATTATAAACAATGGAATGAAAGCGTCTTTTTCAAAAAACAGGCCGCCATGGAACTACACTGTTGTTAACTCTTGGGAGAAAGGGCTGTCTTGGTAATGGAGGCGCACCGACAGAAGTTGGAGGAAACATGTATATAGACAAACAGTTAAAATTGAATGTAAACGGTGTGCCGCAGTTTGTTTCGATACGTGCAGAAAAGGAAAAGGCTCCTTTGCTGATCTATCTGCATGGCGGCCCCGGAGACGCTGCGTTTCCCTTGGTGATGACGTACAATAAAATGTTAGAACAGCAGTTCACGGTTGTTATATGGGAGCAGCGTGGTGCGGGAAAGTCCTATTATAAATTTGAGCCTATTTTGTTACATGTTGCTAAATGGAATGATAAAGCTTTCATGCTGTACAAAAAAGTAGGATTTGTTCTTACAAATACCGTGAGAGTACGTTAAATTTATTTTTGCATTATCCATGCAACAAAACGGACGCATCACATCAGTTAGTCGATACGCCCGTTTTGCTTTCCCATATATGGCAGCCGCCCTAATTTAATTTCTCCAGGTTTTCATTCATCTTTTTCAGGATAGAATCCTTTTGGTCTAAAGTTACGGTCTTATCTTTTACGGCCTGGTCCAAAAGCTTTGTTACATCCTCAATATCCTTTTTATAGTTTTCCGCTGTCAATTCCTCAGCGCTCTTTGCCAGATCCGGCCTCATAACGATTGTGGGATTGAAGGCAACGATGGTAGTTTCTGTGGATACGGTAAAAGCGCCTTTGTAAATGACAAATTCACCTTTGCCGTTATCCGCCTTCAGTTTGGCCAGGTCCGCTTCCATGGCCTTGACATCCCCATGGTCTGCGCCCATGTATTTTTTAATCTGGTTGATAGATTCCTCATATTCTTCCGGGGTATAAAGCTCAAAAAGCCCTCCCAAAGTAGGATCCGCCGCCGGGTTCTGAACTTCCTGGGCCCAAACTGTAGATACCTGCGGGGCAGGCGCTGCCCCATAGGCAGTCTGTCCGGCAGCCATAAGCATAAGACACATAATTCCTGAAGCTGTAAGGTTTCTCTTTGTATGATGGAACATGGTATAAATCCTTTCTTTTTATTAGTTTATCTTCACAGTTGCGCACCTTTTGAAAAAACAGACTACTATGATAGTCTACCTAAACAATAGACTATCATAGTAGTCCAAGTGCGTCAACGAATATTTTCTGACGAATTTCTTAAGAATTCCGATTACAGCCCGCTTTTTTAATTGGGATAGAAATTTACCACCATAAAAGTAAGCATTACATCCTGCTCATTGATATAGGTGTGCTTGACAGACGAGTCAAAAACAAGAGCGTCACCACTGTTTAGCGTATAATTTCCCATATCTGTGTGCAGCGTTTCCCGGCTCGTTTCGCTGAAATGGATATGTATGTCAAAGGTGGTATTTCCTATCCGCTTCACAAGATCGGGCTTCACATCCAGAAGGGCGGTGGTGTGGCTGGTCTTGCTGGTGTCTTTGTTCATAGGCTCTCCTTTGCAAAAGCCATTGAAAGAATACATGATGTGTTCCTTGTATGCTTTTGTTGCATTATTTACTTTTTCTTCTGTTGAATTTTTCTTTTGCAAAATCATAGGATTCTTGTATCATTGCTTTGAAATCCTCAAAGGTCTTATCCGAGGGATTTAAAACACATACCCAACTCATCCATGCGTAGACAGGGTGGGGAATAATGGTGTCTAAAACGGTAAAATCATAATCCATTTTTACGATTTTTCCAGCAGGCGGACGCTCTGGAATATACCCAAATTTTTTAATAAAGGTCTGTTTCCTTAAACCTACATTCACACGATATACATTATCACGGTTCAACATAGAGCCTTTATCATTATCACCGTCTTTTTCTTTAACAGTTAAAACATATACTCCCCGTTTCAAAACTCCGTTTGGATTATAAAAAATCCCTCGTTCTCCCCAACTTTCTACCAATACAACATCTTTCAAATTAGACTGGCAGTAGGAAAGAATATCGTTTGGTGTCATGCCATTTCCTCCAAATGGAACATCATTGTTCCCTTGTCTGCTAAAGCAGAACAATACTCCTGAAATTCCGTAACCTGCGGCAACTTTTCCAAAGCCCCCTGTGCTGCCTCCATTGATGCCCACCAAATCATTTCAACCCATTTATCCTGCTTTAAATCCTTTGTTAATGACCGTTTTACAAATCCAGCAATATCTTTTTCAAGCACCTCATTCAATTTGTGATACATTCGTAAAAAATGTTCCTCGGTCACTTCTTGGTTTGTCTGAAAAATAACCATTTCAATCACGTTTTTATTCATAACATCTTGTCCTTTCGTTTGAGTATCATATTGCATTTGGTACATAGATAGTCTATCATGGAATAGTGACAACGGCTGTCACCATTCGGAAAGGAGTTTTTAAAAATGTCAAAAGCAGAACGGCTTATTGAAATGATGATAACGATAAATACCAAAAAGGATTTTACAGTAGGCGAATTAGCAAAAGAATTTTCTGTGTCAAAGCGAACAATACTCCGTGATTTGCAAGAATTAGAACAGGCTGGATTCCCCCTTTATTCCGAAGTCGGTGCTGCTGGCGGGTATCACATCTTGAAAGAGCGTATTTTGCCGCCTATCACTTTTTCAGAGAATGAAGCCAAAGCTATATTCTTTGCCTGTCAAGCCTTGAAATTCTATCACGATTTACCTTTTGAACAGGAAACAATATCTGTTTTGAAAAAATTTTTGAACTGTCTGCCCTTAGATATACAAAGCAGTATTACACAAATTCAAAATAGTGTAGTATTTTGGATTCCAGACAGGCATTGCGATTCACCACTACTTAAATCAATGTTTCATATTGTCGTTAATCACCATTCAGCAACAATACAGTATTCATCAACACATTCTGAAAGTATACGCACAATTATACCGATTGGGCTATATGCTATGAATGGGCTTTGGTATTGCCCTGCATATTGCACCGTTGCTAATCAAATCAGAGAGTTCCGTATTGACCGTATAAAGGAAATAATAGAGGAAAAACCATATCCTAAAGGGAATTTTCCTGTTCCTGCGTCCATTCAAGAATATCTCGAAAGGTTAGAAATCGGAAATGATTACCACATAAAGATTCAGCTAACCGATATAGGTGTTAAACGCTGCGAAACTGAATTTTTACTGGCAAGGGGATTAAAAACATTCCCAACAGGCGGCGGTATCATCGACATGGAAATACGTCATACAACCTTGGATTGGGTTGCCGATTATTTCCTGCCATTTGGAATCAATACAACTGTCTTAGAACCACCAGAACTTGTGGAGCTAATGAAACAAAAGATATACGAATTACATCAGCATTATTGTAGGTAAGCTTCCCTATAACCCTATTATACTTATCGGTTCAATTATATTATCAGCCACATCCAGCGGTTATTCATTGACATCAACAGACTACTGTGATAGTGTATAGGAAATGTACGATAAAGAACACACAATGAATACGAGGTGAACACGGATATGGAAAAGACACTGTTTGATTCAGAACGAAAAGTAATGGAAGTAATCTGGAAAGAAGGAGACGTGACAGCCAAACAGATCTCCCTGACCTTACGCGATACCATCGGCTGGAATAAGAATACCACCTACACAGTCATTAAAAAATGTATCCAGAAGGGCTTTATTGAACGCCTGGAACCGAATTTTGTCTGCAGGGCTCTCCTTTCCAAAGACCAGGCGGTTCAGGATGATACCAGGGAATTTGTAAACCGTGTCTTTGACGGCTCCGTCCCCCTGCTGTTTTCATCCCTGCTTTCTCAGAAAGCCCTCTCAAAGAAGGAACTGGAGGAATTAAAACGAATGATTAATGAAATGGAGTAAGCCTATGAACCTGCTGCAGATGAGCCTTTCGGCTTCCGTTCTGATCCTGATTGTCATAGCATGTCGGAAGTTCTTTTCCGCCAGAATACCCAGAACCACTTTTTCGCTGCTCTGGCTGCTTGCCTGGTTGAAGCTGATGATTCCCGTACCGGCGGGCTTTCCTGTGCCTGCGGCCCATCAGTTAAGGGAAAAAATGCCGGATATCACCGCAGCTTTACCCCTTTCGGCGGGAACCTGGCAGACAGCCGAGGCCGGGCCGGACTTCGGATGGAATCTCCTTAAAATCCTGTGGCTTTGCGGCGCTGTGTCTGTCAGCCTGTATATCGCTTATCTTCATGCCGCCAGTATGAAGAAATACCGCACAGCAATTCCTCTTAAGGAATCTTCCTGGATTCCCATGTGGCTGGAGCAGAAACGTTCCTTCCGCAGAATTACCGTCCGGGTTTCGGACGAGATTGCTTCCCCCTTAACCTATGGTATCTTCTTCCCGGTAATCCTGCTTCCAAAACAGTCCGACTGGGCGGACAAAGAGAGCATGAAGCTGATCCTGGAACATGAAGCAGCCCACATCCGGCACCTGGATGCACTGAAAAAGCTGTGCCTGACCATATCCTGCGTCTACCACTGGTTTAACCCTCTGGTATGGCTCATGGCTGCCCTGGCCTGCCGGGATATGGAACTGGCCTGTGATGAAGCCGTAGTCCGGGCCGTTGGAAGAGAAAACCGAAAGCTCTATGCCGATTTACTGGTAGAACTGGAAGCAAAGAGAGCCGGAATCAATCTTCTGACTTCCGGTTTTGGACAAAGTCTTATGAAAGAACGTATCAATCATCTCATTCACATGAAAGAAAAAAAATCCTTTACGGGAATCATGCTGACTATCGCTGCCACCATAAGCTGCGTCGCAGTCTACGGCGCCGTTCCTTCTGGCGCTTTTTCCATGAAATCCCTGAAGAATGACCCGACCCTTGGAGGGATTTTTGAACTGTACTCGGTGGAAGAGTATCAAAGGATTGTAGATACTGTAAAAGAGGACAGAGGGGAGGGAGATCTGGATGCCTTAGCCATGGAACGGGACCTGGAGCGTCTGAAAGCTGACAACGGAAAAGGGGAATTTGTCATCTATAAAGGCGCGTTTATGGTATCCACGGAAACCACTGTGGTCGCTTTCAACCCAACCATTGTCATGCGGCCGGAACTTGTAAGCCGGAATACACCTCTGACTGCTGAAACTTACCAGAATGATATAAAAGATGTGACAGAGATTCTGGAAGACGCAGTGGCAGACGGATTTTTAACAGAAACCCAGAAAAAAAGAGTGTTAGACAAAATGGAGGAGAATCTGGCCGGACTGGAATAAGCACCGAAAATGATCCTCCATTTTGAGACTGCAGGCTCCCTGCCCAGTCTTAAAAGAAACTTAAAAATATTTTTCAGTAAACAAGGGGGGATATAGGTTTTGGAAGTGCAGAATCATTGGAGGAATGTTACACAAAGACCATTTCATATTTTATCAGATTGCGGAAAAATTGATGTGCGCTGCGCTTCAGTTAGGATATCGCCAGAAATCGGAACACTGGGATATGCAGTACGATTTCGCAAACGAATTGGATTACCCACTGCCAAAAGGCTTTCACTTTGTAAACCGCCAGGATATGGATATGGAAAAAGTGAGCAAATGCTGTTTTAAAGGGTTTGACCATGAACAGAGCGAAGGCCCATGGAACCACTCTGTACCATACCCGAATACCGGCATAAGGGTTTCGCCTCTGCCGCTTTGACAGAAATGTATTGGAGAACAAAGGCATTAGGCGCAACCCATATGACAGGCGGATCGGACGGATTTTACAAGAAAATTGGATATCTTTCTGCTGTAAAATAGACATTTTGGGAAAAACAATAATACTGGCTATAAAAACTGCTTTTGAAAATTTAGAAGATTCTCCTCTTCAGGTCTTCCCGAAATCGGTCAATGGAAGTAAAATCGGAAAAGAGGGCAGAATCAGAAATCTCAGTGATGGAGGAAAATATAATATGTTAAGATCAATGATGCAGGTATTTGTAAAAAACAGCATGGAAGCAGTGGCACTTTACCAAAAGGCTTTTGATGCCGAACTCCTATGCGCTTACCCTGACGGCAGCGGCGGCTATATGCATTCCGAACTGAACGCCTATGGACAAATACTGGCTGTTTCGGAAATTTCTGAGGATGTTACTATAGGAAATACGATGATGTTCTGTTTCCATCTTGGAGAAGGCCATGAAAACCAGATCCAAAAAGCTTATGAAGTACTGAAAGAAGGCGCATCAAACGATACCCCTGTCGGCCCATGTGATTATAGTCCATACCAATTTAAGCTCATTGATAAATTCGGCGTGTGCTGGTGTCTTTTTGTATGAGGGAACAAGGATAACCGCTGGCCTTCTCCAATGGTCTGTGATAATCTTTATTTTCCAATCCGATACTGATACTCCGGGATATTAAAAATTCCGTCATCCAGTATCCGGTTTTCCAAATACTGGATATCTCCGTTTTCTGAGAGCCTGACCGTAAGTTCATGGGTTATGACCGCATCATTGCACAAAATCATCTGGCATACCGTATCCACAGTCAGGGTAAATGTTCCATCTTCATTTTCCCTGATCTGTGTCACCTCGGGAACAGAAGTACCGAAGAAACTGGGTGCGTAATTTCCGCACCCCAGTCTCTCCCATCGGTAGACTTGACGCCCTTCATCAAACACGGCCCACTGCCGAATCTCCTCCCTGGAAACCGGAAGGTAATCCATGATGGTGTTTTCAAACTCTTCTGCCGGTATCCCATGGGGATACTGCTCCGGTTCAAACCGCCTGTCATATTTCATCCCATAAAAATATTCATAAATCCCGTTATAATCCAGTTTATCCAGGCTCTCCCTGTCCCAGTTGGAGCATAACAGGTTATTTCCCTGATACCCCAATGGAAGCACACATTTTTCGGACATTTCACGGCACTCCTGTGGCAGGGGCCTCACTCTGACCAGGCAGCTTCCATCAACAATCTCCGATACTTCCGGAGGTTCCGGTACACATAATTCATAGCAGAAATATCCTTTTTCCGTATATCGCCATTCTTTTATTCTTGTATAGGAAATGTACGCAGGCATCGGTGTTTCATCTTTCCCCCATGTCATATTTGCTGCCAGCACATACAAATTTTCTCCATCATACTGATATTGAAACCTTCCGATTCCTCCGTCTCTATGAATCCGGTACAGGAGCACGGTCCCGGCCTTTCCCACTCCGGCATCCTGTAAAAACCGCTCCATCTCCTGCCAGTTCTCCATAACCTGGTACGGTTCGCTCCCTGTGACCGGCATGCCCATAGTCTTTAGCTTCTCTTTTAATTGAATTAAAACTTCCTCTGATAAAACCACGTTTGAAGCATCGCCTTTGTCCGCTTCTTGGTAAATGTCCCTGGTCAATTCCAACGCGGCCCTTAAGTCAGCTTCCGCTTCTTTCCTTTCGTTTTCATCAACCGGAAGATCATATCCTTTTTCCCAACGCCCTTTTTTGTCATTATCTTCCCTGCTCTCTGCCAAAGAAGGTTCTTCCCCGCCTTCTATGGCGCCGGACAGTGAAAACTCCTCCTGCTTTTTTCCTCCACAGGCACACAAAAATCCTGCCATCATTATAATAATAGTCTGGATATATATTTTTCTTATTTCCATGGAAATCCTTCCTTTATTTCATATCATATACGTTGGGAATGTCCAGCTCCTTTTTCTCTATGGAATTGGATAAATAACGGAATGTCCCGTCATCAAAGGGCTGAACGGTTATGATGTTGGTAAACGCACAGTCGGAGTTATAATCCGGCCATACCCCATCTACAAAGAGGGTCAGCGTTCCGTCCGGGTTCTCCTTATCCCCCACCACTTCCCCAAAAGGCGGATACGGGCTGGAAAAGATCATTTCATACGGATAGCTGTCTGTGTCTGCGCGGTAACCGCATATCTCCCTTATCCGTTCCTTTGTGACTGGAAAATACATGGTCATGATCCGTTCATATACCTCTGCAGGTATCTCCCCATTTTCCGGCCGCAGAATCTCTCCCGTATCCATGCGATACAGGTCCTCAAACATGCATGGCATCAGGATATCCTCCACGTTGTTGCTGTCCCAGTCCGTTACAAGGACATTGTAATTGACATAGCTAAGTCCGTCCAGATATTTTTCTGTCAACTCCCTGCACCGGTCAGAAAGCGGGGCTGCCCGCCAGAACTGGCGCAGGCTGGAATGGTAGAGTTGTACCATATAGGCGTAAATGAAATATCCTTTTTCTGTCAGTTTTATCTCCGCAATATCACTGACAGCAGTAGATATGATTTCCGGTACGCCCCCTTCCCTCCATCCGATCTGCACATAAAAGGTCTGCAGGTTTCCTTTCCTGTGTATAAACGTATAAGCACCGATCAGCCCATCCTGATTCACGTCAAAAATAGTAACCAGGCTGTCCTGCCCTTTTAAATAAGCAGAATAAAAGTCCCGGACACTGTTATGGTTTTCCATATTTGCCCCGTCAGTAACGCTTACATATCCGGCCTCTCCCAGCATGGATACTACCCGGTTCCTCTGCTCCCTGGAGAAATCCCTGACCGTATAAGTATAGGGCGCATCCTCCTCTATTGCTGCATACCTGTATACCTCCTGCACCTCCAAGGCAGCCGACAGGGCACTGTTTTCCAGTTCTTTTTCTTCAGCTTCACCGAGCAGGCTGTCCGGCTCTTCTAAAAAATATGGTGATGACAGAGATTCCTGTGGTTCTTTCCCATTGTCTCCTGCCCCGGTATTGCCTGTGGCAGCGCTGCCGGAAATCTCCATAGCCGGTTCCCAGGATTCCTCCGGCTGCTTTCGGCCTTTGTCCTCCTTAAAGCCTGTAAAGAAGCTCCCGGCTGCCACTGCCAAACATAACAGGATAAGCAGGAAACTCCCCTTTCTGAACAACCGCTTTAAATCTTCCAACTAATCATCCCCTCCATATACTTTCTTCCACTGGTCTTCTGTCAGCCGGTCTGAATGCCACCACGGCTCACAGCCGCCCTCCGGAAAAATAACCTGATTGGATACATACTGAAAACCTCCATCGTCAAGGGGACGGACCACGGTTTTGTGGGTATACGCCCTGGAGGTGTTTTCCTCCGGGTATACGGCATTCACAGTCAAAGCTAACGTTCCGTCATCATTTTCCGTATAACTGACCACCTCCGGATATGGGATATCCGGATATTCAACCTCATAAAACCCTCTCGGTCTGTATTCATAAGTCTGATCCTCCGGGATATAGGCGGCCTTCCTCTGCAGCTCCTCGTAATCAATTTGCAAATGGCGCTCAATGACATGTTCAAATACATCTGCCGGTATCCTGTAAACGGCTCCGGCGTCTAAATCATCATCCGGCGTAAAAGGGACCGGCTGTTCATAGATATCAGTATAGAACCTGTCAAATAAATCATAAAAATCCAGATTCCCAAAATCCTGCTCGCTCCAGTCCGTAAGGAAAAGATTATTTCCCCCATACCCCACCGGCAACAAATACTGTCGGTTCAATTCCCTGCACGTTTCATCCAGCGGCTCAACCCTCAGCGCCGTATGTTCCGGTTCATCACTGAGGGAAAGCACATAATAGCTTTCGGAAAAATAACTTCCTTCAAACAGCAGGTAGCCTTCTTTTGTGTATTCCCACGATTCTGCCGGATAGCTTACGGTACTCAAGCTATTCAGAATCTCATTGCTATACTGATAATATCCTCTGGTTACATTTACTGCGCCTGCTGTTGTATGAAGGTCATACTTTATAAATCCGCCGGAGCTGGTGATTACGATTACGGTAAGTTTATCATCCTGCGCTTCCTCAACGGATCTGCAAAAGCGTAAAACCTGTTCCGAACCGACCATGTCAATCTGATTTTCTTCGTCCACCACGGCATAACCATGTTCTCCGATCCGTTCAACCATGCGTCTTGTCACTTCCAGCTCTCCAACCGTTCCCATTTCTACTGCCTGTTCATAAATGTCACGATAAAGCTCTGCAATGGATTCCCCATCAGAATCACGATCTTCTCCCATTTGTTCCTTTTCCGAATATTCTTCTCTGACTTCTGCATTTTGCGGTATCTTCTGATTTTCCTCTGCCTTTTTGCCGCATCCGGACACTATAAAAAGAAGGACACCTGCAGCAATAAACAGTTTTTGCTTTCCCATGTTTTTCATCTCTGTCAGACCACCTTTTATCAATATCTCTTATTTTAGAATTCCCGCCATGCGCAGCAGATACCTGGCATTTGTGGTAGTGCAGCGCCCCACATTTTGGCAGCAGAGAAGCATTGCACATCTATTTATCCAGCTGGGTTACGACAAGACAAAACTGATGTCCTGCCATAATCAGGGTTTCCAGTATCTCCACATCCTTTCAATTACTGATTTTCTTATACAAGGATATCATACTGCATGATGATGTTATGGAAACAGTCATGGAACCCCAGTTTTCTGTAAAGTTCAACGGCCTCCTCCGAACCGCTGAGCGTAACTGCCCTTACTCCGTTTTCAAAAAGCTCCCCCTGTGCCTGCGAGCATATCGAAATTGCCGCTTTCCTCCTGCGGTATTCCTGTATGGTGGAAATAAATTCCAAAGACGCCGTGTCCCCTGTCCGGATTGTGGAGGCCGTGGATACCGGTTTCCCATCCATCTCGCACAGATAAAACCGGAGATTCTCTTCCTTATACCCTCTGCAGTTAAAAAGCCGGAAAACGTACTCCTATTATCACCCTGTTGACCGATTTTGAGAAGACTCCGGGTTCTTATTCCACAAGTTCAATGGAATCCACAATGCTCATCCTGCTGATCTTCCGGATTGGAATACAGGTTGCCAGGATACAGGCTCCGATGGCAAAAAGTGATGCGCAGGCCATGGGAACCACGGGAACTGCCGTCAGCCGCAGGACATCCGCTGCCCCGGCCTCCACAAATACTGTGCCGATATATCCGGTGATACACCCAATCACCGCCGCACTGATGCCATAATAGAACCTTTCCCACAAAAATACCCGGTACAGGCTTCCCGCGCTCATACCCATGGCCCGCTGTATGCCGATCTCCGTGATCCGGGTATGGATATTGGTATAAACTGTATTGATAATGTTCAGGATTCCTATGAGGCCGATGAACAGAATCAGGCCCCAGGCCAGCAGACGGATCTGGGTCTTGCTTTCCGCATACTGGCGGTCCGTCTGTTCATAGGACACCGTGACCGTCCCCGGTACTCGCCTGCAAAATTCCTCCAACACCCGGTCAAAAGCTGCCCGGTCGGCACCTGCAGTTAATCCCGGCCTAAGTTCCCCTTTACCGCAAAAAGGACGGCCATCACAAACGATTGCCACCCTGCAATTATTTTCCTATCCTATATCTGCTTCAAACCATTCAAACAAAGCATTCCTTCCGTACCTCCGCTTTATTCCATCTTTTCCGGCCACTTTAACCCTTCTGTTTTCCTTAATAATCCCATATGAAACAGCACCTGCACGCAGTCCGCATATCCCTGGATATATGCCCTTCTCTCCTGAACAGACGCAAAGTCCTCCAGGCAGTCTTTCATTTTTTCCGCCTGATTCTGCTGCTCTGCAGATAAGGTTTTTAAAAATTCTTCCCACTCCAGCTCGGTTTCTTTCCAGGCAGTCAGCGCCTCTTCATACTCCGGAGTGCGGATGTAACTTTCCCTGTTCACATTCTCCCCGTTTAAGTTGCCCAGGAACTCAGCCCTTTTCACCCACATATCATTTGACATTTCCAATTCTCCTTCCTCATTCTTAATTTCAACTCCTGCATTTCCCGTATATTCCTATCTCCTGAAGTACATTATATATGTTATAGAAGAACTTTCTCAACCATAATCGCTTAATTATTGAAACTATAGCAGATAAAATTAACATACGTTGCTATAATGCCCATTCTCTCACCTCCATAAAATCCATAACATAAGCAGGCCCGCAATGACTGCCAGGACAGCGCCCAGCAGGGGATACAGTACCAGATAACATCCCAGGCGCATCAGCCGGAATGCATCCCTTATCAGGAGAAGCAGGAAAAATCCCCCTATGCCCCCCAGTATCCATGTTTTTCTTTTCATGTTCACTTTACCCTTTCTCTG
>CAJTDB010000044.1 GCA_910574965.1 Lachnospiraceae bacterium | reverse complement strand
CCTCTGGTGTACCGGTTGTGATACCAATCGCAGGGCCGGGTAGCCAAGTCGGGAAGGGATAAACGCTGAAGGCATCTAAGCGTGAAGCCCCCCTCAAGATGAGATATCCCATTCTGAAAAGAAGTAAGACCCCTTGAAGACGACGAGGTAGATAGGGCAGAGGTGGAAGTACAGTAATGTATGGAGCTGACTGTCACTAATCGGTCGAGGGCTTGACCAGAAGGATTTCTGGGAAGGAAGTTTTGTAGAATGTGAGAAAAGTGCGTATCTTTTTGAACTGTATGTGATTTTGAAGGCATATGCCGGATGATCCTCGATAGCTCAATGGTAGAGCACTCGGCTGTTAACCGAGTTGTTGTAGGTTCGAGCCCTACTCGGGGAGTTTGAAAAAAGCCCGCAGACATTGGTGTCTGCGGTTTTTTTCGCTGTGTAAATGTCAAACCTTGAATGTGGTTCCGCCGATTATATGACTGCAAAAGCAGGCTTTTTTTGCTGTCATTTTTTAGCCACGGTGTAATGCAGCGGCTTATTTCCGGTGCTTCTGCTTTTGTGCGTCGGGGCAGGGGAAGGATATTGGATGCAATGTATTGGAAAGCCCCGATATATAGTATCAAAATGTTTCGCTTCGCTGATCGTGAATTAAAAAAGATTCGAGTCCTGCTTTGATAAAAGAATCGATTGTATTCTGAATTTTTTTCCAGTCGCTGCAGTGGTTACGAGACATAAGTTTATTGATTGTTAAACATCCATTCATCTGAAAATAGAAGATGGCTTCTGCTTCTTCAAAAGTAAGAATACTGTGAGACATTAACCAAGTGATATAATGCTCCTTGTGATCCGTCATTTTATCAATAATCTTTGCAGAAATGGTATCATCCAGAAGAAGAGAAAGAAATGAAGTATTGCTATGGACTTTATCGCAAAAAGGATAAGAACAGTTGGATGACGGACATTTTTGTGAAAGGACATGTTCCATGACACTGGAGGTGTCAGAAAGCATGTCGTTTAAAATATCATCAAGAACATCTTCCATATCATAATAGTGAAGATAAAAGGTTCCCCGATTAATCTCTGCAATACGGCATAACTCTGTTACTGTAATTTTTGTAAAGCTTTTTTTCGCCAGTAGTTTCAAAAAGGTTTCTTTTATAATCTGTCTCGTATATCGGATACGCCGATCTTCTTTTCTTGTTTTTTCTGCCATAGTTTTCCTTTATTAAATCAACAATTTTCTAAAATCGTTCAGTAACCTAACAGATTTTCTATATTGTTTCTTGTTTTTTAAACACGGGATATTATACTATATCATATAAAAATAATCAACATGTTGTTTAAAAACCGGAGGTAAGAATATGGGACATATTATTGCAGTGGCAGGAAAGGGCGGTGTAGGTAAAACTACTCTTTGCGGACTGATTATCCAATATTTGTGTGAGCATGGAAAGAGACCGGTGCTGGCAGTGGATGCGGATGCAAATTCCAATCTGAATGAAGTGCTTGGAGTTGAGATTGGTTCTACTCTTGGGGAACTGCGGGAGGAGATTGAGAGGGCTGGTATTGATAAACGTTATCAGATTCCGTCTGGCATGACGAAACAGGCATGGCTGGAGATTAGGATGGCAGATGCAGTTATCGAGGAAGAGCATTTTGATTTTATGGTTATGGGGCGTACACAGGGGCAGGGATGCTATTGCTTTGTTAATGGTTTGGTGCAGACACAGATTCAGAAGCTGCAAAGCCACTATCCTTATGTAGTGGTGGATAACGAGGCAGGTATGGAGCATGTGAGCAGAGGGCTGATTCCTTCCATGAAAACAGCAATTCTGATTAGTGACTGTTCCAGGAGAGGCGTGCAGGCAGCAGGGAGAATTTCGGCTTTGATGAAAGAGCTGAATCTGGTTCCGGAAAAAACAGGAATTATTATCAACCGTGCGCCGAAGGGCAGGTTAGATGAAGGTACAAAGGATGAGATCGAAAAGCAGGGGCTGACGTTGCTTGGAGTGATTCCTCAGGATGAGATGGTTTACCGTTATGACTGTGACGGAAAGCCTCTTGTAGAGCTGCCGGAAGATGCCCCGGTTAAAAAGGCGTTGTATAAAATTTTGGAAAGGATGGATCTGTAAATGAGAGATGATATGAGCCGGGTGGGTTCCTATCTGAAGCAGCAGAAGATTGATGCCGGTCTGATTTATGATGTGCAAGCATTCCGGGAGAGGTATGAAACGGAGGCTGAGGTACAGGAGAGGATTGCAATGCCGGATATGCTGTATTATGGAAAGGAAATCCTGGAAATGTCCATTGCAGCTCTTTTGCAGGAAGAAAATCTTTTACTTTCCGGTGCAAAGGCAACAGGAAAAAATATTCTTTGCGAGACACTTTCCTGGCTGTTTGGGAGGCCCTCCTATGATATTTCTTTTCACGTAAATACGGACAGTGCGGCTTTAATCGGAACCGACACCTTTGTAGACAATGAGGTACGGCTTCGCAAAGGGCCTGTTTACCAGTGTGCGGAGTTTGGCGGTTTCGGAATTCTGGATGAGATCAATATGGCAAAGAATGATGCGGTTTCTGTTCTGCATGCCACTTTGGATCACCGCAGAAGGATTGATGTGCCCGGTTATGGAAGAATTACGCTGCACCCGGCGGCACGGTTTATTGGAACGATGAATTACGGATATGCAGGTACAAAGGAGTTGAATGAAGCTTTGGTGTCGCGTTTTATGGTAGTAGATATGCCGCCTTTGGACGAGGCAACTATCCGCTTCCTTCTGAAAAAACATTTTGCAGATGTGAAAGAGCAGGCATTAACTCAATTTACCGGTCTGTTTTTGGATTTACAGACAAAGGTATATAATGGGGAAGTATCCGCACGTGCTTTGGATTTGAGGGGAATGATTGCAGCATTGAAAGCAATTCGCACCAATTTGCCGCCGCTTTTTGCTGTCCGTATGGGAATTGTCAATAAAAGTTTTGATATATTTGAAAAAGAAATTCTTGAGGATGTGATTGCTACCCGGATTCCGTCGTCCTGGACGAGAGCCGAGATTTTTGAAGGGTGACAGTATGGGAAAGAATCTTGATCCGTTTACAGGGGAACAGATGGAGGAACACCGTCTGGAAATCGAAAACCGTATCCGAAATCTATTCTGGACTGTCAGTGGCGATTATACTCTGGAAGTCAGGCCGGATGTGGAGGCATTTACCAGATCCAGATATATTGCACTTTATGACGCAATGAAGCAGGGGGCCTTCGGCCGATATTTTGATTTGGAAACACTGGAACTTTATATAATGAAAAAAAACTATTTTTCAGCAAAAGAAAGGCCGCTTCTGGAACTGACTCAGTTGTGTGTGGATATGGCGGTTTATCCGCGGATTGCAGAGGAACGGCCTGGAACAAAAGAAATACGGAAGCAGGCTTTTACGGATACGTTGGAACAGGAAGAAGCATTTCTGCACCGTAGTTTTTTCGGACAGGTAAAGATCTTGATAATGTACCGCTGTCTTGGAAAGACTGAACCGAAAATGTCAGAGGAAGTGCGATTGGCTGCGGAAAAAGTTTCCGAACTTAGGGATGTGGCGACTACAGATGATATTATAAAAAAAATAGAAGAAATTTACAATGGAGTTTTTGATCGGAACTTTGAGAAAGAGCACGGAAATCTGGAACAGATTTTAAAGGTTTCACCTATGGAACTTTCGGATTCTTTCTGGCAGGAATGTCTGACCGATGAACAGATGGAGGCAGTTATAAAGAAATACCTGGCAGGTCTTGGGAAAGATATGATGAGCCTGAATATTTGTGAAAAGCCGAAAAAATATGTTCATTTGGAAAGCAGCGGACAAAGGAAAGAAACGGAATCAGAGGAAACAGCCGAGGCGGCGATAAAACGGGTGGAGGAATATGTAGAGCTGAACTTTGGAAAAAACTATCTGTCTTTGTTAGAGCAGGAGAGAAAGCGAAGCCGTCTTTGCAAGGGAATTCATTCCAACTGCATCCTTCATTATACGGATGGAATTCTTCATGCTCCGGTTAAGAAAAATAATCAGTATCGGTTCAGCCAACTTCAATTTGAAAAAAATAGACAGTATTATTATAGTAATCACCGGGTTGTAAAAAGGAATATTAAGATACTGTCGGATGCACTGAAAAAAGTACTGGTTTTGCGAAACCAGGAGGATGTCTGCCGTGCTGCCACAGGGCAGCTTGCTCCGGCCAGGCTGTGGAAACTGGGACGGACGGAGGATGAAAAGCTGTTTGACAGGAAGCTGTTATCCGGTGCGTCAGAATTTGTGGTTGATATTCTATTGGATTCCAGCGGTTCACAGGCAATCAGGCAGTCTCAGATAGCAATTCAGGGCTATATGATCAGTGAAGCCTTAAGTGCTGTGGGAATCGCTCATCGGGTAACTGGCTACTGTACTTTTTGGAATCACACGATCCTACATCGCTTCCGGGATTATGAGGACCAGGCGGAGAAAAATCTAAGGATTTTGGAGTTCCGGGCGTCGGGAGATAACAGGGATGGGCTGGCAGTTAAAGCTGTATACGATTCCCTGCTGAATCGAACAGAGCTGCACAAAATCTTGATTGTACTTAGTGACGGAAAGCCCTGCGATATGTGTATGAAACGGCCGGGAATCAAAAGCCCGGCAGATTACACAGGGGAGAAAGCGATAAAGGATACAGCTTTGGAGGTTCGCAGAGCCAGAACCTTTGGAATATCGGTGCTGGGGATTTTTGCGGGAAACGATGAGGATGTACAGGCTGAAAAACGGATATTCGGAAAAGATTTTGCGTATATCAGAAATATCAGCAATTTTTCCCATATTGTAGGGATATATCTGCGAAGGCAGTTGGAGGAAGAATAAGAAGAATAAGAAGAAAAAGGAGGCTGAACGTATGGGAACATTTGGAGATTGCCAGGAGGCCAGAAACAGAAAAACAATTCTGGAGATTATGTGTCCAAAGTGCGGCGAGGAGGATGGAATAGAGGCAGTTTTAAAAGATGGGATGACAGTAGGGGAATGCGTGTGCAGTGCATGTGGATATGCAGTTCCTGAAGGAGTAAATCTGGGTCAGTTTTTGGAAGGATAAAAGGAGTTCGAGATGAAAATAGCAGTATGTGGAAAAGGCGGAAGTGGGAAAAGTACAGTTACAACATTGCTGGCAAAAGAATTAGCAGGGAGAAACAAAAAGGTTCTTGTCATTGACTCAGATGAATCCAATTATGGATTGAGCAGGCAGATGGGCGTAGATCTGCCCTTGGATTTTACTGCTTATTTTGGCGGGAAACAAAAAGCACTGCAGGATTACAGGGGATAGAACTTTCAAACGGCTATCCGGCAATGATCCGTTTGGCTGATTTTTTGGAAAAATGCGGCAGGAGAAAGAAGGTGTCGGCTCATGCAGGATAATCGGGCATTTCAACAGATGCTGTTATCTGCAAAAGAACGCATACGCGTTCATACACCGAAGGAGATTGCGCAGAAGAGTGGCGTGGTATTTCATGAAGACAAGTCCTTTTTTGAATTGCAGAGCTTAAATCAGAGGATTCGAATTACCTTTCCGGAGTATCGATTCCAACCACAGATTGACGAGTGGCAGCAACTGGTGATCCTGCATTATCTGGACCTGGCGGATGGGACAGCGGTTTCTCCGCAGATGACTTCTTTTGGCGCGTTAAAAGATGGTCTTATTCGGGGAACGAAATTTGACCATGATATGGAAAGGGAGCTTGGAAGCTTTCTGGACGGAATGACTCAGGGGCAGCTTTGCAGGATATGTGAAAGGCTTGGAGCACAGTTTGTAGAAGAGCGGGCGGACCTGTGCGCTGTATTTCCCTTTCTGCCTCGCTATCCCATCTGGCTGAAGGTCTGGTTCGCAGATGATGAGTTTGGTGCATCCGGAAAACTCCTGGTAAACAGAAGTGCAGATCATTATCTTACCATTGAAGATGCAGTAACTGTGGGAGAACTTCTGCTCTCAAAGCTGAAGGGAATCTTGGATGGAACATAAGGGGCTCCCCTTCAGAGATGCCGCTTTCGGTATTCTGTTGGGAGACATTGAAAATAGGCCTTAAATGCTAAAGTGAACAGGAAATCAGCGGAAACTGAAGAAAGGATCTGCGGACAGGAGGTCTGCAGATCTTTTTTGCGTAAAATAAACAAGTTACAGGAATAAGATAGAAAAAACAGTACAGGTATGATAAAATGACAGTCATAAAACGTTGTATTTACAAGGGGGAAGAAAAAACTATGAAAAAGAAAGATCCTGTATATATTACAGGACACCGGCATCCGGACAGCGATTCCATTGCATCTTCCATCGCCTACGCATTTTTTAAGCGTTCCATGGGCGTGCACGCAGTCCCATGTCGTCTGGGGGCACTGAATGATGAGACGCGTTATCTGCTTTCCCGCTTTGGGTTTCCGGAACCTGTACTTCTGCAGGATGCCCGGATGAAGCTTTCGGAGATTGCTATGGATGCACCAGTGTCCATTACGCCGGACACGACCATCTATGAGACGCTGCAGATCATGCAGAAGGATAATCATGCCTACTGCGGTGTGGTGGACGAAGAACAGCACCTTCTGGGTATGGTGACCAAATCCGATCTGGCAGTGGTGGGCTTGGATGATACTGCCATGTCCATTGATATTCTGGCCCATACGCCTGCGGAGAATATCCGCAAGACGATTAATGGTACGATGGTCTATGATGATGAACAGGCATATATCAATGGAAAAGTCAGCATCATCGCCATGACGGAGCTTGAACGGCTGAAAAATTATGATGTCAAAGACAGGATTGTAATTGTGGGGGCCAATGCAAAGGCACAGTTGAAATTGATTCAGCTTGGGGCCGGGATGCTCATTATTGTGTGGGACGAACAGATTCATGAGCCGGTCCTTCAGGCGGCCAGAGAACATCACTGCCCAATCATCCGATCGGGTCATGGAAGTATGAATACTTCCCGCTATCTGTATTTTGCCCCCTCGGTGGAAAAGATCATGAAAAAAAAGCTGGTGGCTTTTCGTTCGAATGAGCTGACAGAGGACGTGGGAAATAAAATGCTCAGGAGCCGTTACCGGGTCTATCCGGTGATCGATCAGGAAGACCGGCTTGTGGGTTATATTTCCAGATATCATATTATGGATTCTAAAAAGCGGAAGCTGATCCTTGTGGACCATAATGAGTTCTCTCAGTCGGTAAATGCGGTGGATAAGGGGAAAGTATTGGAGGTGATCGACCATCATCGGATCAACGATTTTTCTACCTCTCAGCCAGTGTCCTTCCGAAACGAGATTGTAGGTTCGACTGCGACGATTATTGCTACTATTTTCCGGGAGAATCAGATGCTGATTCCAGCCAATCTGGCGGGGCTGCTTCTGGGCGCAGTGCTGTCGGATACGATGAATTTTCATTCGCCGACCACTACAGAACGGGATAAGTCCACAGCCAATATACTGGCTGCCATTGCAGATCTGGATATTGAAGAGTTCGCGGAGGAACTGTTTACGATCACATCCAACCAGGAGAAAGTCAGTTTTGCAGATATGATTAACCAGGACCTAAAGATCTATGATATACATACTTGCAAGCTTTCCATTTCGCAGGTTATCGTTCCCTCTGCCAGCGAAACACGGTCAGACGCAAGGGAGATTACCGCGGCTCTGGACCGCTTCTCTCAGAAGAAGCAGATTGATCTCGCAGTACTTGTATTTACGAGTATTCTGGAAAATGGGTCGGTTGTCTATGCGGGAGGAGATCGTTCTTCGTGGGCGGCGGAGGCTTTTCCGGACAGCGGAAAGGAAGAACATACGTTCCAGGAAAACCTGCTCTCCAGAAAGCAGCAGATTCTTCCGGCACTCGCATCCGTCATCGGTGATTATATGGGAGGCTGATCTTTTCTCACATTGGCTTTTGAAAGGTTTTGCGCACGCCCGGCGGATAGAAATCGATCGGGTGTGCTGCTTTTTGCTTTGTGAGTCCGGTCTGCCGGAATTTTCTGTCTTGTCAAAAGTATGAAGATATGGTATCATATCATCCAGCGAGAGTGTTCAAAAAAACATTTTTAAACACATCTGAGATATTTGCAGCCTTGCCTTTCTATGAGAAGAAAAGCAGGGTTTTTGTAACTATATATAAAGAAGGAAATGCAGGGGGACAGAGTATGGAAGGCAGTAATAAACCAAAGATTCTCATCGCAGATGATTCGGAGATGAATCGTTCCATTTTACAGGATATGCTGGAAGATGAGTATGAGATCCTGGAAGCAGAGAATGGAAAAGAGGCCGTGGCGAAACTGCAGCAGATGGGATCAGAAATTGCGCTGCTTTTGCTGGATATTGTGATGCCGGAGATGGATGGCTTCGGTGTACTGGCTATGATGAATAAATATCATTGGATTGATGATGTTCCAGTGATTATCATCTCTTCGGAAAGTTCCTCTACCTATCTGGAGCGGGCGTATGAGGCGGGTGTTACAGATTATATCAGCCGTCCTTTTGATGACTTGATCGTACATAGAAGGGTTATCAATACCATACTGCTTTATGCAAAACAGAAGCGTCTTATGGGACTGGTTGCTGACCAGATTCTGGAAAAAGAGAAGCAAAGCAGTCTGATGATCGATATTTTGAGTCATATTGTAGAGTTCCGAAATGGTGAGAGCGGTATGCATACCCGCAATATTCATACCATCACGGAACTGCTTCTTCGCCGTCTGGGACAGATGTCGGATAAATATCAGTTCTCGCATGAGGAGATTTCGGTCATCAGTACGGCTTCCGCGCTTCACGACATCGGAAAAATTGCCATTCCGTCTGAGATTCTGAACAAGCCGGGCAGGCTTACAAATGAAGAATATGAGATCATGAAAACCCATTCTGCGGTGGGCGATTCGATGCTGGAACAGATTCCGTTCTACCAGGACGAGCCGCTGGTGAAGGCCGCACGGGAGATCTGCCGCTGGCATCATGAGCGCTATGACGGGAGAGGATATCCGGACGGACTCATCGGAGAGCAGATTCCCATATCTGCACAGATCGTCGCGCTGGCGGACGTATACGATGCGCTGACCAGCGAGCGGGCGTATAAAAAGGCATTTTCCCATGAGAAGGCAATGGAAATGATCTTAAATGGGGAATGCGGAGTCTTCGGCCCGGAACTTCTGGGCTGCTTCCGGGATGTTGCGGATGAAATGCGCAACGAATTAAAATCCCGGACGGATCATAAGGAGATCGATCAGATAGAAGTCCGCAATATTACAGATGAGATGCTGCATCACAAAGATCTGACCACGTCGGAGCGGACGATTAGACTTCTGGAACATGAGCGTTCTAAGTACGCATTCTTTGCTTCCATGTCCAATGAGATTCAGTTCGAGTATTCGGTGGATCCGGCTATGGTCACATTGTCCGAATGGGGTGCGCAGCAGCTTGGAATCAATGAAATTACTATGGATCCATTGCATGATGAAGCGGTCTTGAGAATTATCGGAAAAGAAGGGAAAGAAGAACTGTCCCGTAAGCTACATGGAACAAGTCCGGAGGAGCCGGTAATTGAACATACCTGCAAGCTGCACGTAGGAGGGGAGACCCGCTGGTACCGCGTCATCTGCAGGGCAACCTGGTCCGCAGATGAACCTGCTGAGTATCTGGGCGCAATCGGAAAGGCAGTGGATGTACATACAGAACATACGATGATGACTGATCTGGAGCGCCGGGCGTCCCATGACGGTTTGACCGGACTTTTGAACCGTTCCAAGGCGGAGAAGATGATCTGCGAACGTCTGGAGGACCGTCCGGAAGGCAATTATGCACTGTTTATCATAGACCTTGACTACTTCAAGACGGCCAATGACCAGTACGGTCATATTTTCGGTGACTGCGTGCTGAAGTATCTGGCAGAGAAGCTGCAGCAGAGCGTGCGAAGCGGCGATATTGTCGCACGAGTAGGCGGAGATGAATTTTTGATTTTCCTGGAATACCGGGAAGGCTTTGAGATGGCCGTGGACCGTATCTTCCATTTCCTGGAAGGGGAGTACGAGGGCTTTAAGATGTCCGTAAGCATGGGAATTGCCCGTACAGGCGGTGAAAAGAGCGATTACGAGACATTGTTCCACTGTGCCGATCAGGCGCTCTATGCGGCAAAGCGCGCAGGACGCGGACAGTATAAGTTTTATGAAGAGTCTATGAATGATATGCTTTCTGCGATTTCATCCATTGACTGCGATACAAAAGAAACCGATGCATAAAGGGACAAAAAGGTGCCTGCCGCAGCCGGAGTTTCTCTCAAAGCCCATGTTTTCTTAAAGAAAAGGTACAGATATTCTGCGCTTTGATGAGTTCGAAGAAAATGTCTGGCTGCGGCGGATGGACAGCCGATACAGTGCAAGATTACTTAAAATCGAAAAAAGTTGAAAAAAAGTTAAAAAAAATAAAATTACCTCTTGCCAAATATATGGAAGTGTGGTAATATGGCTACTGTTGAGGCTGCTGGTGATGAAAAGTCCTGGCAGTGCCAATCTGGATATACAGGACAAGGCTCCATGGTCAAGCGGTTAAGACACCGCCCTTTCACGGCGGTAACAGGGGTTCAAATCCCCTTGGAGTCATTTGCTCTTAAGGCAAATGCCGATGTGGCTCAATTGGCAGAGCAGCTGATTTGTAATCAGCAGGTTATCGGTTCGAGTCCGATCATCGGCTTCCTGGACCCATAGCTCAGTTGGTTAGAGCTTCCGGCTCATAACCGGATGGTCCCGGGTTCGAGTCCCTGTGGGTCCACTTTTTAACAACATAGGTTTTGGCCCGGTGGCTCAGTTGGTTAGAGCGCCGCCCTGTCACGGCGGAGGTCGTGGGTTCGAGTCCCATTCGGGTCGTTCAGGTGATAAGCCTGGAGCAATGTGACAGTTACATATGGGATCTTAGCTCAGCTGGGAGAGCATCTGCCTTACAAGCAGAGGGTCATAGGTTCGAGCCCTATAGGTCCCATTACAGCGTTGCCTGTACAATGCCGGCGTGGCGGAACTGGCAGACGCACAGGACTTAAAATCCTGCGGGACTAATCTCCCGTACCGGTTCGATTCCGGTCGCCGGCATTTACAACCGTCAGAAAATGAATAGGTGCGCGTAGCTCAGCTGGATAGAGCGTCTGACTACGGATCAGAAGGTCGGGAGTTCGAATCTTCTCGCGCACGTTTAAGACCATCTGTTTTGGACAGATGGTTTTTTTAAAAAGAAAAGGCAGACAGCCGGGACTTCATGTTTCAGCCGTATGAGCAGGAGAATATAAATGGACAGTCAGATGTTTTTAGAGAGCCTGAGAAGGGCCCTGCATGGAAAGGTCAGCCAGCAGGAGCTGACAGAACATATAAGATATTATGAGACGTATCTGTTGCAGGAGCGGTCTGCAGGACGAAGTGAGCAGGAGATTTTAGAAGAGTTAGGAGATCCAAGGCTGCTCGCACGGACCCTTGCAGAAGCTTCAGGCGCAAAAAATACCAGCAGAGAGTATACGGTATCGGAAGACGGAGAACCGGATACATCGCCGAAGTTCCAGGGGGATGTGCTGGAAAGATGGAAGAGCAGGCTGGTTGCTCTTGGCATCGTTGTCGTGTTCCTGCTGCTGCTCGTGTTTGTCTTTCATCTGTTCCTGGCCCTTCTGCCGGCTATCGTCGTGCTTGGCGTTATTGGATGGCTTGTGAAAAAGCTTCGGCAGTAGAATCTCAAACGCGCCGGAATTTTGAAAAAATACAGGTATATTTTCTGGGAAAAATCCCATACTACTCCTGTAAACATTTATTACAGGAGGTCATAGATCATGAGTTCTAACAACACAAACAATTCTACCAATACGACAAACGCAAATAATGCAAATAACTCTAAGAACAGCAGCTCTAAGAGCAGCAAGAACTCCAGTTCCAAGAGTTCTTCCCAGAACGAGAGCGCTGACAACAGCAATTACTAGTACAGAAGTGCATCAGCACGGAAATAAACGGGAACGGAGCGCAGAATCAGATGCGCTCCGTTTTCGTGTGCCCGGCTCTTTCCATGGTGCATATACTAACTAATAAGAGAAAAAAGGAAAAGATCATGTCAGATATTGAAACAATCTCTGCAAAGGAAATTGACCGTTATATTTTTGACAAGGCGTATCTGCTGGTGGATGTGAGAAATCCGGCCGAATACCGGAAGATGCATATCAAGGGTGCGGTCTGTATTCCCCATGAATATCTCCTTCAGCGTATAAGGGGACTGGGGCAGGCAGTGCCGATTCTGTACTGCGATCGGGGCGGACTGAGTATGCAGGCAGCCAGGGAGCTGCAGGAACAAGGATACCGTGCCATATCGGTCGTCGGTGGCATCCAGGCATATCGGGGACGGTATCTGGAACGTGATTCCAGGTAGCCGAAGCGGTATGGAAAATGATTGACATTATCATGCGGGGCGGATAAGATATACTTAATAAAAAGGAAAAGGACAGTGAAATACCGGAGAGGATAGCAGATGAGCAGAGTAGAGCTGGTCGCTCCATGTCATTTTGGACTGGAAGCGGTTTTAAAAAAAGAGATCATGGACCTTGGCTATGAGATTGTACAGGTAGAAGACGGAAGAGTTACTTTCCGGGGAGAAGAGGATGCAGTCAGCCGCGCGAATGTTTTCCTGCGCACAGCCGAGAGAATCCTTTTAAAAGTAGGAAAAATACGAGCGGTCACATTTGAGGAGCTCTTCGATCAGATCAAAATGCTTCCATGGGAAAGGTATCTTCCTTCCGATGGAAAATTCTGGGTCACAAAAGCGTCTTCCGTGAAAAGCAGGCTGTTCAGCCCGTCTGATATCCAGTCGATCGTCAAAAAGGCGGTCGTAGAACGACTGAAGACCGTATATCATGTGGAATGGTTTCCGGAGACAGGGGCTGAGTATCCCATACGTATTTCCTTTATGAAGGATGAGGCGACGGTCTGCCTGGATACAACAGGCCTGTCTCTACATAAAAGAGGGTATCGAACGATGGTCAGCAAGGCTCCCATCAAGGAGACGCTGGCGGCGGCCTTGATTCTGCTTACGCCCTGGAAAAAGGACCGCATTCTGGTGGATCCGTTTTGCGGGAGCGGCACCTTTCCCATTGAGGCGGCTATGATGGCTGCCCATATGGCGCCGGGAATGAACCGTTCCTTTACCGCGGAGAGCTGGACGAACATACTCAGCCGGAAATGCTGGTATCAGGCAGTCGATGAGGCCAATGACCTATTGGATCCGGATGTTAAAACAGACATTCAGGGATATGACATCGATCCGGAGATGGTAAAAGCAGCCAGACAGAATGCTGCAGCGGCTGGTGTAGACCATCTGATTCATTTTCAGTCCAGACCGTTAAATGCTCTGAGCCATCCAAAAAAATACGGTTTTCTCATCAGCAATCCTCCCTATGGAGAACGGCTGGAGGAGAAAGAAAACCTGCCAGAACTTTACCGGGAGATCGGAGAGCGTTTTGCGAGTCTGGACAGTTGGTCTATGTACCTGATTACCGGTTATGAGGATGCGGAGAAATATATTGGAAGGAAGGCGGACAAGAACCGGAAAATCTACAATGGGATGCTAAAAACATATTATTATCAGTTTTTGGGTCCAAAGCCGCCGAAGAAAAAGCAGCAGCCCGGAGAAAACCGAACAGAAGCAGAGGGACAAAATAGATGAAAATCGAAAAAATTATATTTGCCACAGGAAATGAAGGAAAGATGAGAGAAGTCCGGATGATTCTTTCGGATCTGGGGGTGGAGGTGCTCTCCCTGAAGGAAGCAGGCATTGAGGCTCATGCGGAAGAGAACGGAAAGACATTTGAAGAAAATGCTGTGATTAAGGCGTCGGAGATTATGAGACAATGCGGGGAGATCGTCCTGGCGGACGACTCCGGTCTGGAAGTGGATGCCCTGAACAAAGAACCGGGAATTTATTCGGCCCGCTATATGGGATATGACACATCTTATCATGTAAAAAACCAGAACTTGATTGACCGCCTGGAGGGGAAGAAAGGTTCCGAGCGCAGTGCCCGGTTCGTCTGTGCCATTGCGGCAGCACTGCCGGACGGGCGCATACGGACCACAAGAGGAACCATGGAAGGTGAGATCGGTTATGAGGAGCGGGGAGAGAACGGTTTTGGTTATGATCCCATTTTCTATCTTCCGGAATATGGCTGTTATTCCGGAGAGCTTTCGCTGGAAGTCAAAAACGAACTCAGTCACAGGGGGAAGGCGCTGAGGCTGATGAAGGAGGAGCTGCGGAAGCTGAAAGAGGAACGGCAATGAAGATATTAATCGTCAGTGATACTCACGGCAGAGAGGAAAATCTGAAAAAAGCGCTGGAAAAAACGGGAGCCATCGACCGTCTGATTCATCTGGGAGATGTGGAGGGTTCAGAGGACTATATCCGTTCACTGACAGAGGCCCCGGTCAGCATGGTCGCCGGAAATAACGACTGGTACAGCGATCTTCCGAAGGAGGAGCTTTTGACCATCGGCCGTTATCGGGTGCTTCTTACCCATGGACACCGCTATTACGCGGGCATGGGTCATGAGGGGCTGATGGCACAGGCAGAGCTTCAGAAGGCGGATATTGTAATGTATGGGCATACCCACTGCCCCTGTCTGGTGCATCAGGGAGCAGTCACGTTTTTAAATCCCGGCAGTCTGTCTCTTCCGCGGCAGGAAGGACACAGGCCAAGCTATATGCTTATGGAGATTGACCGGGAGGGCGAGGCGCATTTCCATATTTGTTATCTGGGCAGGAAAGAGCGGCCTTCCTGGTTCGGAAACTGGTAGAGGATTAAAGAAGGAGCAAGAAGAAAAAGGAGAGCGGTACGATGGAATACCTGATTATCGGAGCCGGCGGGACCGGCGGATGTATCGGCGCCTACATGACGGAGGCGGGAAAAGATGTAACGATGATCGCCAGAGGAGCACATCTTCATGCCATGCAAAAGGACGGGCTTCGCATGGAGACGACGAAGAAAGGGAATTATACAGTGTGTCCGGTAAAGGCAGCGGACATGGAGCATTACGAAGGACACCCGGATGTGATCTTTGTGTGTGTGAAGGGATACTCTCTGGAAGAGACCGTGCCTTTGATTCGCAGGGCAGCGAAGCCGGAGACCGTAGTCATCCCGCTTCTGAACATCTACGGCACCGGAGGAAGGCTTCAGAAGCTTTTGCCGAAGCTTCTGGTAACGGACGGGTGCATCTATATTGCAGGCGAGATCAAGGAACCTGGATGCCTGTGGCAGAATGGGGACATATTCCGCGTAGTATTCGGCGTGCGCGATCCTTCTGAATATCGGGAGATTCTGCAGGAAGTCAAGAATGATCTGGAGGACAGCGGGATCACAGGCGTCCTGTCCGATCATATCCGCCGGGATGCGCTGCAGAAATTTGCCTATGTCTCGCCGGCTGCGGCCTGCGGACAGTATTATGACGCTATGGCAGGGGATATGCAGAAGCCGGGAGAGATCCGGGATACCTTTGCGGCGTTGATTCATGAGATCGATCTGCTGGCGGACGCTATGGGGATCTGCTTTACATCGGATATCGTTCAGACGAACCTGGATATTCTGGACAGTCTGACGCCGGAAGCGTCCACGTCTATGCAGAGGGACATAAAGCAGGGAAAGGCTTCCGAGATGGACGGACTGATCTTTGAGGTAGTTCGGATGGGACAGCAGTACAAAATTAAGCTTCCGGTCTATGAGAAAATCACAGAGGAACTGAAGAGGCGGGGATTTTCCTGATCATCATTATTGACATATGTCAATAATAGAGTATAATGGAATCAGGACGGAGGTACAGGGATGCCAAGACCATGCAAAAGAAGACGCATCTGCGCAGAACCTTCCTGTGAGCGGTTTGGTCCTGTAAATGGCAGCGCCTTTTGCAGGGAGACCGTCATCATGACACTGGATGAATATGAATGCATCCGTCTCATGGACCAGGAACATCTGACACAGGAACAGTGTGCTCTGCAGATGAAAGTGGCACGTACAACGGTGCAGTCCATCTACAGCAGTGCGAGAGAGAAGCTGGCGGACTGTCTGGTGCATGGCAAAGAACTGTGCATTACCGGCGGCAACTATATGCTCTGTAAGGAGCAGAGAGAATGCTGCAGGAAGCACTGTATGGGAACCGCCAAAGATCAGGAAGAAGGAGAGCATAGAACGATGAAAATTGGAGTAACCTACGAAAACGGACAGATTTTTCAGCATTTCGGACATACGGAGCAGTTCAAAGTCTATGAAGTGCAGGACAACAAGGTGGTATCTTCTCAGGTGATAGATACTAATGGAAGCGGCCATGGAGCATTGGCAGGCTTTTTAAAAGAGCATCAGGTGGAGACGCTGATCTGCGGCGGCATCGGAGCAGGGGCCCAGAATGCGCTGGCATCCGCAGGAATCAAGCTGTACGGCGGAGTATCCGGAGACGCGGACGCGGCGGTAGAAGCGCTTCTGAACGGAAAGCTGGATTATAATCCCAATGTGCGGTGCGATCATCATGGAGAGCATCACGAAGGCGGCTGCAAAAGCCATGGCTGCGGGGAGCATACCTGCGGCTGAGTTTTAAAGCAGCAGAGGGTTTGTTAAAAAGATAACGATTGGAAAAGAAACTGCCGGGAAATAAGGCCCTGGTTTCGGATGCGTATGTTTCGTCCGGAAGACAGGGTATTTCCGGCAGTTTTTGCATATGAGACTGTGGGAACGGAAAAATCTTGTTGGAAAATGGAAGATTCCATGATAAAATGAACAGGAAGAAATGAACGGGACAGGAGTATCCTCATGAAACGCATCTCTCTGGAAGCGCTGCTTGCGAAGAAGGGGCAGCTTACCTACAGACAGCAGTATGATTATATGATCGGACTTCTGGATGCCGGCCGAATCAGACCCCTGAAAGCTTCGGGGAAGAACGGCAAGCGTCCGGCGCTCTATCTGGAATACTGGCTGCTGGAAGAACAAGATGACCCTGGTCCGCTTCTGGAGGAATTAAAATATACCATAGTCCCGGCCATCTCCATTGACTATTATCTGTCCCATCCCGAAGTCTATCGTCAGGAGCGGTCCTGGGTACTGCTTCTGAACGCATATTTCAAGGAGCAGAGGGAGAAGCTGAAGCATCCGGTATCCGTCAATGAGCGCAGTTTTGCAATCTGGGGAAGAGAAAAATTTCTGACAAAAGAGCAGGGAAGGAAGATTTTAAAACACTGCGGCGTAGAGCCGGAACTGCTGAACATGTATGAGACGGCAGAGCCTTTGGCTTATTATGCACACACAAGAGATGTGCCGCAGAATCTGCTGCTTCTGGAGAACAAGGACCCCTTCTACAGCATGAGAAGGCATCTTCTGCAGGGGGAGACGAAGATCTTCGGCGTACCTGTAGGAACGCTCGTCTACGGGGCAGGGAAGGGCATTCTAAGGTCTTTTCCGGAGCTGGATCACAGTGCGGAACCTTATATGCTGCACCCAGAGAACCGCTTTTATTATTTCGGAGATCTGGACTATGAGGGAATCGGCATCTGGGAGCATCTGTCCGGGCAGTGTCCAAAGCACCGCAGGATGGTTCCGTTTGTACCGGCTTATGAAGCCATGCTCCGGAAAGTGCAGGACGACAGCCGGCTGCCGGATACAAAGGAGCAGCAGAACCGGAACATCAGCGGTTCCTTTTTTACTTATTTTCCTGCAAAGACGGCCGGGCGGATGCGGGAGATCCTGGAGAGCGCAACATCATAAACTTAAGCATAGATGTTACACATTTGAGTTATCCAGATTGAAACTTTATTACAACAGTGCAAATTAAAATTGAAAAATGCCCATAATCTCCCCTTAAAAGGATTATGGGCATTTTA
>CAJTDB010000043.1 GCA_910574965.1 Lachnospiraceae bacterium | reverse complement strand
ATACCTCCAACCCTTATTATAACACATATAGCTAAAAATAGCTACAAAAACATTTCAAAAATTTGACAAAAAAGAAAGCTGGAAAACCAGCTAAAATAAGGGATAAAATGGAATTGCATTTGTGTAGAAGAAGGAGGTAAACTGTCAAACTTCCGTTTCTCTTCCCCCATCAGCTCCTTCAGATAATGCGCCAGTGCCTCTGAGATTTCCCTGTGATAGTCCTCATCCGGCGACGCCATCCCCGGCGCTTCCAGCGTCAGATAGTTTCCCACAGGCTTCCCCATCTCCCGTGCTCCCCGTTCCGACACGATCTGCACCCTTGTCAGCCGAATATCCTTTTCTTCGTCGTAGTTTTCTTCTACCACAACCCCGTGAACCTCTACATCACTGCCTTCAAAACTCTCCTTGGCTTCCAGCGCCAGGTCCGTTCGTACTCTCATCCGTTCCATGTTTCTCCACTCCTTCGTTCTGCTGTCCCGCTGCGGTTTTGTACGGCATCTGTGCAGGCCCGGCGGACATCTGAACAGAACCCCGTTTTCGCGCAGCTTGAAACAGTCATTTTCAGTCATAATATTTCCGAAAAAATATAAATTTATGTATTGACACCACCCCTTCTTTGGGCTAGAATATATTCGTGTGTTTCCATTCAAAGCTCCCGTGTCTCGCTTTTCGGAAGCACGTCAGAAGAAATTATAAGAAATCAAAATTACAGAGAATAAACCGGAGGTGCACGAATTGGCTAATATTAAATCTGCTAAGAAAAGAGTCCTGGTAACTGCCACCAGAACCGCAAGAAACAAAGCAATCAAATCGGAAGTAAAGACCATGATTAAAAAAGTATATGCTGCGATCGAAACCAAAGATCAGGATGCTGCAAAAGCTGCTCTGAAAGATGCGATCTCCACCATGGATAAAGCAACTTCCAAAGGCGTATATCACAAAAACACTACTTCCAGAAAGATTTCCCGTTTACAGAAGGCTGTAAACGCAATGGCTTAATATAGAAACAATACAGAAAATAAAAGCCGGCTGGTCCCGTCATACCAGCCGGCTTTTTTGTTCCCATCTGTCACCCGGAACTGTATTTCACGATCATCAGCTCCACACCGACCTGCTCTCCCATCCTTCCTGTCTTTACCAGTTCCTCCATGTTCACCAGTTCTTCTATCGTTTGTCTAAGCTGCTCCTTTGTGTATCTCCTGCTCTGGGCCGTATATTTCCCCAGCACAAAAGGCGGAATCCCCACCGCCTTTGCCAGTTCTCCCCGCTCCATTCCCTGTCCGGACAGTTCTTTCAGAAGCAGAAGCTGATGAAACTGCCTTGCGATCAAAGAAAGGATCTTCCTGGGCGGTTCTTTCATAGCCAGCAAATCTGCATACAGATCCAGGGCACGCCTTTGATCCCGGTCTGTGACCGCCTGAATCATATCAAAGATCCGGTTCTCTGTCCGTTCCGTGCAGATCGTTTCCACATCCTCTGCGGTAATGATCTCCCGACCCGATGTATAGCACAAAAGCTTCTCCAGTTCCCGGTGAATATGCTCCATATCCGTACCCGTACGGCTCAGAAATACACGCATAGTTTCTTCGGTGATGCTCCTGCCCTCGCTTTTTAACGTGCCAAGCACCCAGCGCGTAAGTGTTCTCTGGTCCTGACGTTCAAACTCCACGGCTCTGCCGTACTTCTTGATGGCTTTGTATACTTTTCCCCGCTTGTCCACTTCTGATTCCGTCAGAATCAGACAAGTACTGTCGGGAATATCCGGAATATAGTCTGCCAGCTCCGGACATCCGCTTTTTGCAAACCCGCTGTCCCAAAGTTCAATCACTCTGCGTTCTGCAAAAAAAGGCATTGTCTCCGCCAGATCAATCACCGCCTTCAGGTCCGTTCCCTTTCCTTCAAATACCGCCGCATTCATCGTATCTTCCGGATCTAACAGCGCTTCCCGCAGACGCTTCCGATACTGATTTCTAAGATAGACTTCTTCTCCCATCAGAAGATAGACCTTTTTAAAATTCCGTTTTTTAATATCCTCCGTCAACAATTTCATCGCTTATGCTCCTTCTGTCATGGTATCCATTCTATCATGGAGCTATGCCGGGCGCAAGTTTCTTCTATATCAGAGAAGGCTTTTACCGGCAAATCCATTTCGCCACACGGACTTTCTCTCCATCCGTCCATATTCGAAGAGCACCGCAGTCCTTCGTAATAAAGACCCGGCTTCCCGCATCCGAAAGTCTCTGAAGAGTCTCTTCTCCCGGATGCCCGTAACGATTCCCTGCACTGCAGGAGATCAGGCTGACCGCCGGCTGTACCTGGTCGAGAAATCTTTTTGCAGAAGAGTGTCTGGAACCATGGTGCGCCGTCTTCAGAATCTCCACCTGGCACAGCCGCCCGGAAGCTGCCAGCCGCTCCTCCGCCGCCTTCCCAATATCTCCCGTAAAAAGCATCTGAAATTCCCCATACTCTGCCAGCAGAACCAGCGACAGATCATTCCGGTCCGAAAAACGGACCGTTCCTTCCGGCCACAGGCAGGTCCACGTGATTTCCCGGCCCTGCAGCCTGTCCCCGGCTTCCATATACAGCACTTCGATTCCTGCCTCCTCAAAGGCTGCCTCCAGCTTCTCGTAAGCTTCGTCCTTTTCCGGAATCTTCGGAAGCACCGCATATCCGATCTTTAAGCCGCCGCTGCTTTTGCTGTCCTCCACCAGTTCTGTAATACCGTTGATATGATCCTGATCCATATGGGAAACCAGTATGTAATCCAGCTTTTGAACTCCGGACCATTTCAGGAAAGGCAGGATCCGGTATGTGCCCACCTTTTTCACATCGGAACTCCCGCCGTCGTACAGAAAAGTCGTCCCGTCCGGACCCCTTACATATATCGAATCTCCCTGCCCCACATCCAGCATCCGAATTTCAAGCCCCCGAAAAGTACGGACGCATAAGAGGCACATGCACAGCATCAGCGAGCCAAGAGCAGCCGCCAGTACCTTTTTGCCGGGACGAAAAGGCTCCTTCTTTCTCCAATATTTTTCCCGCCGCTTTTCCCGGTACAGAAAAAACAGCCCCGCTGCCAAAGTCGTGTAATAAAGCACTACTTTCCAGCCTGCCGGACTTCCTATGGATAAAAGCGCCCCCGGAAGTGTCAGGCACCGTTGTCCGGTCTGCGCATACACACCAAGAATCAAATGACAAGGCACCGCAAAGATTTTCGCAGCCGAAAGACTGAAAAGTCCTATGCCGCCGCACAGAAGACCGCATACCATGAGGATGCTCATAAGAGGGATTACAAGCAGATTCAGCACCGTAGAATACAAGGGGTATTCATAAAAGAAACACAGAATCAACGGAAAAGTCACAAGCAGAACGGACAGGCTCACAGACAGAGCCGCTTCTGTCCTGCGAAACCTTTTCCGATACAGCTTCCAGATGGGAATCAGCAGGGCAATGGCGAGTACCGCACCATAGGATAAATAAAATGCACTCTGCCTTGCACTCAGCGGATTGGCAAGCATCAGAATCAGAGCTGACAAACCGATGCCCGTCAGCATATCATAGGTTCGGCCCAGCAGATCCGCCAGAATAGCCATCCCGCACATGAGCGCTGCCCGAACCGTTGAGACAGAGGCTCCTGTCATCCACCCATAGGCGGCCAGAAAGAGTACGGACGGTACCCCTGCCGCCAAATAGGAGCCCGTCAGTCTTCGAAGCAGCCTATAGAGTCCCATACCCACCAGCGACAGATGCAGACCGGAGATCGCCAGCAGATGAGAGATCCCGTTTCTTTGATAGAGTTCTTTCACCTCCGTATCCAGTTCCTCCCTGCGGCCCAGTATCATCGCTTTTAGAAGGCTGCCATCTTTTTCCCCAAGTACCTGTTCGTAGACTTCTTCCAGCCGTTTTCGAAGCGTCAGAAGACCTTCCCGCAGAGGCGCCGGATGCACTGCCAGAATTTCCGCCTGCTCAGCATAAAAGGTACAGAAAATGCCTTTTCCTTCGTAATAAAGTCTGCTGTTAAATTGTCCCGGATTCACCGGGTCTTCCAATGGATAAATGGTTCCTGACAAGGACAGATCGGTTCCCACCTGATAATCTCGAATGTCCGGCAGATAGACAAGCACCTGTCCGGCTAAATACCGTCCCTCTGCGCTGTCGATCTGACAATTTTGTAAATAGATTTGCGTTTTTTCATTTTTTACTGCATGTCGGCTGACCTGACCGGTCATCTCTGCATCACACCGCTGCGTCACCCTCCGGGACTCATAGAAAAAGTCCGGAGGGATTATCTGCAGAAGCAGAAACAAGAGAAGTGCGAGACATGCAATAGGTCTTTGTCTCATTCCACCAGTTCCTCATTTCTCTCAAATATGGTGTCAAAGCTGATACTTTCCCGGAACAGTTGATTTGTCTCACCGTTAATGCTGATCTGTACTTTTTGTGCATCTGTGTTCTGAACGAGAGAATTGACGATGGAATAAACAGGAATGCTCTCCGTCACATTATAGCCGGTTTCCAGAAAACCTTCATCCAGCGTCACATAACAGATTCCGTCCCGCACGGTCACACTGACCAGCTTTGTGTTGGCTGGTATGGTCGGATAGGCCCCTTCATAGGGAGGACCTGCGATCAGCCGTTCCACAATCAGCTTTTCCAGCGAAATATTGCTGTTATATTCCATGGGAACCCGCTGGGTAACCAGCTTATTCCCCGTCTCATTGGTATAGTAAAGAGTCAAATCCGCCGTACGCCAGGCATTGATCTCCTCCCCGGCGTTCTCGATGAACTGTTCCTCGTTCATCAGCCCCACTGCTTTTCCTCTCAGATCCATCAGCGGCTGATCCGCCACCCGGAAACCCACATAGTCGATTTCCGGAAGCTGGCACATGGTTCGTACAACGGCTGCCCTGCAGAGCACTTCATACACTCTTGGCATGTCCAAATACTCCGCCGAGAAGTCCAGATAGAGCTGATTATTTTCGATCTGATAGCTTTCGATTCGTACATTATCCGGAAGCACCGGTTTGTATCCTTCGTCTTCCGGTTTCTCCCTGAGAAGCTCCAGCGCTTCTTTTAAGAGTCCTTCTGTATTTCTGGCCTGAAGCTCTTTGTATTCACAATCCAGTCTGGTTTCCTGCTGATTCATATACCAGATCTGATAACCCTCTGTCTCCTCTTCCCCGGTTTTGCTGCATCCGAAAACCGACAGGCAGAAAAGCCCAAGAAAAATGGGCAGGATCTTCCATTTCTTCATGTCTCACCTCTTATGACCGCGCTGCGCCCCTTCTACGTGATGTAACGCAGAGGGATGCGAACCGTAAAGACCGTCCCTTCATTGACGGTGCTCTGCACCCGGATAGCGCCCCTGTGGGCCACAACAGCACTCCTGGTGATGGCAAGACCCAAGCCGGTACCGCCGATCTCCTGGGAATGGGACTTGTCCACCCGGTAAAACCGTTCAAATATGTAGTCAAGAGACTCCTGCGGAATACCCATGCCGGAATCACTTACTTTTACATAGAAAAATTTGTGGTCTGCATCCAGGCTCACCCGGACCCAGCCATTTTCATGATTGTATTTAATGGCATTTTCCACCAGATTGGAAAATGCCAGGGACAGCCTGGTTACGTCGATTTCCGCGCTGACCTTCCGATTGCTCTCAAATACCATCTCAATATTCCCCTGTTCCGCAATCGGGCGCAGCCGCTTCAGAATCTGTTCCAGAAATTCATTGACATTCGTCGGCTCCACGTTCAGCTTGGTCACCTTCCGATCTGTCTTCACCAGAGTCAGAAGGTCTGAGATGATCGTATTTTCCCGATCGATCTCTTCTGCAATGTCCTGCATAAATTCCTGGTACAGTTCCACGGGCGCCCCCTCCTGTACAAGCAGGGAATCTGCCAGCACTTTCATGGAAGCAAGGGGAGTTTTCAGCTCATGGGAGACATTGGAGACAAACTCCTGCCGGGACTCCTCCATCAGACGCAGTTTGGCCAAAAGACTGTTGAAGGTATTGGAAATATTTTCTGTCTCGGTGCAGTCATGGATATCCAGATCTCCGTCCAGTGTCCCCTCCACCAGATCACCGATGAATTTGTTCATATGCCGCAGAGGCTTCACAAGCCAGTTGGACAAAAAGACCGCCAGCGCCAGCACACAGATGCCTCCTGCTGCCATCCAGATCTCGGTAAAGCTCTGCAGGTCTTCCAGTCTGGCATTCATGCTATCTGTAGACGCACTGGCCAGAATCACGCCGATAACCGTCTTCTCCTCGCCGCTGCTCATAATCGGAACCGTCATCTCAATAAAACGCCCGCTGACATAGTGATTCGTGCTCTCTCCTTTGAAACACTTGATGACTTCCTCCGCCAGCATCGTGCGCCCCTGTTCCAGCGCATAAGTATCCACCATAATATGGAAACTCTGGTCAATAATCAGAATCCTTCCGTCATACAGCGTCGCCAACTGCGTCAGTTCGCCCGTCAGCGTCTCATTGCCCGGATCCTCCAGATAATTGGCACTGCCAAGCTGCGTGGCAAGAATCTGGCACTGGTTGCTCATGTCATTTCCAAGTCTTGTAAGGGACTGTTCCCTGTAGGCAGACAGAAAGGCAAAAGACAGGATCACCGCCGGGATCGTCCCGATGAAAAACAGAATCACCATGATCCGAAAATTCAGACTTTTAAAAAACTTGGCATTGGGAAAGAAATGTTCTTTCAGAGGCAGCTTAAACATTGAAATAATACCCTACTCCCCATTTGGTATGTACATACTTCGGCTCGCTGGGTTTCTGTTCAATCTTCTCGCGCAGTCTTCGGATATGCACATCCACAGTCCGTACATCGCCTGGATAGTCATAGCCCCACACTGCATTGAGCAGATGGTCCCGGCTGTACACTTTGTTGGGGTTCAGTGCCATCAGTTCCAGCAGGTCAAATTCCTTGGCCGTCAGGTTGATCTCTTTTCCGGCAATGTTCAGCCTGCGGCTCTCGCAGTCCAGATAAAATTCGCCCTTCTGCACCACCCGGCGGTTTTCCTTCTCCGGCGTCCGCTTTCTCGTCCGGCGCATGATGGCCTTGATGCGGGCTTTTACCTCCAGAATATTAAACGGCTTCGTAATATAATCGTCAGCCCCGTATTCCAGACCGAGGATCTTATCCATATCGTCTCCCTTGGCCGTCAGCATCACCACCGGGACATTGGAAAATTCCCGCAACTGCTGGCATACTTCAAAGCCGGTAAGTTTTGGGAGCATCACATCCAGAAGGATGATGTCATACTCCTTCTCCCGGATCATCTGAAGCGCTTCCTCTCCGTCGTAGGCACAGTCCACTTCCATATTGTCCTGCTCAAGACTGAACCGGATCCCCTTCACGATCAGCTTTTCATCGTCTACCACTAATACTTTCTGTCCCATTTTTCACCTCATCAAACTATGATCTGATCCTGTATCTTCCTGTATATGCCTTCCTTAATTCCCGGAATCTGCATGATATCCTCTGCTTTTGTAAAAGCGCCTTTTTCGCTGCGGTACTCTATAATCGCCTTTGCCCTCGTCTCACCGATGCCGTTTAAGGTCATCAGCTCCTCCAGCCCGGCTGTATTAATATTGACTCTGCCCTCTGCCGTGATGCCCTGTTCTGCAGACGGCTGGGATGATTTCTCCGGCGGAGAAGGCGCTGTCTGTGTTTCCTCCTGGGCTAAGGGTGCCTGCTGCCCGGACTCCGGCTGTTCCTCCGCAGCCGATGCTTTTTCTACCGATGCCTCTTCCGAAACAGGCGGCAGCTCTTCCCCGCAGGAGAACGTCAGTTCTTCCCTCCCGCCCATCTGAAATCCGCCGAAAGAAATACCGCACCCGGCCAGACAGAATATAAGGCTGAAACCGGCCAGGCCGAAAACGACTCTCGTAAAATCATGACTTTTCTTCATACTTGTCTTTTCTCCTATTGAAGTTCCGCATATGTCTGCTCAATGCCCCTTAACTGGAAGCATTTTACCAGACATATGCTGCTGAAGTCCCATAAAAGAAAAGTCATCTATGCCCTTATTTTCATTGTAGCGGACTTGCGTCGGAAACACAAGAACAATCTTAATTTTCCCACTCAAATATCACAACGCCGGCCACTGCCACCAAAAGCCCCATAAGCTTCCTCCAGGAAAATGTCCCCTTGTCCAGTCCGAACATTCCCATAAGCTCCACCAGCCATGATACCGTAAGCTGGGCGATGACAATCAGCATCGTCGCTTTGGCCGGGCCAAGAGAAGACATGCTTTGAATCACCGTATAAGTGATAAATGCCCCGAAAAGCCCCCCCAGCATCATGTATTTCGGACTGACCTTCATAAGCGCCGCAAAGCTGCTCCTGTCCGACGCCGCCCAGATGACGAGACAGGTCACAAGGGCAGAAAACTGCACCCAGGACGCCGACACCCAGATGCTGCTCTGTTTGGTCACTTCTGTGTTAAAGACCCCCTGAAGGCTCATCAGAGCGCCTGATATCAGTGCAATAAAAATTCCAGTCATAAGGAACCTCCTTTTTTCCAGAGTGTACCCTTATGACTGGATCTTTATACATTTCCTGCAGCGCCGAAGAGAACGGTCCCTGTCAGTCCAACTGCTCTTTCAAAAGCTCCGAGAAGCTTGTCATTTCTTCCCCTGCATCCTGGCCCCGCCAGATGTCCGCTAAGACCACTTCAAGCTGCAGCCACATATTTGACAGCTCCATGATCTTGGGAACCTCTGCGGCCTTCTCATAGGCCTCATACACGATCAGATGCTCATTCCCTGTCTTGGAAGTGCTTTTCCCGGATCCGAGGAGTTTCTCATAGAGAGATTCATACCCAAGAAAGGACCTCTCTTCCTCTTCTTCCGTACTGCCCTCCTCACCCAGCCTGCTCTTGCACGCTGTCAGCTTTCCGGTCTGTTCGTACAGCTTTCCGGCCTGTTCCTGCGTCAGATAACGTGCACATGCCTTCGCCGCCTCCACATTGGAAGAATACGGATTCACAACTACGCCGTTGGTTACCGACAGCCCGCGGGAGTCCAGAGAATCTGTAAGCGCCGGAAGCTGCGCTACCTGATAGAACGGTTCATAATTCAGGCTCTCCACCGTCTCTTCTCCGTCCTCACCGACTGCCGTCCGCTCTGTAGGGTATTCCGGTATACGTCCTTCCCGGACCGCACGATCCAGCTCAGCCAGCATGGGAACATTCACAATGGTAAATACCGTTTTTCCATCGATAAATCCCTGAATGACCTCCTCCGAAGTAACGGTATCCGCGTCGATAGCAAAGAACTCATTCAGGCTCTGATAATAATTCATGCATTCCGTGATCTGCTCCAGATCCATGGACACCTGACTCTTATCGTCTCCGTCCGGCCCTCCCAGATCCGTATAAGCTCCCATAAACATATAGTTGTCGATCACGTCTGCCACGTTCCACTTGAAAATATTCTCCACCCTGGATGTCAGATCATCGGACTCAAAATTTTCCGCATAAGTCAGAATGTCTTCAATGTCAGAAGGAACCTCTTCCGGTTCCACATAGTACCGGTTGTAAAGCATCACACATGTCTCAATATAGAAGGGCCAGGCCACCGGGTCATTATCGTAAGTCACAGCATGTACGGCCTTTTCAGAATAAGTTCCGGTAAGATCCCGGTCCGTCACCGGAGCCGCAAGCCCTGCCAGCACCGCTTTCTCAAGCAGCGCACTGGAGGCCACATAGACGTCCGGCCCTGTCATCTCCTCGGCCACCGATCTCTCACTGATGTGCTCGATATAGTCCACTTCCGATACCAGCTCCGCCCGGACATCTACCTTGTATCTGGCCGCAATTTGGGCAGCGGCTTCTTCCATATACGTCTGAATATCCGGATCCGTATACCAGATCAGGAGCGGATCTTCCACAACAATCTCCACTTCTTCCGGCTTATTCTGCAATCCCATATGCACCATCTGCGCGCCGAACAAGAGCACCAGCAGCACCGCAAGGATTCTCTGGTATTTTTTCGTCATACGAACGCCCTTTCCAGTCTCTCTATCATATCATCCACATCTGCCTCTGTGATGACTAACGGCGGAACAAAGCGCAGCACATCGCTGCCTGCCGTAATGATGACCAGCCCGTTTTCAAGCGCACGGGTTACGATCTCTCCCACCGGACGGCCGGTCACCTGAAGCCCCTGCATCAGCCCTTTTCCCCGGCGTTCTTTCAGGAAATCATACCGGTCTGCCAGTCCATCCAGTTTTTCGGTCAGATAGCCGCCCACGGTACGGACATGTTCTAAAATATGTTCCTTTTCATACAGGTCAAACACCTTGCTCACCGCCGCACAGACGAACGGATTGCCCCCGTAGGTTGTTCCGTGATCTCCTGCCTTCAGAGAACCCTCTGCCGCCTTCTCTCCAAGGACAAACGCCCCTACCGGCACACCGCACCCAATGGCCTTTGCACAGGTCATAATATCCGGCTCCACGCCGTATTCCTGCCAGGCAAACATATAGCCCGTCCGGCCCATGCCGCACTGGATCTCGTCCAGAATCAAAAGCAGATCATGCTCCTTGCACAATTCCTTTACACCCTTTAAAAAGCCTTCCTCCGCAGGATATATCCCGCCTTCTCCCTGGATGGTTTCCATGATGATAGCACAGGTTTTCTTTGTGATCTGTTCTTTGACACTTTCCAGATCGTTGTAGTCCGCAAACCGGACGCCCGGAAGCAGCGGCCGAAAGGGTGCCTGGTATTTTTCATTACCTGTCACCGCCAGCGCACCGAGACTTCTCCCGTGGAAGGAATGGTTCATGGCAATGATCTCATACCGCTCCTCCCCGTATTTCTCATAGGAATATTTCCTGGCCGCCTTAAGCGCCCCCTCAATGGCCTCTGTCCCGCTGTTTGTGAAAAATACTTTGGACAGACCGCTGGCCTTAACTACTTTCCCGGCCGCCTCCATCATGGGAACGGTATAATACAGATTGGAAATATGCGTCAGTTTGTCAATCTGGTCTTTTAATGCCTGTGTATATTCTTTGTGTCCGTATCCAAGAGACTGCACAGCGATTCCTGCTGCAAAATCCAGATACTTCTTCCCTTCTGTATCGAACAGATGTACGCCTTCTCCACGGTCAAATACGACCGGATAGCGGTTGTAAGTATGAAGGATGGACGCCTCCGCGTTGTCAATATATGCATTATTCATGATAAAATTTCTCCTCCGTATCTCCTACGATGGCGGTGCCGATACCTTTATTGGAAAATACTTCCAGAAGGATACTGTGCATGATCCGGCCGTCCATAATATGAACTCTCGACACCCCCGCCTCTATGGCTTCGATACAATTTCCCAGCTTGGGCAGCATGCCGCCGCCGATGGTCCCGCCTGCAAGCAGTTCCTTGGCCTCGCTGACCCTGATTTCCGATATGAGAGAATTTTTATCATTAAAATCCCGGTATACGCCCTCAATATCCGTCAGAAACGCCAGCTTTTCCGCCTTTACCGCCCTGGCAATGGCACATGCCGCATCGTCTGCATTGATGTTGTAAGTCTGAAAATGTTCATCCAGTCCCACCGGACAGACAATCGGCAGAAAATCCTTTTCCAGAAGGTCATAAAGTATCTTCGGCTCTACTCCGGTAATCTCGCCCACATAACCGATATCCTGTCCTTCCGAATATTTTTTCTCCACCTTTAACAGTCCGCCGTCTTTTCCGCTGATGCCTACGGCCTTGACTCCAAGCTCCTGCACCATGGTCACAAGCCCTTTGTTCACTCTGCCGAGAACCATCTCCGCGATCTCCATCGTCTCCTCATCCGTCACCCGAAGACCATTCACAAAACGCGGCTCCATGCCAACCTTGCCGACCCACCGGCTGATCTCCTTGCCGCCGCCGTGGACGATGATCGGCTTAAAGCCTACCAGCTTTAAAAGCGTCACGTCACTGATGACGCTCTTTTTCAGATTTTCATCTACCATAGCACTGCCGCCGTATTTGACTACAATGATTTTTCGGTTAAATCTCTGGATATAAGGAAGCGCCTCCACCAAGACGGCAGCTTTCTCCAGATATTTCTCTGTATCTTCTCTCATAATATCCTGCTCCTCTTCGTCTACTACTATAGTACAAACCTTCGAAAACTGCAAATAAAAATGCAGAAAACCGACAGATTCTGCCGCTGCCGGCTCAGCTCCTGTAATCTGCGTTGATATTTACATATTCATGAGTCAGATCACAGCCCCAGGCAACTGCAGATGCTTCTCCCAGCTTCATATCCGCAATGGCCGTCACATGATCTTCCGACAGAATCCTGGTCGCTTCCTCCTCGCTGTAGCCGGTGGACACCCCGTTCTCAATGATTTTCAGCTTTCCGGCCCGGCTTTCAAAATACAGATCCACCCGGTCCGGATCGAACTTGGCCCCGGAATATCCCATCGCACACAGAATACGCCCCCAGTTGGCATCATGCCCATAGATGGCCGCTTTCGTCAGGCTGGAAGTAACTACGGATTTACTGAGCGTCACCGCCTGTTCTTTGCTCTCGGCCCCTACGACCTTCACTTCAAACAGGCAGGTAGCCCCCTCGCCGTCTCCTGCGATCTTCTTCGCCAGCTCCGTATTTACATAATTTAATGCCTCTTTAAAAGCGGCATAATTCTCATCCTCACGGTCGATCAGGGGATTTTCTGCCAGCCCGTTGGCCAGAAGGAGCACGGTATCGTTCGTGGATGTATCTCCGTCTACAGATACCATATTGTAAGTATCTTTCACACTATCGCTGAGTGCTTTCTGAAGCATTTCCTTTGTAATCGCCGCATCGGTAGTTACAAACCCAAGCATCGTACACATGTTCGGATGAATCATGCCGGATCCTTTGCACATACCGCCTACCGTAACCGTCTTGCCGCCGATCTCTGCCTGCACCGCTGCGTATTTAGGCTTCGTATCGGTCGTCATGATGGCCTGGGCCGCCAGAAGCCCCGCTTCCTCTGTATCGGCCCTGCTGCCCGCCAGAAGCGCCACTCCGCCGCAAATCCGGTCGATCGGAAGCTGCATCCCGATGACGCCTGTAGACGCCACCAGCACGGAAGACGCCGGAATGTCAAGCAGTTGTTCCACGGCCTTTGCCGTCTGCTCGCAATAGCCGTATCCCTCTGCCCCCGTACAGGCGTTGGCTATGCCGGAATTGACCACAACGGCCTGTACAAAAGGTGAATTTTTCACAAGTTCCTGATCCCATTTCACCGGCGCCGCCTTCACTACATTTGTCGTAAATGTTCCCGCCGCCGCACAAGGCACCTGACTGTAGATCAGTGCCATATCTTTCCTGTCCTTATATTTAATCTGCGCCTCAGCCGCCGCCGCCTCAAAGCCCTTTGCCGCCGTCACGCCTCCGTCGATCTTCTTCATGCCCTCTTCGCTCCTCTCTTATTCCTCTTCAATAAACGCCGTAATATTGGCCTCATTTAAGGTAAAGTCATAGTAATTTAGATCCTGCCGTTTCGTCCAGCCAATCCGGTTCCAGAACGCATTTCCGATATCATTTTTCGTAAAGGCGATTAAGCTTACATGATTGATTTCCTCTTTTCTCAAGGCTTCCATACACGCCACTACCATAGCCTTTCCAACGCCCTGTCTCCGATATCCTTTCCGCACGCACACATGGTAGAGACATCCCCGTCTCCCATCATGTCCGCACAGAATGGCCCCGATCAGCAGCTCCCCTTCCCAGGCTGTGATGCTCGTGGTCGGATTCCTTTTTAAAAACCGCTCGATCCCTTCTCTTGAATCATCCACGCTTCGAATGCCAAACCCCCGAATCGTCCTCCAAAGCCCGTACACCTTCTCGTAGTCCCCGACGGACATTATCCGAATCTCCACCATCTATTCCTCTCTCTTCTGTCACTGACGTTAAACTATCCGCCTGCTGTCCTACGGAAACACCGGTGCCATTCGCAGCCCTTCTGCTTCTTCAATTCCGAACATCAGATTCATGTTCTGCACCGCCTGTCCCGCAGCGCCTTTTACCAGATTGTCCATTGCTCCCATCATAACGATGCGCCGGGTCCTTGGATCAATTTTAAAATTCACATCTACAAAGTTGCTCCCCTCCACCCAGCGGGTCTGCGGACACACATCTTTTTCCAGAACCCGAACAAACGTTTCCTTATTATAATAGCGGTCATACACGGCCTTCACTTCTTCATAGGAGATTTCTCTTTTCAGGGATGCATATGCCGTTACCAGTATTCCTCTCTGCATGGGAACCAGATGAGGTGTGAAATTGATAAGCACCGGCTCTTTGGCCGCCCGCGAAAGCTGTTCCTCGATCTCCGGCGTATGCCTGTGACCTGCCACACCGTATGCTTTGATGTTCTCATTCACTTCACAGAACAGATTATCCACTTTTGCACCCCGGCCCGCCCCGGAAGTGCCGGATTTGGCATCGATAATAAGCGTATTCGGATCGATCAGCCCCTCTTTTACCAGAGGATACACGGACAGAAAGCTGCAGGTTGGATAACATCCCGGATTCGCCACCAGCCTTGCTTTTTTCACCGCTTCCCGGTTGACCTCGCACAGTCCGTAGACCGCCTCCTGGATGTACTGCGGCGATTTATGCTCAATGCCGTACCATTTCTCATACACCTTTACATCCTTGATTCTAAAATCCGCACTCAGGTCGACAATCTTTACCTTATTTAAAATATCCTCATTCACCAGAGAAGCACAAAGTCCCTGAGGTGTTGCCGTAAAGATCACATCCACCTGCTCTGCCATAGCTTCCATATTGTCATCCAGACAGGTATTTTCCACGATCTGAAACATATTCTGATAAATACTCGCATATTTCTGATCTACATAGCTTCTGGAACCATACCAGACGATCTCGGCTTCTTTATGTCCCAGAAGCAGACGCACCAGCTCTCCGCCGGCATATCCTGTTGCTCCGATAATTCCGATCTTCAGCATCTTACTTACCTCTTTTTCCTTCAAAAATAACTGTTTTCTATCATATAACAAAATACATGCCCGTGCAAGTGCTTTTGCGCTTCCCCTCAGGGTGCCCGTTCACGCACGGACTTAAGACCCGCTTTCTGGCTGTTTTGTCTTTAGATTGCATAATTATACATTTATTATTATTTTTATGCAAGTATTTTTTATATTTTACGAAAAAATATGTATATTTTTTCACTTGCATTCTGCCGGGACTTGTTGTATAGTAGTATGCATCAAAGAAAGACTACATGTTAGAGGAGAATACGTATGAAAGAAAAAGTAATCTTGGCTTATTCCGGCGGTCTGGATACTACCGCTATCATTCCCTGGTTAAAGGAAAATTTTGATTATGAAGTGATCTGCTGCTGCATCGACTGCGGACAAGGCAGCGAACTGGACGGCTTAGAAGAGCGCGCAAAGCTCTCCGGTGCGGCAAAACTTTACATTGAAGATATCGTAGACGAATTTTCAGAAGAATATGTCATGCCCTGTGTACAGGCAGGCGCTGTCTATGAGAATAAATACCTGCTGGGCACGTCCATGGCACGCCCTGCCATTGCCAAAAGACTGGTGGAAATCGCACGGAAGGAAAACGCTTCTGCCATCTGCCATGGCGCCACCGGCAAAGGCAACGACCAGATCCGTTTTGAACTCGGCATCAAGGCATTAGCTCCGGATCTGAAGATCATCGCTCCCTGGCGTATGACCGACGTATGGACCATGCAGTCCCGCGAGGATGAGATTGAATACTGCAAAAAGCACGGCATCAACCTTCCCTTTGACCACAGCCAGAGTTACAGCCGTGACCGGAACCTATGGCACATCAGCCACGAAGGACTGGAGCTGGAAGATCCGGCAAGCGAACCGAATTATGAGCATATGCTTGTTCTGGGCGTTACGCCTGAGAAAGCTCCCGATGAAGGCGAATATGTGACCATGACCTTTGAAAAAGGCATCCCCACTTCCGTAAACGGAGAGAAGATGAAAGTAGCCGACATCATCCGCAAACTGAACGAGCTGGGCGGAAAGCACGGTATCGGCATTGTGGATATCGTAGAAAACCGGGTCGTTGGCATGAAATCCCGCGGTGTCTATGAGACTCCCGGCGGAACGATCCTTATGGAAGCCCATATGCAGTTAGAAGAGCTGGTCTTAGACCGCGCTACAATGGAAGCGAAAAAAGATATGGGAAATAAAATGGCCCAGATCGTCTATGAGGGAAAATGGTTTACCCCCCTTCGGGAAGCAGTGCAGGCATTTGTAACCAGCACCCAGGAATATGTGACCGGAGAAGTGAAATTTAAGCTTTACAAAGGCAACATTATCAAGGCCGGAACTACATCCCCGTACAGCCTTTACAGTGAATCTTTGGCTTCCTTCACCACCGGAGAGCTGTACGACCATCATGATGCCAGCGGTTTTATCACGCTCTTTGGCCTGCCGCTGAAAGTCCGTGCCATGAAGATGGCAGAGGCCGGAAAGAACGCCTGATCCGTCCGTCGGGACCCTTCAAAGAAAATGGTGGAAATCTGCCGGAATTGTGATATAATATGGGCAGAAAGCACCGGAAGTTTTCCGGTGTTCAGGATCAGAGAAGGAGAGACATATACTGTGAGTCAGGAAAAAGTAAATCGTTATAAAGAGCAGAAGAAAAACCGAAAGGCCATTCAGGCAAGAAAAAAGAGAAATGCACTGATTACAAAGGTCTGTGCTTCACTGGCTGCACTGGCGCTGGTGGCATGGCTTGGATATTCCGTCATGGACTCCTACGAGAAAAAGCAAAACAGCGGTCCGGTGACGGCCGACATCACTGCACTGGATGACTATACCGCATCTCTGAATGCAGAGGAATAACAAGAAACGGGCGGCCGCCCTCTGATCTTTCAGAGGACAGCCGCCCGTTTTTTGTCCCTGCATGACGGCATCCTTCGCCCCTCAGATCACCATAATGATCCCGCCCTGGGCCGCATACAGCGTACTGACGCCGCTTGTCTCTGTAATAATAATATCTTTTACTTTCAGAAGCTTTTTCACTTCTTCCTTCACAAACTCCGCCCGCTCCCGATTGTTGCAGTGCACGATGCCGAGCACTTTTTCAGCCGGATTCTTTACTTCCGCCGCCATCGTCTCTACCATACTTCTAAGGGCCTTTTGTATCCCCCGTGCCTGCCCAAGCTGAATAATGATACCCTGATCGGTCGCTCCCATAACCGGTTTGATATTCAGGGCGGATGCAAGAAACGCCTTTACCGCACTGAGACGTCCGTTTTTCCTCAGATTATCCAGCGACTCCAGCACAAAATACGTATGCAGATCCAGAATAAACTGTTCCACCGTCTTCACGACTGTTTCAAAATCCATCCCGGCTTCCTCGCACTCCTGGATCTTCTGCGCAATCCTTGTCTGTCCGATGGATGCAGAACAGGAATTGAACACATGAACTTTCCCTTCCGGATGCTCCTCCAAATACAGGCTGCGCCCAAGCTCCGCACTGTTGTAGGAACCGCTCAGCTCTGCAGACAACGTCACCGCATACAGATGTTCCGCCCCGCAGTCGTACGCCTCCCGATATGCCTCCGGCGACGGGCAGCTTGACTTGGGACAGTTGGGACTGGCTTTCATCTTCTTCAGAAAATCCAGCCGGTCAAAGGTTTCATCGTCCACAAACTCTTCTCCATCAATGTTCAGCCGAAGTGCCACATGTACAAAATGCGGATCCCGCTTCATCTCCTCGGTAAATTCCCCACAACTGTCTACTACAATCCTGTAACTCATCTCTCTACCATCCCTGCTCCTAATCTCTTTATCTGCCGTCCTTTTCCAACACCTTACGAATATACTCTGTCATGCATCCGTCTTCATTCGTGATATAGTTTTCATTACCACATTATCTTATCACAATACGGCAGGATATGCAATAGTTCCGGTCTAAAAATACACGACAAACGCATGAATGTGTTTCACAACTAAACCCGTACAACGAATAAATTTTTATAAATTTATTATCTTCTCCAGATGTTTTTCTGGATTCGTACCAATTGCATACCGCTTCTTTTTCAG
>CAJTDB010000042.1 GCA_910574965.1 Lachnospiraceae bacterium | reverse complement strand
GGAGGATACTGAAAAAGTCCTTTTATGCAGAAATCTAATACAATATATTGTGGTGTGAATTATAAAAACAGCAAATATATTGTGTTAGACTTTTGCATTTGACTACTTTTTCAGTGCCCTCGATTTACGGGGCTTTTCTCGTCAGCAGAGCCACTGTTTCAACATGCACCGTCCAAGGAAACATATCACACCCCGTCACCCCCATCACTTCATACCCTTCCCCGCACAGATACTTCAGATCCCTTGCCAGCGTCGCACTGTCGCAGCTAATGTAGACGATCCGCTCCGGCCGCATTTTTACCATCGTCTGAAGTGCCGCCGGGTCGCAGCCTTTCCTGGGCGGGTCCACAACAATCACATCGGCCCGGATGCCTTCTTCCTCGTACAGCCGCGGCAGCACCTCCTCTGCCTTTCCTGCGAAGAAGCGGGCATTCTCAATCCCGTTTATCTGAGCGTTCTTTTGAGCGTCCTCCACGGCTTCCGGGACAATCTCCACACCGTATACCTGACCCGCCTTCCGGGCAAGAAACAAAGAGATGGTCCCAATACCGCAGTACAAATCCCAGACAGTTTCCTCACCTTTTAGGTCTGCATATTCCAGTGCTTTTTCGTAGAGCTTTCTGGTCTGCACCGGATTGACCTGATAGAAGGACAGAGGCGAGATCCGATACGTGATATCCCCGATTTGATCGGTGATATAGGTCTGCCCCCAGACCGGAATCAGCTCCCTTCCTAAGATCACATTGGTATTTTCCCGGTTTACGCTGATCAGAATGCTTGTCATCCCGGAAATTCCGCGCAGGGACTCCGCAAGTTCCTCCACGGCTGCAAACTTCCTTCCGTTCAGCACCAGGCAAACCATAAGCTCCCCTGTGACAAATCCTTTGCGAATCAGCACATGACGTACCAGTCCCCTGCCTGTCGTCTCGTTATAGGCAGTAATTCCATGTTTCTCCATATGTTTCCGTATTTTATAAAGAATTGTTTTATTTTCCTCTACTCCAAGCCAACATTCTTCACAGGGAATGATTCGATGACTGTGTACTGCATAAAATCCGGCCACAATTCTGCCGTCGCCGTCTGTTCCCACCGGAAACTGCGCTTTGTTGCGGTACCGCCAGGGCTCGTCCATTCCCAGAATCTGCGGACGCTCCATATGCGAAAATCCGCCGATCCGGACCAGATGATCCTGTATCTTCTTCGCCTTAAAAGCAAGCTGAGCTTCATAATCCATAGCCTGAAGCTGACAGCCTCCGCACTGGCGGGCGTATGCGCACCGCGGTGTGCCCCGCGCCGGAGAAGGCGAAAGCACCTGCATCAGTCTGGCATATCCGTAGTTTTTCTTCATCTTCATAATTTTTCCTTCGATGACGTCCCCAACTACGGCATCTTTTACAAAAAATGTAAAGCCTTCGAATTTTCCGATTCCTTCTCCGTTGATTCCTATATCTTCAATCTTTAATGTAATTGTGTCATTTTTCTTCATTTCGTCTCTCTCCCTGAAGCATTTTCCCCATATAGACAAACCGGCTCACAGTCCGCAGACCATGAGCCGATCTCCTTTTATTTTCCTGCCGTCCGCCGGATATTAGACTCCAGCAGCCGATTATATCCAAGCCAGCCCTGGTTATCTCCGCCGGCCTTGAGTGCCTCCATCATCGTCTGCATATGTGCATCGGTGTTATCTGCAAAATTCAGTGCCACCGCTTCTAAAAGCGCAGGCTTTTTCGGAGAGCCATATTCCAGTTCTCCATGATGCGCCAGAATGCAGTGCTTCAGCTCATTTGCCAGCTTTACCGGAAATCCCGGTATCTGACGAATACGCATTCCCACCAGTTCCGCCCCCATCATAATATGTCCCAGAAGCTGTCCTGCATCGGTATAATCGTTTTCCGGAAACGGAGACAGCTCATATACTTTTCCGATGTCATGGCACATGGCTGCGGTATACAGAAGATCTGCATTCAGCATGGGATATGTATGGATATAATAATCGCACAGTCTCGTAACGCTTAACGTATGCTCCAGAAGTCCCCCCACAAAACCATGGTGCACGCTCTTGGCTGCACTGCTGAACTTAAACGCCTTGACAAATTTGGCATCTTCTACAAAAATCCCTTTCAAAAGCTGCGACAGACAGGGATTCTCTACTTTGTTTACAAAACTTAAAAGCTCCCGGTACATATCTTCGATATTTTTACTGCTCACAGGCAGATAATCGGAGGGTTCAAATTCTCCCTCCCTGGCTTTGCGTACCCGCTTTACATTTAGCTGAAGCTGTCCCAGAAAGCTGGTTACGTCTGCCACAATGTCCACATAATCCAGTCCTTCAAACGCCTCAATCCCTCTGGAATTGGGTTCCCAGATCTTGGCATCCACTGTACCCGTTTTATCCTGCAGAATCACATTTTCATAGGTCTTCCCGGACTTTGTCAGAGCCGTCTGACGGGATTTGCACAGATAAATGCCGCTGACCCGTTCTCCTTCTCGAAAGGCTTCAATATATTTCATAACACTCCTCGATTCTTATAATTTCCATTTTGTGCCTGCCCTGCCGCCCATACCGCTTTCCGGCAGACATCATTCTAATATTTTCAAACTTACCGACAGTTCCAGTTCCTGATAGATGGTTTTGTTCAGACGCATACAAAGCACCTGTATATTCTGCCCGTTGGAACATTTCATCAGGATCGACATTACGTCTTTTAGGTTTGTCACCTGCTGTCCATTGATCGAAGTGATGATATCTCCCGGCTGGATGCCCGCCTCGATGGCCGGAGAGTCCATAGCCACCTCCGATACATAAACTCCGATGGGAATCTCTTCCAGCTCGGACACCGTCGTCGTCACGTCTGCTCCGATGATCCCCATATATACTATGTCCTGATTGTTGGATAAATGCTCAAGCACTTCCATAATGTCTGAGATCCCGTAAGCCTGGATCGTATTGCTCTGGCCTGTCACCTCACACTGATCCTGAATCAGACCGATAATCTTGCCGCTCCAGCTAATCAGAACACCGCTGCCGGAACGCGCTTTTGTCATATCCGTTGTAAGCACATTATAGCTTCCATCGTACAGGCCCGCCATCTGGGACACACTGGTCAGATTGCCATACAGGATGGACCCGTAATTGCCGCCTGGACTTCCCACCGCGATAATCGGTTCTCCGCTTCGCAGTGTCTTTGAGGAGCCGATATCCGCATAGACGATCACTTCCCTGGTACTCTCCGCCAAGTCGCTCAGATTCACACTCAGTACGGCAAGCCCCGTATTCCGGTCATATTTTTTCAGAACCGCGGACGCTGTGGTCCGGTCGTAGAACGTGACCAGAAGATTTTCTCCGTCTTCGATTCGCTGATAGGTGGTCAGAATCAGGACTTCCACTCCATTATCCCCCACCAGCACGCCCGACACGGAACGCTGACTCGTATACGTCTCATCAAACCAGTCCGTATCCACAGTGACCGCAGAAACATTGACCAGACTCTTCTCCGCCTGGCCTCCAATCTGCATCAACTGCTGGTACATTTTCTTATAGTCCTCCAGCTCAATGCTGACCTGCTCCATAATATAGACCGGCGGTTCCTCCGGCTCCTCTTCCTTCGGTTCCGGAAGCGTGACCGGCTGCACCTCCGCCGGTTCCGGCTCCGGCTTCACTTTCGGCCACACGGCCGCAAAGACCGCCAGCGCTGCCAGCGCAAACACTCCTCCGGACACCGCCGCCCACACAAGCCTCTGCACCGCACGAATCTGATAAAACCGCTTTTGCTTAACCGTCTCCTGAATAAAAGGCAGATTCCGTTTCTCCTTCTCCTCTGACATAGCAACACCCTCCTTCCGGATGGCCTCTCAGCTATGCCCATTATACCCGATTTCCCCCGACATGTCCACAAAAACCCCTATCTTCCGCCTGTTCGTTATATTTTTAACAGTCACAACAATCAACCCGAAGCAGACTGCCCTCTCACTAAAAAAATCCGACAACTTCTCCTTTTCTTTCCCGCTAAAATGCGTTATGATAAGAACAGCTACAGGAGGATTTTATGAATCAGAAAACATTAACAAAACTGGAATTTGACAAGATCATTCATATACTTGCAGATCACGCAGACTCCGCCGGAGCCAAAGAACTCTGCATGAACCTGATACCTTCCGACTCCCTGTCCGAGATCCGGCAAAGCCAGACAGAGACCGCAGACGCACTCCGGCGAATCTACAAAAAAGGCGGTCTGTCTTTTGGCGGCATCCGTGATGTACGCGGCTCCCTGAAGCGGCTGGAGATCGGCGGTGTCCTTGGAATGGGCGAACTTTTACAGATTATGTCTCTTCTGGAGACAGCCAAAAAGGCGAAGCAGTACGGACAGCGGGATTCCGACGAGGAGACAAGGGATTCTCTGGACGAATCTTTTGAATTTCTCGAACCCGTCACCTCTCTCTCCCGTGAGATCCGGCGCTGTATCCTGGCAGATGATGCTATGGCAGACGACGCCAGCAGCGCGCTTATGCAGGTCCGCAGAGCCATGCGGCAAATGGACGACAAAGTACACAGCACATTAAATTCCATGGTAAACGGCTCCGCCCGCACCTATCTGCAGGACGCCGTTGTCACCATGCGGGATGGACGGTACTGTCTGCCGGTAAAAGCAGAGCACCGCAGTCAGGTGCCGGGCATGGTCCACGACCAGAGTTCCACCGGAGCCACTTTATTCGTGGAACCTATGGCTGTTATCCGTCTGAACAACGAATATAAGGAACTGCAGATCAAAGAACAGCGGGAGATTGAGAAAGTGCTCGCCGTCTTAAGCGAGACAGCAGCCGGATCGATGGAACTGATCGGAGAAGACTACGAGCTTCTTGTGCGCCTGGACTTTATCTTTGCCAAAGCCCAGCTTGCAAAAGAGATGAATGCCTCCATGCCTATATTCAACACCGAAGGCCGAATCAACATCAAAGAAGGCCGCCATCCCCTGCTGGATGCGAAGAAAGTCGTCCCGGTGAACATACGTTTGGGCAAGGACTTTGATCTGCTGATCGTTACCGGACCGAATACCGGCGGCAAGACCGTCTCTTTGAAGACCGTAGGGCTTTTTACCCTTATGGGGCAGGCAGGGCTTCACATTCCGGCTTTCGACCGTTCCGAACTGGCAGTATTTGACCATATTTTTGCAGACATCGGAGATGAACAGAGCATTGAGCAAAGTCTTAGTACCTTCTCCTCCCATATGAGCAATATTGTGTCTATTTTAAAAGAAGCCACTCTGGATTCTCTGGTCCTTTTCGATGAATTAGGAGCAGGAACCGATCCTACAGAGGGTGCGGCTCTTGCCATCTCCATTCTGGACCATCTGCACCGGCAGGGGATTCGCACCATGGCGACGACTCATTACAGTGAGCTGAAGATCTACGCCCTCTCCACAGAAGGCGTGGAAAATGCCTGCTGCGAGTTCGATGTGGAATCCCTTCGTCCCACTTACCGGCTGCTCATCGGTATTCCCGGCAAGAGCAACGCCTTTGCCATCTCTTCGCGCTTAGGACTTCCCGCTTTCCTCATCGATGAGGCAAAGAAGCAGATCAGTGCTCAGGATGAAAGCTTTGAAGATGTAATCGCCGAGCTGGAGAACAGCCGTGTGACATTAGAGCGGGAGCAGGCAGACATTGCCCGCTACAAAGAGGAGATCCAGAAACTGCGCAATGCCCTTCAGAAAAAGCAGGACCGCATAGATGACCAGAAGGAAAAGATTCTCAGAGAAGCAAAGGAAAAGGCCAATGCCATCCTGCAGGAAGCAAAGGAATATGCCGACGAAACCATGAAGAATTTCCACAAATTCGGACGAGAAGGCATATCCGCCAAAGAGATGGAAGCCGAACGGGCGCGTCTCAGGGAAAAGATCAAGTCCACGGAAACCGGACTTCAGCCCAAAACCCAGAAACCGAAGAAAAAAGTCAAAGCCGATGCGCTTCATATCGGCGACCGGGTCCGGGTCATGAGCCTGAATCTAGAAGGCACAGTCAGTACGCTCCCAGGTCCCAAAGGGGATCTGTTCGTGCAGATGGGCATTCTCCGCTCCCAGGTCCATGTCAGCGATCTGGAATACTTAGGAGAGGCCGAGAGTCCGAAAGGAAAGCCAGGTGCCTCCGGAAGCGGCAAGATCAAGATGTCCAAGTCTGCCCTGGTAAGCACCGAGATCAATCTGATCGGCATGACTGTGGATGAAGCTATCGGCCATCTGGATAAATACCTGGATGACGCTTATCTGGCCCATGTGCCCAGTGTCCGCATCGTACACGGAAAAGGAACCGGTGCTCTTAGAAATGCGGTCCAGCAGCATCTAAAACACTGCAAATACGTAAAGACTTACCGCCTGGGCTCTCTGGGAGAAGGAGATGCCGGCGTTACCATCGCAGAATTTAAATGACACAAAGGAGACTCGAAGAGCCATGCCATCCAAACAGAAAATACTCATCGTTGACGATGATGCCAATATCGCAGAACTCATCTCACTATATTTGACAAAGGAATTTTACGAGGTGCAGATCGTGGAAGACGGCGAACAGGCCCTCCAGGTATTCAACACCTTTCAGCCGAATCTGATTTTACTGGATCTGATGCTTCCAGGTATCGACGGCTATCAGGTCTGCCGAGAGATCCGCTCCCGCTCCAATACTCCCATTATCATGCTCTCGGCCAAAGGAGAGATTTTTGATAAGGTGCTTGGGCTGGAGTTAGGAGCCGATGACTATATGATTAAGCCCTTTGACTCCAAGGAACTGGTTGCGCGGGTCAAGGCGGTCCTTAGACGCTTCCAGCCTGCCCGGACGGATGCTGTCCCGGCCTCCAAAGTCGTACAGTATCCCGACCTGATTATCAACCAGAGCAACTACTCTGTCATCTACCGGGGGCGGACCGTAGAAATGCCGCCCAAGGAACTGGAACTGCTCTACTTCCTCGCCTCCTCGCCCAATCAGGTGTTTACAAGAGAACAGCTCTTAGACCACATCTGGGGCTATGAGTACATCGGGGACACCCGCACGGTAGACGTCCACATCAAACGGCTTCGGGAGAAAATCAAGGATCATGAAGCGTGGCGTCTGGCCACCGTCTGGGGCATCGGTTACAAATTCGAGGTGAAATGATGCGCATCTCTTTGAACATCAAGTACCTTCTCTCTTTCCTTGTATTTGGACTGTGCTGCTTTCTGTGCATTTCCACCGTCACCTCCCAGTTGATGATGAAAAATGCCGTCTCCTCCAAGGCAGACGCCTTCTACCGGGAAGGACTCTGCCTGTCGGACCAGTATGTAGTCAGCTATTTTGAAGCCCCGGAGACACGGAAAAATCTAAGCACCGTCCAATCCCATCTTACTTCCCTCGACATCTATCTGAACGCGGACATCTGGCTTATCAGCCGGGATGGGGAAGTGATTTTGGATTCCGGCTCCTCCACGGTCTTAGCGGAACGCCGGCTTATTCCTGAGTTTAATTCTGTGCTTCCAGGGGGAAAATATTATATGACCGGGGACTTTTTCGGCATGTATTCAGAAGAGACGCTAAGTGTGCTGATTCCTGTGTCCCACAACTACCATGTGCGCGGCTACATCGCGATCCATACCCCTATGTCCGTCATTGTCCAGGAAAAGGAAGGCTATCTGATGTCATTTTACATTACCATGATCCTTCTTTTGGTCATGACGTTTCTTTTCGCCGCCTTTCACTGGCTGATGATCTGCCTGCCGATCTACCGGATGCAGAAGACCGCTATGGAATATGCCCTTGGAAATTACAATGTGCCGGTCCGCATGAACCGGGAAGACGAGCTGGGATTTCTGGCAGATACTATGGATTTTATGGCAGAATCCCTGAAAGATCATGAGGAAGACCAGCGAAAGCTCATTTCCAACATTTCTCATGATTTCCGTTCGCCCCTTACTTCCATCAAAGGCTATATTGAAGCCATGCTGGACGGGACCATCCCTTTTGAAATGCAGGAAAAATACCTGAACATTGTCCTGCGGGAAACGGAGCGGCTAACCAAGCTGACCAGCGGGCTTTTGACGCTGAATTCCATGGATCCGAAGCAGAACCGGCTGTGCAGAACCCGTTTTGACATCAATACAGTTATTAAAAATACAGCCGCCACTTTTGAGGGAACCTGTACCGCCAGGAATATTTCCATCGAACTGCTGTTCACCGACTGGGAGTCTTATGTCTATGCGGACATGGGCAAGATTCAGCAGGTGCTCTACAACCTTATTGACAACGCCATCAAGTTCAGCCGGCCCGACTCTGTGATCACCATTGAGACGACTGTGAAATATGAGAAAATTTTTGTATCCGTCCGGGATACCGGCGTCGGCATTCCAAAGGACAGCCTTAAGAAAATCTGGGAACGGTTTTATAAGACGGATACGTCCAGAGGACGGGACAAAAAAGGAACAGGACTAGGACTCGCCATCGTAAAAGAAATTATACAGCTTCATGATGAAAATATTAATGTGGTCAGTACAGAAGGAGTGGGCACGGAATTTATTTTCTCGCTGAAGCGGGCGGAAGAAGGAGAAATAACAGAATAAAATAAGCGCCCCGATGAAATGTATGGGACAAACAGAACAGGGATCGTATGACCGGAGCGGACATAGGATCCCTGTTCTTTGTTCGTTTTCACCCCTGCAGTATTGCTGCCCGGCAAAGCGGGAGCACGGCCTCCCGCTTTGCCGGCTGACAGTTACTGCTTTCCGACGATCGGAACTTTAGATTGTTAAATAATTATCATACACGGTTGTAGTTAATCAGACAGCCTTTTAATATGATCCGGCGTTCGTCTTCGGTCATCTCGCCGAGTTTTAAAGTAAAGGGCTGCAGGCCGCCGTCTTTGACAACGTAAGCCTGGACTTCTGAAGCACCTTTTTGGACGGCTTCCTTGATCTTCGGAATGAACAGGTAGTCGCCGTTCTTAAAAGGAAGCGTTCCTTCTTCGATCAGGAAGGGAAGCATCCCCCAGTTAATCAGGTTGGAGCGATAACGCTTAGTGGCATAGCCGTTGGCGATATTCGCCCAGCCGCCGAGAACTTTCTGGCAGGAAGCGGCCTGCTCTCTGGCAGAACCGTCGCCGGGTTTTACGGCGAAAATCGTACTGCCCACACCGGTATTGGTCTTGTCCGCGTCCGGATAAAGGGTATAGATGGCTTTAAAGACCGGCTTCAGCTCCGGAACGGCTTCGGCAGGACAGTTTCCGGCCTCAATGGCTTTTTGTGCCGCCTGAATCGCTTTGGCCTTTCCTACATATTCCGGATCCTTTCTGGAAAGAGTAAACTCTGCCAGACCGAGAGGATTGGAACGGTAGGAAGAGGTTTCACCGGATGGAATCAGTTCGTCCGTTGTCGTTACCGGATCATGGATCTCGGATACCACTTTCAGAATCATATATTCCGGAAGCGCGCTCATAGCCGGCCAGTCCTTGATATTGGGGCCAAAGTGGATCTCCGTGTTTGGATCCGCCGTACCTTTGCTGTCAAAGACACGGTTCTCATAGATCTTATGGTCGAAAACATATTTAGGATTCCGGTATTCCATGTCCAGATCCGTTGCCGCAGTCAGATAGCCTTTGTTGGCCGCCGTTGCCGCAATAGAGCGGGCATCCATCAGTGCTACAGACGCGATTTGTCCGCTCTGAAGCTTGGAGCCTTCCCGGTTGGGGAAGTTTCTCGTAGAGTGACGGATACTGAATCCATTGTTGGACGGCGTATCTCCGGCACCGAAACACGGACCGCAGAAGGCGGTCTTTAACACAGCCCCTGTCTCCATAAGCATAGCAGCGGAACCGTTTCTCACAAGCTCCATATAGACCGGCATGGAAGCCGGATAGACGCTCAAAGTAAATTCATCAGAACCGATGCTCTTTCCGTTCAAGATATCCGCTGCAGCACATATATTTTCAAAACCGCCGCCGGCACATCCGGCGATGATCCCCTGATCTACATAGAGCTTTCCATTGCGGACTTTATTCTGCAGGGAAAATTCCACCTTGTCACCAAGGCTTACCTTTGCCCGCGTCTCGCAGTCTGCCAAAATATCTTTTAGATTTCCGTTCAGCTCTTCAATGGTATAAGCATTGCTTGGGTGGAAGGGCATAGCGATCATAGGCTTTACTGCCCCTAGATCCACTACAATCATGCCGTCGTAATAAGCTGCCGGTCCGGGATTTAACTCCTTGTAGTCTCCGCTTCTTCCATGGATCTCGTAAAATTCCTGAATCTTTTCGTCGGTCTTCCAGATGGAGGACAGGCAGGTAGTTTCCGTCGTCATTACATCGATGCCGATTCGGAAGTCCGCACTTAAGTTTGCCACTCCGTCACCGATAAACTCCATCACTTTGTTGTTCACATATCCGCAGTCAAAGACCGCCTTGATAATGGCCAGCGCCACGTCCTGAGGACCGACGCCTTTCATCGGCGCGCCTGTCAGATATACGCCCACCACACCCGGCATGGAGATGTCATAGGTCTGATTCAAAAGCTGCTTCACCAGCTCCGGACCGCCCTCTCCCATGGCCATAGTGCCAAGAGCGCCGTATCTTGTATGGCTGTCCGAGCCGAGAATCATCTTTCCGCCCCCTGCAAGCATCTCCCTTGCATACTGGTGAATTACAGCCTGATGGGGCGGCACATATACCCCGCCGTACCGTTTCGCGCAGGTCAGACCGAACATATGATCGTCCTCGTTGATCGTACCTCCAACGGCACATAAGCTGTTGTGGCAGTTCGTCAGCACATACGGCATAGGAAATTTCGTAAGCCCTGACGCCCTGGCTGTCTGGATGATCCCTACAAAGGTGATATCATGAGAAGTCAGCTTGTCAAACCGGATCTGCAGCTTTTCCATACTGCCGGAAGTGTTATGTTCCTTCAGAATCCCATATGCGATCGTCTGCCTCTTTGCTTCCTCTTTGGAAGGGACCTCTGCCGTCTTCCCTGCGAGCACTGCGGGAGCCTCTGCTGTATCTGCGATGATCTCAGTCCCGTTCAGTACATAGGCTCCTCCATTGTATAATTGAATCATAAATACCTCCCATTTGGTGTATAGATTTTGGTCTTCTAAAATTATACAGATGAATGCTCCATATTTCAAGTTTTTTCAGGCATTTTCCTCTGGTGCCAGCGGAAATGCAAGAACGATCTTAAACAGGTCCCCATCAAGCTGCACCTCAAAGGTTCCCTTCTGAAGCTCCGTCAGATCCTTTGCAATGGACAGGCCCAGACCGCTTCCCTCGGTGCTCCTGGATTCATCCCCCCGGATAAACCGTTCTGTCAGCTCCTCTGCAGAGATGTTCAGAGGCTGTTCGGATATATTTTTCATGGACATGACAGCCAGTTCCCCGTTTTCCCTTAGTTCCAGATATACTCTGGTTCTTGGCAGGGCATACTTTTCCACATTGCGGTACAAATTTTCAATGATTCTCCACAATTTCCTGCCATCTGCTTCCACAAAAAGGGGATCCTTCGGGTAATCGGCCATCAAGGTCAGTCCTTTCGCCCCAAAACGTTCCTCAAATTCTCCGCTGGTCTGCATCAGCAGTTCTTTCAGATCAATGCGTTCCATTTCCAGCACCACATTTCCGGAACTGGCTCTGGATGCTTCCACCAGATCCTCCGTCAGTTGTTTCAGACGCTGGGATTTCTGATCCAGCACCTGCAGATACTCCTGCACTTTCGGATTGCTGCTCTCCTCCCGTTTCATCAGATCCACATAGTTGATGATCGATGTTAAAGGGGTCTTCAGGTCATGAGACACATTGGTAATCAGCGCCGCTTTCATGCGCTCGCTTTTCATCTGTTCCTGCAGAGCCGTTCTAAGGCCCTTGCCTAAATTATTGACTGCTTCTGCCATCCTCTTATTTCCCATAGAAAGATGATCCGTCGGAATCTCCAAAAGTTCTGTTTCCTGCTCCCCTGCCGCCAGAAGCTCTACGCCGTCCAAAAGCATCTGTCTCTGGACTGCTTCCCAGATAAGCAGTGCCAGTGCCGCTGCTTTATAAAGAAGAAGTACCATGGCCGCCGTAGCCCCGCTTCCAAGAATCATTCGAAGCAGTATCTGCAAAAGCTCATAGCCTATAAAAAGAATACATACCCGGACTGCCATGCCGGAATGAGCAAACACTTCAGCCAGCAGGCCGCTCAAATATCCCGCCAGTTTCCAGAACAGGAAAAGTCCCGTCAGCAGAAGAATCAGCGCACCGCCTGCAATGAGCGCAGCCGTCTTCTGTATATGTTCCTTTGCCGCCTCATAAGCCTGTGCCTCTTTGGCAAAGGCATCCGCAACCGGAAACTTCGTATCGATTCCCACATACACCTGATATTCTCCGGTCAGATGGACATTCCAGCCGGTCAGGAGGGCGTGGGTATTGTAGGCGTAATAATCCCCCACGTCTTTCTGCATGACATTGGCTGAACGGCTGTCAAATGAATAATAGCTTCCCATACCGTAGAAATACTGCTCTAACTCTTCCTGATGGATATCTGCCTTCTGAAGCTCCGGTACATTGGTATAGAGACTGCCGCTGCCCAGATCCCACAGGGCAAAACGGGTATTGACCGCCTCATAGGACCAGTCCTTTTTGATCTGCTGGTATTCCGCCACATCTTTTCTGAGAACTTCCATGACCGACAGAATCTGACTCACAACAATGTTGTATTCTTCGTCGCATTCATTGGCATACTGCTGAATGGAATTGTAAAAAAGCGGCTTGTAGGATTCCTGCAGAACATTCTGCTGAACACTCGTTCCCTTCAGGCTCCACTGGTACAGATCCCCCAGCCGGTAACAGATGCCGTCCTTCTTCTGACTATCCGGAATCATATCATAGACCGCCCTGGAACTCAGGTAATCCCGCACCCGGATAATCCGCTCCGGCGCATATTGTCCGCCCCGCTCCATCCGGCTGGTCTTTGCCGCCGCCTCCAGCACATCAAAGACTGCATCCGCCGCCATCTGCTCATACTGCGTTGACTGAAGCCAGCTCTTTCCCTTTAAAATATCTTCCCATCTCTCTCTGGAATAACCGCTCCTGATCCCCATAGCGACCCCCGCCGCCAAAGACAGCGCCGCCGCCATATTCGCCAGCACCAGCATCCAGACCAGAAATATCTGATAACCCTTCTTCTTTTTCATAAATACCTCCTATTAAAGTTCCGCATCTTTCCATACAATCCCCCATACCTGGAAGAATTTTCCGCCGCCCTGCTCCGGAAAATCCTTCCGGGGATTGCATGGAATGATGCTGATTAAAGTTCCGCATCTTTCCATCCATTCCCCACCGCGCCCCCACCTACCGCTTGCGGTCCCAGCCGCCGCAGGCAGAGATTCCTTCCGGAGTCATCGAGGGGCCCGGTCCTTAGGGCGCGTCTTTTGCGCCCTTAGTACCGCTGTGTCCCCTCGCCTTAAGCGCAAGCGGACTCCGGAAGGAATCTCTGCCTGCGGCGGCGTCCGGTCCGGCCCTTAGCACCGGACCCCTCGTTCAAACGCAAGCGGACTCACGGCCGCTCAATCTTATACCCAACCCCCCACACCACTTTCAAATACCTCGGATCCTTCGGATTGATCTCGATCTTTTCCCGGATATGACGGATATGTACCGCTACCGTATTATCCCCTCCCATGGCATCTTCGTTCCAGATACGTTCATAGATCTGTGAAATAGAGAAAACCCTCCCCGGATTCTGAACCAGCAGAAGCAGTATCCGATACTCAATAGGCGTCAGTTTCACCGGCTCTTCGTCCACGGTCACTTCCTTGCGTTCGTCATCCACACACAGACCGCCGATCCGGAACGTCTTAGGAGCCTCCGCCATAGAGCCAAGCTGCGTATAGCGGCGGAGCAGGGATTTTACCCGTGCCGTCAGTTCCAGCGGATTAAACGGCTTTGTAATATAGTCATCCGCACCGATATTCAGTCCCAGGATCTTATCCACATCCTCCGATTTGGCGGACAGAAAGATAATCGGTACCGGGTCAGTCTCCCGGATTTTCATAGTTGCCCGGATACCGTCCAGCCTCGGCATCATAATATCCAGCAGAAGCAGATGTACCTCATGCTCCTTCAGCATGTCAATGGCCTCCTGGCCGTCGTAAGCCTTCAGTACCGTATATCCCTCCTGGCTCAAATAAATCTCAATCGCATCCACGATTGCATGATCGTCGTCACATACCAGTATATTCATCGTTGTCTCTCCTTTTCTGCTTATAGTTATATCATCTTATTATTAAATTGAAAGAAGCAAAATTATTAAGATTCCTTTAAATTCCCCATTTTGAAAGAAACAGCCGGAAAATGCCGTTTTGCCTGCGGGACGTACCGCACAGTACATCCCGCAGGCAAAACGACATTTTCTGACTGTCTCTCCGCGGTCTTTATGATACAAGCTCTTCCGGATTCAGACACTGAAGCTCCGGCAGTACGAACATCCCGTTCTTTCGGATGAGTACATCGTCAAACCAGATCTCCCCGCCCCCGTATTCCGGCCTCTGAATCAGAACCAGATCCCAGTGAATCGAAGATGCATTCCCATTGGGCGCCTCCTCGTAACAGTTGCCGGGCGTAAAGTGAATCGATCCCATGATCTTCTCGTCAAACAGCGTATCCTTCATAGGCGACAGAATATACGGATTTACGCCGATGGCAAATTCTCCCACATACCGGGCGCCCTCATCTGTATCGAACACCTGTTTGATGCGTTCCGTATCGTTTGATACCGCCTCCACGATTTTCCCTTTCTCAAAGGTCAAACGAATATTTTCATAAGTAAATCCCTGAAATACAGAAGGCGTATTGTAACTAAGCGTACCGTATACGGATTCCCGCACAGGTGCGGTAAAGACCTCCCCGTCCGGAATGTTCATCCTTCCTGCACAGGGAATCGCCGGAATCCCCTTAATGGAAAAAACAAGATCCGTTCCCGGTCCGGTAATACGCACCCGGTCTGTCCGTTCCATCAGTTTCACCAGAGGTTCCATCGCCTTTTCCATTCGGCTGTAGTCCAGATTGCACACCCGATAATAAAAGTCTTCAAATGCTTCTGTGCTCGTTCCGGACAACTGCGCCATAGCCTCATTGGGATAACGCAGCACGACCCATCGGGTCTTCGGCACGCGAATCTCATGATGTACCGGCGTTACATAGTATTTCTCATACAGCGCCATGCGCTCCGCAGGCACATCCGACAGTTCCGACACGTTTCCGCTCCCGCGCACTGCAATATAGCAGTCCATCCGGGACATCTCCAACGCGTCTGCCTCTGCCATAAGTTCCATCTGTTCTTTTGTGCACTCCATGATCTGAAGCCTCTGAAGCTGCGGATCCGTATAGTGGACAAACGGAAGCCCGCCCGCCTGATACACTGCCTTTACCAGCTCCTTTGCCAGCGGCCTCGTACTCTCTCCTGTATAATGAATATAAACTTTCTCCCCTGCCTTTACCTGACAGGAGTAATTCACCAGCCCTTGCGCCAGTATCCGGTTTCTCTCATCCAAAATCCATTCCTCCTAGCAATATAATGCAAAACACATGCTGTCTTTCCAATTTGATGCCTGCAAATCCCCCTCACCGAATCCATTCTGACAGCCTACGGCCGATACGTAAAAAACAGATTTCCGCCCCGTTCAAACATCTCCGAACTGTCGTTCATTCCGGCTTTTTGAAGCCCCGTCTTCCCCGCTTCATAATAGACGATATTCTGCGCATCATATCCCACGATCAGCACCGCACCGCCCGTATCGGTCACCGCCATAACCGGTGCCTGCAGATTCACATAGTACAGCGCCATCCGAAGGCTGCAGCCGGGAAGCAGTACGCAGTTCTCTCCTAATTCCCGTTCACAGATTTCCCAGACAGCCGTTCCCTGGTCCAGTTCCGCCTGCACGTCTGTATAAATCTGCCTCTGCCGCAGCAAAAGCCGCAGACACTGCGCCAGACTGCTTCCTTCCATCTCTGAGGGGTCCGCTTCGAAGCCTTCGATCTGTGTTCTGGAAGCACGGTTCCAGCGCTCCCAGAGAAGCTCATAACCCTTCCGCCAGACAGTCCCCATCTGTTCATGTGCATCTCCCACTGCCTGAGCAAGCGTTTCAAAACTTTCTGCATGTCCCCCAAAAGACCATGCGAAATAATATTCCTCACCGGAAGGCGTAAGCTCCAGCACCCGGTTCTCTTCATACAGCACCATCCGCACCCGCGGATGCTTCATAGAACCATTTTTCATTGTTCCCTCATATAAGAGCTGATATTCATTCCTTTTTACTTCATCACCTGCCACCACAAGGCGCAGCTTCTCCTGGGCAGGCTCACTGGTATATGTGATCGGCTCCGGAAGAGCCGGTTCGTAACTGCCGTCCTCTCCCAAAGTAATACAGGACAGATCAATACGGTTTTCGATGATCTCTACGGAAGTAACATATTTTCCTTTGGACGCATAGTCAAACTCCCGGACTTCGTTGCCCGAATGGTCCCGGATGATGACCCGGTACAAAGGAACAATCCTCCTTCCTGCCGGATCCATCTGCACATGAGAAAGCTTTGCAGTCCCGTACAGAAAGTCCTCTTCCATAAAGCCAAGCACCCGCAGCATCTCATCCGGCTCGCTTTCAATCTCCCGGACTACGCCGGTACGTGTGTCTAAAAGGCTGATGCTCTCTCCCTTCTCATCGGTCCAGGCAGCCAGGTCATTGCTTTTGGATACCTGAATCTGCTCTTCGCTGATCCCTTCTGCCAGTACCTGAATCGAATGTCTGTTCAGATCTATCCGAAGGATCATATTCCGATAAGACAGCCATGCCGTGTTCTTCTCATTGACTACGGACAGCTTTCCAAGCTCCTCTTTTACAATCTCGTAAGGCCGGTCACTGGGCAGAAAATACCGTTCCTCCACCGTATTCATCAGCGCGTCATAGCGGCAGAGCAAAATTCCGCACCGTCCTTCATACAAACCGCGGTTCATATATCCGTAAACCAGAAAATCCATGCTTCCGGAATCTTCAATTTTCAAAATGCGGAAATCATGGGCACCGTAAAGTCCTCTGGCATCCTCCTTGTCCTCAAATCCATACACCAGACTCAACCGGTTCTGACCAAAATCATAACACCAGAGCTGGCCTCTCTGCACGAATCCGATCACATTTTCCTCTTCATTTTTTATATAAGGAAACTCCCTGCTCTGGATGCCGAAATTGATTTTTTTATCTTCCACCAACTGGCCGTCCGCCTCAAAGATTCGGTCTGCCGTCCTTTCATAGTTCTGCAAATACATGCGGCTTTGTGTATACTGGATACAAAATGCCTCCGATACTTCATACAGTTCCTTTGTATCCGTGTTCTGCATCTGGTATTCCAGAACAAGCGATACAACATTTCCCCGGATATCTGTAAAATGCAGTTTCTCTTCTGTCACCTGCTTCACCGGCATGTCCCCCCAGACAACCGTGCGGGGATAGGCGTGAATGTTCACATATCCAAAATTTCTGCCGTCTATAGTGCCGTCCGGCTCCAGCCTCTTTAAAGGCTCCTGATTGGTATCTTTGTGAAAAGCCGCTTCGTGAAACAGTTTTGCAAATTCCACGCACTCCCGCACATGGTTTTCCCCCAGATAACTAATCTGCGAATAATAGAAAATTTCCGGGTGTTCGCTTGTCTGAAGTTTTAAAATCAGCAGGTATTTCTCCCCCCGGTCCAGAAGATCTTTCAGATCCAGTTCAAAATGCAGATATTTGCCGTCATCCCGAAGTTCCAGATGGTCCTTATCCTCGATCAGCCGGCTCCCGTCCAGGCTTCGGACCTCATAGGCGGCATTTTTGATCTGTGCATTGTATTTCTCCACTGCAAACTCTGCGTGATGGTCTTCAGGAAGCCCCAGAAGCAGTTCTTTCATATAGCTTCCGTCCATAGGCTCCACATAGCCATGCATCTCATTGTACCGCATTCCGTCTTCTTCTGCATAGAGCACCGGCAGCGTTGCTTCTCCCATAACCGTCGTCATATCCCGGTTCCCCATATAGGTTGCATAACTCATAAATCCCACGCCGGCTGCAAATGCCAGCAGAATTGTCACAAATCTCAGGATCAGTTTTTTCATGTTTTCTCTCCAGGGCAAAGCGTCCTCTCACGTCTTCTTGTCTCATGTCCTCAGCCTGCAGAAGCTGCCAAAAAATGCAGCCCCTGCAGTTCTCAGTCATTATTTTAACAAGCTTTTATGCCATGGTCAACCCATGTCACCGGATCAGACAGCTTAGACAGCCGCGGTTTTTCTTTCTGCGCCTCATCATTTCCTGCAGAAGCAGCACGCCGATCAGATCCTGCAACTGTTCCCACGCCGGTGCCTTTTCTCCAAAATCTTCTGCCCGGCTGGCGCTGTTCCATACTTCTTTTGCCTTCTGCAGAAGAGACAACTGGTCAGGATATTCATCATACATCATGCTTCCCGGATATTCAAGGCCGGTGCACACTTCTTCCACATAGGGCTGCAGCCTCCTTGCCATCAGGGGATACAGTTCCCGAAGGCGCATGGTATCTGTCTCATCTTCCATGCGCTCCGGCGCATTCCACAAGTTCCAGTAGTTCATCTGACTGCCGTAAGGATAGAGCCATGGGAAGGCCCGTTGTTCCGGGTACATGGTATAAGGGGAATTCATATAATAAGGATTCCATTCTCTGGGGTTGTTCATGTAAAAACTCCATTTTATTTTGTCTCTTTATTATATGCCGGGAAAGGAATGGGAGTCAAATCGATCCTCTAATCTATTGCTTCGGTTTCAATAAGGAATTTAACGCGGGTGTTTGACACATCAGTAATCAAAAAAGTACCTTTAAGCCTTGTAATAGGCTTATTTTTTTGTCAACTTTTTTGTTTTACTATCTAGTAATATTTAGTGATTTG
>CAJTDB010000041.1 GCA_910574965.1 Lachnospiraceae bacterium | reverse complement strand
CTATATTGAGGGGGTAAGATGCTGTGATCCCTTGTGTGCGGAAGATTTAAAGGCATGTATGAGGAAACTACGACAGTTTCATAACAAAAAGCTGCATACAGAACATACATTCGATATCTTTGAAAAGCTGGAATTTTATGAATCCTTGTGGGAAGGAAAGCCTTCCGTATATAAGGACTATCAAAAAACAAAAGCCCATGTTCTGTCCTTAAGAAAATTTATAGACGACCATGCTGCGGACAAAGTTCTTACACATATCGACGCTGTTCCGGATAATTTTCTATTTGATGACCGCACTGAGGGAGAACTGCATCTTCAACTGACAGACTGGGAATACGCAGGCATGCAGGATCCCCATGTGGATATTGCCATGTTCTGTATCTATTCTCTCTATAATAAGAAGCAAATTGACAGGTTGATCAACATTTATTTCGAAGGAAACTGTCCCTGGCATATTCACACCAAGATCTATTGCTATATATCAGCCTGCGGCCTGCTCTGGAGCAACTGGTGTGAATACAAAAGAAATCTGGGCGTGGAATTTGGAGAATATTCTCTGCGCCAGTACCGATATGCCAAAGAGTATTATAAATTAGCGAAAGCGGAAATGGAGAAACCAAATGTCTTATCATGTTGACAACGCAGTGATTATGGCGGCTGGAACATCGAGCAGATTTGCACCGCTGTCCTATGAAAAGCCAAAAGCACTGATCGAGGTGAAAGGCGAAATTTTAATTGAACGGCAGCTCAGACAACTGCAGGAAGCCGGAATCTGTCAGGTGCTGCTGGTTGTTGGCTATCAGAAAGAACAGTTTGCATATTTGAAAAAGAAATTTGATGTAATCCTCATCGAAAATAACGACTATTTATTCAGAAATAACCATGCGAGCATTTATGCAGTAAAAAATTATTTAAAAAATACCTATATCTGTTCCGCAGACAACTACTTTACAGAAAATCCATTTGAAAGAGAAGTTTCAGACGCTTATTATGCGGCCGTTTATGCAGACGGAGAGACAAACGAATGGTGTATGGAAGAAGATTCGGACGGAAACATCAGCCAAATTACGATCGGCGGAAAAAATGCATGGTATATGCTGGGACATGCATTCTGGAATGAGAAATTCAGCAGAAAATTTATTGAAATCCTGGAAAAAGTATACAGACTGCCGGAGACTTCCGGCCTTTTGTGGGAAAGTATTTATGCATCGCATCTGGATGAACTGAAATTGAAGATCCGAAAATATCCCAAGGATTTTATTTTTGAATTTGATACCTTAGACGAACTTCGGACATTTGACAGCAGTTATATCCATGATACCCGTTCAAATCTGCTGAAAACAGCAGCGCGGGAACTGCAGTGCCAGGAGGCAGATATCACAAGAATCCAGGCCCTTAAAAGTTCGGATAATGCTGCGGAAGGCTTTTCCTTTTGGGCCGGGAAGATGCAGTATGTATACAGCTATAAGACACAAACGATTAGGAGAATTTAAAATGGAGATAAATTTGGAAAAAGTCCAGGCTTTATGTGAACGCGTGATCGGAAAGAAATACAGCAGCATGGAAAGAATGGGAGGACTTACCAACTACACCTATCATGTTGCTGTGGAGGACGGAAAAGAATATGTGGTACGTCTTCCCGGAGAGGGAACGGAGGCGCTGATCAACCGTTCCGAAGAAAAAATCAGTACAAAGCTTGCGTGCGATCTGGATCTCGACGCCGAATGTCTTTATTTTGGAGAAGACGGTTCCAAAGTAACCGCATACATACCGGACGCCGTCACCATGTCTGCAGATTCCTTGAAAGAAGAATTGCATATTCGGCAGATAGCCGAAATATTTCAAAGGCTTCATACCAGCGGAGTAAATACAGGAGTTGCTTTTGATGTATTTGATATGGCCGCAGCATACGAGAACATCATAACCGAAAAAGAAGTTCCGATGTATAAAGACTATCCGGAAGTCAAAAGGGCTGTCATGAAGATCAAGCGGGAAATTGACCAGATATGCCGGATTTCCATTGTTCCCTGCCACAATGACGGCCTCTGTGAAAACTGGGTGACCCAGGGAAAGACAGGACGAATGTATCTGATCGACTGGGAATATGCCGGCATGAACGATGCCATGTGGGATCTTGCAGATGTTTCCATTGAGGCGTCATACGATCAGCTTCTGGATACAGTATTACTGAAAGAATATCTTGGAAGAGAACCTGAGGACTTGGACTGGAAACATTTTCTGGCAGCCAAAATCTATGTGGACTTTCTCTGGACCTTATGGGCGAAGACGCGTGTTCCATATGATGGGCAGTCCATGGAAGACTGGGCGGCGGAAAGATATGACCGGCTGAAGAAAAACACAGCGAAATATCAGACCATCTAAGGAGGAGAAAAACATGATATATGGGATCATCGCAGGGATAACATGGGCACTGGAAACCATTATATTGGGAATTGCTTTGGCAATGACTCCATTTGTCTCAACAACGCAGGCAGTCTTTCTGGCACCGTTTGTCAGTACCTTTCTGCACGATGCATGCTCTGCCGTCTGGTCGGCTGTTTACAACGGCATCCATGGAAATCTTAAAAATGTATGGTATGCGCTGACAAAAACAAAAAGCGGAAAGTTTGTGGTCATTGCGGCAGTGATTGGCGGTCCGGTAGGCATGACCGGATATGTCATGGCAGTGAACTATATGGGAGCATCCATTGGCGCAGTGGCAAGCGCCGTCTTCCCGGCCATCGGCGCAGTACTGGCCTATTTCTTTTTGAAGGAAAACATGCAGTGGTACCGATGGATCCTATTATTAATAACGCTGCTTGGCGTATATGGTCTCAGCTATTCTCCGGAGCTGGATACGTCAAACTTTCTTCTTGGTGCTGCAGGTGCATTCATGTGTGCGTTCGGATGGGGAATCGAGGCCGTCATTTTGGCAAAGTGCCTGCAGGATCCGGAAGTAAAAGATGAATATGCACTGCAGATCCGGCAGACAACCTCTGCTCTTGTTTATGGAGTAATGATTCTGCCTGGATTAAAAGGGTGGGGATTTACGGTCCGTCTGTTTACCGGCAATACCGGCTGGCTGCTGCCGATCATTGCTTTTGCTGCTTTTTTTGCAACGATTTCCTATTTGTTCTATTATAAAGCCATTGCTTCGATTGGAGCATCAAAGGCAATGGCTTTGAACGTATCGTATTCTGCATGGGCGATTGTTTTTACGGTATTGATTCTGCATGATACAAGTGTCCTGACTCCGGCGACGATTCTATGTGCAGCAGTCGTGATCGCATGCGGGATACTGGCAGCGGCGGATTTTAGAGAATTGTTTGGGAAGTCCTGATGGTATATTCTCTTATCATGATCTGTCTAATGGATGTTTTTGTTATCCGTATTTGGCTTCCCATGTTTCAGCAGACTTGTTTTCGCTTCTTTGCCTGTACCGAAAGGTTCCGGGGAAAAGAGACACAATTTTCTTGTACAACTCCTGTTCCGCATGTTACAATAAAATCAGCAAAAGGAACGGAGGACCTTTTCCATGGGCATTTATGTAAATCCGGGAAATGCTGCTTTCCGCAAAGCTCTGAATTCGGAAATTTATGTAGATAAAACGGATCTGATTGCTGTCACCAACCGCAGGATCGATACTTCCGACTGCTTCTTATGCGTCAGCCGTCCGAGACGTTTTGGCAAATCCATGGCAGCGGATATGCTTGCTGCTTATTACAGCAAAGGCTGCGATTCCCAGGACTTGTTTAAAGGAAAAAAAATTGAAGCAAAGCCATCTTTTAAAGCACATTTGAATCGTCATCCTGTAATTCGGCTGGATATACAGCAGTTCCTGTTTCAGGAATCTCATCTTGAGATTTTTCTGGATAAGATCCAGGAATCCGTCATAAAAGAACTGCGTGAACAGTTTGGCGACTGCTTTGAGGTGGACGAATATGGACTGCAGGGGGTTTTAAAACAGCTCTTTGTCCGCAGAGGAATCAGCTTTATTTTTATCATTGATGAGTGGGACTGCGTATTTCGGCTGGCTAAAAACCGGCAGGAAATTCAAAAGAAATATCTGGACTTTCTGCGGGGACTTTTTAAAGGGACTGATTATGTTGCGCTTGCCTATATGACCGGAATCCTTCCAATTAAGAAATACGGTGAACATTCTGCCATTAATATTTTCAGAGAATTTTCCATGCTGAAGCCCGGAAGGATCGCGGAATATTTTGGATTTACTGAATCTGAAGTACAGGAACTCTGCCTCAAATATCAGATCGATTACGAAGAGACTCAGAAATGGTACGACGGATATCTTCTCGGAACGCAGCACCTTTATAATCCTCAGGCGGTGACGGAATTAATAGAAAATCGTGATTTTCAAAGCTACTGGACTGGTACAGAAACTTACGAAGCTTTAAAAGTTTATATTGATCTGAATTTTGATGGATTAAAAGAAGCGATCATTGGAATGCTGGGAAACGGACACTGCAGAATCGATCCCTCTATTTTTCAGAACGATATGACTACCTTTCAGACAAAAGATGATGTGCTTACGCTTCTGGTACATCTTGGCTATCTCACCTTTGACGGGACCCAAAATGAGGTTTTTATTCCCAATCAGGAGATCGCGCTGGAGTTTATAAGGGCAGTAAAGACCGGCGGCTGGAATGGAGTTATGGAATCTTTGGACCGTTCCGAAGAGCTTCTTAGAAATACATGGGCTTTGAACGCAGAGGCCGTGGCTGAAGGGATGTCGGCCATTCACCGGGATACTTCGTCTCTGCTCAAATATAACGATGAAAATTCACTGACTTGTGCAATCTTAATGGCATATTACAGTGCAAAAGCATATTATATGAATCCTATCCTGGAACTGCCTTCCGGAAAAGGTTTTGCAGATGTTGTATATTTGCCCAAACGAAATGTAGACCGCCCTGCACTGGTGGTGGAACTGAAATGGAAAAAGTCCGCAGGCAGTGCCCTCCGTCAGATCAAAGAACGGGAATATGCGTCTTGGATCAAAGGATATACCGGAGATATTCTGCTGGTAGGAATTAATTATGATGAAACAAAAGGACATGAATGTGTAATTGAACGATGGGAACATACATGTTGATTGTCAGATAGTCTTTCTATTATAAATAACTTTCATTCACTGTCATATTTTTTGAACTGCGGTCCGGGCCTAAAGCACGGACCCTTTCTTCTTCTTCTATTCTTAAAAATTTTCTCCTTCATATAAAGTTTATAATCTCTTTTTGAATCCCCTTTTTTATAAAACTTTCTGCTTTGCAGAAAGGCAAAAACACGCTGTTAAAATTTTCCTTATTGGACTTATTTCGGTCCCATCATATTGGAAATACATTCTATGATATAAGAAAACGGACTAATGCCGGTCCGTACAAAAGATAAAAAGAACACGGATCTGTTCTTTTGGAAAGGATATCATGGAACAAAAAATCAAGCAGAAAGGGATCAATATCGGCGGAAATATCCGTCAGATTCGGAAAATGAAAAATATCGGCCAGACGGAGCTTGCACGTATGGTCCAACTGAACGATGTGTATATGACACGGGAAACGCTGGTGAAAATTGAAAGGGGAATTCAGCATATTACAGGTGCTCAGCTAAAAGGAATCCGGGATTGTCTGAATACTACTTATGATGAACTGCTAAAAGAGTTTCATTCATAAACCGGAAACCAACGAAACACAACTGTAAGATCGAGGTGTTATAGCATTGGAAGCCGAAAAGAAAAAATCAAAGTATACAATCTATCCCCGAATACGGGAACTGAGAGAGAAAAATCATTATACGCAGGAGGAAGTCGGCAGTCTTATTAATTATAGCCAGCAGTCCTACAGCGACTTTGAATGCGGGATTGCCGAGATTCCTATAGATGTCTTAATGAAACTGGCAGAATTATACAGTACAAGTTTGGATTATCTGCTGGGACTGACGAATGTTTCGGTGCCGTATTCGGCGAAGAAGAAAAGAAAGTGGTATTTGGAGTGATGGAAAGGGCGGCCAGGGATGTAGTGAACTTTGAGGGGTAAAAATTTATTTTACACTACCTCCAAGTAATATATCTGTTTAATTAAAAGCTTATTTTTCTTTTTATTATAGTGATAACTGCTCTTATTTTTATATGTGCTGGAACACGAAATATTTTTGTTGATTTCGACATCTAGAATCATCACATATAGCAGTGGGCTTATAATGGACGCAGCGAAAAGGCGAAACTTCGATTTTCCAGAAGCTCTCCAGAATGGTTCAGGAATTCTGCGATGCCGATTCATCGTAAGCGTCAAATAAGAAAGTGTAGAGAAATCTTCGGTATTTTCCTGTAAACTTAGGCTTAGAGTTTTTAGTGTCAACTCTCAAAACTCTAAATCTAAGAAGAGGAGCGATCTCATGGATATTTCATCTCTAACTCCTGATAAGCAGGTGAAACTTCAATACTGGCTGGATGTCATTCGGCAATGCAGGGCCTCCGGTCTGACAAACCAGGCATGGTGCGAACAGAATCAGATTTCTTTAAAATGCTATTATTACTGGATTGCAAAAATACGCAGGCTTGCTCTTGAAGAACTTCCACGAAAGCATAACAGTACCCATTCACGGCCTGGTCGGAATACGGCTCTTTTACCGGAAGTATCTTCTGAGTTTGCAGAAGTATCTCTGCCTGACAGACGCACATCCCATTCTGCTCCCGCAGCCATACTGCATATCAGAGACATCTGCATCGAAATTTTTGAAGATACATCCGGTGAATCACTGACAATGATTCTGAAAGCAGTGCAGTCATGTTAGGAGATATCTCCCATGTGGAAAATGTCTATATCCGTACTGGATATACCGATATGAGGAAGCAGATCGATGGGCTGGTGGATATCATTCAGTACAGCTTTAACCTTGATCCGTACAGCAATTCCCTGTTCCTCTTCTGCGGCAGGCGGGCAGACCAGATCAAGGCAGTCCACTATGAAGGAGACGGATTCTGCCTTTTGTACAAACGGTATGAAAGCGGACGACTAAAGTGGCCCAGAACCGGTGAAGAAGCAAAACAGATATCGGCACAGCAGCTCCGCTGGCTCTTAGAAGGATTGGATCCGGAACAGCCAAAGGCGGTTCAACAATGGTATCCAAGATGGCCGAAGAATCCTGAGAATTCCGCATAAACACTGGGAAATCCTGCGTTTTTATGGTATAATAAAACCATCAAAACGCAGGGGGAAGGGGATTTGTCAGACAGGGAACTGCAGTACCAAAATCAGATCACAGAACTGGAACAGCAGATCCGGCTCCTGAAGGAGCAGGTTGATTTCCTGACCCGTAAACTTTATGGAACAAAGTCTGAAAAGACATCCGTCCTTGATATTGAGGGACAGATGTCTCTTTTTAATGAGACGGAATATTTTGCAGACCCCAATGCAAAAGAACCAGAACTGGTTGAAGTTGAAAAATATCTCCGCAAAAGAAAATATACCGGCCGGCGCGAAGAACTGATCAAAGGCCTTCCACACAGCAAAGTGCTTCACACCATAGATGAAAGCGAACAAGTCTGCGAAAAATGCGGAAGCTCCATGGTAAAGGCTGGAGAAGAATTCGTCCGTACCGAAGTACAGTTTATCCCTGCCAGCTTAAAAGTCATTGACCATTACCGGGAAACTTATGAGTGCAGAACCTGCCGGAAACAGGGAACACCATATATGGAAAAAGCGCCGGTTCCCTATCCGCTGGTCTTGCATTCCCTTGCATCCGCATCCACAATCGCATGGCTGATCAGCCAGAAGTTTGAACGGGGCATCCCATTATACCGCCAGGAAAAAGAATGGGAAGCCCTGGGACTGAAGCTTGGCAGAGCGACCATGTCAAACTGGCTTCTGGCCGTCTTCCGGGACTGGCTTTCCCATGTGGTCGGCCGCCTGAAGCAGGAACTGCTGAAACAGGATTACCTGCATATCGATGAGACCCACGTACAGGTGCTGAAAGAACCGGGGAGAAAAAATACATCGGATTCTTACATGTGGGTTTACTGCAGCATCAAAGATGCAGAGACTCCCATCCGGTATTTCGAGTATCAGCCGGGACGGGGTGGAAAATATCCGGAAGCATTTCTGAAGGGCTATAACGGCTGCATCCATACCGATGCTTATTCCGGATACAATGGGATTCCGGGTGTAAAAAGATGTCTGTGTTATACCCATCTGCGCCGGGCCTTTGCGGATGCGCTTCCTAAGGATGTCCACACCCCTGAAGCATCAAGACCTGCGGAAGCGGTCTTTCGGCTGAATCAACTGTTTGACCTGGAGACGGAACTGGATGGTCTGCCTCCGGGTCAAAAGAAAAAGGAGCGTCTCATCCGCGAGAAACCACTTCTCGAGGCTTTTTGGTCATGGGCTGAAAAAAACAGTGCCTTAGAACTGCCAAAATCCAAACTGTCCAAAGCGTTTGATTACGCCTTAAATCATCGTCAGGAATTCTTTAATTATCTGGAAGACGGCCACTGTTCGATCAGCAATTCACTTGCTGAGAACTGCATCCGTCCATTTGTGATCGGCAGAAAGAACTGGCTGTTTGCAGGAAGTCCGAAGGGGGCATCCGCAAGTGCTGGGATCTATACATTGGCAGAGACGGCCAAGGCAAATGGTCTTGCACCAATGAAGTATCTGAAATATATCCTGTCAGATATGCCGGGGAGTGCCTTTCTCGAACATCCTGAATATTTGGATGATTATCTGCCGTGGAATCCTATAGCACAGGAACGGTGTCGATAACCACTGCCTTTTAGTATAGAGGTCTGGTGGTTATTTTTCTATCCACTATCTTATTTGACGCTTACGATTCATCTTCAGGTTTTCACTGGCTGTTTAATTAGTGTATACACCAACGAGCAGGTTCAAAAGATTGAAGACTGGATTAACAATTATCCTTGGAAATTATTTGGCGGACTTTCATCAAACCAGTATTGTCAGTCTTTCGGCCTGCTCCTGTAGAAAATCATAACTGTATATTCCCGCATCCTATTTCCCATGCGCATATAGCAATACTGTACAAAAACAGCATTATAGTATCTTAAAATTGAATTTTTGACTGATTTTGTCATTGAAAAAATTTTGTTTATCAATCTAACATGGGACATCTCTGTCCTGATTTAATGAGAAGATGTCCACTTTTCAATCACACATTCATGTCCTTTCGCTTCATCATAATTAATCCCTACCAGCAGAATATCTCCTGTATATCCTTCAATCCACGACGCATATCCCCGTTCTTTAATCTGGCGGAGGGCACCGCCTGCGGACTTTTTCCACTTTTGTTCCACTACCAGCGCAGGGCAATCCACATTTCGTTTGGGCAGATATACGACATCTGCAAAACCTTTTCCAGAGGGCAGTTCCAGGATAGGATTCATATAATATGCTTTTGCACTATAGTAAGCCATCAGGATTGTGCAGGTCAGTGAATTTTCATCGTTATATTTTAACAGAGAGGAGGTTTCCTGGTGGATGGCTTCCATGCCTTCTGCCACAGCTTTTCCGTTCATTTCCCATGTATCGTTAAGAAGCGATTCGGAGCGTTCCAGTGATTCCATAACCCCGCTCCAGCCAGGGCCTTCCACTGCATTCAAAAATTCCTGTTCGATTTCCTGATTCGGAATAAGAACTTCCTTTGAACTGTTGTCATAAGTCAAATATCCCAGATGAATCAGCAGTGTGAGAACATCATCTCTGCTGCTGAAAGTAGTCATATCATTCTGAAATTTTCTGGTGTTGATCGGGCAGCGCCCATGGCCGAGCATTCGGATGACTGCTTCCTTCAGTCCGTCAAAATTCAAATCAATATAAATTTTCAGCGCCTCATATGTCTCTGTGCCGGTCCAGTAACTCTGGAACGTCTGATCTTCCATTAATTCTGTCACAGCCTGAGGATTATAGAGATGCTGGGTTCCAAGATAATATCCATCGTACCATCTTTGAGTCTCCTGGTAGTCAACTTTATACTTTTGGCAGAGTTCCTGTACTTCGAACTCGGTAAATCCAAAGTATTCCGCAATCCTTCCGGGTTTCAACATGGAAAATTCCCTGAAAATATTAATAGCGGAATGTTCCCCATACTTTTTGATTGGAAGGATTCCTGTCATATAAGCAAGTTCTACGTAATCGGTTCCTTTAAAAAGTCCTCTCAGAAAGTCCAGATACTTTTTCTGAACTTCTTTCCGCTTTTTAGCCAGCCGGAATACACAGTCCCACTCATCAATAACAAAAATAAAACTGATCCCTTTGCGGATAAAGAGCTGTTTTAAAACCCCCTGCAGGCCATATTCATCCACTTCAAAGCAGGCTCCGAACTGCTCACGCAATTCCCCAATCACGGCCTCCTGAATCTTATCAAGGAAAATGTCCAGATGGGATTCCTGAAACAGAAACTGCTGAATATCCAGGCGAATCACATTATGCTGATTCAGATGTTCCTGAAAGAATGCGTTTTTTTCGATGTTTTTTCCTTTGAACAGTTCCCAGGAACCGCAGCCCTTACTGTAATAAGCCACAAGCATGTCCGCAGCCATAGATTTTCCAAAACGTCTTGGGCGACTGACACACAGAAAACAGTCAGAAGTATCAATTCTGCGGTTAGTGACAGCAATCAGTTCCGTTTTATCTACGTAAATTTCTGAATTAAGAGCTTTGCGGAAAGCAGCATTTCCCGGATTTACATAAATACCCATGGAAAGGTCCTCCGTTCTTTTTGCTGATTTTATTGTAACATGCTGTACAGGCGTTGTACAAGAAAATTGTGTCTTTTGGAGGGCGTAATGTTACTTTCGGTTTTAGAAAAATTTATTCCTAATCAGGAAATCGAACAGAAGTTTTTGAATACAGTGGATTGCCTTGACTGGAACGGGGTTATGAAATCACCGAAGCTCTCCAAACCGCTTCTTAATGACAGGGCTGTAGGCTTGGACCGCCGTTCTTTTTCAATGGCACCTCCTTTGAGTAAACCAGCGGCGCTTATCAGAAAAAAAGAGTTATCAGAAAAACAATGAGTGAAGCCACTGTTTCAAGAAAACAGTGCAATAAAAATTTCTGATAACTCTATCTGATTATTTTAGGCCGCAAAGCCTTTTTAATAGTTCTTCATTGCTGACCTTATAACGTGCAGCATTAAGGTGTTCCTTAAGCGGACTGTCATCCGGTACAGCCTGTTCGAGTGCTTTCCGCTTCAACTCCGTATCCGCATGGGCATAGATAAGCGTAGTTTCGAGATTAGAATGGCCCAGCCATTGAGAAATTAAGGTTAAATCTACACCATTCTGGTACAAGATCATCGCCCAGGAATGACGGAATAAATGCGGATGGACATTTTCGGGCACTTCTTTACAGATTTCGCGTGCCTGTTTGCCATACTTTCTGACCAGTTGCCTTACGTTATCTTCGGTCATGCGTTTTTTCATTCGGTTCCGTGTAACGTAGAACAGATGCTGCTCAGAAAATAAATGTTCCTCTGGATGAAACAGTGCAAGATATTGTTTCAGGTGCCGCACCACATCATCCCGCAATGGTATTGACCGAGTTTTCGCCCCCTTTCCGTGGATGGTCACTTTAGGATGTCTGCCTAATTGTATATCACAAAGGCGGATGTCAACGAGTTCCTGAACACGTGGCCCGGTTTTATAGAGAAACAGAAGCAGAAATGCATCTCTTTTCCCTTTTTCCGTGAAAGTGTCGGGCTGCTTCAGGATTGCATTAACAGCGTCCTCACTCATGTGCTCAACAATGGTTTCAGGCTCTTTTGCCTTTTTTACTTTTTGTATTTCCTCTAAATGGGAAATTACAGTGATGTCCTCTTGTGCTGCATATTTATAGAAAGCACGGATGCAATGCAGACGGTGGTTCCTTGTGGATATACTGCAATTACGTTCTGTTTCGAGATAATCCAAAAATTCCGAGACAGCATTACGGTCAATCATCTCAAAAGTGATTTCACTTAAAGAGATATCCCGCTTTGTCTTGATGAAATCGAAAAGTAATTCCAAAGACTTACGGTAAGAACGTATTGTATTTGGGCTGCATTTTTGTTCATCCGGCAACGAAAGCAGCAGGAAATCGTGGACAAGGGAGAAAAACGGGGTTAACGTGCCCATATGTCCACCTCCATTCCAATGCGGTCAATGTTTTCCCACTGTACTCCTGGAGATACCATAAGGCGTTCCGGCAGGATGTGGATGTAATAAGCGGTGTCCGAAAACTTTTCGTGTCCCATATAAGCACGAAGGTAAGGGAGCATCGCATAAAGATTCCTGCCTTCATCCAGCCAGCGCTGCAGGACTGTCGATGCAAATCGGTGGCGGAGATCATATGGCCTTAAACGTGGCAATAGTTTTGGGTCAACTTCTGGATGTGCCGCTGCCCAGCATGATTTTACAAGTGCGGTCAACTGCCATGATTTCAGGGCAGAGGAATCTGTATGGATAAAAAAATATTCATTCCCTTTGTCGAAAATAGCTCTTTGGGAACGGTACTTTTTCAGCAGCAGCAACATATCATCAGAAGCTACGACGATCCGTTCTTTCCTGCGTTTGGTTTTTGTGATGAAAAGCTCGCCGGTTTTGAAATTGATATGCTCCAGCTTTATGTTTCTGCCCTCGTTTGGCCTTAACCCGCATGAGTAGAGCAGCCGCAAAAGGACGGATGCTGTTTCGCGAAAGAATGGGTCATTTTTATATTCCATCGTATCGGCGGCATGAAACAATGCAGCAAGTTCACTGTCTGTCAGGATGTATGGCAGATAGTCCGGCGTTTTGGGTACACAACTCATCGGCAGTATATAAGCCGATACGCCGAGATATTTTGCAAATAAGCGTATGGCGGTAGCCTTGCTGCTCAAACAGGAACGGCCTCTTGCGATTTCGTCGTAGAACCAGCCACGGACAACTTCTTTTGTCAGCTCGGTTTGTTCTGGGCAGTGTTCATAACAATACCTGTCGAAATGCTGCAGTTGCTGTTCATGCTCATTGGAGTAGCCCATAACGGAACGAAACTCAAGATATTCCATGATAGAGGGCCTAAAAGCACTTTTAAATTCTTTCATAAATGACCGCCCCCTTTTTCCGGCATGAAGCCTTCTAAATTGAGGGCACATTCTTTCAGGTGCGTGCTGTCTAAGGAGATATATTGCTTTGTCGGCTCAATGCTGGAATGGCCTAAAACCTGCGAAACCGTAGTGACTGGCACACCAGATATTACCATGTTGGTGCCCACAGCACGCCGTAGCCCATGAAATGTACATTTCGGAAGTCCGAGCTTTTTCCGGTAAACATTAAATGTCTGATAAGGCAGAGTACGTCCTAACTGTACGGCGGGGGATTTTGCACGTAAAAAAACAAACGGCAGATCACTTTTCGGACGGCCATTCAATATATAGTCCTGAATGGCTTCGCCAACGTCTGTCGTTAAAGGAAGCGCAAGCGTCTTCCCCGTTTTATGTTGGGTGATTCGGATTTCCCCGTTAATCCAGTCAATCGCATCAAAAGTCAGGTTTATGATGTCAACAGACCTTATCCCGGTGACAGCCGCTGTCATAATCATTGCATAGTCACGCTTGCCCATAGCGGTGCTGCGGTCAATAACATCCAGAACAGCGGCGATTTCATCCAGAGGGACAGGTTTTTCACCTTATGTTCTGTAGGGGTTACAAAAGACAGCGTATCTACAAAGCTGTTGCCCGTAATTCCTATTTCATATAGATACAAATGCAGCTTTTTAAGAGAACGCTTGATGGTATCAATACTATTGAGTGTCATGCGCCTGGAACAATCCATGAGGTATTTTCTGATAATGCTGTCATCCACCTGCGCAAATGAACCAATCCCATTAGCCAAAAGCCATTTGAAGTAAGGGGTTGCGACCTGTCGGATACTGCATTTGGTTTTGTCATTCCATTCCCCATAAGCCTTGATACCGGTTAAAAGGTCTTCGTAGTATGGGGAAAGAGCAGACGGAACCCTCCGGGCATATAAAGTTATAGAGCCTTTTTCATGGTATTCGGTCAGGTAATCAGCAGTTTTTGTAAGGAACATAAATCGTATTTTCCCGATTTCCTTTTGCTGATAGCGGTTCTCTGCGTCCCGGATAAACAGGGATACAATTTCAGGGCTGTAACAATCATATCCGTTCTCGTGGTGCAGTTGGACAATCTTTTGCAGGGCAAATTCTTTTTCCCGGATACTTCGGTGGTTATATCCATTTTGCAAAAAGATGTTGGCTGTTTGAGCTACAAGATTTTCAATCGTTGATTGAATCAAAATAATCACCATCCATAATGATAGTCAGGCACAAGCCTGCCAATATCATTATGACAGTAACTATCAACAAATGGCAGATACATTATCAGAGTTATCAGGAATCATGAAGCTAACACATATCTAAAAGCAAGGATTCCGTTCAGTAATTCCTGATAACTCTTTTTTTCTGATAAGGGCGTTTATCATGAATTCATGATAATCTCCCATATGTTATAAAATGCAAATCGCTGTCAAACAGCAGATGGAACAGTCCTTTATAAAAATTAAGATATTCATACCACTCAACAATTTTAAAATTATTATTTTTGAATATTGTTTCCCACTGTTTTTTTTGATTGATAATTATATGGCAGGCGTACATGATAATGAGCATTTCCAACATAATCCATTATACATAGCTTAAGATATGATATTAAACCGGATTTTAGATGATCTTTCACAATCACGTATTTACTGCTTACACGTGCCATTTCAGCAACAATTAAATTAGGATCATCCGTATGATGTAATACATCAATAATTATTATTGTATCAAAATCTCCATCTTCATAGGGAATTGTTTTTCCATCATATGCAGTTACTTTTACATTTGTTTCCGGCCTTACAAAAACATCAATTCCAAATATCAAACTCTTCATCACGAAATGGAAGTTTCTCTCTAGGCCTGTTTAACATACCTCTCAATCACGCAAGTATGCCCCTTCGCCTCATCGTAATTAATCCCCACCAGCAGAATCTCTCCCGTATACCCCTCGACCCACGACGCATACTCCCGTTCTTTGATCTGACGGAGTGCGCCTTCGGCCGACTTCTTCCACTTCAGCTCGATCACCAGCGCCGGACGGTCCACGTTCCGTCTGGGAAGGTAGACCACGTCTGCGAATCCTTTTCCCGCCGGCATCTCCATGACAGGATTCAGGTAATACGCCTTCGCGCTGTAATATGCCATCAGGATCGTACAGGTCAGCGAATTCTCATCCCTGTATTTCAGCAGGGAAGCAGTATCCCGGTGAATCGCCGCGATGCCTTCCGCTACAGCGTTTCCGTTCAGAGCCCAGGTGTTTTCCAGAAGTTCTCCGGAACGGTTCAGAGATTCTGCGACGCCGTTCCATCCGCCGGTCCTTACCGACCGTAAAAATTCCTGCTGAATCTCCTGATTGGGGATACAGACCTCCGCCGTCCGGTTATCGAAGGTCAGGTAGCCGAGATGAACCAGCAGCGTGAGGATATCATCTTTCGTCTGAAACGTGGTCATATCGTTCTGGGACGTGGAGGGATCAATTCGGCAGCGTCCGTTCCCCAGCATCCTGATAACCGCTTCTTTCAGACCGTCAAAGTTCAGATCAATGTAAACTTTCAAAGCCTCATAAGTTTCCGTGCCGGTCCAATAGCTTTGAAAGTCTTTCCACAGCAGAGCATCGACAACAGATTTCGGATTATAAATAAGAAGCTTGCCCAACTGATATCCGTCATACCATCTTGTCATTTCTGCATAATCCACCTGATGCGTTCTGCACTGCTCCTGTACCTCTTCTTTTGTAAATCCAAAGTATGCCCCCAGATCCCTGGACTCGATCATGGAATATTCATTAAAAATATTAATTGCCGAATGCTCTCCGTATTTCTTGATCGGAAGGATTCCGGTCATGTAGGCAAGCTCTACATATTCCGCACCTTTAAAAAGACCCCGGAGAAAGTCCAGATAATTTTTCTGTATGTCTTTCCGGTCCTGGGCGATTCGGAAGACGCAGTCCCATTCATCAATAATAAAGATAAACCCTTCGCCGGTATCTGCATAAATCTGCTTTAAGACTCCCTGAAGTCCATACTCATCGGCCAAAAAGTGATCTCCAAACTGTTCCTGTAGTTCTTTAATCACCTTTTCCTGAATTTTGTTGATAAAAATGTCCAGATGAAATTTCTGAAATAAAAACTGCTGGATGTCCAGCCGGATCACATGATGCCGATTCAGATGTTCTGCATACGACGGATCTGTCTCTATTTTTTTCCCGGTAAACAGAGCTCCGGAATCGCAGCCCCTGCTGTAATATGCAGAAAGCATATCTGCTGCCATAGATTTGCCAAAGCGTCTGGGCCGGCTGACGCAGACATACTTTCCTCTGGACTTGTTTAAGCGCTGATTCATCAGTGCAATCATATTCGTCTTATCAATATAAATATCGTCCGTCACCGCCTGCCGGAACGCCTCGCTGCCCGGATTCAAATAAATTCCCATAAATGAATCGACTCCCTTTCTGATTCTGGAATGCAGGATTTTCTTTGTTTTCTGCTTTTCTTTCATTGTATCATGATGCATTTTATTGCACAAGGGATTTTGGATTCTTCATCTGCAGCCTTTTCTTCCGAAGTCCCGCTGTGCAAATCGAAGAACCAAAATAAAAATACGGAAAGCATTAGTTGGCAGGTCGTTATGAAAGGATATTAGAAAGACTTTCCAAACAATTCTCTGAAATCCGCCGCTGCCAGTATCCCGCATACAATCACGACTGCTGCACATAGAATCGTCGCCGGAGTCAGGACACTTGTATCATGCAGAATCAATACCGTAAAAACAATCGCCCATGCAGAATACGATACGTTCAAAGCCATTGCCTTTGATGCTCCAATCGAAGCAATGGCTTTATAATAGAACAAATAGGAAATCGTTGCAAAAAAAGCAGCAAAAGCAATGATCGGCAGCAGCCAGCCGGTATTGCCGGTAAACAGACGGACCGTAAATCCCCACCCTTTTAATCCAGGCAGAATCATTACTCCATAAACAAGAGCAGAGGTTGTCTGCCGGATCTGCAGTGCATATTCATCTTTTACTTCCGGATCCTGCAGGCACTTTGCCAAAATGACGGCCTCGATTCCCCATCCGAACGCACACATGAATGCACCTGCAGCACCAAGAAGAAAGTTTGACGTATCCAGCTCCGGAGAATAGCTGAGACCATATACGCCCAGCAGCGTTATTAATAATAGGATCCATCGGTACCACTGCATGTTTTCCTTCAAAAAGAAATAGGCCAGTACTGCGCCAATGGCCGGGAAGACGGCGCTTGCCACCGCACCGATGGATGCTCCCATATAGTTCACTGCCATGACATATCCGGTCATGCCTGCCGGACCGCCGATCACTGCCGCAATGACCACAAACTTTCCGCTTTTTGTTTTTGTCAGCGCATACCATACATTTTTAAGATTTCCATGGATGCCGTTGTAAACAGCCGACCAGACGGCAGAGCATGCATCGTGCAGAAAGGTACTGACAAACGGTGCCAGAAAGACTGCCTGCGTTGTTGAGACGAATGGAGTCATTGCCAAAGCAATTCCCAATATAATGGTTTCCAGTGCCCATGTTATCCCTGCGATGATCCCATATATCATGTTTTTGTCCTCCTTAGATGGTCTGATATTTCGCTGTGTTTTTCTTCAGCCGGTCATATCTTTCCGCCGCCCAGTCTTCCATGGACTGCCCATCATATGGAACACGCGTCTTCGCCCATAAGGTCCAGAGAAAGTCCACATAGATTTTGGCTGCCAGAAAATGTTTCCAGTCCAAGTCCTCAGGTTCTCTTCCAAGATATTCTTTCAGTAATACTGTATCCAGAAGCTGATCGTATGACGCCTCAATGGAAACATCTGCAAGATCCCACATGGCATCGTTCATGCCGGCATATTCCCAGTCGATCAGATACATTCGTCCTGTCTTTCCCTGGGTCACCCAGTTTTCACAGAGGCCGTCATTGTGGCAGGGAACAATGGAAATCCGGCATATCTGGTCAATTTCCCGCTTGATCTTCATGACAGCCTTTTTGACTTCCGGATAGTCTTTATACATCGGAACTTCTTTTTCGGTTATGATGTTCTCGTATGCTGCGGCCATATCAAATACATCAAAAGCAACTCCTGTATTTACTCCGCTGGTATGAAGCCTTTGAAATATTTCGGCTATCTGCCGAATATGCAATTCTTCTTTCAAGGAATCTGCAGACATGGTGACGGCGTCCGGTATGTATGCGGTTACTTTGGAACCGTCTTCTCCAAAATAAAGACATTCGGCGTCGAGATCCAGATCGCACGCAAGCTTTGTACTGATTTTTTCTTCGGAACGGTTGATCAGCGCCTCCGTTCCCTCTCCGGGAAGACGTACCACATATTCTTTTCCGTCCTCCACAGCAACATGATAGGTGTAGTTGGTAAGTCCTCCCATTCTTTTAATGCTGCTGTATTTCTTTCCGATTACGCGTTCACATAAAGCCTGGACTTTTTCCAAATTTATCTCCATTTTAAATTCTCCTAATCGTTTGTGTCTTATAGCTGTATACATACTGCATCTTCCCGGCCCAAAAGGAAAAGCCTTCCGCAGCATTATCCGAACTTTTAAGGGCCTGGATGCTTGTGATATCTGCCTCCCGGCACTGCAGTTCCCGCGCTGCTGTTTTCAGCAGATTTGAACGGGTATCATGGATATAACTGCTGTCAAATGTCCGAAGTTCGTCTAAGGTATCAAATTCAAAAATAAAATCCTTGGGATATTTTCGGATCTTCAATTTCAGTTCATCCAGATGCAATGCATAAATACTTTCCCACAAAAGGCCGGAAGTCTCCGGCAGTCTGTATACTTTTTCCAGGATTTCAATAAATTTCCTGCTGAATTTCTCATCCCAGAATGCATGTCCCAGCATATACCATGCATTTTTTCCGCCAATCGTAATTTGGCTGATGTTTCCGTCCGAATCTTCTTCCATACACCATTCGTTTGTCTCTCCGTCTGCATAAACGGCCGCATAATAAGCGTCTGAAACTTCTCTTTCAAATGGATTTTCTGTAAAGTAGTTGTCTGCGGAACAGATATAGGTATTTTTTAAATAATTTTTTACTGCATAAATGCTCGCATGGTTATTTCTGAATAAATAGTCGTTATTTTCGATGAGGATTACATCAAATTTCTTTTTCAAATATGCAAACTGTTCTTTCTGATAGCCAACAACCAGCAGCACCTGACAGATTCCGGCTTCCTGCAGTTGCCGTAGCTGCCGTTCAATTAAAATTTCGCCTTTCACCTCGATCAGTGCTTTTGGCTTTTCATAGGACAGCGGTGCAAATCTGCTCGATGTTCCAGCCGCCATAATCACTGCGTTGTCAACATGATAAGACATTTGGTTTCTCCATTTCCGCTTTCGCTAATTTATAATACTCTTTGGCATATCGGTACTGGCGCAGGGAATATTCTCCAAACTCCACACCCAGATTTCTTTTGTACTCACACCAGTTGCTCCAGAGCAGGCCGCAGGCTGATATATAGCAATAGATCTTGGTGTGAATATGCCAGGGACAGTTTCCCTCGAAATAAATGTTGATCAACCTGTCAATTTGCTTCTTATTATAGAGAGAATAGATACAGAACATGGCAATATCCACATGGGGATCCTGCATGCCTGCGTATTCCCAGTCGGTCAGTTGAAGATGCAGTTCTCCCTCAGTGCGGTCATCAAATAGAAAATTATCCGGAACAGCGTCGATATGTGTAAGAACTTTGTCCGCAGCATGGTCGTCTATAAATTTTCTTAAGGACAGAACATGGGCTTTTGTTTTTTGATAGTCCTTATATACGGAAGGCTTTCCTTCCCACAAGGATTCATAAAATTCCAGCTTTTCAAAGATATCGAACGTATGTTCTGTATGCAGCTTTTTGTTATGAAACTGTCGTAGTTTCCTCATACATGCCTTTAAATCTTCCGCACACAAGGGATCACAGCATCTTACCCCCTCAATATAG
>CAJTDB010000040.1 GCA_910574965.1 Lachnospiraceae bacterium | reverse complement strand
ACGCGTTTCTGTCCCAGACAGAATCCTTTCTCATCCACAGCGCTGACAATATGGTTGGCTTTCTGTTTTTTACTGCCGTTTCCTCTTTGCGTTTTCCCGTCAATTGCAAGCAGCCTTTTTATTTTGCTTCCCTCATCGCTGTTTAACATTTCATTCCATTGCTTCTGAAAATTTTCCAGAAATTCCGACGGAACCATTGCAAAGACCCTTTGAATTGTGTCATGAGAAGGGATTCCGTTTGGAAGTTCCAGATAATTGCGCAGGAACTTTTCATGTTCCTTCCCAAACACCTCCATCTCTACCCAATCATCTGCATTTGCAAGTGTTGCAAAAAAGACAAGCATAATAATATCCATCATCTTATGAAGTACCTTTTTTTCCTGTCTCAAATCTGTCACTGTGCTTGCATAATCTAAAAGTGTTTTCATTACTAAAATCCATCCTTTTTTCTTTGATTATACCAAAAAAGATGAATTGTTCATAATTTATTCATTCATGCGTTTGTCGTGCCAAAAAAACTCTAAAGGCTCAGACTTTCTCCTCCCTGTCTCAAATAGCGTTCCAGCCTTTTAGACAAAGGCCCGTGCTCTGGCTCTTTCAGATCCGGATCACAGGACAAAAACCATCCTGCCGCCTCGCTGGCGCTTTGCAGCACCTTTGCGTCCTGGAACACATCCCCCAGCTTAAATTCCAGGATTCCGCTCTGGCGGATACCGAACAGATCTCCAGGCCCCCGAAGCTTCAAATCCTCACTGGCGATATAAAATCCATCGTTGGACTGATACAGCACTTCCAGACGCTTCTTTGTCTCCTTCCCTTTACTTCCGCTCATAAAAATGCAGTAGGACTGCGCCTTTCCCCGTCCTACACGCCCTCGAAGCTGATGAAGCTGCGCTAAGCCAAAACGCTCTGCATTTTCCACCATCATCACAGTCGCCTCCGGTACATTAATTCCCACCTCAACAACCGTCGTAGACACCAGAATCTGAATTTCCCCTGCTGCAAACCGACTCATAATCTCATTTTTTTCTTTTGGTTTCATCCTGCCGTGAAGACATTCGATCTGATGTCCGGGCAGAAGTTTTTTCAGTCTTTTTGTATAATCGGTCACATTTTCCAGCTCCATCTCATCGCTTTCTTCTACCATGGGACAGATAATATAGACCTGATGGCCAAGCGCTGTCTCTTTCTCCATAAAACGATACGCCTGGGGGCGATAGGACTCGTCCACCACGCAGTTTTTGATCGGAAGCCGGTCTGCCGGCAGTTCATCCACCACCGAAATGTCCAGGTCACCGTAAACGATGATTGCCAGTGTTCTCGGAATCGGCGTAGCACTCATGACCAGTACATGGGGATGCATTCCCTTATTGGCCAGCGCCTCCCTCTGCCGCACCCCAAACCGATGCTGTTCATCCGTCACTACCAGCCCCAGCTTTTGATAGATGACCTTCTCCTGGATAAGCGCGTGAGTCCCGATGATGATCTGCACCGTTCCGCAGGCGATGGCCTCCCCTGCCTCCCGCTTTTCCTTTGCCGTCATGGAGCCCGTCAGCAAAACCGCTTTCAAAGGAATTTCATATTCCGAGAGCATATGACAGATGGATTGAAAATGCTGCTCTGCCAACACTTCGGTAGGCACCATAAGCGCCCCCTGGTATCCGCTGCAGCCCGCCATAACAAGTGCCAGCACTGCTAAAATCGTCTTTCCGGATCCCACATCTCCCTGCACCAGACGGCTCATCATATGGTCACTGGACAGATCAGAAGCAATCTCCTTCCACACCCTCTTCTGCGCTCCGGTCAGTTCATAAGGAAGAGAGCGAATCAGCCGGTCTGTTTCCGCTGTCTCTTTCATCTTTGCCTCGTTGGACAGCCTTTCCTGGCTTTCTTTTAACTTGCGGATTCCAAGGACAAACAGCAAAAATTCATCAAACACCAGCCGGTCTCTGGCCCCGCGCATCTCTTCGTCATCCTTTGGAAAGTGCACCCCCCGGACAGCCTCCTGCTCCGGCATCAGCCCATACCTCTTTCGAATCTCCTCCGGAAGATATTCTTCCATCCGAATCTCTTCCTGATCTAAAATGGCCTTAACTGCTTTTACAACCATCTTTCCTGTCAGACCGGACGTAAGCGGATACTTTGGCTGCATCACATGCTGCAGACGCTCATATTCTCCCAGGGAAAAAGTTTCCGGCTGATCCATCCGGTATTGTCTTCCCCGAATGTTTACAGTCCCGCGAAAAACATATTGCCCGCCCCTCTGAAAACGATTCCGCAGAAAGGGCATATTAAACCACGTTCCCTGAAGTTCCTTCTCCCCCACCCGGATCTGTACTGTAAATACCTGATATTTTTCGTATCGTTTCACAGCCGACACAGACAAAATATATCCATAGACCGAATACTTTTTTCCGTTTTCGACCTCTGAAAGATTTACCGGCTCTCCGTACGTCTCATATGACCGCGGATAATGTGTAAGCAGCTCCTCTATCGTATGAATCCCTGCCTTTGCGAATATTGCCGCTTTCTTTTCCCCGATTCCCTTGATCGTTGTAATCGAATCCTGAAGCTTCATTTTCTGTCATTCTCCATAAAAATCTATATCATATCCCGGCCAGATGCACAGGTTTCCCGGCAGTCGTGCAGTTTAAAACAGACAGACGACCGGTTTGATACATCTTCGACGGACATTCGTGTCCCGCTGAAAACATACAAAACCGGCCGTCTGCCCGATACTTTCTATCAAACAAGCGCAAATAAAAGCATAAAAGTCCTGCTGCCTGTTATTCCACCGATATTACATAATAATAGATCGGCTGCCCTCCATAGTGAACTTCCACTTCCGTATCCGGATATTTCTCTGCAATCTGATCGCCCAGCGCCTGTGCATCCTCCTCGGACACCTCCTCGCCGTAGTAGATCCCGATGATCTCTGAAGCATCATCCACCAGCTCCTCCATCATCTGAAGTGCGGTATCCAAAGTCTCCTTTCCTACTGCCAGAATTCCGTCATCTCCGATGCCCATAATATCTCCAAGATGGATCTCCTTGTCGTCGATCTTTGTATCGCGGACTGCATAGGTCACCTGTCCGGTCTTTACATTCTGAATCTCCGCCTGCATACGAACTTCATTCTGCTTTGGCGTCTCTTCCGGAATATAATTGACCATAGCCGTAATTCCCTGAGGAATCGTCTTCGTTGGGATTACGATCACCTTCTTATCGGAAGTAAGAAAGCTGGCCTGGTTGGCAGCCAGAATAATATTTTTGTTATTCGGAAGAATAAATATATTATCTGCATGAACCTTGTCAATCGCTTCCAGCATATCTTCTGTACTGGGATTCATAGTCTGTCCGCCTTCGATCAGATAATCCACACCAAGTCCTTTGAAGATCTCTCCTACGCCTTCACCGATGGACACGGAAATAAAGCCCATCTCTTTGCGCGGTTCTTCTTTTTTCTCTTCGCTTTTTGTTTTTCTTTCCTGTTCCTGCTCTTTTGCAATTCTAGAAGCATCTTTGATTAGCTTTTCTTCATGCTCCAGACGCATGTTGTCGATCTTCATCTTTGACAGGGAACCATACGTAAGCGCCCGCTGAATGGCCAGTCCGGGATCGTTCGTATGTACATGCACCTTGACAATATCGTCATCGGACACGACCACGATGGAATCCCCGATGGACTCCAGAAACGCTTTGAAATCCAGCTCCGTCTTCTCGTCATATGCCTTTTCCAGCATTATAATAAATTCCGTACAGTAGCCGAACCGGATATCCGCCTCCGTCTGTGCACTGATCCGGACCGTACTCTCCTTTTTGGGAGCTTCGAAAGAGTAATCTACTTCCTTGCCAAGAAGCGCATCGTAGGCACCTTTTAACACCTCCACCAGTCCCTGGCCGCCGGAATCAACCACGCCTGCTTCCTTCAGTACCGGAAGCATCTCCGGCGTCCTGGCAAGAACTGCCTCAGCCTCTTTAATGACCAGTCTGCAAAATTCTTCCACATCCTCCATCGTCTGTGCAAGCTCTGCCGCTTTTAACGCCGCTCCTTTGGCCACCGTGAGAATTGTGCCTTCTTTGGGCTTCATGACTGCTTTGTAGGCCGTCTCCACTGCCTTCTGCATAGCATTGGCCAAATCAATTACATCCAGTTCCTCCTGGTCTTTGATTCCTTTGGTAAATCCTCTTAAAAGCTGAGAGAGAATCACGCCGGAATTACCTCTTGCACCGCGCAGGGAACCAGAAGAGATGCATTTTGCCAGTGTCTCCATATTCAGTTCCGACAGTCCGCTGACCTCACCGGCAGCAGCCGTAATCGTCAGCGTCATATTCGTTCCTGTATCACCGTCAGGAACCGGAAACACATTTAGTTCATTTATCCACTCTTTTTTGGATTCCAGATTTTTGGCGCCGCCCAGAAACATTTTCGCAATCATCTGGGCATTGATTGTCTTCCTCACAATGCAGATCCTCCCTCGTTAATCAATCACTCTCACACCTTCTACAAAGATATCGATCTTTCCGATCTTCATACCCGTAAATGCTTCCACCTGATACTTGACGGAATCCATCAGATTCTCGGAGACTACCGGTATATTGACACCGTACGCCACGATCATGTGGAATGCCAGATAGATCTCGTTTTCCTCAATGGCTACCTCGATCCCTCTTTTGATGCTGTCTTTCTTCAGAAGCTTCATCAGACCATCACGCATGTCCAATGTTGCCATACCTACAATCCCGCTGCATCCGATAGCAACGGAGCCGGCATATGTGGCGATCACATCTGCATCGATGGTTATGCTGCCAAGCTCTGTATGAATCTGTCCCTGCATATGAATACCTCCCGTTTTTCTGCCTTATGAAACATGCGCAGTTTCATAAATACACATAATTATTAACTATTATACCCGATATTTTTTAAAAATGAAATAAAATTTTGTTTTTCCATTTCTATTTTCTATTTTTCAGATCACAGCATACACTATAAATAAGAATGCACGAAAAAGGACGGTCTTCCATGAAAAGGATCATCGGTTTTATCCTGTTCTGGCTTGGGGTCGGAATTTTCATCACTTTGTTTCTGCCAAAAGATAATCTGTTCCTTCGGATCTTCCTGTCCGCCGTCCTTATTATCTGCGGCTACCAGTGTTTTTCCGGCTGCTGAAGCCTTCCTCTGCTTTTCCACGGAAGCCTTTTCTTATAATATAAGAAAAGGGCTGTCACATTGACAACCCTCTCACACGTTCCTGTCAAACAACAGCCGATCAAGCTCTTTCCACTTTACCGGACTTCAAGCAAGAAGTGCATACATACATTTTCTTTGCTCCGCCGTTTACTTTCACTTTTACGGATTTCACATTGGATCTCCACATTTTACTGGATTTTCTATGGGAATGACTCACATTGTTTCCAAAGTGAACACTCTTGTCACAAATTGCACATTTAGCCATCATTGCACCTCCTTCGGCTTATTTGAGTCCGAACGGACTCACAACTTCTGTTATTCTACCAGAATCTTTCAGGATTTGCAAGCAAAATTTTACTTTTTTTGATTTTAATTTTTCCGCCGGGTCAGGAGTTCAGAATCTCATTCACTGCCTTCTCCACTTCCGGATCAGAAGTGTTCCTGGACTTTCCGGATGTGAATTTATTAACAAAGTCCGGCACCATATCCAGAATCTTTGTCACTGCATCCTGATTTCTCACATTCACCAGGCGGATATTTCCCTCCTGAATCACAAGAACCGCACTGGGAGAGATCTTTCCGCCCAGTCCTCCGGCTCCATTGTTCTTGCTGTCACTGGAGCTGGCTCCTGCACCGACGCCGAAAGATACATCTACCAAAGGAAGAATGATGGTGTTTCCTACCGTAATGGCATCACCTACGACCGTTTTGCTGGAAATAAACTGATCCATCCCTTTAAACAAAGATGCAACGGTCGTCTCAAAGCTGTTGTTATTTTTTTCACTCATCTTTATGAAACCTCCTATTTAAGTTCCGCATCCATCCGAAAATGCCCCTGGTTCTGGAAGCATTTTCGGCCACATTCGTGTCCCAAAATCCTTCCGGGCATTTTCTGATGGATGCTGTTTTAAGTTCCGCATCCATCAGGAAATGCCCCTGGTTCTGAAAGCATTTTCGGCCACATTCGTGTCCTAAAATCCTTCCGGGCATTTCCCGATGGATGCTGATTTAAGTTCCGCATCCATCTGAAAATGCCCCTGGTTCTGGAAGCATTTTCGGCCACATTCGTGTCCCAAAATCCTTCCGGGCATTTTCTGATGGATGCTGTTTTAAGTTCCGCATCCATCAGGAAATGCCCCTGGTTCTGAAAGCATTTTCGGCCACATTCGTGTCCTAAAATCCTTCCGGGCATTTCCCGATGGATGCTGATTTAAGTTCCGCATCCATCCGAAAATGCCCCTGGTTCTGGAAGCCTCTCCCAATCAATGCTGATTCTGCCCCGCCCTTCTGACATGGGCTTATAATTCTTTCCAGTGCTGATACATCTGGCGAATATCTTTATGAAAATAAATCCGAAGAAGAACCCGGACAAATACATAACATCTGATCCTGCCCCGGATATCAGCTTCTCCTTTCAGAATCTTCTGTTCAAAATCCGGCAGAAGTTCCAGCCGTTTTGGATACCACGCGCACAGCATACCGACGGCTCCCATGCAAAGACCGGTATGAGCGGGGTTGGTAAACCCAAACCGAATCTTCCCTTTGATCTTTCTTGGCCTTGACTTCTTCCAGAGATACTGCATTTCTTTCCAGAATGCGCTTCTGGCGCGCCGGTGCTCCTCCAGATTCCAAAACTCGAAAAGCTCCTTCTTCCGGTCCAGAAGCCTCAGAAACACATCTTTGATTCCCAGAAGCTTTTTCCATATTTGTTTTATCTTATCACAGATTCCCCTGACTGCATAGACAGCCTTTCGGAAAAGTCTATGGAAAAATGATCTTTTTCTGACTTTCTTCTCTGAAACCGGCGAACCTTCAGAGCTAACGGATGTTTCGGGCTCCTCTGGAACCTTTGGCACTGCTTCCTTCTCAGGCTCTTCCCTCTGCGGCTCCTCTGCCTTTCTTTCCGGCCGGGGCACTGCCTCTTTTACTTCCTCCTGCTTTTCTTTCCTGGGCTTTCGTTTTCTAAATCGTTTCCCAAGTCCTGACTTTCGCTTTCTCTTTTCCGGCTTTTCTGCTCCCCATATCCTCCAGACAGGAGTCCCAAACAGCCGGACCTGCAGAACAAGATTTTCCTCTGCTCCCTCTGCAAATGAGAAATAAATCGAAAAGATCCGAAAAAGCCATGCAGCCGAAGCAGTTACTTCAAATGTTTCCTCTCTTCTTGCACGGACCCGGTAAGACACTGCTATAAACAGAACCGCATACAAAAACAGAAGCAAAAGCCCAAGCACTATAAGAAGAATGATTCCCAATATTTTTAAAATTAACAATCCCACATGCAGCATATGGATTCTTTAATCCTCCACAAAATCCTCTGACCTGAAATAAGAACCGATGTCAAAGCCTCCGGTCTTCTGGTACACTTCCCATATGACTTGTTCTGCCAGCCGGTACGCTTCCATCCGGCCCTCAGCCACGCCAATCACATCAGTACACTGCGTTTTGGCAAAATAGTTCTGCTTCAGCATCCCATTATGAAAAATATCCAGAAGATTTCCCGGTACGGATGCTCTTGTAATATAGTAAACACCTGCCATCAGCCTTCCTGAAGCCGCTTTTCTCCGAATAGCCTGGATATGAGGCATCGCATTGGTTCCCACATACAGATTCTGATACCATCTCATCTCTTGATCTTCCTCTTTGTAAAAAGAGGCTGTCGTTCCCAACAACCTCTTATTTAAAGTTTTGCATCTGTCTGAAACCATTCCTTAAAGCCGGAAAGATTTTCCAGGATAAATGCTGTTAAAAGTTTACTTCCGGTTCCCCCAAAGGTTACTCTTTTTCATCTCGATATACTCATTATACGCCTTTTCCAGGATCTGTTTTTCATTCGGAAATTTCAGCAAATGGTATGCCTCATGATATTTGTAGTATCCGGAATCCATAAAATACTCTTCACGCTGTGGTTTGCTGTAATAACTGTCGGACATCATCAGATACCAATACACATCCTTCTCGACCACATCCTCCGGAACCGTAAACGTATACTGGCTTTTACCGACATATTTCACGATCCTAGCGTCCACTCCGGTCTCTTCTCTGACCTCTCTGGCCGCTGTCTGCCGGTGTTCTTCCCCCGGTTCCACAGTTCCCTTCGGCAGCACCCAGCCTTCATACTTGTTTTTATAGTTCTTGTACAAAAGCAGGATCTTACCACGAAATATTACCACACCGCCGCAGCTCGTTGCTTCTATCACTGCAATTCCTCCTGTCGATTGGTGTGTCGTATAGACTAGGTATAGTCTATCACCTTTTCGAGTGGTTGACAAGGCTCTCATTTTGAAACGCATATAAGTCCTCAGATCCTTTCATCAACTGTAAGTACCAATTTCTTTCCTCCTATGCTATGATACCTGCAGAACCAAGGAGGTAAAAAGATGGAACCTATTCTTAAGATCGAATCTTTAAAAAAATATTATGGAAAAACCAAAGGCCGGACAAAAGCATTAAACGGCATCACTTTTCAGGTCATGCCGGGAGAATTTCTGGGAATCATGGGGAGCAGCGGTTCCGGCAAATCTACCTTATTAAATTGTATTGCTGCTGTAATCCGGCCTGACAGCGGCAGCATTCTCATAAAAGGCAAATCCCTCTCGTCTCTCAAAGGCGCTGCTCTGTCCGATTACCGCGGCAAAGAGATCGGCTATTTGTTTCAAAATTTCGAACTGCTGGATAATCTGACCGGACTGGAAAATATCCTGCTGCCTATGTCCCTTCACAAAATACCGGAAAAGGAAGGCAAAAAGCGCCTGAATCAGCTTGCGTCCTATCTGGAGATCCAGGAAGTCCTGCATAAATTTCCCGCGCAGATGTCCGGAGGACAAAGACAGAGAGTGGCCGCAGCCAGAGCACTGATCCTGCATCCGGGCATTATACTTGCAGATGAACCCACCGGTGCACTGGATTCCAAAAATGCCAAAGCATTAATGGAAAAACTTCTGGGGCTGAACCAGGAGGAACATGCCGCTGTTTTGATGGTCACCCACGATTCCAACGCCGCCAGCTACTGTAAGCGCATCCTGTTTATTCAGGACGGTGTGATCTTTCATGAACTCCGCCGGAATATTCCGGAGGAATCCCGGCAGGATTTTTATGAACGGATTTTAAAGGTTATGGCCCAGTTAGGAGGAGGAAGTGCAAATGTTCTTTAAACTGATCCTTAGAAACAGCAAAAGAAGCCGGAAAGAAAACGGTCTGTTTTTCAGTTCTTTGCTTGTGGCTGTTATGGCATTTTATGTTATTTTGTCTCTTCCCCGACAGGATGTGATGGTCTTTCTGTCACAGATGGAAAGTGATGCCGTGGAAAAGCTTCTGACTTTGATTCCTGCATTTTACGGAATGACTTTGTTCCTTTTATTCTTTCTCATTTATTATGCCAGCCGTTTTCAGTTGGAGCGCCGCAGGCATGAGTTTGGCGTCTATCTGATGCTTGGTATGCGCCGCAGCCGGCTGTTTGTCCTTCTGCTGGCGGAAGATTTCGGCAGCAGCATCCTTTCGCTGGCACTTGGACTGCCTTTTGCAGTTCTCCTGTCCGAACTAATCAGCCTGATTACGGCCCGTCTGGTCGGTATCGGCATTATCGAACATCAGTTCTCATTTTCCTTCCGGGCAATGCTCTGGACGGCAGCCGGATTTTTCCTGGTTAAATGTACGGCCTCTCTGCTCCTGAGCGGCAACATCAGCCGGCAGGAAATCGGTTCTCTTCTGACGGAGATACCGGAGGGGGCCAAAAGGCAGATGCCCTCCTGCGTCTATGTTGTTTCGCTGTTAGCCGGTATGCTCTGTCTGACCGCTGCTTATGCTATGGCTATTCACGGAGAATCCTGGACTCATATCCGGTTCATGGGGCTTACGGTCGTTTTAGGACTTCTGGGAACTTTTTTTGTCTTCTGGGGCCTTCGTCTTCTGATGGGATTTTTCATCCGCAAAGGGAACCATGACCGCCGGCTTCACACCTTTGACTTTCGTCAGATACAGGAAACTCTGATCCGCCGCTTTGGCACTCTTGCCCTTTGCTCTTTGCTGATTTTGGCTGCTCTTTGCTGCTTTGGCGCCGGTACAGCAGTCTTCCGCTATTACGAAAATGCCGCATCCCATGTTCTGGACTATACCTTCACAGACACCAATGCTTCCGACGTCCGCCGGACTCTGGCCGCATACCGGCTGGATACGATGTTTCAGGATCTGTTCGAAATGAAAACCGGACGCGTCCGTACGACCGAAGACACCGAACATGCATTCGATACAGAGCCTCTTCTGGCTGCTCTGCGCAGCATGGATTCTTCCAGAGACAGAGATGTACTTTTAAATAATTTGTCCTACGCCTCCTCTCCTTATCTGATCCCGCTTAGCTGCTACAACCGTCTTCTGGCTGCTGCCGGCCAGTCAGAGCTTGTACTGCATCCGGGAGAGGCCGCGGTTTACATGAATCAGGAAGACACTGCACAGGGCAGAGTCCAACTGCTTAACCGCATCCTGGAAACGGAACCTCTGACCTCTTTGGACGGCGATGCTCTCCGTCTGACGGGAAAAGTTCAGGGTGCAGATTTGGTCACCGACCGTTCCATTACTTTGTCCTTTGCTCTGATTCTTCCGGATGAAGATTTTGTATACTATACCCAGGGAGAATACGACATTTTCGTAAATGGTATTTTAAATAACCATACAACAAAGCATACAAGCCTTCTGTCCGCCATCTCCGAAATAAACGAAAAGCTGGACGAGACAGGTCTGTCCTATGAAAGCTATCTGCAGAATATGGGGCGGCAGCTATTCTTTCAGACGGCTTCCAGCTATCTGACCATTTATCTGGCAGTTATATTTCTCATTATCGCCAATACGGTCATCGGCGTACAGTTTTTAATGAGTCAGCAAAAGACTCTCCGGCGATATCGAACTCTTGTTCGAATCGGAGCCGAATATGAAGTTCTGTGCAAATCCGCAAGAAGACAGATCCACTGGTATTTCGGCATTCCTACTGTCTTTGCTGTCTTCGGCAGTCTGTTCGGTGTCCGTGCACTGTTTACCGGAATTCTGACTTCTGCAGCCAGAAGCCATCTGTCCGAAATGATGATTGTCTCTGCGGCTATGATTTCTGCATTATGTATGGTAGAATATCTGTATATAACAGCCGTAAAGCGTTCCAGTGACCGCTGCCTTTTGGGACTGATGATACCGAAGCGGGAAGAATAGCCAAAATAAATAAATGGGGGAAATATCCATGAAAAGCATTGCCGTCGTAGAAGACGAACCGTTTATGAGAGAAGAACTGTCTCATCTTTTGCAAAAAGTCGGTTATCAGACCATCACCATTACCGAATTCGATCATGTGGCAGACCAGCTTTTATGTCTCTCCCCTGATCTGATTCTGCTGGATCTGAATCTGCCCGGATGCAGCGGATTCCAGATTTGCAGAGATATCAAACAGAAAAGTGCTCTGCCGGTCCTTGTGCTGACTTCCAGGGACCAGATGCGGGACGAGCTGCACGCTTTAGAACTGGGCGCAGACGAATATTTAACAAAACCTTTCCGAAAAGAACGGCTTTTCGCCCGGATAGCGAACGTACTGAAGCGGTATGAAGGCCGCTCCAATCTGTTAGAAGGCCCCGGTTTTCTTCTGGACCGGAACACCTACACATTGTATATCCACAGTCGTTCCGTCATCCTTCCCAAAAACCAGGGAAAGCTTCTGGAAGTATTTCTGACCCATGGAGAAGAAACGGTTTCCAAAAAGGACTTGTGTCTGGCCCTCTGGGGAACTGCAGAATACATCGATGAAAATGCCCTTCAGGTCAACCTCACAAGGCTGAAAAAGACGATGCTCTCTCTGGATATGCACCAGCAAATACTCCCCGTCCGCGGGACCGGCTACCGTCTTTTGAAAGAAGGAGAACATTTATGAAACGCCGTCTCTTGATGCTTCTTCCATATGTTCCCTGGCTTCTGCTGCTGCTTTTTGTGGATGCATTTACAGCATTGCTTATATGGCTTGCAGATACACGGGCATTTTATGCGCTGTCAGCCGTTATGGTTCTTGCCACGCTTCTGTTCTTTCCTGTTTTATGTACAGTTCTTATTTGTCTGGAATCGAAAAGAGAACATATGTTCTTATTATTTCTTCAAAATCCGGATAAATACCAGGAAGAATGTCTGTTAAAAGCCGTCTCCCCGGCTCAGAGAACATCCGTCCGCCTACTTGGCACGCATCTGAGGGAAATGCAGGATGCCCTGGCCGAGCAGCAGATGAAGCTTGGCGAACAGGAAGAATATGTGGAATCATGGGCCCATGAAACAAAGACGCCTCTGTCCCTTCTGACTCTGCTTCTGGATAATCACCGGGAGGAACTGCCTGCTTCTGTAAGCCGGAAGCTGGACTATATCCAGAGCCGTATGCAGGAATCCATTCATCAAATGCTGTTCTATGCGCGAATCAGAGGCACGAGAAAAGATCATCTTTTTGAACCGCTTCTTCTCTGCCTCTGTATGGAGGAAGCATTGGAAGATTACAGACCATTGCTTTTGGAGAAAAATTTCCGGATTCGGTCCTCTTTGTCGGAGGAACTGGTCTACTCCGACCGGAGAGGGCTGCATTTTCTGCTCTGTCAGATCATCAGCAATTCTGTAAAATACAGCAGCCAAGACCCGGAACTGGTTATCCGTTCCTTTCAAAAGGAAGACCGCAGAATCCTGAGTATTCGAGATAATGGAACCGGTGTTCGCGGCTGCGATCTGCCATATATTTTTGAAAAGGGTTTTACCGGACATTCCGGTGACAGCAGAAAGAATGCCACCGGAATGGGCCTGTATCTGGCGAAAGAGACAGCGAAAGAACTGAATATCGAATTAGACGCATACGCGCAGCAGGGAGAGGGACTGGAAATGCAGCTCTCCTTTCCGATAATTGATCTGACCCAGCGCCGAACCTGACCTTTAAACTCCCGTCTTTTTCGGAAGAGTCAGTTCGGCTAACTGTTCCAGTATATTTCCCGCTCCGTTCAGAGAGATCGTACCTACTTTGTCGCAGATGCGCTCCACGTATTCCAGCTCTTTCAGCCGATACAGAATCTGATTTTCTTCCATGAGCTTTGCTGTATTCAGGAGACTTCTGGTGGAGGCTACTTCTTCTCTGCGCATAATCACATTGGCCTGAGCCTTTTTCTCCGCCACCAGCACTGTGTTCATAATATCCCGGATCTCGCCTGGCAGAATAACGTCTTTGATTCCCACATCCAGGATTTCCACGCAGTATTCATGTTCCAGCGCTTTCATCTGTTCGAACAGATGTTTCCCGATCGCTTCCTTCTGCGCCAGCAGTTCATCCAGACGGTATTGCCCCACATATTCCCTGGCCAGAAACTGTATTTTCGTATACAGGAGCTTTCCGGGCATATCCATTTTCTGTACCAGGGACAGCGGATCTGTAATTCGATAACTGCATAAAATATTCAGCCGGATTCCTACTTTGTCGGAGCTTAGAATCTCCTGGCCGGAAATCTCCAACTGCTGAATCTTCAGATTGTAGATTCTGCAGTCCACTTCGTGGGCGTAGGTCCAGTAGTAGTATGTGCCGCAGTCTAACTGCTCCACATACCGGCTGTCTATGTACAGAAGTCCGGACTCCCCGTTTTTAATGACAATCTTTTTATACAGGGATGCGGGAAGCAGATGCCAGTAGATCTGAGGCACTTGTTCCTCGGTGATCCGGGTGCCGGTTACATCAATCAGACGAATTTCGTTGCTCTCATATACATTCCAGAGCAATACTTCCCCGCCCAGGATCATCTGCTGATAGACATCGTTCACCCGATGCATACCGATGCAGTGATCCGGAATCAGTATCCGCAGTACCCTGGACCGGAATTCCGGGTTTTTCATCAAAAGTTCCACCGGCAGTCCCTGCGTATCCACGCGCCCGGTCATGGATACGATCTTCAGATCATATCCCATCCAGGAATAAAAAGTGTATTTTCCGGCAAACAGCATTTTTTTGAAAATGCCGTTTTTCAGTAAGTAGCCGCATTCCTGTTCTTTTATTACATAATTCATCGTGTTTTCCCCCTATTAGAGTTCCGCATCGCTCCGGATGATACCCCTTGGCTGGAAAAATTTCCGGCCTCCTTCGGACCAATGCTGTTTAAAGTTCCGCATCACATACTCTCTGGAAAATGGAAGTGCGCCTGCCCCTCCCTCCGCAAAAATGGGGAGATTCCTTAAGAAAGACCATCCAGAAGAGGACCACATGCCCCGGTGCATGGGCTGTCTGCGGGATGAATACTTCCGGTATCCGGATATCTGCTGCCTTTTTGCGGCTGAAACGTCTGGGCGTCCGTCAGGTTGCTGCTCACCTCATTCGGGGCAAACCCGAAAGAGATCTGCATGAAGCCCTGACTTTCCCCCACGGAACGCTTCTGGGAGGAGCAGCAAACGCAAACCTTCCGGTTCTTGCTGCATTTACAGTGCAGTTCATATGGAGTGATCGCTTTACCACTAAGCAAACTGTATCCCTAATACAGTGAAGGATTCGAACCTTCGAAACATCACTTATAACTCCTTTACCGCTTCGGCATACCGTCCGTCCAGAGGCGGCGGCACCACCCAGACCCGGTTTCCCGGTAATCTGAAGTCTGAGAAATACGGTATGGGCTTATTATAAAAACCCCTGATGAAAAAATCATTTAAAAAAAGGTGCGAACTTCCGATATTTACCAGAAATGCACACCTTTTTCATAAAAAACATTTACCGGCGAAAGCGAACCGCCTTTCCATACAAAGCCGCAGCTACGGCTGCCGTCAGAAATTCCGATACCCAGAACCCGTGCCAGACTCCGGCTGCTCCGAATACCCGGCTCAGCACATACGCAGCAGGAACCATAAGAAGGAGATAACGGCAGGAAGAGATCACAAGGGACGGTTTCCCCATGCCAAGCCCTTCTAATGCCCCGCAGGCCGTCACGGATACAGAAGACACCGGAAAGCCTATACAGATAATCCGAAGCGCAGATGCTCCCATCTCCAACGTCTTTGGATTGTCCGTAAAAAATCCCATAAATACCGCCGGAAAGAGAAGGCAGAGCACCGTCCCCAATGTCATAATGGAGAGAATCAGATACAATGCGGTCCGATAGATTCTGCCAACCCGCTCATACATCCCTGCACCGTAATTATATCCAATCAGCGGCCGGATTCCCTGAACGATTCCGTTGGCGGTCAGATACAAGAATGTCTGCAGCTTGTAGTATACGCCCAGTACCAGTACATAGGACTGCGAAAATCCGGACAAAATCACATTCAGGCAGGAAACCGTCAAAGACGGCAGGGACAAAGTAAGAGACGCTGACACACCCACACTGTACAGCCGATGGACCACCCGGCCATTTAGTTTCAGGCACCCCATCCGAAGCTTCACCGGAATCGGACGGAGGAAATAATAAAGCAGATAAATGACCACCGTCAGCACCTGTCCAAGCCCTGTGGCGATGGCAGCTCCTTCGATGCCAAGGGCAGGCACGGGACCAAGACCGAAAATCAGAATCGGATCTAAAATGATGTTTGCAATACAGCCGCACAGCATACTGACCATGGAAACCGTCATCTTTCCCACTGCCTGAAAGATCTTTTCAAAGGAAAGATTCAGTGAAATAACGACGGCAAATCCGAATACGATCCTGGAATACCGGATGCCCAGCTCCACCACCATCTCTTCTGAAGTAAAAAATCTCAAAAATCCCGGAATTGCCGCCATGCACACCGCCATCAGCACCAGCCCGTGAACTGCATTCAGGAAAGTTCCCTGAGTTGCCGCCTGGTCCGCTTTCTCCTGCTCCTGCGCTCCCAGATAATAGGCAATGACCGCATTAATGCCCACGCCAAAACCTATGGTCACCGCATTGACCAGATTCTGCAGAGGAAATACCAGCGACAGTGCTGTCATAGCATCTTCGCTGATCTTTGCCACAAAATAACTGTCAATGATATTGTACAGTGAATTGACCATCATCGACAGCACCATGGGCAGCGACATCGTGAGCACCAGAGGCAGAATCTTTTTTTCTTTCATAAATGTCTGTTCCATGTTCACACTCCTGTTAAATTTTTATCAAACTTTTACACTTTCCCAAACGAGATCCGAAATTAAGAAATCCATTCATCCGGCTTCTATTTGCACAAAAAAACGCCACACAGCCGCCAGTCCAAGACTGGCGCCGTGTGGCGAAAAATAGACATCGTCCAGAAAAATCCACTCCTGCTTTTCACAGGTTTTATGCAATTATCGTAACACAAAAACCGGCTGCTGTCAATTTCCGTTCTGACTTTTCGCCTTGCCCAAATACGCTGCCTTCACCTCTTCATTTTCCGACAGCTCCCTGCCGCTTCCGCTTAAGGTAATCCGGCCGGTCTCCATGACATAGCCAAGGTCCGCAGCCTTCAGGGCCATATTTGCATTCTGCTCCACCAGAAGAATCGTTACGCCCTGCTTATTGATCTCCCGGATAATATCGAACACACCCTGTACGATAATCGGAGCCAGACCAAGAGAAGGCTCATCCATCATAATCAGTTCCGGTTTGGACATCAGCGCTCTTCCGATGGCCAGCATCTGCTGTTCTCCTCCCGACAGCGTTCCGGCCAACTGCCAGGAACGTTCTTTCAGACGGGGAAAGAGATCATGGACCCAGTTTAAGTCCGCATCTAAAGAATCCTTCCGCATATATGCGCCGATCTTCAGATTTTCCAGTACCGTCAGATCCGGAAAAACCCGGCGTCCTTCCGGTACCAGCGTAATCCCTTTGGAAACGATCTGATCGGTAGAAAGACCGAAAAGTTCTGTATCTTTAAAACGGATGCTCCCGCTTTCCGGACGTACCAGACCGACAATCGAACGCAGGGTAGAGCTTTTTCCTGCACCATTAGCCCCGATCAGCGTCACCACCTGCCCTTTGGGTACCTGAAAATTGATCTCCTTTACGGCCTTAATCCCGCCATAGGATACATTCAGATTGTTTACTTCCAGAATATTACTCATCCTGTGCACCTCCCAGATAAGCTTCGATCACCCGCGGATTGTTGCGGATCTCTTCCGGCACGCCCTCTGCAATGGGCTTTCCAAAGTCCAGAACATAGATTCGATCGGAAATCTCCATTACCAGATCCATATGGTGCTCAATCATAAAGATCGTCAGTCCAAATTCATCTCTGATTCGTCCGATGAACTGCGTCAGCTCCAGGGTCTCCTGGGGGTTCATGCCTGCCGCCGGCTCATCCAGAAGCAGAAGCTCCGGTTTTGTCGCCATAGCCCTGGCAATTTCCAGATGTCTCTGCTTTCCATAAGGAAGTGATGTCGCCGGTTCGTTGCGCACATCCTCCAGATCCATAATCTTCAGAAGCTTTTCCGACTCTTCCCGCATCTCGCTTTCTTCCTTCGCATTCAGGCGGAAAGTGGCAGTGAAAATATTACTCGTCCGAAGCATATGTTTGGCAATAAGAATATTTTCAAATACCGTCTGGCTTTTAAAAAGCCGGATATTCTGAAAGGTTCTTGCAATACCCAGACGGGTAATCTTGTCCGGCGTAGGAGCCAGTACATGCCGCCCGGCATATACGTCCGCATTTTCACCCCGATACAGCTTCTTCATCTTCCCCTGGGGACAGTTCTGGATAATCATCCGGTCTTTGTAATAAACCGCCCCGTTGGTGGGCGCATAGACGCCGGTGATGACGTTAAAAGCCGTCGTCTTGCCTGCACCGTTCGGTCCGATGAGCGATACAATCTCCCCTTTCTTCACTTCCAGATTCATATTGTCCACGGCAATGACACCGCCGAACTGCATTGTTACATTTTCTACTTTTAATACGGATTCTTTACTCATGGGAGCCTCCTCCCTCTGCGGTTTTCTTTCCGCCAAACTTTCGTTTAAAGAAATTTGCAATTCCCTCCACGGAAAATTCTTTCGTTCCCATAATTCCCTGCCGGTAGAACAATACCACCAGCATAATTACGATGGCAAACACGACTTTACGGAAGCCCGGACGAAGGAACGGCACGTGAAATCCGCCCAGGTACAGATTTTCATTGTCCAGAAAACGGAGCCACCACTCGGAACATGCAATAAACAGAAACGAACTGATGCAGCTTCCCGTAACGGAACCAATGCCGCCGATTACGACGATCAGCAGAATCTCATAAGTCATCGCCGACTTAAACATGGACGCCTGAATGGTCGTCTGGTACATGGCCAGAAGTCCGCCGGATACCCCTGCAAAAAAGGAGCTGATGACAAATGCAAGGCGCTTGTGATGGGCCAGATTGATGCCCATGGCCTCCGCCGCAATCTCGTCATCCCGGATGGCTTTAAATGCTCTGCCGTAAGTAGAGTTAATTAAAAGCACAATAAGCGTAATGCAGATACCCGATACAATGAACGGATAAAGCACCGATTTAAAGGAAGGAAAGCTTCGGAGCAAATTAGAACCGTTGGTAATAGGTCCTAACTTATCCCACTGAAATACCGCACGGATGATCTCGGCAAAGCCAAGGGTTGCAATGGCCAGATAATCGCTCTTCAGGCGAAGCACCGGAAGTCCGATCAGATAGGCAAACACCGCAGCTAGAAGTCCGCCGGCTATAAGCGCCACCGGTACCGGCACGGTAAACTGAACAATGCCTCCGTCAAAATACTGATACACACTTCCTCTGGATTCCACCGGAATCGTCAGGATTGCATAAGCATAGGCCCCCAGCAGCATAAAGCCTGCCTGTCCCAGAGAGAACAGACCTGTGAATCCGTTCAGCAGATTCATGGATACGGCCACAAGGGCATAGATCGCACCCTTTTTTAATACAGTCAGAAACATAGAACCGGAGGGCATCACCTGCTCCAGTATAAAAAGCGTTGCCAGAAGCGCCACGATCAGACCGGCGTTCCATGCCATCTTCGTTTTTTTACTCATGATCGAAGGCCTCCTTTATACTTTATCCGTCGCTTTTTCGCCAAAAAGTCCCGTAGGTTTGACAAATAAAATTACGATCAGAAGGGCAAACGTGAACGCATCCGAAAAGTTCGTCCATCCCAGTCCCTTGATAATATTTTCACAAATACCGATGATAAATGCGCCGATGACTGCTCCCGGAATGGAACCGATCCCGCCGAACACGGCCGCAACGAACGCTTTCAAACCCGGCATAGCGCCCACGGTAGGCGTCACTCCGGTGTAATTGGTGAAAAACAGAAGGCTTCCGATGGCCGCCAGAAATGTTCCTATGATAAAGGTCATGCTGATGACAGAATTGATCTTGATTCCCATAAGCTGGGAAGTCTCAAAGTCTCTGGATGCCGCACGCATGGCCATACCGATCTTGGTCTTTTTAATCAGCAGTACCAGCGCCACTACCAGCACGATGGTCAGCACCGGCGTAATCAAAGTAACCCGCTTGGTCGTCGCCCCCAGCACGCTCACGCTGTCGCTGATCCACGGGATCTGCGGATACTGCTGAGACAGTCCGCCGGTCACATACAGCGCCATATTCTGAAGCAGATAAGACACACCAATGGCCGAGATCATAATCGACATGCGCGGTGCGCTCCGAAGAGGCTTATAAGCCGCCCGCTCCACCAGAAAGCCAAGAAGCACCGTAGCCGCGATCATCACCGGAATCGCCGCATAGATGGGCATGACTGTAACGGCATAGACCATAATCAGCCCCGCCACCATAAATATATCACCATGGGCAAAGTTAATCAGCCTCAGAATACCATAGACCATGGTATAACCGATGGCAATCAGGGCATACTGCCCGCCCACGGAAATCCCTGCCAGAAGATAAGGCAGATTTCTCGTAATCCATTCCATACAAACCTCCGAATATTATCTTAGGGATCTGTCTTTGGCAGATCCTTTTTGATCTAGTGACAGTTTCATGAAAAAACGTATGGCGGGAGTCATAAGAGCTCCCGCCATTCAAACCTCATTTTAACCGCTCTTAGTATACTCCCTGCTCTTTCACGAACTCCCATGCACCACTTTCCGTATTGGCACATTTTACATAAGCCGTGTCACGAAGGGCATCTCCGTTTACATCGTCAAATGCGATATTTCCGGATACGCCGGAGTAAGTTACTTTCCAGAGTGCCTCATTTACTGCTGCCGGATCTGTGCTGCCTGCTGCCTTGAGCGCCTCCAGTGCCACATAATATGCATCGTATCCCATTGCGGAAACAGCAGAGATTGTATCGTCGCCGCCGTTGTTCGTCATAGCGGTGGAATCCGAATTTAAGTACTCTTTAAAGCCGTTGTCGAATTCCGGATTGCCGCCCTCCTGATAGAAGGTGGACACATAGATCTCTACGTTCTTGCCTTTTGCCGCATTCAGGATTACGTTGGAATCCCAGGTATCGCCTGCCATCAGCGGTATGCCAAGCTCCTGCGTGGATGCCTGCTCGATGATGTTCGCTGCTGCCTCAGTAGATACCGGTGCAAAGAACACTTCTGCGCCTGCATTTTTTGCAGCCGTGATGTAGGAGTTATAATCCGTACTTCCATCCGGGAACTCGTTCTCCTCTACTTCTCCTCCAAGAGCCGTAAATGCCTCTTTGAAGTAATAGCCAAGTCCCTTGGAGTAGTCATCGCCCTGTTTGGTCAGGATGTATGCTTTCTTTGCAGAAAATTTCTCACTTGCAAAGTTTGCCAGAACGGTGCCCTGGAACGGATCCAGGAAGCAGATGCGGAAGTAATGGGTATTGCCCTCCGTAACCTGCGGATTGGTACAGGTAACGCCGATGGCCGGGATACCTGCCTCTTTAAATACATCAGAAGCCGCGATGGACACGCCGGATCCGTAAGAACCAAGAACTACGGATACACCGGAGCCTACCAAAGAAGATGCCGCGGACGGTCCCTTGTCATTGGAAGACTCATTGTCTACGATCTGAAGCTGCACTGTATACTCTTCACCGCCGATCTCCACGGTCGGAGTCGTCTTGTTTGCATACTGCATACCAAGCACTTCCTGCTTGCCGCCTGCACCGTTGTCTCCGGATGCCGGCTCATACACGCCGATCTTAACGACCTTTGCGCCGTCTGCGGAAGCCGCCGGAGCCTCTGCCGGCGTCTCTGTTCCCTCACTGGCTGCGTTGCTGTCATTGCTGCCGCTTGTGCTGCCGCCGTTGCCGCCTCCGCAGCCCGTCAGCATGGTCCCGGCCATAGCCGCAGCGAGAGCCATTGCTAATACACGTTTTTTCATTCCTGTCTTTCCTCCTGTATGTACGCCTGTCAAAGACATTTGTACGCATTTTTTTGATACGGCCACTAGTATAGCATGTTTAAGTGGATTTTTCAAGAAAAATGTTGGAAATGCCAAGAAATATCAAGAAAAGTGCACAAAAAGCCCCCTCTGTCTGCCGCCCTTTTAGTGCCGGAAACAGATCTCCCCTGTCTTTTCATCCATATGCTCAATGATGGCCAGCGACTCCACGGAAGTTTGACAGTTTACCTCCTTCTTCTACACAAATGCAATTCCATTTTATCCCTTATTTTAGCTGGTTTTCCAGCTTTCTTTTTTGTCAAATTTTTGAAATGTTTTTGTAGCTATTTTTAGCTATATGTGTTATAATAAGGGTTGGAGGTAT
>CAJTDB010000039.1 GCA_910574965.1 Lachnospiraceae bacterium | reverse complement strand
GACCAAGATAGCCCGTATGCTCACGGAGCAGGAAATCCCCACGCCGGGAACGCTGGAATACCGCCGGACAGGGAGAACCCGCCGCTACCACCCCGGCTATGAGTGCAAGTGGGCGGCGAACACCGTGGTACATATCCTTGAAAACCGGGAATACACGGGCTGCCTTGTGAACTTCAAGACCACCACCCAATCCTACAAGTGCAGCAAGATTATCTACAACAGCGAGGACAAACAGGCAATCTTTGAGAACCACCACGAGCAGATAATCGACAAGGACACATGGGAGCGTGTGCAGGAGCTACGCAAGCAGCGCAAACGCCCTAACCGCTATGATGAAGTGGGTTTGTTCTCCGGCTTGCTCTTTTGTGCCGACTGCGGCAGCGTCATGTACCAGCAACGCTATCAGACGGACAAGCGGCGGCAGGACTGCTATATCTGCGGCAGCTACAAGAAGCGCACGGCAGACTGTACGGCGCACTTTATCCGCACCGACCTTTTAACCGCCGGAGTGACCGAGAACCTACGGAAAGTCACCAGCTACGCCGCCAGGCACGAAGCCCGGTTCATGAAGCTGTTGACCGAGCAGACCGAGGACGGGAGCAAACGCCGGAACGCCGCCAAGAAGAAAGAACTGGAAGCGGCAGAAAAGCGGATTGCGGAACTCTCCGCCATCTTCAAGCGGCTGTATGAGGACAGCGTGACCGGGCGCATATCGGACGAGCGTTTCACGGAGCTTTCGGCAGACTACGAAGCCGAGCAAAAGGAACTGAAAGAGAAAGCCGCCGCCTTGCAGGGCGAACTTTCTAAAACGCTGGAAGCCACGGCAAACGCTGAAAAGTTTATGAAAGTGGTACGCAAGTACACCAGCTTTGAGGAACTCACCCCTACCCTGTTACGGGAGTTTGTGGAGAAAATCGTAATCCACGAATCGGAAGCCCTTGACGGGAAACGCCGGGGGAAGCTCCGCAGACAGGAAATCGAAATCTATTACTCTTTTGTCGGCAAGGTAGAATTGCCCGACTAAAGCCCGACCCGTCCGGCAGTCAGCCGGACAGGGAACGGCAAAATTTTTTACACTTCTTTTACTTCTTTATCTCACATGAGCAAAATCACAGGGGATCAAGCAGCTGATGGCCGGTGGAGGGGTCGTTCTGATCGGCACGCAGCTGGTTCCGCTTCTGGGAGGTTTGTTCTGATTTAGAGGAAAGGGGATTCGCTCATGTTCGATGGCATTTTTGAAGCAATCGAAGAGTGGATGAGGCAACTTCTGACGGGGATGATTATGTCCAATCTGACAACAATGTTCACGGATGTCAATGAGAAGACCGGGGAGATTGCAGCGCAGGTTGGACAGACTCCGCAGGGGTGGAACGGAAATATCTTCAGTATGATCCAGAATCTGTCCAGTTCAGTGATCGTACCGATTGCAGGCATGATCATCACGTATGTACTCTGCTATGAACTGATTTCCATGCTGACAGAGAAAAACAGTATGCATGAGATGGATACCTGGATGTTTTTCAGGTATTTTTTCAAGATGTGGGTGGCTGTTTATCTGGTGAGCAATACTTTCACGATTACCATGGCGGTCTTTGATGTGGGTCAGCATGTAGTGAACGCTGCAGGCCGGTCCATCAGTTCTCAGACTGCCATCAACATAGATTCCATGATTGCCACCATGAATACCGTCATGGAGACTATGGAGATCGGTGAGCTTGCAGTGCTGGCCATGGAGACTATGCTGGTCAGCCTGTGTATGAAGATTCTGTCCGTTTTGATTACGGTTGTGATGTTTGGCCGTATGATTGAGATTTACCTTTACACTTCGGTTGCGCCGATTCCGTTTGCTACGCTGTCCAACAGGGAGTGGGGGCAGGTGGGAAACAATTATTTTCGTGGGCTTCTGGCATTGGGGTTCCAGGGATTTTTTATGATGGTATGCGTCGGTATTTATGCAGTTCTGGTATCTTCAATCCGGATTTCCAGCAACATGCATTCAGCGTTGTTTGGTGTGGCGGCTTACACGGTTCTTCTGTTTTTCAGCCTGCAAAGAACGTCAAGTCTGAGCCGGTCCATATTTAATGCACATTAAAGGGGGGATGTTATTTGAAAATCGGGCTGGTGGACGTGGATTCTCACAACTGGCCGAATCTGTGTCTGATGAAACTGTCTGCTTACCATAAAACACGGGGAGACCAGGTTGAATGGTGGAGTCCGGACAGTTGGTATGATGTGGTATATAAAAGCCGTGTATTTACAGACATATATTCCAAAGATACGATGGTCATTCATAATGCAGACAAAGTGATGATCGGCGGGACCGGTTATGGAAAGTCGGAAAATCTTCCGGACAAAATCGAACATGGTTATCCGGACTACACACTGTATCCGCAGTTTTCAGATACCGTCTATGGATTTTTGAGCAGAGGGTGTCCAAGAAACTGCGGATTCTGCATTGTCAGTGGGAAGGAAGGCAGAAGAAGTGTGAAAACAGCGGATCTTTCAGAATTTTGGAATGGGCAGAAGGAGATTAAGCTGATGGATGCGAACCTTCTTGCATGTCCGAATCATGAAGAACTGCTTTTGCAGCTTATAGAAAGCCGTGCCAGGGTGGATTTTTCGCAGGGGCTGGATATCCGTCTGGTCAATCCGGATAATGCGGCACTTCTTAATCAGGTAAAGACGAAGACCATACACTTTGCATGGGACAATCCGGAGGATGATCTGACCGGATATTTTCAGAGATTTCTGGAACTGACCACAATCCGGGACCGGCGGAGACGGGTAGTCTATGTTCTGACCAATTATGGAAGCACAACAGAGCAGGATCTGTATCGTGTGGAGACGCTCCGGGATATGGGATATTCTCCTTATGTGATGGTTTATGACCGGCCAAATGCACCGAAGATCACAAGACATCTTCAGAGATGGGTAAATAACCGGAAGATTTTCCACACCGTTCATCAGTTCGCTGATTATGGACCAGCCAGAAGGGAGGCAGGATAGATGGCGTATGTATCAGTACCAAAGGATTTGACTAAGATCAAAAACAAGGTGATGCTGAATCTTACGAGGAGACAGATCATCTGTCTGACGATTGCGGCGGCTGTGGGGCTGCCGTTTTATTTTTTGACCAGAAACTATATTGGGACCAGCAGTGCGGCAACGGGCATGGTTCTTCTGATGCTTCCGGCATTTCTGTTTGCCATGTACGAGAAAGACGGAATGCCGCTGGAAAAGGTGCTCATGAATATGATTTGCGTGAAATACAGTCAGCCTGCGATTCGCAGATATGAAGTGAAAAATCTGTATGAAGCAGAGGAAGAAGAGATGAAAGAACCGGAGAAAGGGGGAAAACGGCATGGGAAAAGAAGAAAAGACTGACCGCCGGAACCAGAGAAAAGAGGAAATGGAAGAAAGGAAACGCTGGATCAAATGTGCCAATAGGAAAAAAGAAAAACAGGTTTCTGCTCAGGACTCCATTCCATACCGGGAGATGGCAAAGGACGGAATCTGCCGGGTGCAGGATCATTACTATTCAAAGACCATTCGTTTTTACGATATCAATTATCAGCTTGCTCAAAACGAAGACAAGAATACAATCTTTGAAAACTGGTGTGATTTTCTCAATTATTTTGACAGCACGATCCGCTTTCAGCTTTCTTTTATCAATCATCACAGTAACATGAAGGAATATGAGTCCATCATTCAGATCCGGCCTCAGAATGATGCGTTTGATGATGTCCGCATGGAGTATGCGAAAATGCTCAAAAATCAGCTTGCCAAGGGAAACAACGGTCTGGTCAGGACCAAGTATATCACTTTTGGCATCGAAGCGGAGAATATCCGGGAAGCAAAACCGAAGCTGGAACGGATTGAGGCGGATATCCTGAACAATTTCAAGGTGCTCGGTGTATCTGCATATCCATTGAACGGAGAAGAACGGTTGCAGATTCTGTATGAAACCTTCAATCCGGATGAAAGAACGTCTTTTCAGTTTTCCTATGACCAGGTACTGCATCATGGTATGAGATCAAAAGATTTTGTGGCCCCCACAAGTTTTGTATTTCAAAACGGAAAAGATTTCCGGATGGGAGATACCATGGGTGCAGTATCATATCTGCAGATTCTGGCACCGGAGCTGACAGACCGGATGCTGGCGGAATTTCTGGATATGGACCGGAATCTGATAGTCAATCTTCACATTCAGTCGCTGGATCAGATGAAGGCGATCAAGATGGTAAAAAGCAAAGTGACAGACATCAACCGGATGAAGATTGAAGAACAGAAGAAAGCAGTACGTTCCGGGTACGATATGGATATCATCCCGTCGGACCTGAATACTTACAGCGGAGAGGCGAAACGGCTGCTGGAAGATCTGCAGTCCAGGAATGAGAGAATGTTTCTCGTCACTGTATTGTTCCTGAATACGGCAAAGACGAAACAGGAACTGGATAATGCGGTTTTTCAGACAGCCGGTATTACTCAGAAATACAACTGTTCTCTGCGGAGGCTGGACTATATGCAGGAGCAGGGCCTGATGAGCAGTATTCCGCTGGGACTGAACCTGATTCCCATCAAACGGGCGCTGACCACGACGTCTGCCGCTATCTTTGTTCCGTTTACGACGCAGGAACTGTTTATGGCGGGAGAATCCCTGTATTATGGACTGAATGCTTTGAGTAACAACATGATTATGGTGGACCGGAAGAAGCTGAAAAATCCAAACGGCCTGATTCTTGGCACACCGGGGTCCGGAAAGTCCTTCTCTGCGAAACGGGAGATCACCAACGCTTTCTTTGCCACACAGGACGACATTATCATCGGAGATCCGGAGGGTGAGTATTATCCGCTGGTACAGGCACTGGGAGGACAGGTGATTCACATTTCCGCGTCCAGTAAAGATTACATCAATCCCATGGACATCAACATGGACTATTCGGATGACGACAATCCGCTGGGAGTGAAGAGCGATTTTATTCTGTCTCTGTGTGAGCTGATTATGGGTTCCAGAAACGGCATTGAAGCAGAAGAAAAATCCGTGATTGACCGATGTCTGCCCATCGTTTATCAGAAATACTTTGAGAACCCGGTTCCGGAGAATATGCCGGTTCTGGGGGATCTGTATCAGTGCCTGCGGGAACAGAAGGAAGTACAGGCACAGCGGATCGCCACAGCGCTGGAAATCTATGTGAACGGCTCTCTGAAGGTGTTTAATCACCGCACGAATGTGGAGCTGGAGAACCGGATCATCTGCTTTGATATCAAGGACCTAGGAAAGCAGTTGAAGAAGCTGGGAATGCTCATTGTTCAGGATCAGGTATGGAACCGGGTGACGGTCAATCGTGCTTCCCGAAAATCCACCAGATACTATATAGATGAATTTCATCTGCTTTTGAAGGAAGAACAGACAGCGGCCTACTCGGTGGAAATCTGGAAGCGTTTCCGAAAATGGGGTGGAATTCCGACCGGTATCACGCAGAACATCAAGGACCTGCTTTCCAGCCGGGAGATCGAGAACATCTTTGAAAACTCCGATTTCATCTATATGTTAAATCAAGCTGCCGGGGATCGGCAGATTTTGGCAAGGCAGTTGAATATCTCTCCGCATCAGTTGTCCTACGTGACCAACAGTGGAGAGGGAGAAGGGCTGATTTTCTATGGAAGTACCATTATTCCTTTTAAAGACAAGTTTGACCGTTCGCTGCGTCTGTATGCGCTGATGACAACGAAGCCCTCGGAGATGGAGAAAAAGAAGGAACATGAATCTTCATAATCAAATTTACTGTATGGACTGTATGGACCTGTCTGCACGAATACCGGATGCTTCTGTCTCTATGATTCTGACCGACCCGCCGTATGGGATTTCCTATCAGAATCAGTTTACCAGATCTAGGCATCCGTTGCTTGAAGGAGACAACGGGATTGATTATGAACGGTTTGCCGGTGAGAGCTATCGGATACTGAAGGAAAATGCCCATGCTTATTTTTTCACCCGGTTTGACTGCTATCCATATCATTATGAGTGCCTGCGCCGGGCAGGATTTATCATTAAAAACTGCATGATAATCGAAAAAGGAACCATAGGTGGAATCGGTGATCTGAAGGGAAGCTATGCAAACAATGCGGAATGGCTGATCTTCTGTCAGAAAGGAAGGCGCTCTTTTAACCATACGAAACTTTTACAGAATCGGAGGAAAGAAGGAGAAAGGTTTCATGCAGGCAGAGAACCATGTAAAAAGTATAAGACGCGGTTTAATGCCTGCTGGTTCGGACCGGAATATCCCAAGGCAACTTATAATTCCGGCTGGCAGAAGAAAAACGGGGTTTATCACCCAACCATAAAAAATGTGGAATTTCTTTCTTGGCTGATTCGGATATCCAGTGATCCGGGAGAACTGATCTTTGATGGATTTATGGGAACCGGAAGTACGGCACTGGCCGCAGTCATTACTGGAAGGAGATATCTGGGGGCGGAAATCTGTCCGGAATATTTTGAAACAGCAGAAAGGCGGATCAGAGAAAAAATGCAGCAGGAAAATCTTTCAGGATAACGCGGGAGGTTCGGGATGCGGGGACAGGAATATAAGGCAAGAGACAAGAAAGTACGAAAAATGAGCCGGGATGGGCTTCGGGAAGAAAATCTTCATACCGGAGGTTCCACCAGAATCAGTCAGAGAGAGCTGGATGTTCTGGAACTTTCCGGTCAGGAGAGAAATTCTGTGAATTTTCAGGATATCCATTATCATCGTACCGGGGGAGGGACAGGCGGGAAAACGCGGAGAAGAAGGTACATTCCGGACTCTGTCAAATCAGATGCGGGAAGAACAGAAGACATTTCTTTGTCGGATAATTTTCTGAATTCTGATGTTGAACAGGATGGACAAAAGACGGAGGGCAGGATAGAAGAGTGCTTTTCGGAGTCCTGCTCATACCAGTCATCTGACAGGGCAGAAGTACAGCAGGAGACCGATTTACATAAAAGAGTTAAGATGCAGCGGAATATTCGTTCTCAGACAGAGCCGACATTACAGTCAGAAACGCAGATCCAGATGAAACCGGAATCCGGACAGGATAGAAAGTTTTCAACAGAGGTCAGGCAACAGAGAAGAAAGCGTCAGTTGTATGAAAATAAGGCTTCCGATGGAAAGCAGAAAGATCAAAATCTTTTTCCTGTTCCGGAAACACTTTTTCCGGAACATTCGGAGAATAACACAGAGCTTCCGGATTTTGGCAGTGAAGAGAATCCGTTGGGAGCAGAGACAGTTCCTGTAGGAAAACTGTCAGAGCACTCTTCAAAAATGAAACAGTTAAGAGAAGATTCCTCTGAAAGCTTCCAGTGCAGGGAATCTTCTCTCAAAACGGTTCATGACCGAAAGAAAAAGCAGGTCTATGAATATGCCAGAAGAGAAAAGAAGAAAAAAGAGGCAGAAGAAATTCAAAAAGCTGCATCAGAGAAAGAAAAGATCCGCTATGAAAAAAATCTGACAGCGACAGAGCAGGAGCCATTACAGAAGGGCAAAAAGAAATCATATTCCCGTCTCTCTTTTCAGGATGAAGAAAAAGGCATGGTACAGGGTGCCGGTATGGGAATTGCAGGGAAAATCCTGTCTTCTTCTCTTCATGAAACGGTGGCTTTTTTACATAAAAGGGAGCGGGAATCAGAGCAGGAGAATACAGCAGTAGAAAGTACACATAAGGCAGAACTGGCGGGCGAAGGTATTCTTCGGAATTCTGTTCGTATATCCGGTATTGCCATGGAAAAAAGACGTTTCCGGAGGACAGGGGCGGTTCATACATCTGAATATAAAAGCCGCCTGCAGTTCGGGCTGCCTCCGGGAGAGCCAAAAATGTCAGGAAAGCCGGTGAAAGAGACAGAACAGGCAGAAAAGAGAAAAATCAGGAAATACCAGCAGAAGCAGAGGATAAAAAAATCTTACCGGAAAGCAAAACAAAGACGGCAGACAGTTGGGGAAACGATAAAATCAACAGAAACTGTTTTTGAGAAAGCAAAAAGAATCGTGGCAGCTTTTTTTCAGAAGCAAAAAGGAATGTTTGGAGTTGCTGCGGTTCTTGTTCTGTTTCTTGTGATGGTGTCTTCCGGCCTGTCAAGCTGCGGCGCTGTGATTCAGGGAGCATCTCCTGCCGTCATAGGAACGACTTATCCCAGTACGGACACTGATATTTATGCTGTGGAAGCAGCTTATGCGGCATTGGAAAATGCACTGGATCAGCAGATCAACAGCATGGAATCCACTCATCCGGGTTATGACGAATACCGGTATCAGGTAGATGAAATCTCGCACAATCCCTATCATCTGCTCTCTTATCTCACTGTGGTATATCAGGAATTTAACTTTGCCCAGGTGAAAGATGTACTGGCGGAGCTGTTTTCGGAGCAGTTTCGGCTGACTGTGGAAGAGATTGTGGAGACCCGTACCAGGACGGAGACGCATACGTCTACCGATCCGGTTACAGGGGAAGTGACAGAACATGAGGTAGAAGTGGAGTATGACTATTATATTCTCTGCATTTCCCTGTCGAACCGTGGATTTGATGCGGTGGCGAAGAGCCGTCTGACATCGGAGCAGACAAAACTGTATCTGGCTTACAATCTTACATTCGGAAATCGGAATTATCTGTTTGATGTCAATGCGCTTCCACCGGAAACAGGTGGAAATGCAGGGAATCCCGGATACGAGATTCCGGAAGATGCATTGTCGGATGCCGCATTTGCAAATATGATCCATGAAGCTGAAAAGTATCTTGGATATCCGTATGTATGGGGCGGAGCTTCTCCTTCTACCAGCTTTGACTGTTCCGGATTTGTCTGCTGGGTAATCAATCACTGCGGAAATGGATGGAATGTAGGGAGGACAACGGCAGAGGGACTGCGTCAACACTGTACTTACGTATCGCCGTCTGAAGCAAAGCCGGGAGACCTGATCTTTTTTCAGGGAACGTATCATACATCCGGGGCAAGCCATGTGGGGATTTATGTAGGAAATAACCGCATGATTCACTGCGGAAATCCAGTCCAATATACGAACACCAGTTCGCAGTTCTGGTCCGGGCACTTCCTCTCTTATGGGAGAATCCAGTAGAGAATCAAACAGATATCAAGGGGGTGATAAGAACTTGCAGGAGCGGAACCTTATTTATCAGGCGGATTGTATGGAGATGTTTCAGAACATTCCCTCTGCCAGTGTGGACCTGGTGATTGCTGATCCGCCCTACTACCATATAAAAGGAGCGTTTGATTTTATTTTCCAGTCTGTATCGGAGTATCTGGAGTGGTGCAGAGGCTGGGTGGGAGAGTGTTACCGGATTTTAAAACCGACAGGGGCCTTTTATTGCTGGGGAAGCAGCCAGATGATTGACCGGCTCTCTGTAGAAGTGCTGGATCAGTTTGGATGGTTGAAGAGAAATCTGATTGTATGGAATTATAAAACAGGCAAGCCAATGAAAACGGCTTACCGGAATGAGACAGAATTTCTCTGGTTTTACAGTAATGCGCTGCATGAGATCAGCCAGGATAAAATCCGGATTCCTTACTGCGCCGGAGGGGAAAAGGATAAACGGAAGAATCCCAAAGGAAAGACCTGCGGGAATGTGTGGGAGTCTCCAAGGATCATGCCTAATTATAAAGAAGCAACCGAACATCCTACACAGAAGCCGGAGAAACTGGCAGAGCGGATCATTCTGGCAAGCAGTAAACCGGGAGACCTGGTTGTGATTCCCTTTGCAGGTTCCGGAAGCGAGATTGTGCAGAGCATTCGGAGTGGACGGGATTTTCTGGCATCGGAGATCAATGCGCTTTATGTGGATCAAATCATCCTTCCGCGCCTGGAAAAGGAGTTTGGTCCGGCAGAAGGGAGATGGAGCATATTAACAGGAAACTGAAACGGATACTGGATGATATCCAGACAGCAGAAGAAAAGATCGCTATGTGGCAGGAGCATCTGCGGGCATTGAACATCCAGAAAGAGCAGATGGAGAACAAAGAGATCATTAAGACCATGCGTTCTCTGAAGCTTGACAGCCGGGAGATGCTGGCGGTACTGGATGATATACAAAAAGGAATGATTCTTTTTGTGCAGGATGATACAGGAAAGAATCATCTGGTGAGGCAGGACAGCACGGGCAGACTGGAAGAAATGGCAGTGCCTGTGCCGGAGATGGACGGAAATATGGAGGAAGTAAGAACAGAAAGAGAGGATGGAAAAATTGAGAACGAAGATTTGTAGAAAGTTTTTACTGGCAGGTACAGCACTGGGACTGATGTTTTCAGCAGCCATGACAGTATCCGCTCATGCAGAAGACCCAGACGACGGGACAGAAAAGGCACCGATCATGGAAGAAACTCCGGCAGAAAATGAGGCAACGCCGTTTTCACTTGCAGGAAACGGAGAACTTGTGGATGACAAAACAAACGATGGTACAAAAGAATTTCTTACGATTCAGACAAAGAACAACAATACCTTTTTTCTGGTGCTGGATCGTTCCAGTACCGCGGAAAATGTCTACATGCTTTCCATGATTGACGAAGGTGATCTGGCAGAATTTCTGGAAGAGGAAAAAGGAGAGGAAGAGGAATCGGAACCGGCGGTGATTCTGGAGGAACCGGAGGATGTACCGGAATCCGAAGAACCGGAACCGGAGGAAAAAACGGATGGTATGAATGTGGGGATGCTCCTGGCGGCTGCGGTAGTTCTTGCCGGTGGTGCCGGAGGTTATTACTATCTGAAGGTACTGAAACCGAAAAAGAATAAAAAGGAAGCAGAAGACGAGGATCTGGAATTCTATGATGGAGGGGCGTATATCAATGAGGATGGAGAAGAGCATCCGGATCAGGAAGAAGAGTAAACAGAGAAGAGAGGCAGCCGGGAATCCTGGCTGCCTTTTTTGGAAGGAGGACTTATGTATCTGGTAATTGCAGAAAAACCGAGTGTATCTCAGGCTCTTGCAAAGGTGCTTGGAGCTGATAGGAAGGAAGACGGATATCTGTCCGGACCGGACTGTGTTGTGAGCTGGTGTCTGGGACATCTGGCGGAATATGCTCCGCCCGAAACGTATGACAGCAGATATCAGAAGTGGAACTTTGCGGATCTTCCCATTCTTCCGGAAGACTGGCAGCTTACGGTGAAACAGGAGAAAAAGGGACAGTATACAGTTCTGAAAAAACTGCTGAATCGGAAAGATCTGGAATATGTCATCAATGCCTGCGATGCAGGACGGGAGGGAGAACTGATCTTTCGGCGTGTCTATGAGCTATCCGGAAGCAGACTTCCGGTTAAGCGGCTGTGGATCAGCTCCATGGAAGAGAAAGCGATTCGGGAGGGTCTTACTCATTTAAAAGAAGGCAGTGTTTATGCAAATGTCTGCGCAGCGTCGGTCTGCAGAGCAAAGGCGGACTGGCTGATCGGCATCAATGCAACCAGAGCGTTTACGACAAAGTACCATAAACGTATGACCGTAGGGCGGGTGCAGACGCCTACGCTGGCCATGCTGGTAGACCGGCAGGAGAAGATACAGCAGTTTGTAAAAGAAACTTATTACAGGGTAGCGCTGGAAAAGGACTGTTTTTGTGCGGTATCAGAGGATATCAAAGAGAAAGCGGAGGCAGTCGCACTGGCTGAAAAATGTCGGGGAAAGGCGGCGGTTATTTCCCATATGGAGACGACACGAAAAAGGATTTCCCCGCCGAAGCTCTACGATCTGACGACGCTTCAGAGAGAAGCAAACCGCGTATTTGGCTACACGGCGCAGGAAACGCTGAAAGAACTGCAGGAGCTTTACGAGGCAAAGCTGGTTACCTATCCCCGGACGGACAGTCAGTATCTTACAGAAGATATGGAGCAGACGGCGTTGGAAATTGTGGAGCTGCTTTCCGAACAATTCCCATTTCTGGCGGATATCGCGGTGGGAAAAGATACCGGGCGGATCATCAGCAATCAGAAAGTATCCGATCATCATGCTCTGTTGCCGACAAAAGAAGCATTCCGGCAGGAAGCGCAGAAGCTGTCCGGAAAGCAGAAGGACCTTTTCGGGCTGATCGGACAGAGGATGGCGCAGGCAGTATCCGGAGAATGTATCCAGGAAGAAACGGCAGTTACCGTATTGTGCGAAGGACATGAATTCCGGTTGAAAGGAAAAAAGACGATTCAGCCCGGATTCAGGGAGATCGAGTCTGCTTTTCGTAAAAGTGTACAAAAGAAAGCCTCCATGGATTCAGAAAAGGAAACGGCACCTCTGCCGGATGATCTGTATGAAGGGATGGAGTTTTCGGAACTGTCGGTAAAAGTAAGCCCACATGATACAGTGCCGCCAAAAGCATATACCGAGGACACGTTTCTTGCCGCGATGGAGGCGGCAGGCAGTCAGGATTTTGAGAAGGAAACGGAGAAAAAGGGACTTGGCACTCCGGCCACCCGCGCATCCATGATTGAGAAGCTGGTGGCATCCGGATATGCAGAACGGAAAGGAAAGCAGATTCTTCCTACTGCAGGTGGAAGGGAGCTGATCTCTGTACTTCCGGATTATCTGAAATCTGCTTCCATGACTGCCGAATGGGAGAATAAACTGCTTCTTATGGAAAAGGGGGAGCTTGAGGCGGACTGTTTTCTGCAGGAGATTGAAAAACTGATGGAAACCATGATGGACGGATGCCGTTCCATACCGGAGGAAGAACTGTATTCTTTTCAGTCAAAAGAATGTGTTGGAAATTGTCCATTGTGCGGCGCTCCGGTCCATGAAGGAAAGATGAATTTTTACTGTTCCAGCCGGGACTGTTCCTTTTCTCTCTGGAAAGAAAACCGGTATCTTTCCGGAATGAGGAAACAGATCAACCGGAAGATGGCGGCAGAACTGCTGGAACATGGAAGAACACATGTAAAGGACCTGTATTCCCGGAAAACAGGAAAAACATTTGCAGCGGACCTTCTGATGAAGATGGAAGAAAAGCGCGTCAGCTTTTGTCTGGAATTTCCCAAAAAGAATAAATAAAAAGGGGGTATTACATGGCATCATTATATGAGATTCGCGGGCTTGCGGAATATGCGGCAAAGGATGTCAGCCGTTCTCCGAAAGACTGGATGAAATACCTGGATACGGCGTCCAGGCTGTACCGTTATTCTTTTTCTGATACTCTTCTGATCTATGAACAGCGTCCTTCCGCTACGGCGTGTGCATCCCTGGAACTGTGGAATGATAAAATGGGCCGGTGGGTTAACCGGGGAGCGAAGGGGATCGCATTGATCGACGAGAACGTTCCCAGACGGCGGATTCGGTATGTATTTGATATCAAAGATACTCATCTGGGAAGGGGAGGAAGGACACCGAACCTGTGGAAGCTGGAAAAAAGACACCAGAAAGCGCTTCTGGATCATCTGGCAGATACCTATGGTGTGGAAGGGGACAGAAGAGATATCCTTCCCTCAGTACTGTGGGAGATTGCATCCGGCATGACAGATGAATATATCGTGGAAACGCTGGGGGAGCTGTACGAGGAAACAGACGGGACACCGTTCTCCTTCCGAAATAACCGTACGCTCAGTGTCAATTTCTCTCTGTTGCTGGAAAACAGTGTGTTCTACGGCCTGTGTGTCCGGTGCGGTCTGAATCCGATGGAGTATCTGGAAGAAGCGGAATTTGCTGCGATTACGGATTTTCATGACCTGTCGGTATTGACGCTTCTTGGAAATGCAGTCAGTGAACTGACGGAGCCGATACTGATCGACATTGGCCGGACAATCCAGAAATTAAATCTGGAAGAATCGAAAAAAGAGGTTGAAAACTCTGTCTATTCAGGTTATAATAAATTTAACACTTTAAAGCGTGAAAGTATAACGAAGGAAGGAGAAAAAAAGGATGGAGCTGACCTATCACAGGAAGGGAGACTATCTGTTTCCGAATCTGATTCTGGAGGAAGAGAGCGTAGTGATCGGGAAGTACGGGATGCTGCGTCGGACATACCTGAAGGAGCACAGACGGGGATGGTATCAGAGCATGATGTTGACGGGGAAACTGGACCGGCACCTGCTGGAAGTGGAGAAAACGGCGGAGGAACGGCTGGAAGTTCTGATGAGAAGACTCTTGGAGAAATATCCGGCACCGGACAAGGAGACCGAACCGATGGCATGGATGGCGCACATGAACAGTCTGAAGGAGATGGCGGAAGAGAACATCCTGCAGGAGCTGGTATACAGTTGACAGAAGAACAGGAACTTGATGAAGCAGAGGAAGAGATTGCCTCTGCTTTATCTTTGCCTGAACTGCCCACAGTGGAGGCACAGAAGCGGAAAATTGAAGAACGGATGCAGGCACTGTATGCAGGGGAGATCACGGTTCCTCCGGACGTGGTGGATGAAGTGCTGCGTATGGGCGGAGGTCGGGAGCGGAGCCGTCTTCGGATCATCTATCAGTTCATGGTTGATCAGACGCCGGAAGAATATACAGAATTTATCCGGAAAGAGTATGGGACCGGCGGCATTGGGCTGAACATTGACGGAAAAGAATATGCGGTCTGGTATGATGCGCTGGGGATGCAGATCGCAGCGGGACATACGGTGGAAGGTCAGATACTGGAGAAAGCATTTCTGTCGTGGGAGGATGTAAGTGAGCGAATTTACCAGCTTTTACAGCAGGGGGAATATGCGCCGCAGGAAATGCTGGATGCTGCCCGTCCGAATGCCCTTATGGAACATGCTCAGATGCTGCTTTTTATGAAACAGGAGATGGAAGAAGGAGTTCCGGAGATCGTTTTTCAGGGTATGGATGTATTTCAGGGAAGTTTTGAGGATCAGATTTTAAGGCTGGAAGAGAAGCTTTCCAGTATGGAATTTCTTGCGGATCTGAATGAGCGTCTGGAAGGGCTGGCGGAAGCATATGCGGAAGAAAAAGAGATCATGCGTCTGCATTATTACCCTCCGGACCGGGTTCTGGCGCGGTTTCAGAAGTTTACAAAGGAGGCGGTTCCATGGCAGGCGGGAGAAGCATTTGCCCTGAAGGATCATTCGGTGTTTATCACGGAGGATGAAATTGATGCATTTCTTGCAGACGGGGGAGCCTATGCGAACGGACGGTTAAGCACCTATGCCTTTTTTCAGCAGGACAGGACGGATCGGGAAAAGACATCGTTTGTTCGTGAAAGCTATGGGACGGGAGGAAGGAGTGATGCCCTTTCCGGAGCTGACGATTCCAATGCCATGTATGATGGAAAAGGACTGCGGCTGTGGCGCGGGAATTCTTCTCATCCAGATGCGGAAGTCCTGTTAAAGTGGCCCCAGGTGGCAAAACGGATTGAGGCGTTGATTGAAAATGATCGTTATCTGAAAGCAGCAGATTTTTCCCGAATGCCGGGGTATGAGCGGGATCAGATGGCAGGCCGTGTTCTGTCATTCTATGCACGGCTGCCGGAAGAAATAAAAAGGCCGTTTGAAGGAGAGGCTTTCAACAGTCAGACGAGAAAAGAACTGGGGAAACTGCTTGAAAATCCGGAAACGGCCGAAAATCTGCTGGCGGATATGGACACTGTTCTTGCGTCGCTTCCGCCGGATTTTGCGAATTATGAAAGACGGGTACAGATTCTGGCAGAGCTGCATGGATACGTGGAAGGAACCTATACCATCTTTCCGGAGCGAAAAAAGGAAATACAGGCAGAGAGCAGTGAACAGATGTCCCTGTTTGAGTTTATGGATCTGTCTGTATCGGAAGAGCCGGAACATGAAGCAGCGGAAGAAATAAAGGAAGAACCAGCAGCAAACAAAGTGGAGCAGGAATCTGAAGAGGAGTCTTCCAATCCATATGATCAGATAGAAGAAGACATTTTTCATGCATTGACAGCAGCAGACGCCTATATCGACGATTTTTCTCCGGAGCAGGTGGATGTGATCTATGAAGCGGGAGAGAATCATCTGAATCTGGTTCCTTTGATGAATCCGGACTTTTCTCCGGAACAGATGCAGTTGATTGCAGATGTACTGGAACGGGTAGCTGCCAGTGAATCAGCAGCATTCGGAAAAGAAATCGATCTGCTGACCAGCCATGTGATGAGTCCGGAAGAAATCAATGAGGCGAGGAAGGAGCGACGTCTTCCGCTGGAGCCGGTCAGCGCAGAGCAGTCTGATCAGTACGTAGACTTACCAAAGCTGCGGGAGCAGCCGAATCTGAAAACCGAAGTACAGAATACCAGAGAAGAAAAAGGTTCTCATGAAAATAAAATACAGGATACATCCGACAGGATCAATTTTCGCATTACGGATGATGACCTTGGTGCAGGCAGTCCGAAACAGAAATTCCGTGCTAATGTGGATGCGATTCTGCTGTTGAAAGAACTGGAACGGGAAGACCGCCCTGCCACTTTGGAAGAACAGGAGGTTCTGTCCCGTTTTGTTGGCTGGGGAGGAATTTCTGCGGTTTTTGATGAACACAATGAGGCGTGGAAGGAAGAATATCAGGAACTTCTTCAGGCGCTTACGCCTGAAGAGTATGAGGAAGCAAGGGCTTCTACTCTGAATGCATTCTATACGTCTCCGACGGTAATCAGGGCGATGTACGAAGCGCTGGAAAACATGGGTCTGAAGCAGGGGAATGTGTTGGAGCCTTCCTGTGGAGTGGGAAATTTTATGGGAATGGTGCCGGAGAGCATGAGGGACGGACTGAGGATGTACGGTGTGGAGCTGGACAGCATCTCCGGAAGGCTTGCAAAACAGCTGTACCAGAAAAACAGTATTTCCATACAGGGATTTGAGACAACAGAGTATCCGGACAGCTTTTTTGACTGTGTGATCGGGAATGTGCCTTTTGGGGCCTATAAAGTGCCTGATCAGAAATATGACCGTCATAACTTTATGATTCATGACTATTTTATTGCGAAGTCGCTTGATCTGGTACGTCCAGGAGGAGTGGTGGCTGTTGTCACTTCCGGCAGGACCATGGACAAGAAGGATGAACGTGTGCGCCGGTACATGGCCAATCGAGCCAATCTTCTTGGCGCGGTTCGTCTTCCGGAAAATGCTTTTCAGAGAAATGCCGGGACAGAGGTTGTGACGGATATTCTGTTTTTACAGAAAAGAGACCGTGCATCTTTGGAGCAGCCGGACTGGGTGGAACTGGGAAGTACAGAGGAAGGGTATCCCATCAATGCGTATTACGTAAATCATCCGGAAATGGTGCTTGGGGATGTGGTCATGGAAAGTACGCAGTACGGAAAGAATATGACAACCGTCAAACCCATAAAAGGGGCGGTTTTGTCGGAGCAGCTGAAGGAGGCGGTCAGCCATATTAAAGGAAAGATCACGGAAATGGAACTGGAGGATTCCGACCTGACGGAGACGGTTTCTTCTTTTCCTGCAGACCCTTCTGTGAAAAATTTCAGCTTTACCAATGTGGATGGAAAAGTATATTATCGGGAAAATTCCAGAATGAACCTGGTGGAGCTTCCTGCCATGACCATGGAGCGCGTCCTTGGGATGATCGAGCTGCGGAACCGGACGCAGGAACTTCTGCAAAGCCAGCTGGAAGGAAAAAGTGATGCAGAGATTGCGCTGTTACAACAGAAACTGAATGCAGAGTATGACCGCTTTACCGCTCAGTATGGTCTGATCAGCAGTACGGCCAACCGCCGGGCATTCTCTCAGGACAGTGGTTATTGCCTGCTGTCTTCTCTGGAACTTGTGGATGAAGACGGAAATCTGAAACGGAAAGCGGACATTTTCACAAAACGCACCATTCGCCGTGCAGAGCCGGTGGAACATGTGGATACGGTCAGTGAAGCGCTTGCGGTGTCCATCGGGGAGCGGGCGAAAGTGGATGTACCTTTTATGGCAGAACTGTCCGGAAAGACGGAGGAAGAGATCATTGACGGGCTTTCCGGAGTGATCTTTCAAAATCCGCTGACCGATCAGTGGGAGGCTTCGGACGAGTATCTCTCCGGAAATGTACGTGAAAAACTTCGGATTGCCAGAGAGTTTGCAGAAAACCATCCGGAGTATAAGATCAATGTGCAGTATCTGGAGAAAGTGCAGCCCAAAGACCTGGAAGCATCCGAGATTGAAGTGCGTCTGGGTGCTACCTGGATTGATCCATCCTGTATCACACAGTTTATGGGAGAAGTGTTTCAGACACCGGGGTATCTTCTGGACAGTAAGATCAGGGTACAGTATGCGGAGGTCAGCGGACAGTGGAATATTTCAGGAAAATTTGCGGATTCTGTCGGAAATACACTGGTCACATCTACGTATGGGACACCGGAGGCAACTGCTTACCGTCTTCTGGAAGATGCGCTGAATCTGCGGGATACCAAAATCTATGATACCGTAACCGGTCCGGACGGCGCAGAGCGGCGTGTTCTGAATAAAAAAGCGACCATGCTGGTACAGCAGAAACAGGAGATGATCCGGGAAGCTTTTCAGGAATGGATTTTTCAGGATATGGACCGGAGGGAGAAACTCTGTCGGATTTATAATGACCGGTATAACAGCATCCGTCCCCGTGAATATGATGGAAGCCATATAAAGTTTCAGGGCATGACGCCGGGGATCACGCTGATGCCTCATCAGAAAAATGCGATTGCCCACATCCTGTATGGTCACAATACCCTGCTGGCTCATTGTGTGGGAGCCGGAAAGACATTTCAGATGATCGCGGCAGGGATGGAGAGCAGACGGCTTGGACTGGCGCAGAAATGTCTCTATGTGGTGCCGAATCATCTGACGGAACAGTGGGGCGGCGATTTTCTTCGTCTGTATCCGGGGGCCAATGTGCTGGTAGCTACGAAAAAGGATTTTGAACCTGCCAATCGAAAGAAGTTCTGTTCCAGGATCGCCACAGGAGATTATGATGCCATCATCATTGGCCACAGTCAGTTTGAACGGATTCCTCTGTCGAAGGAACGGCAGAGAGCAACCATAAACCGCCAGCTGGAGGATATTGCCAATGCGATTGACGAGCTTTCGGAGGAAAACGGAGAGCGCTATACGATTAAGCAGATGGAACGGACCAGAAAAACACTGCTCAGTAAACTTGCAAAGCTGAATGATCAGACACGCAAGGATGATGTGGTAACCTTTGAACAGCTTGGAGTAGACCGGCTGTTTGTAGACGAGTCGCATTTTTACAAAAATCTGTTTCTCTATACGAAGATGAGAAACGTGGCGGGTATTGGCCAGACGGATGCGCAGAAAAGTTCGGATATGTTTATGAAATGTCAGTATCTGGACGAGATCACCGGAGGAAAAGGGGTTACTTTTGCCACCGGCACGCCTATATCAAACAGTATGGTCGAACTGTACACGATCATGCGTTATCTGCAGTATGACACGCTTCAGAAGCTGGGATTTGGACATTTTGATTCCTGGGCAGCGGCTTTTGGAGAGACGGTGACAAGCGTCGAGCTTTCACCGGAGGGAACGGGCTACCGTGCAAAGACACGGTTTGCCCGCTTTTTTAATCTTCCGGAACTGATCTCTCTGTTTAAGGAATGTGCGGATATCCAAACGGCGGATATGTTGGAGCTGCCGGTTCCGGAAGCGGAATATATCAACGAAGTGTTAAAACCGAGCACGGATCAGGAAAAGCTGGTCAGTTCTTTTGCAGATCGGGCAGAAATTGTGCGAAGCGGTATGGTGGATTCCAAAAAGGACAACATGCTGAAGATCACCAATGATGGGAGAAAATGTGCTCTGGATCAGCGGCTGATTCATGACATGCTGCCGGACGAAGAAGAAAGTAAGGTCAACCGGTGCGTAAAAAATGCATTTGCCATCTGGGAAAAGACAACGGCAGAGCGTTCCACACAGTTGATCTTCTGTGATCTTTCTACTCCGAAAAATGACGGTACATTCAATGTGTATCAGGATGTACGGGAGAAACTGACAGAACTGGGGATTCCGGAAGAAGAGGTTGCTTTTATTCATGATGCCGGGACAGAAGCGAAAAAAGCAGAGCTGTTTGCGAAAGTCCGTTCCGGAAAGGTGCGTATCCTGCTTGGTTCTACTCCGAAACTTGGGGCAGGGACCAATATCCAGGATCGTCTGGCTGCACTTCATCATCTGGACTGTCCCTGGAAACCTTCCGATCTGGAACAACGGGAAGGACGGATTCTCCGTCAGGGCAATTTGAATGAAAAAGTGCAGATTTACCGGTATGTAACGGAAAATACATTCGATGCGTACATGTGGCAGATTCTGGAAAACAAGCAGAAATTCATCAGTCAGATCATGACCAGTAAATCTCCGGTCCGCGCCTGCGAGGATGTGGATGATACGGCGTTATCCTATGCGGAGATCAAAGCTCTGGCAACCGGGAACCCGTTGATCAAGGAGAAAATGGATCTGGATGTTCAGGTGAGTAAGCTGAAACTTTTAAAAGCCAGCCATACCAGTCAGAAGTATCGTCTGGAAGAGAAGATTGCCAGAGAATATCCGCTGGAGATTACGGCTCTGAAAGAGCGGATTGCAGGGCTTAAAGATGATATGGAAACTGTAAAAGCGGCTCTGGGAAAGGAAACCGGAAAGGACAGTTTTGCCATGACCATCGGGGAGAAAGTCTATACGGACCGGAAGGAAGCAGGGGAAGCGCTGCTTGCTGCCTGTGCTGGAAAAAAAGAATTGAATACAGCCGGGCAGGTTGGAGAATTTCACGGATTTTCCCTGTCTGTATCCTTTGATTTTTTCAATCGGGATTATATACTGACCATTCGCCGCAGGCAGAGTTACAAGATCAGGCTGGATAAAAATCCGCTGGGGAATCTTCAGCGCATAGGGAATGCACTGGGACGGATTGAGCAGAACCTGCAGGAGTCAGAACAGAAGCTGGAAACGGTGCAGCGGCAGTTTGCTGTTGCGCAGGAAGAAGTGAAAAAACCATTTGCAAAGGAGGAGGAGCTGACGGAGAAGGCGGCGCGTCTGTCTGAACTGAATGCGCTTTTAAATATGGATGAAAAAGAACCTCCGGCGGTTCCGGATATGGGGGAAGAGTCTCATGCAGTGGCAGACTGTCCGAGAAAGGCGGTTCTGCTGGCCGGACGGGTATCGGATGCGTCTTGGACAGCGGAAGAGACAAAGAAGCCGTCGGTTCTTGGAAAACTGAAAGAGGCAAAAACAAAGCTTATCGGCATCAGGGAAGGGCACAGGACAGAGAAGAAAAGAGAACAGGAATTGTGATGCGGTGCTGTTCTGCCAGTAATCTGGCAGAACAGCTCATTTTATGTGAAGGAGGCAGAAATGGCAGAAAAAAGAGAAGACCAGATGAAGGAGATTACGGAGCGGCTGGAGCGCGGAGTAAAGGAGCTGTTCACTTCGGATCAGTATACCGAATATCTGAATACCATGTCAAAGTTTCATAATTACAGCTTTAATAATACCATTCTGATTGCCATGCAAAAGCCGGAGGCGACGCTGGTAGCCGGATATCAGGCATGGCAGAAAAAATTTGGCCGTTATGTGAAAAAAGGGCAGAGGGGAATCAAAATTATTGCACCGACGCCGATCAAACTGCGGGAAGAAGTGGAGAAATATGATCCGGAGACGCATGAACTGATTCTTCGCCCGGACGGGCAGCCGGAAACAGAGGAAGTAGTGAGTGTGATTCCCCGTTTCCGTGTTACGACCGTGTTTGACGTGTCACAGACAGATGGGAAGCCATTACCGGAAATCGAAGCAAAAGAACTGCTGGGAAGCGTTGAAAATTTTGAAATTTTTATGAAGGCTCTGGAAATGGTATCTCCGGTGCCTTCACGTTTTGCTCCGATAGATGGAGAAGCGAAAGGCTTCTATAACAGTGAAACGAAAGAGATCGTGATCCGGGAGGGCATGAGCGAGAGTCAGACCATGAAGACAGCCGTTCATGAAGTGACACATGCCATGCTGCATGACCGGGACCTGATGGAAGAACAGGGTGAGAAAAAGAACAGATTGACCAGAGAAGTAGAGGCCTTATATCCATGTTTTTATAATGTTGATCTTTTAAACTATTTCCCATAAATCCTCACTTTCTTGTACAAAAGATGAGCATTATCAGATACGCTATTCTTAGGT
>CAJTDB010000038.1 GCA_910574965.1 Lachnospiraceae bacterium | reverse complement strand
AGATGCAAAATCTTTTAACTGTGGATATCTGTTTCTGCAAAGTGTATACTACAGCCTTGGACTTGATCAGATATGCAAAGAAATCGCATCCAGGCATTCTTTCCAATACGACCTGAACGATATCTTTTCCAGGCTTCTCTACACCCGCATTTTATACCCCTCATCCAAGCTTTCTTCCAACAGACAGGCCGCTGTTTTTATGGAACAGCCTACCTTTCAGCTTCATGATATTTACCGTGCGCTGTCCATCCTTGCTCAGGAGCACGACTTTATCCAGGCACAGCTCTTTAAGAACAGCCAGAAGGTCATAGAACGGCGCAAAGACATCCTCTACTACGACTGTACGAATTATTATTTTGAACTGGAAGAAGCGGATGGCCTGCGCAGATACGGCAAATCCAAGCAGCACCAGCCGCTTCCGCTTGTGGGTATGGGCCTTTTTATGGACTATGACGGAGTCCCGCTTGCCTTTGAGATTTATCCCGGAAATCAGAACGAACAGCCGACTCTCAAACCGTTGGAGAAAAAGGTTCTCAGGGATTATGGACTTGACCAGATCATTGTCTGTACAGACGCCGGGCTTTCCTCCAAGGCTAACCGTAAGTTCAATGATCTCTCCATAAACGGAAAACGCTTCCGAAGTTTCATTACCACACAGTCTGTCAAACAGCTTCCAGCTTATTTAAAAGAGTTTGCCCTGGATACAGAAGGCTGGCGCTTAACCGGAGATGATAAACAATACAGCCTGAAGGACCTGACGGATGAAGACCTCAATAAAATATTTTATAAAGACAGGTGGGTGAAAGAAGACCTCTCCGGCAGAAAGCTTCACCAGGGCGCCAAACCATTGGAACAGCACCTCATTGTATCTTTTTCCCTGAAATATCAAAGATATCAGCAAAACATACGCCAGGGGCAGATGGAACGGGCAGAGGCTCTGATCAACAGCGGGAAATACAAACAACGCCCTAAAAACCAGAATGACCCGCACCGTTTCATAAAAAGGAAATTCATCACACAAGACGGAGAAATCTGTGCAAAAGAAGTGCCTTTTCTTGATACTGCTGTGATTGCTGAAGAAGAAAGGTATGACGGCTTCTATGCTGTCTGTACAAACCTGGAAGATATGGAAGTTCCTGAAATCATCCGGATTAACAAAAAGCGCTGGGAGATCGAGGAATGTTTCAGAATCATGAAGACGGAATTCCGTGCAAGACCGGTATACCTCCAAAGAGAAGACCGGATCAGGGCACATTTTATCACCTGCTACACTTCCCTGTTTCTTTTCAGAATACTGGAGAAAAAACTGAATGAAAAGTTTACCTGTGAAGAGATCATCAAAACACTCCGGGAGATGATGATGTACCGTCCGGGCGAAAAGATGGGATACCTGCCGGCATATACACGAACCGACATAACAGATGCCCTCCATGAAGCCTTTGGATTCCGTACAGACTATGAAATCCTGTCTGATGTCAACATGAAAAAAGTGATAAGAAAAACCAGAAAAAAGTAATAATATATAGCTACATTTTGAAGTATTGAAAAAAGCGGAAAAAGCCCATGTTTGCTGGATTTTCCGCTTTTATGCTGTCAAAGATGGGATTTTATATTCTGTACAGAGAAAGGTCCCCTGCTCCTGCAAATAATAAAAACTTCCAAAGCTTTCCCGGCTGCACCGGCCGCAATCCGCACAAAACAGCAAACCGGGAAATACAGCCTTACTGCATTTCCCGGTTCTTCTTATCCAATCATTCAGTAAACAATGGGGTAGAGTAATACCGATCTCCGGAATCCGGAAAGATTACAACAATCGTCTTGCCTTTGTTTTCCGGACGCTGTGCCACCTGTATGGCTGCCGCCAGAGCGGCTCCCGATGAGATCCCGACTAAAAATCCTTCCTTTTTCGCCAGCAGCCTTCCTTTTTCAAAAGCATCCTCACTGTGGACCCGGATCACCTCATCATAGATTTTTGTATTCAGCACCTGAGGCACAAAACCGGCGCCGATGCCCTGAATCTTATGTGCTCCGCTTCTGCCTTCTGAAAGGACAGGCGAATCCGCCGGTTCCACAGCCGCTACCTGAAGCTTTGGATTTTTGGATTTTAAATATTCCCCTGCACCGGTGAGTGTTCCGCCTGTACCGACTCCGGCTATGAAAATATCCACCTGCCCGTCGGTATCCTCCCAGATCTCTGGTCCAGTCGTCTCCCTGTGAACAGCCGCATTGGCCGGATTCACAAACTGTCCGGGAATAAAACTGCCCGGAATCTCCCTGGCCAGCTCCTCGGCCTTCGCTATGGCGCTTTTCATCCCGCCGGCGCCATCTGTCAGTACCAGCTCGGCACCGTAGGCTTTCAGAATATTTCTTCGCTCAGCACTCATGGTTTCCGGCATCGTCAGGATAAGCCGGTAACCTTTGACCGCTGCTATAGCTGCAAGTCCGATACCCGTATTGCCGGATGTTGGTTCGATAATTACAGAGCCTTCCTTCAGAATACCTTTTTGCTCTGCATCTTCAATCATAGCTTTCGCCGTACGGTCTTTGACGCTGCCGGCAGGATTCAGATATTCCAGCTTCGCCGCAATTCGCGCCCCGGTCTCAAACATACGTTCTATATTTATAAGTTCCACCAGCGGTGTCTTGCCGATCAGTTCAAGGGTTCCTCTGTAGATCTTCGCCATGTTCTTCCTATCCTTTCTTCCTATTTTCTATATTGCTATAATGCCCCAAAGCCTCGTTCCAAGTCTGCAATAATATCATCAATATGCTCCGTTCCAATGGAGAGGCGAATCGTACCTGGCCGGATATTCTGGTCCTCCAACTCCTCCTTCGTCAGTTGGGCATGAGTCGTTGTGGCCGGATGGATGACCAGGCTCTTCACATCCGCCACATTTGCAAGAAGGGAAAAAATCTCCAGATGATCAATAAAACGGTGAGCTTCCTCCTGACCGCCTCGGATGTCAAATGTAAAAATTGACGCACCTCCGTTTGGAAAATATTTCTCATATAAAGCATGATCCGGATGCTCCGGCAAAGACGGATGGTTGACACGCTCCACCAGCGGATGTCCTGCCAGATACGCTACTACCTTTTTTGTGTTCTCTGCATGGCGTTCCAGCCGAAGGGACAGTGTCTCCACTCCCTGCAGAAGCAAAAACGCGTTGAACGGAGAAATAGCGGCGCCTGTATCCCGCAGAAGAACCGCACGGATATAGGTCGCAAAGGCTGCAGGACCTGCCGCCTCCACAAAAGAGATCCCATGGTAACTGGGATTTGCCTCTGCAATCGCCGGATATTTACCGTCAGACTTCCAGTCAAAATTCCCGGAATCCACGATAATCCCTCCTAGAGTTGTTCCGTGTCCGCCGATGAATTTTGTTGCAGAATGCACTACAATATCCGCACCATGTTCTATAGGGCGGATCAGATACGGAGTGCCGAATGTATTGTCAATGACCAGCGGCAGTCCGTGCCGGTGAGCGACAGCAGCGGCGGCATCAATATCCGGAATGTCGCTGTTTGGATTCCCTAGAGTCTCCAGATAGACAGCCCTTGTCTGTTTCGTTATGGCCTGTTCCAGCTCTTCCAAATTGTGGGCATCTACAAAAGTCGTCGTAATCCCATAATGAGGCAGCGTATGGGCCAGCAGATTATAAGTCCCTCCATAGATGGTCTTCTGGGCCACTATATGCCCTCCATCGGGGGCCAGCGCCTGAATAGCATATGTAATAGCCGCCGCACCGGACGCCAGCGCCAGAGCTGCTACGCCTCCCTCCAGTGCCGCAATCCTCTTTTCCAAGACCTCCTGGGTAGAATTCGTAAGACGGCCATAGATATTGCCCGCCTCTTTCAGTCCAAACCGCGCCGCCGCATGGGCAGAGTTTTGAAATACATAAGAAGTCGTCTGGTAAATCGGTACGGCTCTTGCATCCGTCGCCGGATCTGGCTCCTCCTGTCCTACATGAAGCTGAAGAGTCTCAAATTTGTATTTGCTCATGTTCTCATCCTCCTTGTATGAAGAGTACGCATCCGCCCGGATCCTATTCCTGTTCCCGGAAGATCTTTCCTCTGAAATTCGATAGTCGTATCATACGCTTTATTTCCTACTTTGTCAATAGGTAAAGTAGAATTAATATGCCTTCATATAATTTCCCATATCGTTGTTACTGTATCGGATACATCCGTGTCATCCGGTTCCGTATCCAATTCCTAACTTTCCTCCAAAAAAGAACCACATGCAAAGCCGGCAGGGAAGTCCTGAGTATCTGGATACTCAGGACTTCCCTGCCGGCATCATCTGGCGAATCTCGAAGACAGCGGCCTGTATTGCACCCAGCCTCCTTACAGATTGTCCTTGAAGAACCGCTCCATAGCAGCGGTGTTCGTGTCCTCACTGCCGCCCTCTACGGTAACGGAGATGGTATCGCCCTGCTTGATACCCAGGCCCATCAGTGCCATGAGCTTGGTGGCGGAGGCAGAACCGCCGCCTGCTTTCTCAATCGTGATGGTGCTGTCCAGAGCCTTAGCCGCTTTGACCAGCAAACCGGCGGGGCGGGCGTGGATACCAATGGGATCGGTGATGATGTACTCGAATTTTTTCATGGGAATATTTCCTTTCCTTTCTATAAATCTGGGTTTACAGGTTTGCGCCGTTGGATGCGATTACATTTTTGTACCAAGTGAAGCTGTCTTTGGGAATTCTCTTGTAAGAACCGCTGCCGTCATCCATCTTATCTACGTAGATAAAGCCATACCGCTTTCTCATTTCGCCAGTGGTAAAGGACACAGGGTCAATGCAGCCCCACACCGTGTAGCCCATCAGATCCACGCCATCCTTATCCACTGCCTTCATCATCTGTTCAATGTGGCTTTTCAGGTACGCAATGCGGTTTTCATCGTGAACCTGTCCATTCTTCAGACAGTCCTCATAGCCGAAGCCATTCTCCACAATAAACAGGGGCAGCTCGTAGCGTTCATAGTATTGGTTCAGTACATACCGCAGCCCCTTGGGGTCGATAGACCACCCCCAATCCGTAACCGGAATATGCGGATTATCAGTCAGCCCTCCGGCCTGACTGCCAACGGTGGAACTCATGTAGTAGCTGAAGCCGATGTAGTCCACACAGCCGCTTTGCATAACCGCGAAGTCATTCTCGGTCATATCAAACTGATAGCCCCTGCGCTCCCACTCTTTTTTCACATAGGCAGGGTAGTGTCCGCGGGCATGGACATCCGGGAAAAACAGACTGAATTTCCGATCTTCCTGCTGGGCCAAAAGCATATCGTCCGGGTTGCAGCTAAAGGAATAAATGGGCGTAGCGGCGATCATACAGCCGATCTTGAAGTCCGGATTGATTTCGTGTCCTCGCTTTACAACCTCCGCGCTGGCCACGAACTCATAATGTGCGGCCTGATAGATTGTTTTCAGCGGGTCCTCTCCTTCACGGAACAGGATGCCGGAATTGGTGAAGGCATAGATGGGGTTATCCAGCATCATCTGATTGTTGATTTCATTAAAGGTCATCCAATACTTGACCTTATCCTTATAGCGTTCCATAACGGTAGAGGAGAAGCGGACGAAGAACTCGATCATTCTCCGGCTCCGCCAGCCGCCGTAAGCCTGAACCAAGTGGTAGGGCATCTCAAAGTGAGACAGCGTTACCACCGGCTGAATGCCATATCGAAGCAGTTCATCAAACAGCGCATCATAGAATCTCAATCCCTCCTCGTTAGGGATGGTTTCCTCCCCGTTGGGGAAGATACGGCTCCAGGCGATGCTGGTGCGGAAGCACTTGAAGCCCATCTGGGCGAAGAGCCGGACATCCTCCTTATAGAAGTCATAGAACCGGATGCCGTCATGGTTGGGGTAATACCGGCCCTCCAGAACGCCGTCAGTGATCTCCCGGTCCTTGGTCCTGCTGCCGCCGGTCATCACATCGGCGATGCTCAGTCCCTTTCCGCCCGTCTTCCAGGCTCCCTCAACTTGATGGGCCGCCACCGCGCCGCCCCACAGAAAATCCTGTCTCATTGTTTCCTCTCCTTTCGGTTACTGTTTCACATTGTAGATCGGTTCCCCGGTCTTGACCGATGCTTTGGTTATCAGCTCCAGCTCTCCAAAATCCTCCGCATTGACAATCAGTACCGGAGTGACCAGGGGATAACCCTTGCTCTTAATAAAGTCCATGTCGAATTTCAGAAGGGGCTGGCCTGTTTTGACTATATCGCCCTTTTTCACCAGCGGCTCAAAGCCTTTGCCGCCCAGCATAGTGGTATTCAGGCCCACATGGATCAGTACCTCCGCATCCCCAGCGGCAGCGATACCAATGGCATGGAGAGAATCCGCAATCATAGAAATCTCGCCATCGCAGGGAGAAAGCACTACGCTGTCCGCAGGACGGATGGCCAGTCCCAGCCCCGTAACTCCGCTGGCGAACACCTCGTCTTCCACCTGCTCCAGAGGAATGACTTCGCCGCTCAGGGGCGCCCGCATCTCCAGCACCGTTTCTCCGGCTGCGGTTTTGACTGCAGCCGGCTCAGCAGACTCGGAAGCGGGTTCAAAGTCGGCCCGCTCACCGGCGGGAACGCCCCAAAGCCAGGTCATCACTGCGCCGCAGACGAAGGAGACAGCGATGCCCACAAGGTAGGGCAGGAAGGGGCTGTAGGCCATAGTGACGGTGGAGAAGATGTTGTGGAACACGAAGGCGGTCAGCATCACCTGAAACAAACCCGCAATGGCACCGCCTAGGGCTCCAGCCAGGGCTACGATGACCATCAGCCGCTTATGGCCCATGATGAGACCATAGAGGATAGGTTCTGTAATGCCCGCAAACACGCCGGTAATCAGGGTAGGCCCCGCCACCTCGCGAATCTTGGAGTGCTTCTTCCCTTTCAGATACAAGCCCGCCGTGATGCCAGTCTGGGCAAAGACGGAGCAGACGGTAACGCCCTCGATGATATCCCCGCCGTACAGTTCCAGATTCTGGAGGGTAATGGGAGAGAAGCCCCAATGGAGCCCCAGCATGGTAAGGTAGGGATAGGCCGCGCCCAGCACCGCTCCGGCGATCAGACGGTTGAAGCTGAACAGGGTCATGACCGCGCTGGAGACGCTGTTGGCCACGATGGTCCCGAAAGGACCGAACACGATGACGGTAAAGGGGATCATGACCATCAAACAAATCATGGGCACCAGGAAGAGCTGGAGCTCCTGCTTGACGATTTTTTTCAGCCCCTTCTCCAGCACGCTGTAGATCATAGCGGCAATGAAGATGGGAAAAATGGTAGAGGCGTAGTCAATAGGGGTCACGCCAATACCCAAAAAGGTTACGGCTCCTTCCGCCGCCATCAGTCCGGTAAAGTTGGGTTCCAACAGGGCTGCCCCAATGGCACCGCCCACATAAGTATTGGCGCCAAGCTGTTTGGAGATCGTCAGCCCCAAGAACACCGGCAGAAAGTAGAACGCCGCATTGGAGGCAGCGGCCAGAATCAGGTATGTGCTGGAACTCTCCGCCAGCAGTCCGGCCTGAACCAGAACCGTCAGCACAGCTTTCATCATACCAGAGCCTGCCAGCAGAGGGATTAACGGGGAAAAGGCTCCTGAGATAATTTTCAGCGCCGCACTGAGAGGATTCGCTTTCTTGGTTTCACCCTCTCCCGCTTTCGGAGCGCCGAAATGGACGAGAGACATAATGGCGTTGAAATAGTCCGCCACGGCGGGGCCGATGACTACCTGGTACTGCCCGCCGCTAGACACTACCTGGAGGACATAAGACAGGCCAGTAAGGGCCTCCTTATCCGCCTTTCCCTCATCTGTCAGCTCAAACCGAAGCCGAGTGGCACAGTGGACAAGGCTGCGGATATTCTCCTCGCCGCCCACCAGAGAGATGATTTTTTTCGCTTCTTCCTGATACTTCATGGTGATTCCTCCTGTTTTATAGTTTGCGCCCCATAGATTTTCAATTTCCCGCCGGAAGCAGGAAAGGAAAACACTGAGGTGATCGCGCCGAAAAAAAATGACCCAGGAAGCGGGCGCAATGGGGCCTCCGCTTTCTGAGTCATGCCTGGTCGAACCAGTAACACCGATATTTAATTCATGCTGATACGGTTCAGATGCAGTGTCAGATACAAACTTTCCCCTTCACTGACATCCCAGCCGTATGTCTTTGTCAGAAAATCCCCGATACGCCGGGCGCATCTGTAGTCCTTGGGACACTGCTCTGCCACCACTCTGGCAACAACCAGGTCCACGTTCAGTTCCTCGCCATCCATCTGCCGCCGAACGAAATAACGTACATGGGTGACAAAGCGGCTAACATGGAAATCATCCTCCCGAAGTTCCCGCCCATAGTAACGCTGGCAGATGGTCAGAATATTCTGGATAATCTTGGTACACAGAAGTGTTTCCTGCATCCCGTTTCCAGAAAAGTTGGCATTGATGAAATGCAAGGCGATAAAAGCGGCCTCTTGATCAGGGAGGTCGAATTCGGTACGTCTGCGCAGTTCTTGTACAATTTCCATGGATGCCTGATATTCCTTGGGATAAATCAGACGGATATCCCACTCCAAAAGGGTTCCGAAGTAAATCCCCTTTTTTGCCCGATCCAGCATCATCCCTAAATGATCCGACAACGTAAGCAAAATACTGTCATTACAGCGGCAGCCCAATATGTTTTCGCCCATACGGATCATATCGCTGGCCAATTCAATGTCATTCGCCGTGATTCGCTGAAGCAGACTGTCAAAGTCCTTCCTGCCACTTTTTCGATCTAACGCAAACCGTTTTTCTACCCGATTGGGATCAATACTCATTCCTGGCTTCAAGTCAAACGCCACACCTCGCCCCATGACAACGGCTTCCTCTCCTCCGCTGTCCAGGACCAGGGCAACATTATTGTTTAATGCTTTCCTCAACCGCATAACTGCTCTCCTTCGCAAACAGCCAATGCAACAAAAAAAGCATAACTAAAATGCACAGCCGATCTCTCGATGCGCCAATTAGTTATGCCTGCCTTACCAGTAACACTTTCTTACAAGATACACGAAAATTTCTCATTTGTCAAGGGGTCAATAACTTTTTTGTGCCACTTTTCATTACGGTGTGTTTTGTATCGCTTACCCACGGATTCCTAAAATCAGCATACTCATCATACAAAAAATGCAGATTTTTTCATTTTTTATTTTGTCCCCTGCCAATCATTCTCAGACCTGCACAGGCATAATTTCCAATCAATATAAACAATCCCATAACCGCAATATAATCCAGATAGAAAAATACCAGTGGTTCTTCATAATCGAAAAAAACAAAATGGCTCCTCAGCAGCATGTAAACTCCGATGTCTCTCTTTATGAAAGCGTATATTCCATATCCCGCAATCATAAACGCCAGAATACGTCCCGCCCATTTCCGGACCGCAGATGGTCTCGAAATAAGCTTCTTCGCCATTCCCAGTATCATGCTCCAGTGAAACCCAAGATGAACGGACATCAGTACAAATCCCCAGTATGCCGAAATCATGTGCAGATTCCTGGCAAAAGAGCGGCCACCCTTTATGGGCAGAAAAGACAGCGCATGACGGGACAAGGTAATTCCGCTTATCATTAAACCGGCCATTGCACAAAATATCAATAATACAAGTCCGGTCTGCATCATGCGCACAGGATAATACCTTCCCTTTAAAATATTTCTGATCCAACTACCGTTCAAGATATGGTGAACAATAAAAAGGGCAAACATTCCCATGCCGATCCATTCATGGGCCGCCTGCCCGATCAGCTCATATACCATGAGCAGAAGCAGCGCCGCCGTCATAGCGATATCAACTGCCAGTTTCAACATCATCTTCGGTTTCATTCCGATTCCCTCGCATTCCTAACGGATAAAATTTGTGAATACTGGCGTTTCCTGTTCCGGCAGCGCCACGCCGGCCTTACGAGCCGCCTCCTGACAGCATAGCAGATACGCCATATTTCTGCCCAGAACCCGCATGGTATACAGTCCCTCTGCATCCTGTCTTGCCTGCTCTGCATTTGCGCCGTGAATCATGTTCCAGTAGCGGGAGGATACCACCGGCATTTCCTGAATGGTAAAATATTTATTTAGCTGGTCGAATGTTGCTGTCGTACCGGCCCTGCGTGCAGAAACTACCGCCGCTGCCGGTTTCATATAAAATGCCCTATTCCCGTTTCCACCAAACTCGGAATAAAACAGTCTGTCCATAAAGGCTGTCATATTTCCGGTTGCACCGGCGTAATGGACAGGGCTTCCGAACACGAAACCATCTGCCTCACATGCTTTCTCCCGAAAACGGTTCACTACATCATCAAAAACACAGCGGCCCTTTTCCCTGCATTTCAGACAGGCAATGCATCCTCCTATGGGCTTACTGCCAATCCAGAAAATTTCCGTCTCAATCCCCTCTTTATTCAAGGTATCTGCCACCTCACAAAGCGCCGTATACGTGCAGCCTTCCTTATGAGGACTGCCATTTGCTAAAAGTACCTTCATTGCTTCCTTTCCTCCTATTCTTTTAATGATGCCTTTTTTCTTTTTGCTTGATAAATTAAACGCAATCCGCCGTCGTTCCCATAAAAGGGCCTGTTATTTTTCCGTCTAGGGAGCTTAAAATATGACAGATCACATCCGATCTTTTCATTCAGCTTTTTCCTCCTCAGATACCTTCTCCAAGCTTCTCCGCCTCGCTTCTATTCGTTGCCATTCCTGCATACTCAAAACCATAGAGCCTTGCAAAACGGTTCATGGTATACTCGCCCGCCTCCAGCATCCATTTTTCCGGGGAAGCGCCCTGAAACAGGAAATACAGCTTTCTCCCGGAAAATTCGCCGTTCTTTATCAAACCATAAAACCGATCCAGCATATTACGCACCGAACCGCAAATGTTATGCCAATACAAAGGCGAACCTATCACGACCACTTCCGCCTCCTTCATCTTTGCGATGACTTTGTCAAGTTGGTCATCCTCAAATTTCTGCCCATAGCTTCTGATCCGGTAATCTGTCATCTGAAGAGTTTCATATTCTTTTCCCCTCAAAAGCGCATCTGCCAGTGCCGTCGTGTTCCCTTTCCTGTTCGGGCTTCCGTTGATAAATAAAAATCTCATCCTGATTTCCTCCATTTTCTTTATAAATGATTTAACTTGCCATAACTTATAATAGCCAGATCTCTATTCCCCCTCTGCCCACAGCCAGATCAACCCGTTATAAATATACTGCAGGGCTGCGTTCCCGTCATGAGCGTTGCCCTCCTGCACCCGGTATGCCAGGTAGTGACCGAACCCATGGAAAATCCGGCAAAAGCGCGATGACTGCGGCTTTCTGTCAGCTCCTGTGCGGAAGTTCCTTCCGCGTAGGTACTGTATCTGCCCTCCCTGCGGCTAATATCCCAATCCGCTAATCCAATCCGCCACATCACCGGCAGCCTCCGCCACATCTCTTTCACTGACGGTAAACCCGTCTGTAATCACTTCCGCATCCGGCTCCAGGCTCTGAATGGTTTCAATGGTTCCCGAAAAACGGCTTCCGTTATGCACATTAAAAGGAACTATCGTTTTTCCCGAAAAGTCATATTCATCAAAAAAGCTGTACAAAGCCTGCGGCATGTCATACCACCACGTGGGGAATCCGACAAAAATAACATCATAATCGTCCGGATTTTCGATATGGCTCGTCAGCTCCGGCCGCGCATCTTCATCCTGCTCCTTCGCAGCGTAATCAATCAGCTCACCGCCGTCCCCGGGGTATTTTACGGATGTCTGTATGGAGAAAAGTTCACCGCCTGTCTCAGCCTGAATCATATCCGCCACTGCTCGAAGACGCCCCTTTGCCTCCCCATCCACCGTTGTCACGCTGGCGGAGGAAACCGCATCCACATCGCTGTTTTCTCCTGCGGAAAAATAAGCGATCAGAATTTTACCGTCCTCTGTACTTATCGTATCTCTCTCCTCTATTTCCACAGATGCCGGACTGCTGCTTTGTGCGCCGCTGTCATTTACAGGCGGTTCCGCATTCCCGCAGCCTGCTGCCTGCAATACCAAAATCATGCCGGCCAGAATTGCTGCCGATTTTTTTCTGTTTTTCATCATCTGCACTCCTTTGCGCTTTCGTTCTCTTTATTATAGAAAAATCAATGTCCTTTAAGAAGTCTCAATTTGTTTATCAGTATATACCTCAAACTTATCACTCTCCTGCCCATACATTTAAAACAACACCCCAAAATCGCAGAACGGAGCCTCCGAAGAAGCCCCGCTCCACAAAAATTAGTGTGAGGTGAGTTAGAAAGTATCTCTCTATCACAAAAAAGTTATCATGCCGACCTATTTACATACCCGTAATACATTGTCTCCCGGTATGATTTCTCCTGAACCGGTCTCCTCCACCGCCGCGTAGTCCCCGGAATTCGTGACCGCCATGATCACCACGGTCGGATGTCCTTCATTATGAATCATCTCCAGATCCATCTCCAGCAGCAGATCGCCTTTCTTTACAGTCTGCCCTTCTTTTACAGCCACATGAAATCCTCTGCCGTTCATATCTACCGTATCAATCCCCACATGGATCAGCAATTCTATCCCGCCTGCCTCGATACCGACTGCATGAAGCGTATCCGCCACCTGACTGATCTTCCCGCCGATCGGCGCGTATACCTTTCCCTCCTCCGGCTCAACGCCGCAGCAGGTACCCAGAACCCCTGTGGAAAATATTTCATCCGGAATCTCTTTCATCTTTACATACTGTCCTCTGGAAACCGCGCCCAGTAAAGCCGGAAAGGTAATCACCGTTTCTTCTCTCATCTTTTTTTCTTTTAAAAAATCAAATATAGCCATACTCCGAATCCTCCATGCCGTTTATCGTTTCTTTTCTAGATCTCCTGCCAGACTTCTTCCGTTTGTCCGAATCACTTCCCCATACCAGTAAAAAGACTTTTTCTTATACCGTTCCAGCGTTCCGGTACCATCATCCCTTCGGTCCACATAGATGAAACCGTAACGCTTTTTCAGTTCGGCTGTCGAAGCGCTGACTAAATCAATGCACCCCCATGATGTATATCCCATCACAGGCACACCGTCTTCAATCGCCTCCCGGACCTGGATAAGATGATCTCTCATATATTGAATCCGGTAATCATCCCTGACAGTCAGGACACCGTTCTCATCCACTTCCGGTTTGTCAGCCGCCCCCAGACCATTCTCCACAATAAACAGTGGTTTCTGATACCTATCGTAATAATAATTGAGTATATAGCGCAGCCCCTGCGGATCGATCTGCCAGCCCCACTCACTCGCTTTTAAATAGGGATTCGGAATCCCGCCGATGATATTTCCCTCGCCGGCCTTCTTACTCGGATCGGCACTCTCACAAACGCTCATATAATAGCTGAAAGAGACAAAATCAACCGTATTCTTTAACAGTTCTTCATCCCCCGGTTCCATCTGAATTGTAATATGATGCTCTTTAAAATAGCGCAACATATAGCCCGGATATCTGCCACGCACATGCACATCCCCAAAAAAGTCATTCAGATGCCCCGCATGTAGCGATGCTATAACATCATCGGGATGCGGCGTCAGCGGATAAATCGGCATACTGAGAATCATGCAGCCTATCTTCGCACCAGGCATCATCTCATGGGCAATCTTTGTCGCAAGTGCGCTTGCCACCAGTTCGTGATGTACCGCCTGATATAAGGCCTCTTCACTCAGTTTCTCCTTCGGTGTGCATATTCCGCCGCTCATAAACGGAAAATGCAGCACGGAGTTGATCTCATTGAACGTCAGCCAGTATTTTACTTTCCCGCCATAGCGGGCGAATATTGTTCTCACATACTGCTCATAGAAATCTATCATCCTGCGGTTTGCCCAGCCGTTATAAGTTCTGGCCAGGTGCAGAGGCGTCTCATAGTGTGAAATCGTCACAAGCGGTTCTATACCATATTTCAGGCACTCATCAAAGAGAGCATCATAAAACTGCAGTCCTTTTTCATTGGGCACCATCTCATCCCCATCGGGGAAAATACGGCTCCACGCAATGGAAGTGCGGAACACCTTAAACCCCATCTCGGCAAACAGTTTTATGTCCTCTTTATATCGATGGTAAAAATCTATACCCACCAGCTTCATATTATCCTTCGTTGGGGCCTGTGTAATCTCTCCCTTTAGCCCGTGGGGCAGAACATCCTGAATGCTGAGGCCTTTCCCATCCTCGTTGTATGCCCCTTCACACTGATTCGCCGCCACTGCTCCTCCCCAGAGAAATCCCTCCGGAAATACCATATCCATCTTTCACTCCTCTTTCCTGTCAGTTTTTGTTTTCTTCCGGATCTTTAAATCCCATAACCCATGTCACGATAAATGACAGAACGATAGAAACCGCCGCACAGACACAGGCAAATGCAAAGTTGCTGCCCTTCTCCGCATGGACAAAGATCGGTACTGCAAGTAAGGACGGAGAAGCGAAAGAGCTTGCCGATACATTCAGAATACCGGCCAACATTCCTGTAATCGCGCTGGATATGCATACAGCCGCCAACGGGCGCTTAAGCGGCATTGTAACGCCGTAAAGTCCCGGTTCAGTAACACCCGCGAATATGGCGGAAACCGCTGAGGAACCTGCAAGCTGCTTCAGACCACCGTTTTTGGATTTTACAGCCACTGCAAAACATGCTGCGCCCTGCGCCAGATTGCTGATCAGCATTGCGGGAAGCATTAGAGATTCACCCGCAGGCGTCTCCAATGCGGCAAACACTACCGGGATAAACGCCCAGTGCATACCTGTCATAACGATAAACGGCATCGCCGCCGCCATGATCACATAAGCCGCAATGCTTACATGAGACTGGATAAACACAAGAACCGCTGCCAGCCCGTTACCGATAAAGGAACCGATCGGTCCAAGAATCAAAAATGCGATCGGTGTGGAAATCAGAATGATCAGCATCGGCTTTAAGAAGTTTTTCGTAAACGCCGGCGTGATCTTCTCTATCTCCCGCTCAATGTAGCTCATCACCCATGCGGTGAGTATAGCGGGAATGATGCTGGAGGAATAATCAAAACTTGTCACAGGAATCCCCAGGAAGTTAATGCCTCCCTCCGCGCCTGTCAACGCCACAAAATTAGGGTGAATCAGTATTGCTACTACTGCCGTGACCAAAACCGGATTCCCGCCGAATTTCCGCCCTGCGGAATATGCCACTAAAACAGGCAGGAAATAAAAAGCTGTATTGCCGATCACACCCATCAACTGCAGCGTCTGGTTCTCCGCCGGTAAAATCCATCCCAGGATAATATTTAACACCTGAATCATACCTGCGCCGATAATAGCAGGGATGACCGGAGACATACTGCCTGAGATAGCATCCAGTATAAGCGAAACCGGATTGCCTCCCTTTTTCACTGCTGGCGCACTGCCCGCCTGATCTCCGAATTTTCCGAGTTTCAGAAACTCATTATAACATTTCGATACTTCGTTTCCGATAACGATCTGATATTGTCCGGCTTTCTTCATAACGCCCACAACACCTTTGATCGCCTTGACATTTTCGTCACTTACCACGCTTTCATCCTTCAGTGTCAGGCGCAAACGCGTCATGCAATGGCTTACATTGACAATGTTCGCTTCGCCGCCGACTTCTTCCAGAATGTCTCTTGCTACTACTGAATAATCCATATCAAACCCTCCTGTGTTTTCTTTTTTATCCTGAAGAAAAGCTTCTTACAAACGCCGCGGACATTTGAAGTACCACTTTTCATAGAATACTGTCTCTCCCCAAAACTTCCGTATACGAAAAATGACCTTCCATATCCACAGTTTTCCTCTGTGTATAAGAAAGGTCATGCCCCCGGCTCTACGGGGTTACAATCCTTTTATGGCTAATCATTATTTTCTTCCCGGCTACACACACGGTTGACATGCAGGATGAGATACAGTTTTTCCTCCTCTGATAATTCAAGTTTCCAGGTTTCTTTATAGTACGCACATATTTTATCCACACAATCCGATACTTCTGTATATTCCTCCTGCACGGATCTGTACAGCAAAAGATTGTCCGTATCGATCGGCCTGTGCTCAAATATCCGATCTACCAGATATTGCACATGGGTGGCAAAACGGGCATAATTGAAAGTCCCCTTCTGTACCTTAATGTGAAGTTCTTCCTCTATGATACGCGTTGTCTCATCGAGAATTTCTTCATTGAACTGTTCCATCCCCTGGGCTTCGTCTGTCTTGGAGCGCTCTCTGGCATTGATCAGATGCATCACAATTCCCTGCACTTCGCTTTTAGGGAGCTTTACCCTAAACCGCCGCCTGATCGCTGCCACAAAATGTCTCTCCGCCTTCACCTCATGGGAATAACTCAGCTCCAACTCATAAACCGATGGCATCTTCACATAGATTCCCTTTTGCGCTCTCTCTATCACAAAAGCAATATGATCTGACAGTGTAAATACCAGGCTTGCGTATGTCTCGCAGGGAAGCTCATCCTGAATGAGCTGCAGTTCATCCGCTGTAAACTGAATAATCTCATAAGGAATCTCATTCAAAAGGGAGAGATATTGAACACCTATGTTATAGAATGTCCTCTCTATTTTTCGCAGATCCGTCAGCTCATACGGCATCGTCGGAAATCCGATTCCCTTGCTGAATGCCACAAGCTCCCGCCCATTGTTGTCCCTGCAAACCGCAACATTGTTATTGATCTTTTTTATTACAATCATTTTATTTTCTCATCAAATAAAAAATCCCACGATGCATACACCTAAGTTTTAAAAACTACAACGGTAATGCCTCGTGAGAGTTACAATCCTGTTTTATGAAAATTCTGTTTTCATTGTACAAATTGCTGTCAGAATTGTCAACGTACTATTTTCCCAAAAAGCATTCGCCGATTTTAGATAAATTGTATAATTTCGGTCGTTCATTTCTTCATTTATGAGCCATCCCTTTTTGAAATCAATCCTCCGTCCCATAAACTTCCGGAATCATCGGGAAGGTACTCCACACTTTGGGCCAGCCGCAGTAAAACGCAGGCTGTCTTCCCAGAAGTGAATTGTTAGTAAAGTGGGTTTTGCCAAAACAAGAGGAATAAAAGCTGGTATGCAGGTGGTTCTTATAAAATGAATATGGTAAAATTTTATAAGAAACGAGGTAAAGCAATATGGAAAAGAAAATTTATATCACAGAGGAAGAACGGGAAAAGTGCCAGAAGGTGGCTGAAGCATTTGCAGAGTTGTACGAAATGGCGGACATTGTGATAGTTGATGTAGGCAGATACGGTTTTGTAATGCTCAAATATTATACGCCGCCGCATGGCTTTGAGGAAGATGAAACTTTTACGGACAGCAAGGCATTGTTTGAAGCATTATGGCAGGAATGGCTTGATATGAAGCTGTATCTTATCGCAAAAGGTACTCCATTGCTGGAAAAAGGGTATAAGGGTGTGTTTGAGAGCCTGACAAAAGAAAAACAGTCGGAACTTATCGGGCGAAAAGCTGCTTTCGCAAGAATGGCGGGAATAGGTCTGTAAAAAGATGTTTCTAACAAAGAAATAGATAGAGAGATGGATTCCGTAGGCGCAGGCATTGTGGGAATGTCGTATAACTGGCTGTGTTTATGGAACTGTGGGAAACCCTGTTTGCAGGATGTGGGAAAGCTGCTTTTGCTTTTCCACAGGCTGTGAATGGGGTTTTCCATAGTTTCATAGCCAGTTATGCACATTTCCATGATGCAGGTCTTAAATACTTGAAATGATTCGCCTGACCGCATATAATTATATGGCAGAATTTAGAGAAAGGGTGAATGAAGATGTTAGAGTTTATTTCCGCCCCGGAAGCGGCGAAGAAATGGGGCATTTCAGAAAGACGGGTACAAAAGCTATGTGAGGAAAACCGCATACCGGGGGTTGCAAAATTTAGTCGTTTATGGCTGATACCAAAGGACGCAGAAAAACCAACAGATGCCCGATTAAAAGCAGAAAGGAAGAAAAAGCATGAATAAAGTTTTAATTATAGATGATGATAAAGAACTTTGCGCACTTATGAAAAAATGCGTAGAGCAGGAAAACCTTACTGCGATTGTCGCAGGCGGCGGGATAGAAGGACTGCATGTATTGGAGGAAATCAAAGATACCTGTTCACTTATTATTCTTGATATTATGATGCCCGATTTAGACGGTTTTCAAGTGTTGCAACAAGTACGGCATACAAGCAATGTTCCCGTTCTTATGCTTACCGCAAAAAGCGGTGAGGAAGATAAGGTTTCCGGCTTAAGGATGGGGGCAGACGATTATCTGACAAAGCCATTTAGCATTAACGAGCTTATGGCACGTGTAAATTCTCTTATCCGGCGTTTTACATTGCTCAATCCTGTTTCCGGCACAGAAACGGATTGTATGGTATTTCAAGGAATGACGATAGATAACATTAACCGTCTTGTTTTGGTTAATGACATACAAGTGGAACTTACAGGAAAAGAATTTGATCTGCTTTCTTTCCTTGCGGCCAATAAAGGAAAAGTGTTTACAAAAAAGCAGATTTATACCCATGTATGGGAGGAAGAGTATGCTTTTGATGATAGTAATATCATGTCGTTTATCAGCAAATTACGGAAAAAAATCGAACCAGACCCGGAACACCCTTTTTATATTCTGACTGTTCGGGGCGTTGGTTACCGATTTAACAGGGAGGCATAACATGAACTTAAATTCATTTTTATTAATTGCTCTCTGTACAGCGCTTTTGGCTGTCCTGTTTTTTATTACGAAACTTAGGCGTGTAAGAGGACAATTATCTATTATTGAAGAAGCCCTTGAAGATATAAAGTCCGGTAATCCGAACCGACGGGTTTTGGCGAGAAAAAGCGATATGACAAAGCGTATTTGCTATGCAATCAATGAAATTGCGGTCAAGAACCATTCACAGCTTATCCAACAAAAACAATCGGAGCAGGCATACAAGCGACTTATGACAAGCCTTTCCCATGATGTAAAGACACCATTAGCTTCATTGTTTGGCTACTTGGATGCCGTTGAAAATGGTCTTGTGGCTGGGAAAGAAAAAGAAGCCTATATCCATATTGCAGTAGAAAAAGCGTGTCACTTAAAACATTTTGTGGAAGCACTATTTGAGTGGGTAAAACTAGACGCTAAAGAACAGGTTTTTCATTTTGAGTTATGTGATTTTAACGAATTGACCCGCAATATTGTCGCAGAGTGGGTTCCAACCTTGGAACGCAACCATTTTGAATATGATTTTGATATTCCTGAAGATGAATATTTTTTTCGTATTGACCCTCATTCCTATACCCGCATTCTTAATAATCTGTTTCAAAATGTGCTTATGCACAGTGGCGGCAATAAATTGACTTTGAAATTATTGGAGAATGAACAGCAAGTAGAAATTATCATTTCAGATAATGGAAAAGGTATTTCCTCCTCTGATATTCCGCATATTTTTGAGAGAATGTATCAATGTGACAGTTCACGTTCTGCCAGGGGCAATGGCTTGGGGCTATCTATTACGACAGAACTTGTAAATGCTCACAATGGGAAAATTAAAGCAGACAGCAATCCCGGAATGGGTGCAACATTTACGATACTATTTCCAAAAGCTCTGTAACAGCACAGGGCTTTTTGTATATTTATTGGAGGAAAACATGAAAAAAGCAAGGTTACGGCAAGGTTTTGGCAAGGTTAATGCTATATAATTAGGGATTGGAAAGGAGGAAAAGGCAATGACAATTATCTTTACTGAGATACTGAAATGGAAACGGAATAAGACAGTTTGGGGTATTTTTATTCTTACTGCTATTTTGGGAGTATTTGCGGTTGAGCGTGCCTGCAGCATATCAAGAAGCAGTCCTCTCATGGATAGCTTTGGTGACTTATACACTTTGGCATTTAAGAACCTTACAAGCCTGTTTCTGCCTATTGTGTTGGGGATGTTTGCCACCACATTGTTCTTTGATGAACAGAAAAACGATACATTAAAAGGACTTTTGATTATTCCGATTTCCAAAGCACAGCTTTATTTTTCAAAGATAGCGGTTGTAATCTTTATGTCATTGGGGCTATGCCTGTTTACCTTTGTTATCTGTATCGTTGGCGGCTTAATTGCTGGCGGCTTTACTGATTTGAACATGGAAACAATACTACAGGCGGGGTTATTGTTTTTGGCTGGCGGTGTGCTGATTCCGGTTGCCATGCTCCCAATCATATTTTTAGCAACGCTATCAAAAGGGTACATTTTACCGATTGGGGCTGTATTACTTTATCTTGTGCCTGTTGTGCTTGCCCCGTCCGAGCTTATGGGACTGCACCCCTTGGCGAGTGTTATGGGAATTTATCCCCACATTTCACCTGCCGCTATTGAAATGGTAAACAGTTGGACAGGAAATGCAGTAATAACACCATCACCGATGACTTGTTCTGTTTCTTTACTGGCTATAGGCATTATTTCGACAATTGTTTCTGTAATTGTTTTACAGAAGAAAACATTTTGAAGAGTTTTTACCAACGATTCAGCAAGCGGAAACTTGTATAACTATGTGATTTAGAAAGACCACGATAATTAAGAAAGTGAGGAAATATTATGTGCAGCTATGTGATTGAAACAAAGCGGTTAACAAAAAAATATGGTGAGCAGACAGCGGTCAATGCTGTTAATATCCATGTAGAAAAAGGGCGGATATACGGACTGCTAGGGCGTAATGGAGCTGGCAAAACCACAATAATGAAAATGATTTTGGGATTAACCCCTGTTACTTCTGGGGAAATAGATGTGTTCGGACAAAATATCAAAGGAAGGGAAAAACGGGTATATCCCCGGATTGGGGCTATTATTGAAACACCCGGCTTCTACCCAAACCTGACGGGTACGGAAAACCTTGAAATATTTGCGAAGCTGCGTGGTACTGCTGCCCCAAATGCTGTAAAAAATGCTTTGGATATTGTCGGTCTCCCTTATCGGGACAAAAAGCTGTTCAGCAAATATTCTCTTGGAATGAAGCAGCGTCTTGGTATTGCAAATGCTATTTTGCATGATCCGGAGCTGTTGATTTTAGACGAGCCTACGAATGGTCTTGATCCTATCGGCATTGCAGAAGTAAGAGATTTTATTAAAGACTTGAGTACCGAGCGAGGGAAAACAATCCTCATTTCCAGCCATATCCTGTCCGAGATTGCATTGTTGGCTGATGATATTAGCATTATTGACCACGGTGTCTTACTGGAAGAAAACAGCATGGAAACACTGAAAAGAAAAAACAGTAAATATATACTTCTGCAAGTTTCTGATATTCCGAAAACTTCTCTTGTTTTGGAAAGGCAATTCGGAGTTACAGATTATTCCGTACAGGATGACCATTCCCTGCGGATTTATAATACGTCATTGGATATGGCGGCTGTCAATAAGGCTCTTGTGGTGCAGGATGTGGCTGTTATCAGTTCTCAATTATGTAATGACACATTGGAGGACTATTTCAAAAAAATTACAGGGGGAGAAGGCATTGCTTAAATTGATACAGACAGAATTTCTAAAACTGCGCCGTAGAAAGTTTATCCTGTTAATGCTGCTAGCAGCTCTTCTCATGCCATTTCTTGCAATCTTTTATTTTAGAGGTATTAGGGAGACAGGCATAGATACAATACAATTTTATAAATGGACTGCTTTCAGCTACACGCCTTGGATTATACTTCCTGTCGTATTGGGGGTATTTTCCACTATGCTTATGTATGATGAAAACCAAAATGATATGCTTAAACAGTTGTGGATTGTACCGATTAGCAAGGCGGAATATTTTTTTAGCAAATTTATTGTTGTGCTGTCTTATTCTATTTGTTTTATGCTGCTCACAGCCGGATTGTCCGTGATTTTTGGTACGCTTCCCGGTTATATAACATTTGAATGGGGCAGTTTTTGTTACTTGCTAAAAAAATGTATGGAAATTGCTATATTAACCTCTTTCGCCATATTGCCGCTTTTAGCGGTTGCGGCTGCCGGAAAAAGTTATATATTTCCAGTATGTTTAACTCTGGTTTATACGTTTCTTGGTTTTATTCTGCTTATGGTTAATATGTATCTACACCCTTTATCCAGTATGACCGCCATTGTCATGCGTGATATTCCCGGTGTGGTTTTGACACAAACTCTTAATATTCCGGCTGCATTAATATGTATTACTATATGGTGTGCGGGTTCAGTGGTGTTGGCTATATTGGCTTTAGGAAAAAGAAAGTGAGGTGGATAGTATGAAACAATTACTTTGGGCTGAACGCCGAAAACTTCGTCATTCTAAAATCGTTTGGATTGCTGTCTTTGCGGTGGTTATGATTGCTGTTATCGTCTTTGCAGAGGGGCAGTTTGTATTTAAGGGTTCACGATATATAGATGGGGCTGGCTGGTTTATGACTGCCGCACAGTCTTTGGCAACCTTTTTTGTGCTTCCGGCTGTCATTGCATTGTTAGGCAGCTATATGATTTGCCGGGAGGAACAGGAAGATACTCTGAAATCACTGCGGCTTGTGCCAGTAGATGAAGCGAAACTGACTGTTGTTAAAATGATCGTTGCAATGGTTTTCAGTATTTTGATTTATCTTCTGCTGTTTGTAATTACTTTTGCGGTTGAAGCTATAATGCATTTCGGAACATTATCTATTCAGACAGTATGGGGCTTCCTTTTTACCTATTTTGTAAATGGTATTGGCGTATTTCTTGCTATTTCACCGATTGTGGCATTAGTAGCCCGTATAAAAAAAGGGTATTGGCTTGCTTTGGTATTTACTGAAATCTATTCCTTTGCCGGTCTGTTTGCAAGTATGTCTGAAACTCTGAAAACTGTTTACCCGATTACTGCGGTGTTCCAGCTTTCAGGATATTATGAAACAACAATCGGAAACAAAGCAGCCAGCTTAGTTATTCTGATAGTTTGTATGGTTCTTGCAGTTTTAATTTTGAACGGATTAAGCCGTAAAAACAAAAAGAGTATTTATTAATTGTGTAAAATATCCGTATTGTAAATCTGCCGTACAACGGCAAAAGAAAAAAGCCGTTGTATAGCAGACATATTTGGGTGCATTGATGCAGCAGCTTTGGAAACCTGGGCTGCTGTTTTTGCTGTAACTTTTGTTGGAGTGATAGGAGAAAAATGAAACGATAGTTTAAAGACAAGGAGATGTAGAACGATGAGAATAAAGCGAAAAATACTTAAGGCCAGGATAAGGACATTCATCAAAATTATCGGCATATTGCACACATCAAGGTGTATCGCAAGGAAGAAAGAAACTCCACTGCGGTACACCTTTTTTAATGGTGCGAAATTTGTCTGATTTTGGCTTTTGTTACGGTTTATCTATTGCATATTTGCGTGAAAAATCTGACTGGAACTATTCCGTTTTTGGAAGGGGGATTCCACTTGGGTTTACTGCTTCATGGAGGGCTGTTTTGAGAGCATGGCTTTCTGTGTATCCCACACCTGCTTCATCAGCTTTTTTACTTCCTCGACATCGGCTTTATAGACGTTGCCCGTTGCGTTCATTCGCTTAGCGATCTGGTTCAGATTGCCGCTGATTTTTCCGAGCGTGTAGTTGTATTCCCGCAGGTCTGAATAGTCAATGTCATAGACAAAGCCGTACAAAATCAGGCGGCGGAGAAAAGTGGACTTGCTTTTCATGCCGGAGATTTTTACTTTCTGCTCCAGTATGTATTGTTCCTTATCACTCAGGTATATTTTCAGTTCATTTTTGCGTTCCCTGTTTGCCATTTTTTATCTTAATAACATTCCTGAAAAATTTCAAGGATTTCCTTGTGCGTCATCACGACAAACGCATGAATGTGTTTCACAACTAAACCCGTACAACGAATAAATTTTTATAAATTTATTATCTTCTCCAGATGTTTTTCTGGATTCGTACCAATTGCATACCGCTTCTTTTTCAG
>CAJTDB010000037.1 GCA_910574965.1 Lachnospiraceae bacterium | reverse complement strand
ATAAGAAAAACCAGAAAAAAGTAATAATATATAGCTACATTTTGAAGTATTGAAAAAAGCGGAAAAAGCCCATGTTTGCTGGATTTTCCGCTTTTATGCTGTCAAAGATGGGATTATAACAATTCATTACGCCTTTGTCAACCGAATCGCGGATTTTTATTCTAGGAATATGTAACAAAATAATTGGAAAAACAGGCAGGATCCTTGACAAATCTTAAGAAAGAGTATAAAATAATAACGATTATTGTTATTAATAATTGATACGTATCTGAATTTTTTCCGAAATCGCAGGATATTTTTCGGTCGGATGCGGAATGATCGTAAGAAAGGGGAAGGAAATTGGCAGTTCTGAAATACAGCAGACAGCGGGAATGTATCAAAAACTATCTGCAGGACAGAGAAGATCATCCCACCGCTGACATGATCTATACCAGTATCCGCAGGGATTTCCCCAATATCAGTTTGGGTACGGTGTACCGGAATCTTTCCTTATTAGTAGAGCTTGGGGAGATCCGGAAGATCACAACAGATGGAGCAGACCGTTTTGACGCGAAACTGATACCGCACAGTCATTTTATATGCAAAGACTGCGGCAGCGTTCTGGATGTGATGATCCCATTGGAAGATCTTGCTTTGAAGGTGGATCCCGTCTGGGACTGCGGCCATGTGGAAGAGTGCCGGCTGGAGTTCCGGGGCGTCTGTAAAAAATGTATAAAATCGAAAAGTCATGCTTGACAGATGGCTGTCCATCTACTATAATAACGATAACAGGAATCATTACTGTTATTGAAAACATTAAAAATTTTATATAAGAAAAGGAGAAACAATATGGCAAAGTTTGTATGCAGCGTATGTGGTTATGTTCATGAAGGAGATGCAGCACCGGAGAAATGTCCCCAGTGCGGAGTACCGGCAAGCAAGTTCAATAAGCAGGAAGAGGGTTTGAGCTGGGCTGCTGAGCACGTAGTAGGTGTTGCACAGGGCGTCAGCGAAGATATCCTTGCAGATTTAAGAGCAAACTTCAACGGCGAATGTTCCGAGGTTGGTATGTATCTGGCTATGGCACGCGTTGCTCACAGAGAGGGATATCCGGAGATCGGACTGTACTGGGAGAAAGCTGCTTATGAAGAGGCAGAGCATGCTGCAAAATTTGCAGAGCTGCTTGGCGAGGTTGTTACTGACAGCACAAAGAAGAATCTGGAAATGCGTGTGGCAGCGGAGAATGGTGCGACTGCAGGCAAATTCGATCTTGCAAAACGCGCAAAAGAGGCAAATCTGGATGCGATTCATGACACAGTTCATGAGATGGCAAAGGATGAGGCTCGTCACGGCAAGGCATTTGCAGGTCTTCTGAAGAGATATTTCGGCTAAGATGAACGCCGGATTTTAAAGGATTTTGAAAGGAAGGGAATGAATCAGAAATGGTTTGTTCCCTTTTTTGGCAGGCATACCGGGCCTGCTTTTTTCATATACTTTTTTGGACGATCAGCAGTTGAAAGGGATATGAAATGTACAGAATACCGGTTTTCAAAAGAACGCTGGCGCTGGCCTGTTCTCTTATGCTTGCCTTTCCGTTTTCTCTTCGGGGCTATGTGTTTGAACGTTTTACGATGGAGATTTTCCGCCATGGAATTTCCGGCAATACTATTGATCTGCATTATACTTTAACAGAACCAGAAGAGTATGGGATCAAGGAGGGGGAGCCTTCCTTCGGCAGTTTTGACAAAGAAGCGGCGCAGAAGGAGAGAGAATATCTGGAGCGCTGCCAGGCAAAGCTCTCCCGGTACCAAAAGTGGGGACTTCGCGAGGAGGACCGGCTGACGGCAGAGCTTTTAGACTGGTGGCTGGAAGGCCGGATTTTGTCGGAGCGCTTTTATTATTATCAGGAGCCTTTGGGTCCGACCCTTGGCATCCAGGCACAGCTTCCTGTTCTGCTGGCAGAATATCCTTTTCGGAAGGAACAGGATATAAAGACTTACCTGGCCCTTCTTGAGAAGCTTCCGGAGTATTTTGAGGAGATTGCGGCATTTGAAAAGGAAAAGTCCGAACAGGGGCTTTTTATGACGGATGAAGCACTGGATCAGATTTTGGATCAGTGCCGTTCCTTTTTTCCCATAGAGAGTGACCATTTTCTGGTGCAGTCCTTTCAGGAACGATTAGAAGGGTGCGATTTTATTGATCCGGACAAAAAGATTACATATGAAGCGGAAAATTTAAGGGCGCTGAACCGGTTTGTAGAGCCTGCGTATACAAAGCTCTGCCAGCAGATGGAGAATCTTCGGGGCACCGGGACGAACGCGTACGGGCTTTACCATACGCCGGAGGGAATCCGGTATTACGAATATCTGCTGAAATATTCCGTCGGTACGGATCTTGGCATGGCGGAGATCCATCGGATGCTGGAAGAGCAGATGGAAAGCGATTATGAAACTATTCTCTACGGGCTTCAGCAGGGGATCAGCCTTCTGACGCTGGAGGATACGCCGGCTTTGGAGTCACCGGAGGAGATCCTGACCAGGCTGCAGAAACAGATTCAGGCGGATTTTCCCAAAACCGGGGAGATACCCTGGCAGATCAAAGAAGTTCCAAAGTCCCTTTCTTCATATTTAAGCCCGGCTTTCTATCTGACGCCTGCTATGGATGCACCGCAGCAGAATGTCATTTATATTAATCCCTCTTATGCGCCATATCAGACGGAACTGGTTACGACACTGGCCCATGAAGGATATCCGGGGCATCTGTATCAAAATTCTTTTGAAAATACAGAAAACTATTCTCCGGTGCGGAATCTGTTCTATATCGGAGGTTATACGGAAGGCTGGGGGCTGTACAGTGAATACTATGCATATGATTTTTTGGGATATTCAGAAGCGGAGGGAGATTTTCTTCGGGCCATGTCCTCACTGAACTTTGCCGTCTGCGCCAGTCTGGACCTGGCAATCCACGGGGAGGGATGGACCGAAGAGGACTGCCGGACATATCTTGCATCTTTTGGAATCAAAGAGGAAGAGCGGATTCATAATCTGTATCTGAACATTCTGGAGGAGCCGTCTAATTATCTAAAATATTATCTTGGCTATCTGGAAATCTGCAAGCTAAAAGAACGCATGTTCGACTCCCATACAGAATGGACGGATTTGGATTTTCACACTTGGTTCTTAAATATGGGACCGGCGCCCTTTGAGATTTTAAGAGAACAGTCAGGAGTCCAGTTCTCTAAAATATTGCCGGAGTTTTTCCAGAGCACGGGTCAGGACGTTCATCTCCTGGCCCTCAAAACCTTCCATGACTGTGCGGACCATTCTCTTATGAAAAGCGGCATGTTTTTCAAAGGCGGCCCTGCCCTTTTCGGTCAGAGAGAGGAGTACCACCCGTTTGTCTTCGGGACTGCGGACACGGGAAACATAGCCTTTTTTCACCAGATTATTAATGGTGGTCGTGAGCGTTCCGACCGTAACGGCCATAGCCCTGGCAACCGTGGACATGTTCCTTGGCTCGCTGATGCCGATGGCATCGATGATGTGCATATCATTTATGGATATTTCTTTAAAACTGCCCGTGATTAAAGCCCGGTGTTCGATATCCAGCACCTCGTGAAACAGCATCACAAGCAAATCATTCAGAAGCTTTTCATTTTCCAAGCGGCATCCCTCCCATGTAAAAGTATTTATACAGGCTTCAGTATAGCATAATCCGCGGCGTTTCGCAACGGCTGGAAAAAACCCGGAAAGCATCTGAAAATGGCTTTCAAACACCTTCCGGGTTTTATTTATCGGTATGGTTTCATGCCTGATATTTTTTTAACAGATTTCCGCACCTGCCGGCATGTCTTTTTCCGGAGCCAGAAGAGAAAGGGTTCCCTTCTCATCTTCGGCGCAGAGCAGCATCCCTTCTGATACAAGACCGCGGATCTTCCGGGGCTCTAAGTTGACCAGGACCATGACTTTTTTGCCGACCATCTCTTCCGGCGTGTAGGAACTGCGGATGCCGGAGACGATCTGGCGCACCTGGCTTCCGATCTTTACCTGAGAGCAGAGCAGCTTGTCCGCTTTTGGGACGGCTTCGCAGGAGAGGATCTCACCCACCTGGAACTGCAGCCTGCAGAAATCGTCAAAAGAAATGCTGTCTTTTGGTTCCACATCGATAACCGGCTCGGCATTCGCCTGTTCTGCTGCTTTTGCCCGGCGTTCCTCTACCTTTTCCATGACTTCTTTGCTGTCCAGTCTTGCAAAGAGGATCTCCGGTTTTTCCGTCACTTTTGTTCCCGATGCATAGAGTCCGAACGTGTTCATTTCTTCTATGGTCCGGCTGTCTGCATGAAGCTGCTCTAAAATCTTCAAGGCAGTAGACGGCATGAACGGCGCTAACAGTGAGGCACCGTAGCTGATGCTTTCCACCAGGTTATAAAGTACGGTGGACAGACGGTCCTTTTTCTCCGCGTCCTTGGCAAGCGCCCAGGGCATGGTTTCGTCAATATATTTATTGCACCGTTTAAAGAGATTAAAAATCTCGGTAATGGCATCTGCCACCCGGAGCTGTTCCATCTTCTCGGTCACTTTGGGAAGGGTGTCCAGCACGGTCTTTTTCAGGTCCGCATCCACTTCTTCGGCAGCTTTTGTGTCGGTGACAATCCCGCCGAAATATTTATTGGACATGGAGATGGTTCGGTTGACCAGGTTGCCGAGGGTGTTGGCCAGTTCAGAGTTCAGCCGCTCCACCATCAGTTCCCAGGTGATGACACCGTCATTTTCAAAGGGCATCTCATGAAGTACAAAATACCGCACGGCGTCCACGCCGAAGAAATCCGCCAGCTCGTCCGCATAGAGCACATTGCCCTTGGATTTGCTCATCTTACCGTCGCCCTGCAAAAGCCAGGGGTGTCCGAAGATCTGCTTTGGAAGGGGCAGGTCCAGAGACATCAGGAAGATAGGCCAGTAGATGGTGTGGAAGCGGATAATGTCCTTGCCGATCAGATGCAGATCTGCCGGCCAGTTTTTCCTGAACTGTTCTTCGCTGTCGCCGCCGCATTCATAACCGATACCGGTGATGTAGTTGGTCAGTGCATCCAGCCATACATAGACCACATGCTTTGGATCAAAATCCACCGGAATGCCCCATTTGAAAGAGGTACGGGAGACGCAGAGATCCTGAAGTCCCGGCAGCAGGAAATTGTTCATCATCTCGTTCTTCCGGGACACGGGCTGGATGAACTCCGGATGACTGTTAATGTGTTCAATCAGCCGGTCTGCATACTTGCTCATTTTAAAGAAATAAGCTTCTTCTTTGGCAGGCTGAACTTCCCGGCCGCAGTCCGGACATTTGCCGTCCTTTAGCTGGGATTCGGTGAAAAAGGATTCGCAGGGAGTGCAGTACATTCCTTCATAATATCCTTTGTAAATATCACCCTTGTCATACATATATTTGAAAATCTTCTGTACCTGAGCTTCGTGGTCTTTGTCTGTCGTCCGGATAAATTTGTCATAGGAAGTGTTCATCAGATCCCAGATCCGGCGGATCTGTCCTGCCACATCATCCACAAACTCCTTGGGCGTCACGTTGTTTTCAGCCGCTTTCAGTTCGATCTTCTGCCCATGCTCGTCCGTCCCGGTCTGGAAAAATACATCGTATCCCTGAAATCTCTTATAACGGGCAATGCTGTCCGCCAAAACGATCTCATAAGTGTTGCCGATATGGGGTTTTCCGGATGTATAAGCGATGGCAGTGGTCATATAATACTTTTTCTTGTCCATCTGTTTCCCTCTTTTTCTTATAGAAATCATTGTTTTTAACAGAGTAGCACAGGAAGGGGAAGAAGTCAATTTTTTCCGACAGGCGGGATAGGCTTCGGACTGTAAAATGAAAAATCGTGTTCCGGGAAGTCCGTCTTTGCTTTCCGGCATTTTCCGTCAGAGAACAGGGAAAGCGCTTTTTGTTTTTAGAGAAAAAGCCGCTCATTTCCGTATGAAGGTCATAAAAATTGTGCAGACAGACGAAAGTTTTCCTAACTGTTAGGAAATACCTTTGTCTGTTTTGTGCTTTCTTCCGGGATATGATAAAATTATTACAGAACAAAAGGAGAGAGGACGATGGCAAGGCTGGGTTTTTCCGTTTATCCGGGACATTCAACGCCGGAGCAGGATATTGCGTATATCCGTATGGCAGGAAAGTATGGATTCGAACATGTGTTTACATGTCTTCTAAGCGCGGGGGACAAGTCAAAAGAGGAATTGATCCGCAGTTTCCGTATTCGTATTGATGCGGCTCATGGGGAGGGGATGGAAGTTCTGCTGGACGTCAGTCCGGCGGTGTTTGAGAGAATGGGGATCTCTTATGACCGTCTGGACCTATTTGCAAAAATGCATGCGGACGGAATCCGACTGGACGAGGGCTTTGACGGGGCGCAGACAAGTGTTATGACATATAACCGGCAGGGGCTGAAGATCGAGCTGAATGCCAGCACGGATATGGGGTATATCGAAAATGTCATGACCCATTATCCGGACCGGAAGAAGCTGGTGACCTGCCATAATTTCTATCCGCAGAAATATACAGGACTTAGTCTGTCTCATTTCAATGTCTGCAATGCGTCCATAAAAAAACATGGGTTAACAGTGGCTGCATTTGTGTCCAGCGCCCAAAAGGGAGCATATGGACCATGGCCGGTTCATGAAGGCTTATGCACACTGGAGATGCACAGGGGACTGCCGCTTGACTTCCAGGTTCGCCATCTGTTTGCGGCGGGCGGCGTGGATGACATTCTGATTGCCAATGCTTACGCGTCCGAAGAAGAATTAAAAGCATGTGCAGATGTCAATCCGTCCGTACTGACGTTCGGTCTGATGCTGGAAAAAGAGCTGACAAATACGGAACAGGCAGTTCTTGATTTTGCGCAGGGACATGTGGTGAGAGGCGACATGAGCGAGTATATGCTTCGTTCCACCTGGCCGCGGCTAACATTTGCCAAGGAATCCATCCCGGCAGCCAATACAAGAGATCTGGTGCGGGGGGATGTGGTAATCTTAAATGATGGATATTCCAGATACAAAGGAGAGCTGCATATCGTATTGAAGAATATGCCCAATGACGGACGGAAGAACGTGATCGGGCGTCTGCCGGAGTACGAGAAGGTTCTTCTGGACTATGCGGCTCCGTGGAAACCTTTTGCATTTGTCCAATGCAGGTGAGACCGGTGTAAAAAAGCGCAGGAGGAAGTTATGCTGAACAAAAGACAGGAACGGCTGCTCAAACTTTTGACAGATAAAAAAGACTGGATGACCAGCTGGGACCTGGCAGGGTATTTTCGTGTGACAGACCGGACCATCCGTTCGGATGTGGATGCAGTGAACCGGCAGGGGGGAACTCCGCTGATCGAATCCAATGTTCGGAAAGGTTATCGGGCGGTGATGGATATTCGGAAGGAACCGCAGGCATCCGGTGTCCAGAGCATTCCGCAGACTCCTGGAACGCGTTGTATTTATATTATCCAGAAGCTTCTTTTTGAAAATCGGGAACTGAATCTGACGGATCTGCAAAGTCAGATCTACGTCAGTGATTCTTCCATTCAAAATGATCTGAAGAGAATCCGGAAGATGATCGAGCCCTATCCGGGACTTCGGTTAGTCCGGAGCCGGGAATGCATCTCTCTTCAGGGGGATGAGGTCAGCAAAAGGCGTTTTTATCGGGAGCTTCTGGTTGCAGAGGTTCAGGAAAATTTTCGGAACCTAAACCGCCTGGCACATCTGTACCGGCATTTTGACTTGATTGAAGTGAAAGATATTTTCGTGGAGGTGCTGGAGGAGTACGACTATTCCATCCACGAGTCTCTTTTTTCTATGCTGATCCTTCATGCGGGCACCAGCATCGAGCGCATCCGGACATGTCATTATATCCAGCCGGAGGAGGAACCTCAGGGACTTAAGGATACCATTGAATATCAGATTTCCCGGACCTTTTTCGAGCGGATCTCCGACCGGCTGCATCTGGAAATCCAGGAAGGAGAGATCGTCATGTTTTCTCTGGTGATTATGGGGCGCCGGGCATCGAATTATGCCAGTGACCATATTAAGCTGGGGGAACGGTGGCTGAACATCCGCAGGCTTATGGAGGAAGCACTGGAACGCTTAAAAGAAGTGTTCGGTATGGATTTTAGTACAGATGAAGACCTGGCAGCAGGTCTGAAGATCCATATGCACGGACTGGTGGAGCGGGTGAAAAATCAGGTGATCCTGGAAGATATCTTTCTGGAAGAGATCAAGCAGAAATATCCGCTGGTATTTGAGATGGGAGTCTGCATCGTGAGCTATCTGGAGGAGCAGTTGAATATCCGGATTGGAGATATGGAGAGCGGCTTCATTGCCCTGCATCTGGGGGCTGCCAGTGAGCGGATGAACTCTGTGAGAAAATATCGGGTCGTTATGATTATGCCCCATAACCAGGTTTTTTCGGGCATGTGTGAAAAGCGGATACTGGAACTCTACTGGGAGCGAATAGAGATCGTTCGGCGGTGTTCGTATTTTGAAGAGGAGGAGATACGGCTTCTGGAACCGGATCTGGTGCTGACGACTTTTCCCATTGAGCATAAACTGGATGTTCCTACGGTATCGATCAGTCTGTTTGTGGATACGGAGACGGAGGCCAGTATCCTGCAGGCACTGAACCGGCTGGATAAGAAGCGCTTCCGGCTGGAATTTACATCCCATATGGGACATTTGATCCGGAAGGAGCATTATTATCCGGAGCTGTATGCACAGACTCCGGAGGAAGTGATCTGCCGTCTTTGCCGGGGGCTGGAGAAAGAACAGATTGTAGACGGGCATTTTCAGGATATTGTGCTGGAGCGGGAGCGGATGACGCCGACTTCCTTTGCCAACGCCCTGGCGATTCCCCACGCATTCCAGGTATATGCCAGCCGGTCCACCATTGCGGTGGCGCAGCTTGCGGACCCGATTCCGTGGGGAGCTTTTGAGGTGCGCCTGGTCATGCTCTTTGCCATCAACGAAGGAGATCAGAGAATGATAAAAATCTTCTTTGACTGGGTATCGGACATTGTCAGCCATCCAAAGGAGCTGGCAAGACTGACAGAGCGGTGCTCCTACGAGGAATTTACGGAACGGATTATGGAGTGAGAAAGCAGGGCGGCAGTGTTTGTACAAAGAAGAGATTATAGGTCGGTATGAAGCTGGCTCTGTACATGCTCTTTGAATGCTATGGAGGCACTGGTCTCATAGGGGATTTTCGGGGCAATCATTACAATTTCAAAAGTAAAAGCAGGATCATTAATGGGACGGCTTTGACAATCCGGAGTCCGATAGAGATCCACGATCGGCTTTGGCAGGATGGTAATGCCGATATTCTGCTGAATCAGGCGCAGAATTAAGTCCCAGTCCTGCAGCCGCATAAGGATATTCGGTACAAAATTGGCATTCTGACAGTTTGCCATGATAATATTGTAGAATTTGAAAGGTTCGTCTAATAAGATGAATCTTTCGTTTTTTAAGTCCGTATAGGAGATGACCGGATTCTTCAGTATGGGATTGCTTTTATGGGCAACGACCTCATACTTGCTCTGAATAATGGGAAACTGGTTTACACTGTCGGAAATGGGCTGCAGAGTAAACCCGAAATCCAAAAGGCTGTTGGATACCATCTGCTGGATAACGGTGGCTTTCTTCTGGCTGATTACAAGCTCTATGCCGGGATATTTCTGAATAAATCCGGATATCAGTTCCGGAAAGACGCAGGTGCCGATGATAGGCGGCAGGCCGATGCGCAGCAGTCCTTTCTGCAGGTGCTTGATACCGCTGATCGTGGAGGAAATGGTGTCGTACTGGATAAGCAGATTCTGTGCCAGATTGTAAAGCTCCGAGCCGTAGCTGGTGGTGTACATTTTTTTGCCGGAGAAGTAGAGCAGCGGAACTTTCAGTTCCTCTTCCAGTGCCTTCATGGACTTGCTCAGAGTAGACTGAGAGACATAGAGAAATTTTCCGGCAGCGGAAAAACTTTTCGTATTGACAATGGTCACAAAATAACGAAGCTGCTTGATATCCATAAGATCCTCCTGTTATGTGGTCAGTAGTGTGTACGCCGCCGGAACTCTGGAAGTGACAATATCCGTTCCGGGAACGACGGTTTTGCATCTGCTTAAAGCCGTATAGATCATACCGAACACGACCTGTTCCTCACAGGCAAAGGTAGTGGTTAGGACTGTACCGTCCGGGGTGCAGGCGAACGAGCGGTCCTGACAGCCGTAAGCCGTAAGCCGGGCAGTATAGATGCGGTTCTCAGCAGACCGTGTCTGCATAAGCTGCCGGCTGCAGGCGGAAGATGTCCCGTCATACCAGACGGCCAGATCTGTGCCCTGAAGCATACAGATGCGCATAGATTCGGGAATTTCTGCTTCCTGGTCAAAGATCAGGCTGATGGTCAGTTCGGGAGAGACTTCCATCGTGCGCTGGTCGATGGGAGTATCCTTTAGCTGCCTGCAGATACCATGATGGAAAAGGACGGCCCTGCGAACTCCATAACCGGCAAGGACAGTCATATCCTGGGCGGCTGCGCTTCCAAGCTCGGAAAGCCATGGAGACAGATCCATATTCTGGGCGTAGGGAAGGAGCACCAGACGGCAGCCGGCTTTTTTGCAGAGCTTCATATAGTGCAGTGCTTTTTCAACATATTCCTTTGGAGTACAAAAGGGGTACCGTACAAATCCAGTATACCATTCCAACCGGGGTAAAGTACAGGAGTGATTTCGCTTCCGGTATACGGGCAGCGATTCCGTGGGAGCCGTCAGAAGACTATAATATTCCGGCTGGCGAGGGGGGATATCGGCATATGGAACCGTATCCGTATCCAGGCGGATATCGCAGGTGAGGATTTCCTCATGCTCCGGCCCGCACTCTGCCAGAATCTGTCCGTCCGGTCCGATGACCATGCTTCTGCCGAGCATAGTAACGGAGTGGTCTTCCGTTCCGCACTTGTCGCATACGGCAATATAGACTCCGTTCTCTCTGGCTCTTTGACGCAGGATAAAGGTATACTGCTGGTTGCTAAGCTGCTCTGGAACGGGGGCAGAAGCCACCAGATTTACCGTGTCCAAAATCAGCCGGGCACCCTGAAGCCGCAGACAGCGGGCGATCTCCGGAATACGTCCGTCCGCGCAGATCATGCATCCAATGGGACCAAATTCCGTATTAAATACTGGAAAAACGTTCCCTGTCTCAAACCATTCGGAATCAAAATGCCAGAGGTTGGACTTGTCTGCCGTGCACACAGTCTGTCCGTCTCTCCCATAAACCAGAAGCCGGTTGTACAGTTTCCCCTCTTCCGAATCCGCCAGACCTACGGCGATATATTTTCCATAAGAGCCTGCCAGACGGGAGAGCTTCTGCTTTAGTTCCAAAAGGCGGCCAATCCAGGCGTCGTCTTCTGCCATGCCGATAAAATATCCGGGGTAGGCGCATTCGGGAAGCAGGATGAGGTCTGTGTCCGTCCGGCAGCAGCGTTCTGTCAGGTCTAAAATATGAGAAAAGGTGTCTTCATAACGACCGATGTCACGGCCTTTTAACTGAATAAGGGTAAGTTGCATGCGGATACCTCCTGATGTAATCTTGTGCAGTGCAAAAGTATTCCATTTCACTATATCAGACAGAAAAAATATGTCAATTCTATATGCTGATTCATACTTGTATGGTCAAAACATACATCTTTAGTAAAAATTCACGAAAAAATATGTATAAATAGAATAAAACAGATAAAAATTTGTATATTTTATCTATATATGAAAAAAAGGAATAAACAGCATGAATTTTTTGTATTATCATTCTGTTCATGCATTATTGACGATGTAATTTGGGGCTGATACTATGGATTTAGAACAGGAAGAGGAGGAAAAGAGCGTATGAGCCAGACAGTCAGGATCATCAATGGCATTGTGGTGGATGCAGATTCCAGCTTTCCGGCAGATCTTCTGATTCGGGATGGGAAGATCGAGGCGGTATCTGCTCCCGGTATGAAAGGGGAGGCCGATCGAACGATAGATGCCTCCGGGCGGTATCTGCTCCCAGGTGCGGTGGATGAACATACCCATATGATGGATCCGGGGATTACAGAGCGGGAAGAGTTTGAGACAGGCACGGCAGCGGCGGCCTATGGCGGCGTAACTACAGTGGTGGACCATCATCGGACTGTGCCGGCGGTTTATGAAATATCCAGCCTGGAGGAGAAGATCGAATATCTAAAAGAGAAGGCAGTCGTAGACTTTGGACTAAAGGGCGGGATCTCTCCGGACAATACAGACCGGCTGGAAGCTATGTGGAACAGAGGCATTACAGGATTTAAGACATTCACCTGCAACCTTCATGGTGTAAAGGCTATGTATCCGGGAATCTTAAAAAGGGCATTTACGGAAGTAAAAAGATGGAACGGGACTGTGCTGATTCACTGCGAAGACGACAGCATATGTCAGATCAATGAACAGCAGCTTCGGGCAGCAGGACGAACAGACTTTGCGTCTCAGAATGCATGGAGGAGCGCCCTGGCGGAAGAAGTGGCTGTGGAAGCTGTAATTGCAGTGGCGAAAGAGACAGGTGCCAGAGTGGTCATTGCTCATGTTTCCCAGGCGAAGCTTTTAAAGCGGATCCGGGAAGCTTATGAAGAAGGCGCGGAGATTTATGCGGAGACATGCCCGCACTATCTGTATCTGACCAGCAGGGATGTGGAGAAGAATGGACCATGGATGAAATTTACCCCTCCCCCAAGAGATGAAAAAAATCTGGAAGAAATGTGGAGGCTGTACAATCTGGGATACGTGTCTGTCATCGGTTCAGATCACTGTCCGTACCCGAAGTCCGATAAACTTCCGGGAGAGAAGAATATATGGGATGCGCCGAATGGGATTCCGGGGGTGGAGACTTCTCTGCGGATTATGCTGAATGCCGTAAATGAAGGAAAGACCACATTGAATCAGGTAGTACGTACCATGTGTGAGAATCCGGCAAAATTAGAGGGGCTGTATCCAAGAAAAGGAAATCTGCGGCCGGGTGCAGACGGGGATGTTGTTATTGTAGACATGGAAAAGGAAGAGAAAATACAAAATGACCGTGTGATCTCCAAATGCAGATGGTCTCCTTACGACGGAAGGACGCTCAAGGGTGCTCCGGAAACCGTACTGGTGAGAGGGCAGATCGTCGTAGACCATTATCACGTAGTCGGCAGGCCGGGAATGGGCCGCTTTATAGAAAGAGTCAGTACAGGAGGATTGAGATGATAAAAAATGATTTTGCGATTGTATCGGTAGACATGCACAGAGGACATCTGGATCCCAAGGTGGCCACACTGCCCCTTTTGCCGGAGGAAAAGTGTAGCCGGGTCATTGCGAACACCCATGATTTTTTTCATAAGGCCAGACAAAAAGGCGTTCCGGTTATCAGTGTGGTGACGCTCTATCGGGACAGCGACGAGATTCTTTCTAATCCGCACTGGAACGAAAAGAACATGGACGAAAGTGCCACAAGAAAAGGAATCGCAAGGCACAATATCATTGGGGAGCCGACCAACGAGATCATCCCGGATCTGGAAAAAGAAACGGATTATGTGGTAAATACCAAGAAAAGATATAGCTGCTATCTGCATACAGAGCTGGAGTATCTGCTGCGCCAGATCGGTGCAAAAAATGTCATACTGACTGGAATTAATACAAGCAGTTGTGTGCTCTGTACGGCGTTTGAATCCTGCAACAGAGACTTTCGTGTCTATGTGGTGGAGGACTGCTGCGACAGCATGGACGGCCCGGAGTTTCATGATGCGGCAGTCATGCTGATGAACCGGATACTAGGGCACGTGGTTTCCAGTGAAGAAATGCTTAAAATAATTGAAAAGGGGGGAAATTAATCATGGAGATCAAAAAATGGGAGGATGGTCAGCTCTTTGAACAGAACGGCGGGCATATGAGATGGGTGTTCTGGCCGGGATGCGGGTACAATGCACTGACGCTTCATTATTCCGTGCTGTATCCGGGGGAAAGCTTCCACATGCACGATCATCTGTATTCGGAAGACGTGATCTCGGTCATCAGAGGAAAGGGAAAGGCGCTGACCGCAGAGGGCGAGATCGACATTGAAGAAGGGATGTCGCTGTTTGCGAGAGCAAGAGAACTGCATGGCTTCAAAAATACAGGAGATGTTCCGATGATTACCATCGGTTCTCAAAGCCCGGCGGATCTTGGACTGTACGAGCGGGGCGGCTTCGGATTCGGAAAACAGAACAGTTGATGCCTGCTAAGAGAAAGGCAGGTGCAGAAATATTAAGACAGGAGGAAGTAAGATGAAAAAACGTGTAGCATTGACATTGGCGGTATGTTTTACAATCAGTCTGTTAGCAGGCTGTAAGGATACTGGATCGGCAGCCGAAAACAACAACAATACCACGCAGCAGCCTGCGGCGGATGCATCGGCTCCAAAGGATCAGAACGGAAGCAAAATTATCATGAAGATTGCACATGCGGCCAAAGACGGAAGTGCGAGAGATCTTGGCGCGGAGACAATCAAAGAAGTAGTAGAAGCCGAGAGCGGCGGAGCCATCGAAGTTCAGATCTATCCCAATTCCCAGCTTGGAGGAAGCACGGATCTGATTCAGGGAATGCAGACGGATACCATTGAGATGGTGATCCTTCCTTCTTCCTTTATGGGAAGCTTCCAGCCTCTGACAACGCTGATGGATATTCCGTATCTCTTCCCGACAGAGTATGAGAAATTAGACAAGATTGAGCACGGAGAGGCAGCAGCGGCACTTCTGGCTACTACCGAGGAGATCGGTGTTACAACGCTGGATATCTGGCATACAGGATACAAAGCGTTTACCGCTAATTCTAAACTGGAAATGCCGGAAGATTTTAAGTCTTTAAAATTCCGGGTGATGCCTTCTCAGATTTTGTTCGCACAATATGAAGCCCTTGGCGCGACTGCAGTTTCTATGGATTTTTCCGAATGCTATAACGCACTGCAGACCGGTGCAATCGACGGCCAGGAAAACCCGCTGGATACGACTACTGATATGAATTTTCAGGAAGTACAAAAATACTGCACCCTGTCCAATCACGGAGTTCTGGATCAGTTCATCATGGTCAGTTCCAACTGGTGGGATGGTCTGAGTGAAGAAAATAAAGCGGCCATCATGAAAGGCATTGACGCCGGCCGTCAGGTATGCGTGGACAAAACACACGAGAGCGAGTCCGCATCGAGACAGAAGATCCTGGACGCAGGGGTAGAAATTCATGAACTGACAGACGAAGAACTAGAAGCGTGGAAAGAAGCGCTGGCTGTCTGCAAAGATACGTATATTGAAAATTATGGAGAGAAAGGGGAGGCACTATTAAAACTGTTTGAGGAAGAACTGGCAGCGCTGGAGGAATAGGAACGCTCCGGGCAGGAGCAAAAGATCCTGCTTTTGGGGAGAAAGGAGACGGTGATGAAACAGATACTATGGAAAATCAATACATTAGTAACCAATATGGAAAAGATCATCGTGGGAACTGGTGTTCTGACAGCCACATTTCTTATTTTCTATAATGTGATTCTCAGACAGTTTTCTGCCCGGTCGCTGGCCTGGGCGGAAGAGCTTACAAGATACATTATGATCTGGGTCACATTTTTCGGAGCAAATCTGTGCATCCAGAATAATGTGCATGTGAAGATGGATCTGCTCCATATAAAGCTTCCCGCAAAAGCGGCCAAATGGATCGTATCGCTGACGTATGTAATCTGTATCATCGGATGTGTGTTTTTAGCTCTGACCGGATACACACTTACCCTTCAGATTGCCCGTTTGGGACAGATCAGTTCTTCTATGCCCTGGCTGAAAATGTGGCTGGTAAATATCTGCATTCCGATTTTTGCGGTGATCGGAATGAAAGACTATACATGGCTTCTGGTCCTGAACATTTTGGACAGGGAAAAGATCATTAAGGAGACAGGAGGGAAGGTATCATGACTGCCGTTTTACTTATTCTGCTCTTTGGCCTTCTGATCCTTGGGGCACCTATCTATATGACGCTTGTGCTGTCCAGTGCCGGAGCTATGCTGTACGGCGGCGGCATGAACGCTGTGGCTATCATCCAGCGCATGACAGCGGGCATCGACAAATTTTCCATTATGGCAGTTCCATTCTTTATGTTCTGTGCGGATATTATGTCTCATGGAGAGATCGGAAAACGTCTGATCAATGTGTGCAAAGCGTTTTTCGGGCATATGCACGGAGGACTGGCCATAGCCACGACCATTGCCTGTCTGATCTTCGGCGCCATCTCCGGAGCCGGTTCGGCGGCGGTGGTGGCAGTGGGCGGTATTGTATATGTGCTGATGAAAGAGGGAAATTATGACGAGCGGTTTTCCCTGGGGCTGATTCTTACGACGAGCACGCTGGCCATGCTGATTCCGCCCAGTATTGCGTACATTCTGTACGCAAACATTACGGGAGATTCTATCAATACACTGTTTATGTCGGGGCTTGGAGGCGGAATCATCTTCGGACTGCTTCTCTGTATCTACAGCTATGTCTATGCACGAATAAAGAAGATTCCGGTGCTCCCGAAGGCATCCATAGGGGAGCGGTTAAAAGCGCTGAAAGAGTCTCTGCTTTCTCTGGGAATGATCGTGATTATTCTTGGGGGGATCTACGGAGGGATCTGTACGGCTACGGAAGCGGCAGCCATCGCCTGTGTATATGCAGTCGTCATCGAGGTGTTTGTGTATCGTTCCATTTCCATAAAGGAACTGTTCCGGGTGTCGGTGAAGTCCGCTCAGACCATCTCTATGCTTATGATTCTGATCGCAGCAGGCAGCGTTCTGTCCTGGACCATGACCGTAATGTAGCTTCCGGTACTTCTTACCAATCTTCTAAGCGGTGCGTCCTGGCTGACAGTATTTTTGCTGATTAATATGATCTTCCTGATTGCGGGAATGTTTATCGATCCGAATTCGGCCATTATCGTGCTGGTTCCGCTGATCTTTCCGATGGCTCAGGCCGTGGGGATCAATTCCGTACAGCTTGGAACGGTCATGGTTATCAATCTGGCCATCGGTATGCTGTCGCCGCCGTTTGGCCTGAATATTTTCGTGGGGACTTCTGTCTTTAAGAAAAGCTTCAGCGAGATTGTTCCAGGACTGTTTCCGTTCATTGCCCTGAGTGTTATCGTGCTTTTGCTGTTTACGCTGCTGCCGGAACTGTCGCTGTTTCTTTCGAAACTGATGCTGAGGTAATGTTATGAAGATGACAGGAAAAGATTACATCCGGATTGATGCATATGAAAAAGTAACAGGAAGGGCGGAGTACATGGGGGATCTGGTACACAAATTTCCGGATCTTCTGTATGTCAAAGGGCTGAGAAGTCCTTATGCACATGCCAGAATCCTCCGTCTGGATATCCAAAAGGCTTCCCGGCTTTCCGGAGTTCGGGCGGTGGTGACCGGAGAGAACGCGGGAGTGGACTGGGGGAAATTCCCCCAGCAGTCCCGTATGGCAGTGACAGAGACACTGTGGGCGGGCCAGACAGTGGCCCTTGTGGCGGCAGAGTCTCTGGAGGAGGCGAAAAGGGCGATAGAAGCCATCGAGGTGGAATATGAACCGCTGGAGCATGTGCTCACGTGGCAGGAGTCCTTCTGCGAGCGGCCCAAAAGTGTAGTGGATCCAAAGCTTCCGATCCATCAGCCAGGGAAGCCTATGCACTTTCCGTATCCCAATGTGGCGGGAGAATTTGTACAGCAAAAAGGGGAGATCGAAAAGGGATTTTTGGAAGCGGCTGTAACAGTGGAAGGGGAGTTTTGGACTGAGAAGAGAGTCCACAGCCAATTAGAGCGGGCGGCAGCTCTCTGTGCTTATGAAAAAGACGGGAAGTTTACTATGTGGTGCAATGGCTGCGGCATTCACGGAGTGGTCAAAAAGGCGCTGGCGGCGGCATTTCCGCAGATTCCTTATTCCGATATCCGGGTCATCAGTCCCTATACAGGAGGGAGCTTTGGAAACCGGAATATCCCTTATGTGGAGCTGCCCTGTTTTCTCATGGCCCTTAAGACAAAAGGGACGGTGTTTTATGAATTTACCAGAGAGGAGATGTTCACAGCAGCACCGACTAACTGGGTATGCGCCACAAAGATAAAGCTGGGAGCCGATGCAGAAGGACGGCTGACGGCAAAGGAACTGCGGCTGATCGAGGAGCTGGGGGCTGCAGCAGGGAACGAGGCCTATACAGGGAGACTGTCAGGGTCCAGTACGGCGAATACATATTCGGTGCCCAATGTATCTTTTCTGGGATGTTCGCTGCTGACCAATACGGTGCCGGCGGGACCTTATCGGGGGCTTGGGACTCCGGACGCCATCTTTGGCCTGGAACTTCTGATGAATGAGCTGGCCGAAAAGCTCCATATGAGTCCGCTGGAAATTCGTCTGAAAAATATAATCCTTAGAGGGGAAGAAGACGACTACGGGGAAGAGATCACCAGCATCGGCGTGGCACAATGCCTTCAGCAGGCAGCGGAGGCGGTGGAACTGTCGGTTCCCTGCGTGCAGGACGGTTCCGAGTGGCTCTACGGGAAAGGAATTGCCTGCTGCGGAAAGCAGAATGGACCGAACGGACGTTCGGAAGCGGACGTACTGATTCATCATGACGGTTCCATTGAAGTGCGGGTAAGCTGCGACAATCACGGCATGGGCGTTTCCACGGCACTGGTGCAGATTGCGGCCGAGGAGCTTTCGGTGGAGCCAAAGCAGATTCGGCTGGTGATCGGAGACACAGACCGGACACCCTTTGACAACTTTTCTGCTTCCAGCAGCGGGCTTTACCGGACCGGCGGGGCTGTTCGGATTGCCTGCCGGGATGCGAAGAGGCAGCTCCAGGAGGAGGCTGCCAGAATGTTCGGGATTCCTGCAGAGCTGGCAGAGATTCGGGAAAACCGGGTATATCTGCGGGGAACATATGTAAAGTCCGTTCCGATTTGTGAGCTTTTCCGGCCTCTTTCCATGTTTGAGCAGGATGTATGGGGGCTGAAGCAGGGGACGCCGGTGAGGGGACACGGAGTCTTCTGCCCGGCCCAGGCGGTGCCATGGGACGAGAAGGGCAGGACGCCTCGCATGTGGAACTGGTTTCAGTATGCGGCTTCCGCAGTGGAGATTGCCGTCAATCAGAAGACCGGACAGATCAAGATATTGAAGATTGCCAATGCCGGGGATACGGGCAGTCCCATCAATCCGAAGATCGTGGAAGGGCAGTTAGAAGGGGCTGCCCATATGGCCCTCGGATTTACTGTGCAGGAACAGCTTCTCTACGACGAAAACGGGAAAGTAAAGAACGCCAGTTTGGGAGACTACCGTCTTCCGCTGATCCTGGATATGCCTGTGAACGAGAACGTAAAAGTCTGTATCTGTCCGGATCCGCTGCCCGACGGTCCCTACGGAGCGAAGGGCATGTCCGAGTCCGTTGTGAGTGCAGTGGGGGCGGCTGTGGCGGGTGCTCTGTACGATGCAGCCGGCATCAAGGCGGACCACTATCCCATGACGGCAGAGATGGTGTTAAGACTGTTGGAAGAAAAGAAGGCGGTGCACGATGAAAAGGAAAGAAGGCAAACATAATACAGAGAAGATTCGAATCCATATGACGGTAAATGGCCGCTGCTTTGAGATCCGGACAGAGCCTTATCGGACGCTTCTGGAGGTTTTGCGGAAGGATCTTCTGCTGACGGGAGTAAAATGCGGATGCGAGGATACGAACTGCGGTGCCTGTACGGTTCTCCTTAACGGCAATGCAGTAAAGAGCTGCTCTGTGCTGGCGGGACAGGCAGACGGGTGCAGAGTCACAACCATTGAGGGGCTGGAAACCGAAAGAGGGCTGCATCCTCTGCAGAAGGCGTTTATGGAGCATTTTGCCGTCCAGTGCGGCTTCTGCACGCCGGCTATGATCCTGACCGCCAAATCACTCCTGGATAAAAATCCCCATCCCAGCGAAGAGCAGATCCGGGAGGGGCTGCACGGAAATCTGTGCCGCTGTACGGGCTACGTGAAGATTGTAGAGGCAATCCTTGCGGCGGCATCGGGAGCGTATGGAGAGCTTTCGGAGCGGAACGAAGAGGAAGAGCAGGAGGGACGGCATGTATTTTGAACGGTATGAACGCCCGGAAACCGTGCAGGAGGCTTCAGCGCTTCTGAGGGAAGAAAGGGAGAGCCGGATCCTTGCGGGGGGCACGGATCTGGTGCCAAGGCTGAAATCAGGGGCCTGGAAGACAAAAATGGTAGTCGATCTTTCAAGACTGGAAGAGCTTCAGGGCGTCCGGTATACAAAAAGGGGCCTGGAGCTGGGGGCTATGGTGCGGCTTGCGGCGCTTCAGGAGGAGAGAAGCCTTCAGGGAGCGCACCGGCTGCTGGGGGAGTGCGCCGGCCATGTGTCCAGTATTCAGGTGCGGAATATGGCGACCATCGGGGGAAACTCGTGCAATGCCTCTCCAAGCGCCGATACGGCGCCGGCGATGCTTTTGTTTAATGCATCTGCCTGTATCCGAAGAGGAGATACCGAATACCTGCTTCCGATGGACGAATTTTATATGGGAGCGGGACGGACTGCGCTGGAGCAGGGGGATATTTTGCTTCGATTTGTCATACCAAAGCAGCCGGAACATACAGGTGCTGCTTATTATAAATATTCCATTCGGGGGGACAGTGATATCTCGATTGTAGGAGCCGGAGCCAAGCTGGTGCTGGAAGAAGGGCGGATACAGGAGGCAAGACTGGCTTTTGCCTCTGTAAGTGCGAAGACCATCCGGATCCAGGAAGCGGAAAGGATGCTTCTGGGACAGGAGCCGACAAAAGAGCTGTTTCAGGAAGCGGCGGTTTTATGTGCCGGGCTGTGCGCGCCAATTACCGACCAGAGGGCATCCGAAAGCTATCGAAGGAAAATGACGAAAGTCTTTGCCGAGAAAGCACTTGCATCGGCTTTTAGAAGGATTTCCGGTATATAACTATTATATTTTACAATCAGGAGAGGAATATGAGGATTACAGACAGAAAAGATGGTATGAAGAGAGATTTTAATGTGGAAATTACCATGAGTGACGGGATCATTCTCCGGGCGGATGTCTTCGGGCCGGAGGATGAGGGGAGATATCCGGTGCTTTTGACTTACGGGCCCTATGCAAAGGGACTTGCGTTCCAGGACGGTTATCCATTGGCATGGAATGCCATGTGCACAGAGCACCCGGATATTCCTTATGGTTCCAGCAACCTGTACCAGAGCTGGGAGCTTGTGGATCCGGAAAAATGGGTGCCGGACGGGTATGTGTGCCTGCGGGTGGATTCCAGGGGCTGCGGATGCTCGGAAGGCTATGTGGACCACTTTTCCCGCCGGGAGACGCAGGATCTGTACGAGATCATTGAATGGGCGGCTGTGCAGCCCTGGTCCAACGGAAAGATTGGACTCAACGGCATTTCTTATTACAGTATGAATGCATGGCATATTGCATCGAAAAATCCGCCTCATCTGGCGGCAGTCTGCTGCTGGGAGGGCTGCGGTGACTGGTACCGGGATGCGACGCATCACGGAGGCATTATGTCCATGTTCTGGCCGGAATGGTATGAGAAGCAGGTAAAGACCGTACAATACGGCCTGGGGGACCGGGGCTGGAAAAGCAGAGTTACCGGGGACAATGTGTCGGGAGATGTGACCATGAGTGATGAGGAGCTGGCTGCAAACCGGTGCCTTCTTGGGGATGATCTGGCAGAACACCCGCTGGACGGAAGCTATTACCGGGAACGGTCGGCGGTGTATGAGGATATTCAGGTGCCGCTGCTCTCCGCAGCCAACTGGGGCGGTATCGGCCTGCACACCAGAGGGAACTTCGAAGGGTTTATGAGGGCCGGGAGCGGGGAAAAGTGGCTGGAGGCCCACGGACTGGAGCACTGGACGCATTTCTATACGGATTACGGCGTAGAGCTTCAGAAACGGTTTTTCGGGTATTTTCTAAAAGGGGAAAAGAACGGCTGGGACAAACAGCCGAAAGTGCAGTTGAATATCCGCCATACGGACGGTTTTGTACCAAGATCAGAGCAGGAATGGCCATTGGCAAGGACACAGTGGAAGAAATATTATCTGACGCCGAAACAGATGCTGAAGGAAGCGCCGGAGGATACCGGAACGCTTACCTATGAGGCTATGGGGGATGGACTGACCTTTCTGACGGCACCTTTTGAAAAAGAAACCGAACTTTGCGGACCTGCGGCTGCGAAATTGTTCCTTTCTTCGGATACGTGCGATGCGGATCTGTTTCTGGCACTCCGCCTGTTCACACCGGATATGAAGGAGATTACTTTTAAAGGCTCCAATGATCCCCATACACCTGTCAGCCTTGGATGGCTGAGGGCTTCTCACAGAAAGCTGGATCCGGTGCAGAGCAGGCCGTATATGCCATATCATACACATGACGAACTGCAGTTCTTAGAGCCGGGCAGTGTCTATGAGCTGGACGTGGAGATTCTGCCCACAAGCATTGTGATACCGCCGGGATACCGTCTGGCATTGTCCGTGAGAGGAAAGGACTATGAGACTGCGGCGGAGCCGCTGCCCTACGGGCCGGACAAATTCCGTGGAGTCGGCCCCCATCGGCATACAGAAGCAAGAGACCGGAAGAAAGAGATTTTCCACAATCATGTGACACTGCATTTTGAAAAGGAGCAGATGCCGTATGTGCTGCTGCCGGTAATACCAGGCGGGGAGCAGGGCAAAGAATAAACAGGACATAAATAAAGAAGAGATTGTGCTGTCTGCCGGTCTCTTCTTTTTCTTTTGTCCAAAATGCCGGATTCCGGGGTGTTTTCCTATGGGAAACGGGTAAATTTCCTAACAGCTAGGAAATGGATTGACTGCACCGGCGAGGCTTTCGGACGTATAATCAGTACAGATAAAGAAAGGAGGAGCATACGGGTGGAAGGATTAGAGATGATCTGCTTTCAGATCATATCCAGCGTAGGGACGGCACGTTCCAGTTACATTGAGGCAATCCAAAAGGCAAAGACCGGGGATTTTGAGGGGGCGAAGGACTGCATCGCTGCAGGGCAGCAGGAGTTTCTAAAAGGGCATGAGGCCCATTTTGAACTGCTTCAGAAAGAGACAAAAGGGGAAGCAGTAGGCGGCTCGCTGCTTTTGATTCATGCGGAAGATCAGCTAATGAGCGCTGAGGGCTTCAAAATCATTGCAGAAGAGATGATCGCAAACTATCAACGAATTGATGCATTGGAGAAAAAGCTGGCCAGGTAGCCGGCAGGAAAGGGGAAATAATTTTATGAAGAGAGTGTATTTATTCTGCAGCGCAGGAATGTCAACCAGTATGTTGGCAAGTAAGATGCAGGGAGTGGCGACGGACCATGGACTTCCTATTGAAGTGGAAGCATTTCCGGACGGAAAGATTGCGCAGATCGTAGAAGAGAAGCATCCGGATGTGATTCTTTTAGGACCCCAGGTGAAGTACCGTTATCAGGAGATTGTAGACAAATTCGGCTCCACGGGGATCCCCATTGCAGTAATCGATCAGACTGCATATGGGATGATGGACGGAGAAAAGGTGCTGAAAACAGCTATCAAAATGATGAAAGCGGCAAAATAGCCGTAAGATAATTACAGGGGGAAAAGCTGATGTTACAAAAATTAGAGAACTTTTTCATGCCTCTGGCAGAAAAGATCGGAAAGAATAAATATCTGATTGCTGTCAGGGACGGTTTTCTGTTATCCATGCCGCTGCTGATCGTGGGATCCTTTTTCCTGTTGATCGCCAACTTTCCGATTCCAGGATGGACGGAGTTCTGGGGACGATTCTTCGGAGAAAACTGGGCGTCTTATTTTTCCAAGCCAACAGATGCCACCTTCTCGATTATGGCTGTCTTGGCGGTAGTGGGAATTGGATATTCCTTTGCGGAGCAGATGAAAGTGGACCGGCTGTTTGGCGCGGCTATTTCACTGGTGTGCTGGTTTTTGATTATGCCCTATGAGATTCTGTTTGAAGAGTCGGTAGTCTCTGGCATCCCCTTAGGATGGGTAGGGTCTAAGGGAATCTTCGTCGGAATCATCTGCGCATTTCTGGCAGTTCATGTGTATGCATGGGTGGACAGCAAGGGCTGGGTCATCAAAATGCCGGACGGCGTACCGCCGACGGTTGAGAAATCCTTTGCGGCACTGATTCCGGCAGGAATGTCCGTACTGGTGTTCTTTGTGATCAATGTGATCTTTGCTATGACGCCTTACGGCAATGCATTTGACTTTGTGTTTGAAATTCTGCAGACACCGCTTTTAGCTCTTGGAAATACCCTTCCGGCCATGGTTAACATCATAAACTTAAGAAAAATCTGAAGGAATCTGTCAACAGGTTCCTTTCTTTATGTTAGAATACAGACAGGGGGTGCATATGGATAAACCTTATAAAGGAAGATTTCAAAAGTTTTCCGA
>CAJTDB010000036.1 GCA_910574965.1 Lachnospiraceae bacterium | reverse complement strand
CAGCACATAATCTGCACGCCTCTTCCGGATTGTTTCCGCGATTGCCGTCTGCGTCCCCATCGCATCAATGGTTACAACCTGCCCTTTTATCTCTATGCTTTCCAGTACTTTGGGGATTGCCGTGATCTCATTACTTTTTTCTTCCACTGCTTTCTGCCCCAGGCAGTATCCGTCTTCCCTGCTCCAGGCAGAAACGATATGGCATGGTTTTGTCCCTTCCCTTTTATTGGAACGCATGGTTTTCCCATCCACACAGATGATTTTTTTCAGCTTCTCCCCTTCATTGCTGTCCAGCAATTCCTGCCATTTCCGCTGAAGCTGCTGCAGATTCTCCGGGCGTATCATCCCCATAACGCGCTGTATGGTATCGTGAGACGGAACTCCATTCTTCAATTCGATATACTGTCTCAGATACTCCTCATTCCACAGTGCAAAATCTGCGATCTGCTCCCATGTATCCGCATTGGCAAGTGTTGCAAAAAGCACAATGATCAAAATATCCTTTATACTGTGGCGTACTTTTCTGTGCTGCCTGACATCCTCGATGATCTCCATCCATTCCAGTAACTGCTCCATATCACCATCTCCGTTTTTATTTCCATTATAACGGATAATGGAGCAGTTTGTTCACATTTTATTTACTCATGCGTTTGTCGTGGAAATTTCCCCCATTTTTTCGCAAAAGACTATATCCTAAACTCCTGTTTTCATGTTATACTGAACCACAGATAACCGAACAAAAAATATCCGCACAGATTGGAGTATAAAGCATGACACACAGAAGGACCGAACAAAAGAAATGGAAACATCGGATATTCAACCTGACCGCATTGGCTGCAGCACTCAGCAGTCTCTGGCTGACCGGCTGTATCGGCCAGACAGCCGGTCAGGAGACGCAGGCCCCTCTGCATAAACAGGATGACGACAGTACAAATACAGCGGTGCGCGCAGTTGACTTTGACCGTACGCTGGACGAATATAAACCTTTGAAAAATACCTATAATTTTTATTTTACATACAAGACCATCCATCCATGGTGGGATGCCGTTGCACTCGGAATTGAGGACGCTGCAAGGCAGTATGAGAACATGGGAATCATCATCGAATACGAGTACCTTGCCCCAAAGGACGTTTCCCCCGAAGATCAGACCCGGCGTCTGCTGGATGCATCCGCGAGGAACTTTGATGTCATCGGCGTGGATGTGGCAGATGTGGATATCATGACTCCGGTTATCAATAAACTGATGGAAGACGGGCATAAAATCATGACATTTTCCAGTTCAGACGCCGACAGAGAAGACGGCTGCCGCCGGATTGCCTATGTAGGAAATACTCACAACTACGAAGACGGCGCCGCACTTACAGAATCTCTCTGCCAAAAGCTTGGGCACAGCGGAAAGGTAGCGGTTTTAGTTGGAACAAAGGGTGCACCCTGTCATGAAGAGCGGGCCCAGGGTGTCCGGGATGTGATCGCCAAATATCCGAATATGGAAATCGCAGAGATAGGCTATGATGAGGATTCTGCGGACAATGCCTGTATTTTGACCAGGGAATTTCTCGCACAGCATGAAGATCTGGCCGGTATCATCTGCTGCAATATGAGCAATCCGGTAGGTGCTGCCAGAGCAGTCATCGAAGCCGGAAAAGAAGATCAGATCGTAATTGTCGGAATGGATCACGATCAGGAAGCCCTCGAATATCTCCAAAACGGCATCATCTATGCCCTTGGGGTCCAGGACTGTTATTCCATCGGTTTTGACACAGTTCAGGTAGCGGTTCGAATCGCGGACGGCCATAGCCCCGGAGAAATTTATCCTGAAAAAACAGAAGAAAGGACAACGATCATCTATCAGGAAAGTGCATCCTCCATGCTCCGGATGCTGTATGGTGTGATCGACTGAAAAGAAAGGACAGAACATGAATATGTCGCAGCACAATGACATAAATGAGAGACAGAAAAAACAGACCATTGCTTCTGCCGTATGGGGAGGAATGATTATTGCAAGCATCCTTCTCCTCACCATGGTCTGGGTATCCGATCGTGCAAGAACCGGCACCAGACAGGCTGTGAATCAAGTCAGTGAATTTTATCTGGAAGAGCTGGCCGGACGAAGAGCCCAGGTCGTTTCCGAGGAACTTAGAAATAATTTTACCCATATGGAAAATGCCCTGTCTGTACTGGAAGACTCCGACCTGGAATCCCAGGACACTCTCCGGAACTATCTCGGAAAAGTCAAAAAACTATACGGCGTGGACAAATTTGCCCTGGTGGATGAAAATGGAATCGTCTACAGCGAACACAGTACAACATCCGGACTGAGCAGATATGGCTTTCTGTCTGAAGAACTGACAGAACCTGTCATCAGTACCGCCAATTTATATGGAGCCAGAAAGCAGGTAGTCCTTGCCATTCCGGTGGAGGATATCTCCTTTCAGGGTGCGCAGATTCAGGTGTGCTTTATCCAGATCAATATTGATGAGATGCTAAGCTCCCTGACACTGCAGACCCATGACAACGAAACTTACTGTAATCTGTATTACCGCAACGGCGAGAGCCTGACCAACGATGATTTTGGATATCTTACAGCGGGAAAAAATATTCTCTATGCGCTGGCTGATGCACATATGGAAAACGGCTCCTCCTATGAGCAGCTAAAGGAAGATTTTGCAGAAGGGAAAGCCGGACAGGTCTCCTTTCTCTATGACGACACGCCGGAAGATCTCTGCTATATGCCTGTGGAAGGAACCAACTGGATGCTGACGATTCTGATTCGGGATAATGTAATCAGCGAACAGATCAGTTCCATCAGCTCCGATATGCTGAGACACAGCATCATCCAGATCATCATTACCGTAGCCGGAATGCTGATGGTTTTCCTGTCTCTGATTCACCAGTCCAAAAAGCACGCCGACATCCTCTTAGAGCAGGAAAAGGCTGACGGAAAACGAATCCGGGCGGCCTATGCCCAAATCGAAAAAGAACAGGCCGCTATGAAAAATATCCAGGTGGCTATGGGTTCCGGCCCATGGAGCATGGATTTCAATGAAAAGGGAGAACTCATCTCCTGTACCTGGTCGGACACTTTCCGGAAAATGCTTGGCTATGAAGGGGAAGAGGATTTTCCGAACAGACTGGAGTCCTGGTCGGATCTGCTCCACGCTGAGGACCGGGAACAGGTTCTGAAATGTTACTGGAACACCGTAAAAGACTACGCTGACAAAATGAGCTATGATGTGGAATACCGCCTGCTTACCAGACACTGCGGGTGGCGCTGGTTCCATGCGGTCGGACGGTTATCCAGACGCGAGGACGGCTCGCCCATCACTTTTGTGGGGCTTTTTATGGACATTGATGATGAGAAGAAAATGGAACAGCAGCTGGAGCGGCAGAAGGTCGATCTTCAGGACGCACTGGCAGCCGCGCAGCACGCCAACAAAGCGAAAACCACCTTCCTTAATAATATGTCCCATGATATCCGGACTCCTATGAACGCCATCATTGGATTTACCTCTCTTGCCGCCGCTCATATTGACAACACAGAGCAGGTACAGGATTATCTGTCGAAGATCACCACTTCCAGCAACCATCTTCTCAGCCTGATCAACGATGTTCTGGATATGAGCCGCATTGAGAGCGGCAAAGTAAAGATTGAGGAAAAAGAAACCTCTCTTCCGGAGATCATGCATGACCTGAAGACCATCGTACAGTCCGATATCTCGTCCAAACAACTGGAATTTTACATTGATACGGCAGATGTAGTCAATGAACATGTATTATGTGACAAACTGCGGCTTAACCAGATCCTTTTAAACCTTCTGAGCAACGCTATGAAGTTTACAAAGCCCGGCGGCATTGTCAGCGTCCGTGTCATACAGAAAGGAACCGCACCGGAGGGCAGAGCGGCTTATGAATTTCAGGTCAAAGATACCGGTATCGGAATGACCAAAGAATTTCAGGAACATGTGTTCGAACCTTTTGAGCGGGAACGCACAAGCACCGTCAGCGGCATTCAGGGCACCGGGCTTGGGATGGCCATTACCAAAAATATTGTGGATATGATGGGCGGCACCATCACCGTAGCCAGCGAAGAAGGCAAAGGAACTACCTTCACAGTATCCCTGCAGTTCTCCACCTGTCTCGGTCCCGTGCGCCAGGAAGTTATTCCGGAACTGAAAGATCTAAGAGCCCTTGTGGCAGATGATGATTTCAATACCTGCTCCAGTGTTACGAAGATGCTCTCCACTATTGGTATGCGTCCGGACTGGACCACTTCCGGCAAAGAAGCGGTTCTTCGGGTCAAGCTTGCCTGGGAGCAAAACGATGAATATTCCGTATATATCATCGACTGGCTTATGCCGGATATGAACGGCGTTGAAGTTGTGCGAAGAATCAGAGGAATCATCGGCGAAGAGACGCCGATCATCATCCTGACCGCTTATGACTGGTCGGATATCGAGGAGGAAGCCCTCGCGGCAGGGGTTACTGCCTTTTGTTCCAAGCCTATCTTCCTGTCAGAACTGCGGGAGATCTTAGAAGCGCCCTTCGCCGCACAGCCAAAGGAAGATGAGCTTCCCAAAGAATCCCGGTCTTTCGAAGGAAAGAAGCTTCTTCTGGTGGAAGATAATGAGCTGAATCAGGAAATAGCAACAGAGATCCTGCAGGAAGCCGGCTTTCTTGTAGAAGTGGCCGATGACGGCGCCGTTGCCGTAGAACGGCTGAAGACTGCAGCTTTCGGCCAGTATGATCTGGTTCTGATGGATATTCAGATGCCCATCATGAACGGTTACGAAGCCACCCGGCACATCCGGGCACTGGATCGTCCAGAGCTGGCCCAGATCCCGATCATCGCCATGACTGCCAATGCCTTTGACGAGGACCGCAAAGCTGCTCTGGAAGCCGGTATGAACGGACATATTGCCAAACCCATTGATGTGCCGAAATTACTGGAACTGCTGGATGAGATACTTAATTAGTGAAAGATTTAACAAACCAAAAAGGGGAGCGTAAAACGCCCCCTCTTTTTAGTTATCCAGCATAGCTTTTATCTGCTCTTTTGACTGATAGCCCACAGCGGTGCGGACCGCTTTCTTGTCTTTTATTACTACCAGCGTCGGAATATTTTCCACCTGAAAAGCCGCTGAAAGCTCACGTTCTTCATCCACGTTGATTTTGCCGACCTTTACTCTGCCTTCATATTCTGCTGCAATTTCCTCTACCACCGGTGCGAGCATCTGACAGGGCGGGCACCAGACCGCCCAGAAATCCAACAATACAGGCTCCTTAGACTGGATAACCTCTGCTTCAAAATTATCTTTTGTAATTTTCAGTTCTGCCATATTTATTTTTCCTCCTGTGATTTGTAATAAAGCATACAGTGACAATATCCCTCAAAACCTGGATCTTTGATCTGCTCCCGAAATTCCTGACACATGCATTTATATTCTTCCTTTTTCTCTGTCCTGCAGGGGCAGTAACCGCCGGTTTTCTGCAGTCCCTCTTTTACGATCCGGACCACCTTTTCATCCGGATTTAATGTAATCTTCATTTGCCTTAACCTCCTGTGGATTATTCCGTATTTGTCGGATGCCTTTCATCCGTCTGCTTCATATCTGTATTCTACCAGAAAAAAGCAAAAAGGAATGTGACTAAGTCTCATTCTATATAAAAAATTTTCAAATCTTCCGAAGCCCTTCCACATCCAGCAAAGTAATTACCCCCCGCTTTACTTTTACCAGATGCTCTGCCGCAAAACGGCGAAGCATTCTCGTTACCACTTCTCTGGCCGAATTGATCTGCTGGGCAATCTGCTCCTGCGTCATATGTATGTCTGCACTTTTCGTCCGGTCATACTCCTGTACCAGATATCCCGCCAGACGCTGATCCATCTTGGCAAAAAGAATCTGCTGCATGGTCCACATGACCGAAGAAAAGCGTTCTGTCATTAACTCATACTGAAAACATTTCACATAAATGCTCTTTTCCGTCAGCTTCCGAAATGCCCCGGCACCAATTACCAGCAGATCGCAGTCCTGCTCTGCGGTCATACACGTTTCAAACGTAATCTGGCTGATGACACAGGAAGCAGAAAGCACACAAGGCTCCCCCTGTTCTAACCGAAACAGCGTAATCTCCCGTCCCTCTTCCGAGAGAAGACTCACCCGTATGCTGCCCTTCAGAACACAGGCCATCCCAAGGCATACACTGCCGCCGTCATATATCAGGCTGTCTTTTCCATAATGCCGGACACTTCCATGCTGTATGGCATATGCTTTCTGTTCTTCTGTAAGCTTCTCCCAAAAGGGCAGTCTTTGAAAAATTTCCCTATTTTTTTCCATCTGCGGCCTCCCTCTTTTTATTCTTTTTTCATCTTACCAGAATCGTTCGCTGCAGGTCAACTTGTTCTGTTTTCGCGGATCCGTCAGACCATGCCAAAATCTTTGTCCGGTGCCTGTCCCATACAAAATTGTGCGGTAAAATCACCGGCAAAAACCGTTTTTATCCCTGTCATATACTTGAACATCCATGCCTGTTGCGGCAGCAAACAAAAATAACGATCAGTCTTCCGCCCAGATTGCCGACATTAACGCTCCTTCGAAGCAGTCAAGAACGCTGAATGAGTTAATCCGTCCATTTCGTATCCAACAGCTTTTAGCCAAGAACCCGCCCCAAAGACGTTTCCTCTCGTCTTTGGAGCGGGTTCTTGGGCATTTGGCTTTCATTCATCCGCAGAAACTCTCTGTCCTTCTCACTGTAAATGTCTACGCAGCTTTCATCTATTCCTTATCTGTCAAAACCCCGATGAATTTTGTCATAAGAGGGATATACGTGATGAGGAAGAGCACCCCTGCCGCTATCCCTGCCTTTTTCTTATCTCTCGCCGGAATCTGCATACCGACCAGGATTCCTATGGAGAAAAGGCAGAATTTCAGCATCGCCATATGTTTCCAGTTACTTTTCTGTAAATATTTGTCTGCACAGTCAAATATGTTCTTCATACCCTGAAACCTCCTTTATAAACGCCCTCTAATGTAAGCAGCGCCTTCTTCTTATCCAGTCCGCCCGCATATCCGGTCAGGCTCCCATTGCTCCCCATGACCCGATGGCAGGGAATGATAATGGAGATCGGATTGTGAGCCACTGCACCGCCTACTGCCTGAGCAGGCATGACAGAAAGCCCGCGGCTGTCTGCGATCTTCTTTGCGATAGCTCCATAAGTCGTCACTTCTCCATAGGGAATCCGGCAGAGAAGCTTCCAGACCTCCCGGCGAAATTCACTGCCTTCGGGAGCGAGCGCAAGCTCTTCCAACGCCGGCTTCTCTCCCCGGAAATAGCCGTCCAGCCATGCCTTCGTCTGGTTCAACAGCACAGAATTTTCTTTTTCTGTCAGATCTTTTTCTGAGCCAAGAGAACCGAGATAGTATTTCTGTCCGTCAAACCACAGGCCTGCAAGCTTCCCATCCTTTTCCACAAGCCGGATGCCGCCCAGGGGTGAGTCATAATGTGCCGTATAGTACATACCGCCGCCTTTCTCAGATCTCCTTTACCGCGTCTAAAATAATCTGAACCGCCCGCTCAATGCCAAGCTTCTCCGTATTCAACGTCAGGTCAAAGTTCCTGGCATCGCCGTAGGTCTTTCCGGTGTAGTACGCACAGTATTTTTTCCGCGCCTTGTCCGCCGCCTTTACGTCTGCGATGATCTGATCCATAGGAGTACCCGGCATCATTCCCGCCATCCGCTTTGCCCGCCATTGAAATCCCGCATGGATAAACACATTCAGGCAGTGGTCAAATTCTCTTAAAATATAGTCTCCGTTTCGGCCTACAATCACGCAGCTTTCCTTATTGGCCAGTTCCCGAATGGCATCTTTTTGGGCACGCCAGAGTTCTTCATCCAGAGGCTTGTTATAGAAATCAAAAAGGCTCTGTGCAAAGCCAAAGCTGCTTGGCACCTTCTCATCCCATTTCCGGACCTGTTCCGGATTCAGCCTCCGGTTCACCATCGCCGTTTTTAGAATAATGTCTTTGTCATAATACGGAATCCCCAGCTCTTTTGCCAGACGCTTTCCGATCTCGCCTCCGCCTGCGCCGAACTCACGGCCGATTGTAATGATCTTTCTCATATCTGCCTCCTTTTCTCTATCTTCTGCAGCCGCAAAAACCGCATTTGCGGCCGCTTCTGATTCATGTGCTCACCCTTCTGACACATTCTGCGCAGATGCCTCCATCAGCTTTCGTCCCATAAGAACGCCCATGGCAGAGGCCATCATCAGTCCTCTTGTCCATCCGGAGGAATCTCCCAGACAGTGCAGCCCTTTGATATTTGTATTCAGATCCGTATCCATCTTTACTTTATTGGAATAGAACTTCAGTTCGGGGCTGTACAAAAGCGTCTCGTTGCTGGCAAAACCAGGCACCACTTCATCCATCATCCGGATAAATTCAATTATATTGGTCATGGCACGATAAGGCATAGCAGCCGTAATATCTCCCGCCACTGCGTCTTTCAGCGTCGGCTTTACATTGGACTGGGACAGTTCCTTCTGCCAGGTCCGTTTGCCGTCCAGAATGTCCCCATATCTCTGGACCATAATATGTCCGGCACCCAGCATATTGGTCAGTTCCCCGACTTTCTGTGCATAAGCAATGGGCTGGTTAAAAGGCTCTGTAAAATTATGGCTTACCAAAATGGACAGGTTGGTGTTCTCGCTTTTTAAATCTTTAAAACTGTGTCCGTTCACCACTGCCAGATCATTGTCATAATTTTCCTGAGCTACAAAACCGCCGGGATTTTGGCAGAAGGTGCGGACTTTGTTTTTCCAGGGCTTTGGATAACCGATGAGCTTCCCTTCATAGAGCACTTTGTTGACCTTTTCCATAATCTCGTTCCGGCACTCCACCCGGACCCCGATATCCACAGTGCCCGGCTTATGCGCGATTCCATTTTCCTGGCAGACCTTTTCCAGCCAGTCCGCTCCGCGGCGTCCGGTGGCAATGACCGTCTCATTTGCCGGCAGTTCTTTTGTTCCCTCTTTTGTCAGAATACGGACACCGGTACAAACTTCCCCCTCCAGAATAATATTTTCGCATTCTGTTCCGAACAGGATCTCCACTCCCTGATCCAGCAGATAATTCTGAATGTTCAAATAGAGCTGCTGCGCTTTTTCAGTTCCCAGATGGCGGATCGGACAATCCACAAGACGAAGGCCCGCCCGTATGGCACGCTTTCGGATCTCATTGATTTCTTCTCCCTTATAAATTCCTTCCACATGCTCGTCCGCGCCAAACTGCAGGTAGATCTTATCTGTATAATCAATCAGCTCCTGAGCAGCATTCTCACCGATCAGGGATGGAAGCTCTCCGCCCACTTCACAGGAAAGACTCAGTTTTCCGTCAGAAAAAGCGCCTGCTCCGGAAAATCCGGTCGTAATCATGCAGTTTGGCTTGCAATTCATGCATTTTCCAGTCTCCGCCTTCGGACAATGCCGCTTGTCCACCGGTTTTCCCTTCTCCACCATAAGGATTTTCTTTCCTGCATGATTTTTCACCAGCTCCAGCGCAGTAAAGATTCCCGCCGGCCCGGCGCCGATAATAATCAGATCGTATTTCACGTTCCCTTCTCCTTTTTTCTTCTATTCTAACATAAAGCTGTCGGCTCAACAAGGCGAAACTCCTTCTCTTCGGTTCATCTTCATATAATAAACCAGGCAGAGCACAATTCCAAACACCGTCGCCGTAGGCGCTGCCAGCCCGATCTGGGTCAGTGTAGCCCCCGGCTGGATGCTCATAAACCAGGACATGGGAAGGCGAATAAGAAAAGACTGCGCCAGTCCCTGCCCCATGACAAACATCGTGCGGGAATGCCCGTTAAAATACCCCATAAAGCTGAACAGGATACTGGTAACTACCGCTTCCGGCGCAAAACCCCGCAAATATTCAAAGGAACGTGCAATCACTGCTGCATCGCTGGTAAACATGCAGGAGAGCAGATCTCCATGAAAAAACGCCAGATAGGCAATAAAGACACCCACACCTGCCCCAATGCCCATTCCGCATTTCATGGCCTGTCTTGCCCGGTCTTCTCTGGAAGCACCTACATTCTGCGCCACAAACGATGACATGGACTGCATAATCGAGGAGGGAATCAGCATCACAAAGGACTGCAGCCTTTGGGCCACTCCATATCCGGAAGAGGCTTCCAGCCCCAGACGATTAATAAATGCGCAGAGAGCCAAAAAGGTCAGATTGGTCAAAAGTTCCTGAAAGGCCATAGGTGCACCAATCATGATAAATTTCCGCACCTCCTCTGAGAACCCAATATCCGCTCTCGTAAACTGAAACGGCAGCTTCTGTCTTCGTATAATCACCAAAGACAAAATTACGCTGACAGCCTGTGCCCCCACGGTTGCAAATGCCGCTCCGGCCACATTCATATGAAACCCGGCTACCAGAACCAGATCCCCCACCACATTCGCCACACACGCAATGGCCACGAAGATCAGCGGCAGTCTGGAATCTCCCATTCCGCGAAAGATACTGCTGATTACGTTGTAGGCGATGACAAATACCATGCCCGCCCCGCAGATGCGTATGTACTGAACCGTCAGATCCAGCGCCTCTTCCGGCGCCTGCATCAGCACTGCCATGGGCCTTGCAAATACCAGCATAAGCACCGTCAGCACTGCAGCCAGAGCCAGAAAGAAACAGATCACTCCTCCGATCACTTTTCCAATCCGTTCAGGTCTTCCCTCGCCCAGATACCGTCCAATAAGTACCGTTACCCCCATGGTCAGACCGCAGATGGTAAATGTAGCCATATTGACTACATTGCTTCCTGTGGAGACGCCGGAGATCCCGGCTGTCGTTCCGAATTTCCCCACAATCAGAAGATCCACCGCACTGTACATGGCCTGCAGAACCAGCGCGCCCAGGATAGGAAGCATAAACCGAATCATTTTTATTGGAATACTGCCTTGTGTAAAATCCTGTTTATCGTTCATCTTTCACCTCCAGTGACTGCCCGTTCTCACAAATCTTCACACAGGAACCTGCATCCAGAAGCCACGCTTCTCCATAAAGCATGGTATGTCCATGCTCCCGATAGAGCCAGGAACCATCCGGCAGCCCGAAAAACGGCCGCACCCTGCTGTCCGGAAGCGAAATATCTTCCATAACCCGAAGTCCGTCAAGGCTTCTTCCTTCTACATTCTGAAAATGGGGCAGCACGTTTACATGGGTCAGTCCAAGCCCCTGCATATACCGCATGTAATGAGGGTCTATGGCTTCCCCTGGTTCCTCCGGCTGGGCATAGACCACCTTTGCACTGTTCATGGTCCCCGCACTGATCCCCATCACCACTCCTGCATACCTGCGAATCTTCTCCCGAAGACCAATCTCCCGGAAAAAAGCGTTCTGTGTAGGCACATGCCCCCCGGCCAGAATCAAAATTCCATAACAGCACAGCTTTTTTGCCGCCTGCAGATCCCGCCGGTCACATACGTCTACCCTTGTCACCTGCATACCGCTTCGCTCAAAAGCCTTCCGGAAAAAATCCTGCATTTCATCGCCCATTCCGGCATTGTCCGGATCCGAACTTAAGATGAGACAGTCCGTCTCTCCCCGGCACGCTTTCCGAAATTCCCTTAAAAATCCATTGGCACTGTCAAAGGGAGCCGCCTCCCATGTTCCGTCCGCGCAGGCACTCCCTCCGGGACTGCTTGTCAAAAATAATTTCATAATTATGTATCACCTCTAAACTTTTTATCCAGCCAATCAGGTCCTATATGACCCTCCGGCCCGCTGTCCTGCCTCCTGGGTCTGCAATGCCGGCGGCAGCATGTGCAGCGCTGTGTGGGTTGGAGCGGACAGCGGAGTGTTTTTGTCCGTCTCAGGCGGACATGTCATGTCCTCATGAGACGGACAAAAGTGCTTCGCTGTCCGATGCATTCCATACGAGCGCACATGCTGCCGGCATTGCAGACCCAGGAGACAGAACGGCCCTTCCCCATTAAAACACGCTGTCACCCGCACTTATCATCGTCTCCGCAAAGATCCCATACCCTCTGGACGGATCATTGACAAATACGTGGGTCACGGCCCCCACAAGCTTTCCGTTCTGTAAGATCGGAGATCCGCTCATCCCCTGAATCACGCCCCCGGTCAATTCTAAAAGCTCCGGATCCGTCACCTGAAAAACCATTCCTTTATTGACATCGTCTTCGTTCAGGCGGATCTCCTGGATCTGAATCTGATATTCCTTCAGTTCCCCGGACACAGAACTGCGGATTAGTGCCGGCCCCCGCCGGATCTCCTGCTTAAAGCCCACCTCTACAGCCTCTGTATTCAGATCTGCCCGCACTCTCTGATCGATGGTTCCGAAGATGCCCGCAGCCGTATTTTTATGAATATTTCCCCGGATATGTCGGTCTGAATAGGTGATCATCCCGCTGATCTCCCCCGGAGTTCCTTTCTCTCCTTTGATAATATCCAAAATATTGGTATCATAAAGAGAACCGCAGGACGTCTCCAGCAGTTCGCCGGTATCCGTATCGGTAATCCCGTGGCCCAGTGCCCCGAACCCGGCATCTTCTGTCATATAAGTAAGTGTTCCGATGCCTTGAATATCATCCTTTACCCAGATTCCCAGCTTATAATCCTCCTCCTTAGTCTTCACTGCATGCAGACGGACCTGGATGACTTCCTCTCCCCGAAGAAGCTTCAGAATCATAATATCGGAACGGTTTTCCTGCACGCAGGCGATCAGTTCATCCTTATCACGGATTTTCTTCCCATTAACAGCCAGAATATAGTCTCCGGTCTGTACAATTTGATAGGCTGGTTCATAACTGAGTCCATCCTCTGCCTCGATCTCCCCGGTGCCCACCACGTAGACGCCTTCCGTCTCCAGATAAATTCCGATGGGAATCCCTCCCGGAATTACCCGCTTTCTTTCTACTACCCGGACGGACACTTCCTTAAGGCCCAGATCCAGCGTCTGTTCGTCGCCCATGCCGACTCTGACCACATCGGGGATCTGGGTCCTCAGATACCATCTGACATAGAAAACCATCAGAAGGAGCGATGAGAGCAAAGCCGCATACAGGCAGGCGCGATATATTTTTAGACGGTTCATGCAGCCACACCTTTCACACTTTTTCTTTAGTGTTTGCACAAAACCGTCTAAAAATTACTGGCAGGTTTTTCCTGTTTTTTCTTTGAACTGAAGGGCCAGTTTTTTCATCTCTTTTGCGTTTTTCCGAACCGCTTCTGTGATCTTTGCACCACCTAAAATACGCGCCAGTTCTTCGATGATCTCTTCTTCTGACAGTTTTCGTATATGGGTCTGCGTACTGCCGTCCAAAGCCTGTTTTTCGATGCAATAATGACTGTCCGCCATAGAAGCCAACTGTGCCAGATGGGTAATACAGATAACCTGGCGGCTTCTTCCAATCAGAGAAAGTTTTTCCGAAACTTTCTGAGCCGTCCGTCCGCTGATGCCGGCATCGATCTCGTCAAAGATCACCGTATCGATCTCATCCTGATCCGCCATCACCGTCTTGATGGCCAGCATCACTCTGGACAGCTCCCCGCCGGAAGCGATCTTTCCAAGAGGCTTCAAAGCTTCTCCCGGATTGGTGGAAATGAGAAACTCCACATCATCTGAGCCAAGTGCCGTTGGGATACCTGTATCTGTCACCGCCGTTTCAAACTGCACATCCAGGAAGTTCAGCTCCCGCAGCTGTTGCAGCATCAGTTCGGTCAGCCGCTTTGCTGCACATACCCGGATTTCATGAGCACTTCTGCAGTCTTCTTCCAGCTTTTTTGATACTTTTTCATAGTCTATTTGCAGTTTTTCTATGTACTGCTCATAGTTTATCAGCAGATCGAGCCGTTTCTGCTTTTCATCTTCATATTTTTTGATTTCCTGGATGGTTTGTCCGTATTTTGATTTCAGATGGTTAATCAGATTCAGCCGCTCTCCGGCCTCTGTAAATTCCTGCTCGGAAAATTCCAGGCTTTCCATATAATCCGCAAGCTCTCTTGATAAATCCTGCAGTTGGTTGTCAATCTCCTGCAACTGGCTGTTTAGGCCGTCTAAGCCGTCGTCATACTGCAATATGCCGGAAAGCTCTCTGCAGGCTCTTCCAGTCTGCTCAGATACCGAACATTCTTCCCCGCAGCAGAGGTTCTGAACCAGAGTAAGCGCCTCTAAAATCTTCTTTCCATTGACCATTTTTCGGTAGGACTGTTCTAGTTCCTCGTCCTCTCCTTCTTTCAGACCGGCTTCCTGAATTTCACGGAGTTCAAATTCCAGCAGTGATTGTTCTCTGGCTCTGGTGTTTTCGTCTGCCTGGGACTGCTCCAGCTCCTTTTTCAGTTTTTGGCATTCCTGATAATGGGATTCCAGAGAAACACGCACGGAAGAAAGCTCCTCGTGCGCATACGCGTCCAGGATCTCCAAATGTTTTTTCTTATGCAGCAGGGACTGATGCTCATGCTGGCCGTGAATGTCCATGAGCCAGGAGGAAACCTCCTTTAAGACAGATGTGCTGACGGTTTCTCCGTTCAGTCTGCAGATGCTTCGGCTGCCGGATATCCGGCGGGACAAGATGAGTTCTCCGTCCTCCATAGGAATATCCAGTTCTAAAAGTCTCCTGCACAGGGCCGGCTGGTCCACGGAGAAGATCAGTTCCACCAGCGCATGTTTCTCGTCCTCCCGCAGCATCTCTTTTGGCACCTTCCCCCCCAGGGCTATGGTCATGGACCCGATCAAGATGGATTTGCCCGCTCCTGTCTCCCCTGTCAGGATGTTCAGCCCCTCCGAGAAATCAATCTCCGTCTCCCGGATCAAAGCCAGATTTTTTACATGTAAATGTAGCAGCATTTAGTTCTCCTATTCAAGTTCCGCATCTGACCAGACAATGCCCCCTTAACTGGAAGAATATTTCGTCACTCTCGTGCCAAAATATCCTTCCTGGCATTGTCTGCTCAGATGCTGTTCAAGTTCCGCATCTGACCAGACAATGCCCCCTTAACTGGAAGAATATTTCGTCACTCTCGTGCCAAAATATCCTTCCTGGCATTGTCTGCTCAGATGCTGTTCAAGTTCCGCATCTGACCAGATGCCATTTTATTTTCTCAATATTTTATGAAGCTCCGCCATGACCGCCTCTGTATCCTCCACGGTGCGGATCGCACACATGACCGTGTCGTCCCCGGCAATGCAGCCTACGATTTCTTTCCACCCGATATTATCCAGTGCGGCTCCGACTGCCATAGCCATACCGGAGACGGTCTTCACAACAAGGATATTCTGGGCCCGGTCCATAGAGACAAAGGCTTCCCGCAGGATTCCCACATATTTCTCCGCCATCTGGTGCTGCTGCCGGTTTAAAAGGACATATTTCTGGCGGCCTTCCCTTCCGGCTACTTTGGACAGCTTTAACTCCCGGATATCTCTGGATACTGTCGCCTGCGTCACCTGAAAGCCTTCCCGAACCAGCCGGTCTGCCAGCTCCTCCTGAGTCTCTATGTCATATTTCTCGATCAGTTCGATGATCTTCTCATGCCTGTCTCGCTTCATGAAAGCCTCCTTTTGTCAGCTCCGACTCAGTTTATTCCGGAGTACCTCTAGGAAACTGACCTGATTGATCTTCATGATCCGTGTTACCTCCGTGGACTTCCGGATCTCCACATGATCCCCTGTCTTCATCTGCACAAACGTATCCCCGTCAAAAGTCACACATGCCTCGTCCACGCCTCCCCGTCTTCCTTCTCCAATCCGTATTCTGATTCGATCTCTGCTGGAAAAGACGATGCTTCTGGAATTCAGCGTATGGGGACAGATGGGAGTAAGCATCAGCATGGAAGCCGTAGGCGAGATGATTGGTCCGCCTGCAGACAAACTGTAGCCTGTAGATCCGGTAGGTGTTGACACAATGATGCCGTCCGCACGAAAAGAATTCAGATACTGATCGTTTACGTATACCTCATAATCCACCACTCGGAGATTGCCGAACCGGTTCAAAACGATATCATTCAGCGCCACATCCTGTTCCGCACATCTGCCGTCCACATAGACACTTCCTGACAGCATCATCCGCTCTTCAATGGTATACTCGTCTGCAATCAGCTTTTCCAGAGCTGCAGGCACATTCTGCACCTCAATCTCAGCCAGATATCCCAGATGTCCCATATTGATGCCAAGAAACGGTATCCGTCTGCCCGCCAGCTCTCTGGCCGCCCGCAGCAGCGTGCCATCACCGCCGAGAACCAGTATTCCCTCCACATCTTCCGTAGAGATCTGGCCGTGAGCTTCCTGCTCCTTATCCTGGCTTCGAACCACACACTGTTTCCCTCTGGACATCAGATAATCCGCAATTTTATAAGAAAGCTTCAGACTCTCTTCTTTCTCTGTATTTGCAATAATATAAAATGTTTTCATAAGTATCTCTACAAAGCCTCATGAGCCTGTTCTACGATGGCCTTCGGCTCTATGGGCATCTGTTCCCAGACGGCCCCTTTCTCATGCTTTTTCAAATGAGCCAGATATTCGATATTGCCCTCCGGCCCCTTAATGGGAGAAAAATCCAGTGCCGCCACTTCCAGCCCGATGCCCGATGCGTATCCGAACACTCGTTCGATCACTTCTAAATGCACCTTTTTGTCCCTTACGACGCCCTTTTTTCCCACCTGTTCCCTTCCGGCTTCAAACTGAGGTTTAATCAATGCCACCACCTGCCCCTCTGGGGTCAGAAGTTCTTTCACCGGCTCCAACACTTTGGTCAGGGAAATAAATGCCACATCAATGGATGCAAATTCCACCGGTTCTTCTATCTGTTCCCTGGTCACATAACGAATATTGGTCTTCTCCATGACCACCACCCGCTCGTCCTGCCGTAGCTTCCACGCCAACTGATTGGTCCCCACATCCACTGCATAGACCCGCACTGCTCCTTTTTGCAGCATACAGTCGGTAAAGCCTCCCGTGGAAGAACCCACATCCATGCAGACTTTTCCGGACACTTCCACATCGAACTGTTCCATAGCCTTCTCCAGCTTTAATCCGCCGCGGCTTACGTATTTCAGAGGATTCCCCTTTATCTCGATGGCAACGGTTTCGGGAAAGGAAGCGCCTGCCTTATCCTCCCGCTCTCCGTCTACAAATACATTCCCTGACATGATGACCGCTTTGGCCTTCTCACGAGACTCAGAAAGTCCGCGCTCCACCATCAGCACATCCAGTCTTGTCTTCATCCTTCTAATCCTGCCTGATCGTTATATATTTCTCAATAATCCGTTTGGTTACGGACTCTGTGTCAATGCCCACTTCTTCGTAAAGCGTGTCCACACTTCCATGCTCCACATACTCGTCCGGAATGGAAATATTCAGTATCTGCACCGGAAGTCCCCGTTCTGTTACATAGTCTAAGACCTTTTCTCCGTAGCCGCCGCTTCGGACATTCTCTTCCATCGTCACCAAAAGCTTGTGCTCTCCTGCAAGATCCCAGACTGCCTGCGCATCAATCGGTTTTACAAACCGTGCATTTAAGAGCGAACAGCTATATCCCATTTCTTTTAAATTTCTGCGCACTTTCTCCGCTGTCTTTACCATACTTCCTACCGCAAGCAGCGCAATATCCTCTTCCTCATAGATCAGCTCACTCTTTCCGTAGGCGATGGGCTTTCGAAACTCCTTCAGACCGTCATATGCTTCTCCTCTTGGATACCGCAGCGCAATGGGACCGTTAAATTCCACTGCAAATTTCAGCATATCCGACAGCTCCCATTTATTTTTGGGTGCCATGATCTGCATATTGGGAATGCTGGACAAATACGACAGATCAAAAATCCCCTGATGAGTCTCTCCGTCACTTCCCACCAGCCCGGCCCGGTCAATGGCAAAGACGACCGGCAGATTCTGGATGCAGACATCATGCAGCACCTGATCGTATGCCCTTTGAAGAAACGAAGAATAGACGGCAAAGATCGGTCTGATGCCTCCTGCTGCCAGCCCCGCCGCAAAAGTCACCGCATGTCCTTCTGCAATACCCACATCAAAAAAACGCTCAGGGTATATATTTTTAAAACGTTTTAGTCCTGTTCCGTCCGGCATGGCTGCCGTAATTGCTACCACATTTTCATGACGCTGTCCAAGCTTTACCATACAGGTGGAAAAAATATCCTGATAATTGGCCTTCTTCCGACGGTTTTTCGGCACACCTGTCTCAATATCAAAAGGCTCCGCACCGTGAAATCTGGCCGGATGCCGTTCCGCCGGCAAGTAGCCTTTGCCCTTTTTCGTCAGCACATGGACCAGCACCGCGCCCCGAACCCGTTTCGCCTTCCGGAACACGTCCAGAAGCTTTGTGATATCGTGTCCGTCCACCGGCCCCAGATAGGTGATCCCCATATCTTCGAAGAGCATCCCCGGAATCAGAAGCTGCTTGATTCCGCTTTTGGTCTTCTTTAACTGATTGGCCAGATGGATGCCGCCGGGAATCCGGTTCAAAGACTGCTCCACGCCGGTCTTGAAGCTGGTATATACTTCATTGGTCCGAAGTCCGTTGAGGTATTCTGACATACCGCCTACATTTTCCGCAATGGACATATGATTGTCATTCAGAACGATAATGAAGTTTTTCTTCAGTCCTGCAGCGTTATTCAGGGCCTCATAGGCCATACCTCCGGTCAGTGCTCCGTCCCCGATGACCGACACAACAAATTCATCCGTGCCCCGAAGATCCCTCGCTGCCACCAGCCCGATCCCTGCAGAGATGGAGGTGGAACTGTGCCCGGTATCAAAACAGTCACAATCGCTCTCTTTTCTCTTGGGAAATCCGCTCATCCCGCCGTATTTGCGCAACTGCTCAAAACCGGACTTCCGGCCAGTTAAAAGCTTATGCGTATAAGCTTGATGTCCCACATCCCATATCACCTTATCCTTTGGAAGATCAAAGGAAAGATGAAGTGCCATAGTAAGCTCCACCACGCCCAGGTTGGACGCCAGATGTCCGCCGGTTTGGCTGATTTTCTCGATCAGAAATTCCCGAATCTCAGACGCCAGCACTTCATATTCTTCCGACGGTATCTTCCTAATATCATTGACCTGCTCGATCTTTTCCAGTGCCATGCTCCGTGTCCTCTACTTTTCTCTGTAAACCAAAGCTCTTATCAGTTCCGTTAAAAACTCATTTTTATAAGGAAGAGATGCCAGACGCTCCAGCGCTCTGCCGGAGATCTCCTCCACATCCTCGGATGCCTTCTCAAGTCCTTTCAGCGTCACATATGTCGTTTTTGCATTCCGGTCATCGCTGTTGATGGGCTTTCCAAGAGTTTCCAGCGTACTCGTGACATCCAGAATATCGTCCCGAATCTGAAAAGCCCTGCCCACATCCGAAGCGATCTGCTCCACCGTCTTCACTTCTGCTTCAGAAGCTCCCGCCAGCACGGCTCCGATCATCATGGACGCTTCTAAAAGCGCTCCTGTTTTCAGTTCATAGATAAACAGAAGTTTTTTTTCACTGACTGCCTTTCCGGTGGACTCCACATCCACCACCTGACCGCCGATCATCCCATAGATACCCGCTTTTTCTGCGAGGATCTGAAGAGCCCGCGCGGCCTGTTTGATCCCTTTTGCATCCTCTTCGCAGTCAAAAGCCGCCGCTGCCGTCTCAAAAGCATAATTTAAGAGTCCGTCTCCTGTCAGCACACCCATAGCATGTCCGTATTTTGCGTGGGTTGTCAGCTTTCCTCTGCGATACTTGTCGTTATCCATAGCTGGCAAATCATCGTGTACCAGTGAATAGGTATGAATCATCTCGATGGCAGCCATAAACAGATGGACTGTGTCCGATCTGCCGCCGAACATCTGGTACGTCTCATGCAGAATCAGCGGCCGAAGCCTTTTGCCTCCTGCGAGCACACTGTAGTTCATAGCTTCCATAATTCTGCGCTGAGGGCCTTCTTCCTCCGGCAAAAACTTATGAATGATCTCTTCTGTCTGCTCTACCCGCTTTCTCAGTTCCTCAGGAAAATTCATGGGTATTTCCCTCCTCATCGATCTGAAGCATCTGCTTTTCTACATGGTCAATTCTGGCATTGCACTGTTTCAGAAGCTCCATGCCTTCTTGATACAGCCGGAAGGACTCTTCCAGTGTTACTTCCCGATCTGTCAGTCTCTCCAACAGTCTCTCAATTTTTTCAAGTCCCTCTTCCAGACTGAATGTTTCTTTTTTCTCTTTTACTTCTTCTGTCATGCCTGTCCATTCCTTTCCAGTGCTTCCATCTCTTCCACCCGTGCCCGAACCCTGCCGTCGGTCACATGGATCGTAACCATATCTCCTGGCTCTACCTGCTTCAGACACCGGAAGGCTTTTCCGTCTGAAAGCTCCGTGTAGGAATATCCCTGCTGAAGCTTTTTCAGAGGAGATATTCCGTCCAGCCGCTCTGCCAGAAGACCTATCTGATATTTCCGGTCCAGAATCTTCCCCTGCATCTCCTTTGGAAAACGATCCATCAGTTCTGCTATATACTGTTTCTTCTCATTCAGCTTATTCTGGGGACCGGAATACAGAAAACGCAGACGGTCATGTTCTAGTCTCTGCCGGTACAGATGGATCTTCTGTTCTATACGGTCTGCCAGTTGGTTTTTTAACAGCTCCATATGGTTTACCAACTGTCGGTATTCCAGCACCGCCTGCTCTGCAGCCGCGGAAGGTGTCGGCACACGAAGATCCGCTACAAGATCTGCGATGGTCGTGTCCGTCTCATGCCCCACTGCAGAGATCACCGGAGTCCGGCATGCAAAGATGGCCCGTGCCACCGGCTCTTCGTTAAAAGCCCAAAGTTCCTCGATAGAGCCGCCGCCCCGTCCCACGATGATCACATCCACGCCATAGGCATCCAGCGTCCGGATTCCCTGTACGATGCTCTGCGCTGCCTGCGTTCCCTGTACAAGCGCCGGATACAAGATTAGCTGCACATACGGATTGCGCCTGTAAGAAACCTTAATTATATCCCGGATAGCCGCGCCTGTAGGCGCCGTCACAATTCCTATGGTCCCCGCATACACGGGAATCGGCTTTTTGTGTTCTGCCGAGAACAACCCCAGAGCTTCCAGTTTACGTTTCAACTGCATATACTGCTGGTATAGTGCACCTTCGCCGTCTAATTGTATCTCTCTTGCGTAAAGCTGATATTTTCCGTCCCGCTCAAATACACTGATGTTTCCGGATACGACAACTTTCTGTCCCTCCTGCATCCGAAAGGTAAGGCTTTGGCTGTCTCCTTTGAACATCACACAAGATATAGCACCGGTATGATCTTTCAATGAGAAATAAATATGACCGGTTCTGTGGTACGTACAGTTGGAGATCTCCCCTCGCACATTGATCCGGCGAAGCAGTGCATCCTGAGCAAACATATTTTTAATATAGCTGTTGACCTGCCCGACGGAATAAATACTCCCCATCATGTTTCCTGCTTCTTTGTAAACTTTGCCAGCACTCCATTGACAAAGCCAGGGGCCTCATCACCTCCGAATTTTCTGGACAGCTCCACTGCTTCGTTGATCGCCACTTTTTCCGGAATATCCTCATCATATTTCATTTCATAGACCGCCAGCCGCAGAACGGTCAGCTCCACTTTGCCCATACGGGACAGCTTCCAGCCCTCGGAAGCTTTCTCCAGCATCGGATCGATCTCCGGAAGCCGTTCCACCACCTTTTTATATTTTTCCAAAATATATGCCTCATCCCGCTCTCCCGGATTATGGGCTTCTTTCATATCTTCCACAAACAGCTCTGTCTGTTCCGGCATCTCTTCCTGCCCGTTAAACTCCAGGCGGAACAAAAGCTGAAAGATGCATTCTCTTTGTTCTCTTCTCTTCATTCTTTCCTCCATGAAACGAAAGAAGCCGCCGCTGACATAAGGCTCCCGGTGCACCGGGAACTGCATCTCGCGGCAGCTCCTCTTTCACTTGTGCAGGCATCAGGTCCTCTTTCGTTATTCCAGTACCACACCGGCAACACGGACATTCACCACGGACACCTTCATGCCTGTCATGCTCTCAATGGCTGATTTTACTTTTTCCTGCACTTTTCCGGATACTTCCAGAATATTCGCTTCAAAAATCAGATTCAGCGCCAGATCCACTTTCACGTCCGTATCTGTCACTTCCACTTTGACGCCCTTGGACAGATTTTTCATGCCCATCTTTGCTACAAGTTCATTTTTAATATTTCCGGCCATGGACGCGACACCTTTTACTTCCGTGGCTGCCATACCAGCAATGATCGCAACTACCTCGTCGGCAATCTGTACCTCTCCTATATGTCCGTCTACCTGAATTACGTGGGTCGCTCTGTCCAGCTTTTCCATATCAAATACCTCCTATTTTAGTTCCGCATCTTGCAGGAAGCGTGCCCTTTTACAGATCGGATTCCCCCCGCTCACGCGGCTGGAATCCGATCTGGCACGCTTCCTGCAAGATGCTGTTTTTAGTTCCGCATCTTGCAGGAAAAGTACCCTTTTACAGATCGGATTCCCCCCGCTCACGCGGCTGGAATCCGATCTGGCACGCTTCCTGCCAGATACTGTTTTTAGTTCCGCATCTTGCAGGAAAAGTACCCTTTTACAGATCGGATTCCCCCCGCTCACGCGGCTGGAATCCGATCTGGCACGCTTCCTGCCAGATACTGTTTTTAGTTCCGCATTTCCTCAAAAATATCCCTTCTGCGGAAGCATTTCCGGCTTTCCAATATTGCCTATAGTATAACAAAACTTCCACTTTTTGAAAAGAGGAAATTTACCAGGCAGCAGCGGCCGCATCAAAAGGGCGCGATTCTCACCGTCCAAACTCTGAAAGCAAAAGCCCTTCATTTCGGTCTAATGTCATTCCAATGCTCCAGCTGTTAATCCACAAAAGCAGCGGTCTTCCCTTCAGGTCCCGAATCTTTTTCATATCGGATGTTCCGTTGATCCGGTCCATATCAATCTCTTCATTTTCGATCCAGCGGATGTGTTCATATGGTAAGTTTTCCAAACGGATCTCCACATTATACTCGTTGTTCAGCCGATATTTCAGCACATCAAACTGCAGCACGCCTACCACGCCCACGATGATCTCTTCCATACCGGTATTGTACTCCTGGAAGATCTGAATCGCTCCTTCCTGGGCAATCTGCTCGATGCCCTTGACGAACTGCTTTCGCTTCATAGTATCCATCTGGCGAACCCTGGCAAAATGTTCCGGTGCAAAAGTCGGGATTCCTTCATATTGAATCTTCCTGCCCGGCAGACATACCGTATCCCCGATGGAGAAGATGCCCGGATCAAACAGACCGATGATATCACCCGCATAGGCTTCCTCCACAATCTTTCGGTCCTGCGCCATCATCTGCTGAGGCTGAGATAAACGAATCTTCTTATTTTCCTGTACGTGCATAACTTCCATGCCCGCATCAAATTTTCCGGAACAGATGCGCATAAAAGCAATCCGGTCTCTATGAGCCTTGTTCATATTGGCCTGAATCTTGAAAATAAATCCCGAAAATCCTTCTTCCATAGGATCTATTATACCCGCATCTGCCTTCCGGGGCAGAGGTGAAGTCGTCATCTTCAGGAAATGTTTTAGAAAAATCTCCACACCGAAATTCGTCAGGGCAGATCCAAAGAACACCGGGGACAGTTCTCCTTTGTCCACCAGGCTCTGCTCAAATTCCGCGCTGGCTCCGTCCAGAAGATCGATTTCTTCTAAAAGTTTCTCCTTTTGTCCGGCAAGAAGCACCCCTTCTGCTTCCTCCACAGACAGTACCAGATCCGCACCTTCCTTTGTGCCCTTCTCTGTATCAGAAAAGACATGGATCTTTTTCTCTGCCCGGTCGTATACTCCTTTAAACTCCTTGCCGGAGCCAATGGGCCAGTTAATGGGACATGTAGCAATTCCCAGCTCTTTCTCAATGTCGTCCAAAAGCTCAAAGGTATCCATGGCATCCCGGTCCATCTTATTGATAAAGGTAAAGATCGGAATATGCCGCATAACGCACACTTTAAAAAGCTTTCTCGTCTGGGCCTCCACACCTTTCGAACCGTCAATGACCATAACCGCCGAATCCGCCGCCATCAGCGTCCGATATGTGTCCTCTGAGAAATCCTGATGGCCCGGCGTATCCAAAATATTTATACAGTAATTGTCATAGTTAAACTGAAGCACCGACGATGTAACGGAGATTCCTCTCTCCTTCTCAATCTCCATCCAGTCCGACACTGCATGTCTCGCTGTTGCCTTTCCCTTTACCGAACCGGCCAGATTAATAGCGCCTCCATATAATAAGAACTTTTCCGTTAATGTTGTCTTTCCCGCATCCGGGTGCGAGATAATAGCAAAAGTCCGTCTCTTCTCAATCTCTTTTCTGATATCTGCCGACATATATCCTCCTCGTATCATGCTTTTGCATGTTCTCTTATGTGTATACTTGTTCCAGTATATGGCAGGAAAATCCTTGTGTCAAGGGGGATATGTCCCGCTTCTCATCAGACGAAAAGCATCTTCTGCACTGCTGCCAGCCCTCCTGATGAAATGCTTTTATATTCAAAGAGAAATTTATTTTATGTAAACTGTCAGGACAGCAAAAAGGCTGTCGCACTAACGATTGAAAAATCGTGAAGCGACAGTTTCACTTTTGCTGTTTTTATATGTGATTTTTAGAAAAAGCTCCGTATTATTTTGTTATTCTATAAAAAGGGCATACTTTAATAAGCCATCCTGCATGGCCTA
>CAJTDB010000035.1 GCA_910574965.1 Lachnospiraceae bacterium | reverse complement strand
GGAAAACTTTTGAAATCTTCCTTTATAAGGTTTATCCATATGCACCCCCTGTCTGTATTCTAACATAAAGAAAGGAACCTGTTGACAGATTCCTTCAGATTTTTCTTAAGTTTATGATGTTATCCTATGCCGCCAGATATGTGGCAAAGAACCTTGTGGCGGCGGGGCTGGCCCGCCGCTGCGAGATACAGATAGCCTACGCCATCGGCGTGGCAAAGCCGGTCTCCGTATCGGTGGACACCTTCGGTACAGGGGTGGTCCCCGATGACAGGATACTGGAGCTGGTGGAGGAACACTTTGACCTGCGCCCGTCCTCCATCATCAAGGGGCTGGGGCTGCAGAAGCCGATCTACCGTCCCACGGCGGCATACGGGCACTTTGGGCGCAAAGACCTGCAGCTCCCCTGGGAATGGACGGACAAGGCAGCGGCGCTCCGCGGGGCGCTGGCAAAGATGGGTGAATGAACGGAAGGAGAGATGACTTATGCATTACACAGGAACGATATGGAGACCGCCCTATGAGGCGTGCAGCGCACTGATCCAGGTGACGGCAGGCTGCACCCACCACAAATGTAAATTCTGCACACTCTATGAGGACGTGCCGTTCAAGTTCAGGATGTCCCCCCTGTCAGAAGTGGAGGCGGACCTGAAGGAAATGAGCCGCTATTACCGGAATGCAAAGAGGGTGTTCTTTACCGGGGCCAATCCCTTTGTATTGAGCTTCGACAAGCTGAAAACGCTGGCGGAGCTGGTAAAGAAATACTACCCCAAAGTGCAGTCCATCGGCTGTTTTGCCCGCATCACGGACATCATGCCGAAGACCACGGAGCAGTTGAGGGAACTGCGGGAAATGGGGTACAACAGTCTTACCATCGGCGTGGAGGCCGGGGACGAGGAATCCCTGTCCTTCATGCACAAGGGCTTCGGGGTAAAGGAAATCCTTACGGAGTGCCAGCGCCTGGACGAAGTGGGCATGGACTACAATTTCTTCTACCTTGCAGGAATCTACGGCTCCGGGCATATGGAGGAAGGGGTGAAGAACACAGCGGAGGTGTTCAACCAGCTCCACCCGAAGATCATTGTTTCCTCCATGCTGACCATCTACCCTTCCTCGGAGCTGTACCAGGAGATCCAGGCCGGAAACTGGGCAGAGGAAACGGAGATTGAAAAGCTGTACGAGCTGCGGATGCTGATAGAAAGGCTCACCATTGATACCTATTTTGCCACCATGGGCGCGTCCAACTGCGTCAACGTGGAAGGGCATCTGCCGAAGGACAGGAACAGGATGATCAAGTGGCTGGATGAGGTCATCGGTTCCGTGGATGAAACGGAACTCAGGAGATACCGTGAGAACCTGCGGCATCTGTAAAGGAGGGATGGGGCAATGATACAGGACATTTTCCCCTACCGCCTGGACCATGCATTCCGTGACAGGGAACCGGAGCCGGAGGATTGCTTTTTCTCCTTCCGTGGCGGGGAGGTGCTGCTGCGGGTATCGGAGGACGGCAGCAGGAGGATTCCGGTATTCCATGACCTGGGGCTGCCTTTTGCAGAAGTGCGGCGGCTGGCGGTTTTCCTGTTCTGCGTGGACGGGGTGACTGTCTACCTGTTGCGGCAGCAGGGAGACGTCCTGCCCGAAAGGGAGGGCATGCAGTATCTTCCGCTCCGGGAGCTTGACGGCATCCTGCCGAGCTGGGCGTATTTTGCCGGGGCCACTGCCCTGCACCTGGCGGGATGGTATGAGAGGAATGTCTACTGCGGCAGGTGCGGAGGTGTGAGGACGCAGGACAGGGGGCGGCGGTCGCTTAGCTGCCCGGACTGCGGGGACACCGTTTATCCGGCCATTGCCCCGGTGGTCATGGTGGCGGTCACGGATGGGGACAGGCTTCTGATGACGAAGTACGGGGACCGTCCCCTCCCGCAATGGGTTCTGGTGTCAGGCTTTGTGGAGGCGGGGGAAACGCTGGAGGAAGCGGCAGAGAGGGAAGTCTTTGAGGAAACGGGCATCCACATCAGGAGCCTTAAATATTTTGGGAGCCAGCCCTGGGGCTTTTCCGGTTCCGTGATTGCAGGTTATACGGCGGAGCTGGACGGTTCAGACCAGCTGCACATCGACACCGGGGAGCTGTCAGCGGCGGCATGGCACCCACGTTCCAGTCTGCCGAAGGAGCTGACGGACATCAGCATCGCTTATGAGATGATAGAGGCAATGCGCCTGCCGGAGAAAGGAGGGGCCGGATGAATACCTATTGTATGGCGGTCATAAGAAACCAGAAGGAACTCGTGCCCGGAATATGGAAAATGGAGCTGGTTGCACCTGAAATCGCCCATAGTGCCAGACCGGGGCAGTTCATCCAGATGTACCCGCCGGATGAGAGGAATCTGCTGGCACGCCCGCTCAGCCTGGCAGCCATCCATGGGGAAAGCGTGGAAGTGGTGTACCGGGTGGTGGGGAAGGGCACGGAGCAGTTCTCCCGGCTGCGCGAAAATAATACGGTACGGCTCATGGGACCTCTGGGGAACGGGTTCACGCTGCCGGAGGCAGGGGAGCGGAGCGTCATCATCGGCGGCGGCCTGGGGATTCCTCCCCTTCTGGAGCTTTCCAAAAGGATTCCGGGAGAGGCGGAGGTTTTCCTGGGCTATGCGGATGCCCCGTTCATGGACGGGGATTTCCGGGGACATGGCCGGAAGGTCCATGTGGCGAGCCAGACCGGAAACGGCGGCTTCTGCGGGACGGTACTGGAGCTTGTGAAGGACATCGCGCCTCTGGCGGACAGGATATATGCCTGCGGCCCCCGGCAGATGCTGCAGGCCGTGGCGGAATGGGCAGAAAGGCAGGGCATCCCGGCCCAGGTATCCATGGAGGAACGGATGGCCTGCGGCATAGGCGCATGTCTTGGATGTGCAGTGAAGATACAGAAGCCTGGAGAGAAGGACTGGCAGTACCTGCGGGTTTGCAGGGACGGCCCGGTCTTTTCCGGCAGGGAGGTGGTGTGGAATGGATGACAGGATGGAGACGGTGGTTGCAGGGGTGGCGCTGAAGAACCCGGTCATTACGGCATCGGGCACATTCGGCGCAGGCCGTGAGTACGGGGAGCTGATCGATTTGGACCGCCTGGGTGCGGTCACGGTCAAAGGGGTTTCCTGTGAGCCGTGGAAAGGGAATCCGGCCCCCAGGATTGCGGAAACGCAGAGCGGCATGCTGAATTCCATCGGGCTGCAGAATCCGGGAGTGGAGCATTTCATTGAGTATGACCTGCCATTCCTCCGGCAGCATGACACAAAAATCATCGTGAATATCTGCGGGCACACGCTGGCGCAGTATTGCGCGGTTGCGGAGAGGCTGGCAGACTGTGATGTGGACATGCTGGAGCTGAACATCTCCTGCCCGAATGTGGAGGAAGGAGGGCTGGCCTTCGGAACCGACCCGCATGTGGTAGAGCGTGTGGTCCGGGCGGTGCGCCATTATGTCGGGCAGCCCCTGGCCGTGAAGCTCTCGCCGGAGGTGGCGGATATAAAGGAGATTGCCAGGGCAGCGGTATCAGGCGGTGCGGACGTGCTTTCCCTGATCAACACGCTGCGGGGGATGAAGATAGACATCCACAGGCGCAGGCCGGTGCTTGCCAGTAAGACAGGGGGCTATTCCGGTCCGGGCATCATGCCGGTGGCATTACGGATGGTCTATGAGGTGTGCAGGGCCGTTGACGTGCCGGTGATCGGCATGGGCGGCATCGCCACCTTTGAGGATGCCCTGGAGTTCATCATGGCCGGGGCTGCCGCAGTCGCGGTAGGGACGGCGAACTTCCATAATCCTTATGCCACGGTGGAGATCATAGAGGGCATCCGGGGGTATATGGAGGAAAACAACATAGCCTCTTTGGACAGGATCAGGGGCATCATTGATTAGCTGGCACAGGCGGCAGAATACTGTGCTTATAGCCATTATTCATTATGTTATTAGAACCTGAACGAGTATTGTTTAAGATTTAGCAATAGGAGGCGATATCCAACTAACTAAACCCAGAATTTTATGAAATTGATTTCTTTATGGCCTATTGATAAATGATTTCAAAAATCAAGAGATAATCTTGTAAAAAAAGTTTTTAATAACAGGCGTCCTGCCAAAGAAAAAAACGGTGCTTTGGCGGGTATATTTTAGTGTGCCTGTTTATAAATGCAATCCTTCCTGGCTCTGTTTTGAGAGTAGGGAGGATTTTTTATTGGCTGTAACGCAAACCATGGGTGTAGTTCATCCCTGTTGGCGAAAAGACAGGCGTATTTGTTCTGAAGCCGTATATGGGGATACGGATGCAAAGAGCTGTAATGATTTAAGGCTACAAAGAAGGAAAAAATGTGATTTTGGGAGCAAACGGCCAAAAAAATCAGTAGTTTGGTGAAGGGATTTTGCGGTCTGCAATATGAACTAATAGGACATCATATACAGGAACAAAAAGATGAAACGCAGAAGGATGTATCAATCTTTCTGTGTTTTTCTGTTACGAGGCCTGTACCCCAGGGTGCCGTTCCCCGCCCGGCTTGTTCTTCATTTTTGAAATTTAAAGAAAATGGAGGACAAGCCTATGGCAAAGCCAGGCAGACTGCCAGACTTCCGGAAAATGTATCCGGAGGCCAGCGAAGAAGTGATCGAAGTATTGAAGGAAACAGAGAGAAAAATGCAGTATCAGGAGTACGACTTGAAGGCAGAGCAGACCATCATTGACCAGGACGCACAGGAGATCCGGGTGATACCGAGCCGGGAGGACTCCTATGAGCGCCTGCTGGAAGAACATAACCTGCCGGCAGATGAGCAGGCGGATGTGGAAAACATCGTACTTAGAAAGATACTGCGAAAGCAGCTCCATGAGGCCATCCGGAACCTGGAAGAAGGGGAACAGTATCTGATCATCCAGCTGTTTTTTATGGACAGGAGTGAGAGGGAGCTGTCAGAAGAACTGGGGCTCTCCCAGAAGGCCGTGAACAAGCGCCGCCATAAGATTTTGAGAAAGTTGAAAAAGTTTTTAGAGAAATTTTGATTTTTTGGTTCTCAAACCTCTCTCCCAACGTGGAAATAAGTGAATGGGATAAAAGTCCCTTCTCTGTCCTTTGAAAAATACCGCCCCAGACGGTCATATCCAGCAGCTACAATACGTTAGCTGTACAGCGCGAAAGCGCGAAGCGGCGAAGGAGGACACGCCAGGACCACCTGCAGACAGTCAGAGTGTCTGTCAATAAGATGACATCAAAGGTGCAGAGCGGGAACTGTCCGTCCTGAAAATACCCCATGGCCGGGGCATACCGCAATGACCTGTACAGCCTATAATGATACTTCCGTCCAGTCACAGCCCCTTTTTAGGAAGGGAACCGCAATGAGGGCGGCGGCCAGAGATCCTGGCCGGGGTTCGAGTCCCATGACGGTTAGCCAAAACCGGTTGTAACTGACTGCCCAGGCTCCGGGAAGTAGTGTCGAATGGGAGCAGATGAAACGTGAAAATGAAGAACAAGCACGATTTTTCATGTGAGGAAAGGCAATCCGCTGTAAGGCGGATAACCTGCGTACACAAATGTGTGCGTTTATGAAGTATGACAGGCGGCGGTCTGTATTTCAGGCCGCTGCTTTTATAAAGAAAGAACAGGAAATGTTGTTTTGCTGACAGAAGGAGGGAAGGCAGAAATGGCAGGAAGAAAAATCAGGCGTGGAGATATCTACTATGCTGACTTAAGGCCGGTAGTTGGCTGTGAGCAGGGCGGCATTCGTCCGGTGGTGATTCTGCAGAATAACACAGGGAACCGGTTCAGTCCAACTACCATAGCGGCAGCGATCACCAGCCGGGACGGAAAGCATCAGATTCCCACTCATATCCATATAGACAGACAGTTTCACGGACTGCACCAGGACTCCATGATCTTACTGGAACAGGTACGGACTCTGGATCAGAAACGGCTGCATGAATACATAGGCTGCCTGGATAAAGCAACCCTGGCGGCAGTGGACAGGGGGCTGATCGTCAGTCTGGGGATGAAAAATATCCAGAAGGAAAAAACAGCTATAGATACGGCAGCTATAAAAAAATGAGTCAGAACAGGGCGAAGAAGCAGACAGAGAGGAAGAGAAGTATGGATGACAGAAAGAAGAAAGCATGGATCTATACCCGTATCGATGCGCCGGAGGACAGCCATGGTACCTTAAAGAAGCAATATGAACAGCTGAACACCTATGGAGAACAGCTCCGGATGGAGATCGCAGGCGGTTCCAGCGATATGGGAGAAACGGCAGGGTTAGAGAGACCCGGACTGGAGCTGTTCCTGGAGGCAAAGGACAGCAGGGGGATCGAAGTGCTGCTGGTTCTGGATTCCTCCAGGATCTCCCGTGATAAGGAATTGGTCACGGATTTTCTGCTCCGGATGCATCAGTGTGGGATTGAAGTATGTTCTCCTTTGGAGGGAATAATCTCTGCCGCAGGGTGAGAAAAGGAGGGCATGAAATGACAAAAAAGGAACTGGAACAGTGGCAGGCTGTGACAAACAGCAGCCAGTACCGATGGGTCGAGGATCATATTACCCGGTTGAATGGGCGGGGTACGCTGTATTATACCGGAGGCGGAGATGGATGCTTCATGAGGATAACTCCGGAAGGGAATCTGACTATAGGAATCTACGAAGGGGCATTCCCTCATATCGGGGAGGCCTGCTTTCAGGTAAAGGCGGAGAGAAAATGCAGCAATTATGACGAAGCTTTCCAGAAAGCCTGTGAACTGGGTGGGATAAAGTTCCTGATGGACCTGTTTTCCAGCGGTCAGGTTCCCCAGGAGCCAACCCAGGGGATGCATTTATGAGGTGTATGAATGGATTATAATGTAAAAACAGGGATATTGCTGGCCGCAAATTTCAATACCAGAGAATTCAACGACCTGATGTATGAAAGCGCAAAGCCACATATGATAGAGGAGATTAAATCGGTGATCGAAGCGGATCCGACCCTGCCCCAGTACATTGACGGAAACCTGACCTTTCGTTTCCAGCCCGATTACAAAATCCTGCTGAAATATCGGTTCATATGTAATGACGAGAATGAGATGGAAGCAGAGAGCTTTTCCAAGTCCTGCGTGGAGGATATCCGGAGAGAACTGGAAGAGAAAGGATACTGTATCGAGCGGATCAACTGTACGGCAAAAGAGATGGACATGAAGTGGCTGGACGAACTGGAGGACATGCTGTTTCCGAGCCGTTGATTTCCAATAAAAATACCTTTCAGAACAGAGAAAAGATACTCTTTAATGGAGATTTTATATCAGGAGATTTTATATTAATTACCGGTCTTGACTTCCACTGACTGAAGGCCGGAAACTCCACAAAGGAAACGAGAAAAGCAGGGCATGGAAACAGGAGGAATGCGGATGTGGGTGACTATTTTAGCAAAAGAGTATGAGAAATATCCGGAATACTATGGGGCAACCCTATGGCTTCCGGCGACCAGGGCAGCGCTCCAGGATGCCATGGAACAGGTGAGAGTGCCGGAAGGTGGATCTTACACCCTGACCAGGCTTGACGGATGGCCGAAATTTCTGGCGGAACGGTTATCACGGATGGAAGCGGATATCCAGGAGGTGAATGTTCTGGCAGGTAAGATCGATCAGATAGGCAGGGAGAGCATTCCCTGGTACGAGGGAGTGATTAGCTGTGTGGAGTCTGAGCGTGGGGGCTGGGAGTGTTCGGTAAAGGATCTGATCAATGCTGCCGACAACCTGGAGTATTTCGGATTTCTGCCATGGATCGTGAGCGATACAGATCTGGGAGAGTGCGCAGTGAATGGGGGAACTGTAGGGATGCTGCTGGGACTTCCGAATGAGATCCTGGCGTTTTTGGATAAGGAAAAGTTGGGGGCTTATCTGCGGAAAGCAGAAAATGGTGTCTTTACGAAAGAAGGCTACTGTTACCGGGTAAAGGAGGGCTGGCAGGAAATCTATAGTGGCAAGAATCTGCCGGAGCAGGAAACAGAGTCAGATGCAATTTTATCCGTCAGGCTTGAGAACCGGAAACATCCGGAACATGGAAAGATCTGGCTCTCTCTTCCCTGTAGCACAGAAAAGATGGCATCTGCATGTGCTTCTCTTCATGCGGAAAGCGTGGAACAGTGCAGGATCTGGGAGGCCCGCAGCGCAGTCCCCATCCTGGAAAAGAAGATCCAGTTTTATGATGATGTAGAAGTGTTAAATGGACTGGCTGAAAGGCTGCAGGAGATGCCACAGAAAGAGCTGATAAAATATAAGGCCGTGCTGCAGTTTGAGAACTGGAGAGATATAGAGGAGGCGCTGCTGCTGACAGAGAGGCTGGACCGTTATGTGTTTGATCCCAGCCAGATCAGCTATGAACACTATGGCAGGAAATGCCTGGAGGATCTGGGGGTGGACTGTTCTGATTCGGCTTTCCGGAATTTTGATTTTGCTGAATATGGCATGAACCGGTTTGACGCTGCGGGGATGCGGAAAACGAACTATGGATGGATATCCTTAGCACAGAAACCGGAACTTCTGGAGGCTCCAGGGAACAGCCGGCAAATGAGAGGGAATGACTTTCAGATGATGTGAAAAACTGCTTCCTAAAGGCAGGATGGATCAGGAAGAGATCAGTATATATCCCAGGGGACGACGGGTATGAAGTATTAATTTTAAAAGTAGTTAAAAAGAAACTTAATGTAAGACAGATTAGGAGAAGGATATGGAGAAAATAGAGGTAGATAAGGCATTATTGAGTGTAAAAGAGGTATGTGCATATTTAGGGATAGGAGAGACCAAGGCAAGAGAGCTTTTGACAAAAACAAACAATAATTTTACAGTACGGATCGGGAATCGTGTATATGCCAACAAAATTCAGTTGGATAAATGGATCGCTCATAACAGCGGCAATAAAGTAGAGAAAAAGCGGACAATTCATAGAAGAATAAAAAGGGAAGAATCCAGCATGGAAATGCAGATGACGATGTAAAGTCAACTGCGCTTATATGGAACGGGTGCAAAAATGGGAAAAGATTTAAAGGGAAGAGAACTAGGAAAGGGCCTGTATCAGCGAAAGGATGGAAGATATGAGGCCAGAACAAAGATAAATGGAAGTGATGTCAGCATCTATGGTTTTAATCTGCGGGAGCTGAAAAAAGAATTTCAGGAATTAAAGGAAGAGGCACAGAACAGCATTGATTTTAGAAGGAAACATATAACGCTGAATGAATGGTTTGAAGAATGGTTTCAGACATATAAGCTTCCGGTAGTTAAAGAAACCAGTGTTTATCCCATGAAAAATAAATTTTACGGTTCATTCGGCAAATATCTGGGAGAAAGAAAGCTGTGTGACATCACCAATATCGACATTCAGAGTGTCATCAATCAAATGAGCAGCGATGGACGGGCAGTTTCGTCCATGAGGGAGGCGCTTGGAAGAATGCGGGAATGTATGGAATCTGCCAGGAATAACCAGATCCTTTCGATCAATCCTTGCTTTGAGATCAGTGTTCCATGGGAAAACAGGCAGGTGACACGCCGCTTTCTGTCCAGGGAGGAACAGAATACATTTTTAAAGACGGTAGAGCATAGCTGGTATAAGGAAATGTTTTATCTGATGTTTCTGACAGGGATGAGGATCGGAGAGGTAGGGGGCCTGATGTGGAAAGATGTAGATTTTAATGAAAAATGCCTCCGTATCAATCGATCCCTTTCCTGCCAGTACGAATATGGAAAAAAGATGCTGCGTCTCTTGGCTCCCAAGACCCATAACTCCTATCGAAAGATCCCGTTTTTCGGGGAAGCGGAGGAAATGCTCCTGCAGCAGAAGGCAAAGACAGACAGCCTGAAAAAAACACTGGGAAACCGTTTTAGGGCAACCGGTGAATATGCGGATCTGGTATTTGTCACCACCATGGGAAGCCCGGTGCTCCGCTATCATGCGGAAAAGGAAATCAAAAAAGTGGTGAAGGAGATCAATGAGCAGGAGGCGTTTGAGTCGGTACAGGAGCAGAGGGAGCCTCATTATTTTGAAGATATGTATCCACATGCGATCCGGCATACTTTTTGCAGCCGCTGCTTTGAAGCAGGGATGCAGCCCAAAGTGGTGCAGAGTATTATGGGGCACCAGCATTACAGCACAACCATTGATATCTATACCCATGTGTCGGAGAGCAAATATCAGGAAGAAGTTGGGAAATTTGGGAGGGCGATGGAACCGGAAGAAGCGGAAAGTAAAGAAGCTGAGAAAGAACGGTCTTTCTGGATGGGACAGACATTTGGGTAAGGATATGGAAGCAGTGCTGCTTTTGGGGAGTGGGTTGCATATATTTAAAGAAATAAAAGTAAGAAATAAGCTATGACTGGTGTGGAAGCGAAAAGAAAAGGAGAGCGGGTGCATGGGCAGCGACATCCAGACAATTATAGGAGGCAGTCGCTCTTTTTGAATCTGTTTCATCAAAAAATATAGCTTATCAGAGGCAGATATGCTAATATAGAAGCAACAGGAGGAGCCTGTTTTATGGAAATTGAGAATACACTGGCAAAAAATATTATAGCGGCCGGTGAAAAGGCCGCTTATGATGCAGCGTGCAAACGGCTTCTGGCCAATAAGATCATTCTGGCCTGGATCATGAAAAGCTGTCTGGAAGAGTATAAAACTCACAGCATTCATGAGATAGCGGAAAAATACATAGAAGGAGTCCCTCAGATCGCAGAGGCAACAGTCAATCCGGATGAAAAGACATGCAACTGCGGAGAACAGATCCGGGGAGTGAAGAATGAGGACAGTACGATACAGGAAGGGACGATCACCTATGATATCCGTTTTCTGGCAATCGTTCCAGGAACCGGGGAAACAATTCGTTTGATGGTCAATGTGGAAGCACAAAATGATTTTTATCCGGGTTATCCGATCATCAAACGGACTCTTTATTATTGCAGCCGGATGATCTCTTCTCAGTATGGTTCAGAATTTACAGAAACTCATTACGAGAATATAAGAAAGGTCTATTCCATATGGATCTGTTCCAATCCACCGAAGAGGAGGGAGAACACGATCACCAGATACTCCATTCAGGAAGAGAATCTGATAGGCCAGGTGTCGGAACGGAAAGAGAATTATGATCTGCTGACCGTAGTCATGATCTGCCTGGGGCATGCAGATGATGACAATTATACAGGGGTATTGAAGCTGCTGGGTGTGCTGTTGTCCTCGGAAAAAGAGGCAGAAGAGAAGAAAAAGATCTTGCAGGATGATTTTAATATCGCGATGACGAAGACGTTGGAAAGTGAGGTGTCAGCTATGTGTAACCTGAGTAAAGGTGTGGAGGAGAGAGGAATCGCACGTGGCCTGGCGCAGGGCCTGGAGCGGGGGCTGGCGCAGGGCTTGGAACGTGGTATGGAGACAGGAACATTAAATGCAATCCGGAATTTGATGGAAACCCTGAAGCTGACAGCAGAACAGGCGATGGAGGCATTGAAGGTACCGGAGGCGGAAAAAGCGAAGTACGCAGGGATGCTGAAGGAATGATTTTTATATTAAGGTGTCGGAAGCGGAAAAAGTTAAATATACAGGGATGTTGAAAGGACAGCTGTTGTTTAAACTTCGATGATCTGGAAGGAAAATAGAGACATGGTATTGCCGAGAACAATATGGTGGTGGAAACAGTGAGACAATATACAGTAGAAAACCTGACAGATAATGGAATAAAGTATTTTTTTATTCGAGACTGTGAAACATTGAAAATGGTATTGCTGCCAACCAAATATCTAAAACATAAAACAGTAATGAATTGTTCTCCTAATACAGTCAAAAGATCTGCATTTGCTATCTGTTATTATTTTGAGTATTTAGCAGAAATGAAGCTTAAAATTTCTCAAATATATGATATGTCCTATAGTAAACAATCTGAACATTTTGTGGAATTTATGCACTGGGTCAAGATGGGGCGACATAGAAATGAAAATGGGAGGAAGAATCCTAAAAATGGGACATGTAATGCGTATTTAAATGAAGTATTTGGATTTTATCGTTATATAGAGGCTGAATACGAAGAACTTGGAAGTCTAAAAGTATTGTTATATTCTCAGTTTGTAGTGAGAAATGAATCCAATACGAAAAGTATGTATCGAACAAAATCCTTTCATGGATATATGAATCCAGAGGAAAGAAATGTGAGGGCAGCAACACGTGAAGAGATTATAACCGTATTGCAGTCATGTACAAATTGCCGAGATCAGTTGTTGATTTTGATACTTGCAGAAACGGGCTTTCGTATTGGAGAAGTTTTAGGCATAGATTATACAAAGGATATTGACTATCAAAATCGTAAAGTGAGGGTTAGATTCAGGGAAGATAATGAAAATGGAGCCAGAGCAAAAAATTTTGAATTCAGAGAAAGCATAGTCAGTAATGATACGTTTGAATTTCTCATGTATTATCTGGCTGAAAATCGAAAATTACTTCAATACCAAACATATCTTTTTATTAATATTTCCGGGAAAACGGCAGGGCATGCATGGAAAGCAGACAGTGTTTATGATATGTTTGGGAGAATGGAAAAAAAGACAGGGATAAAGCTGACACCTCATATGCTAAGAAGATACTTTGCAATGGAACGTTGGAATGCCGGATGGCCATTAGAAATGATCAGTCAGGCTTTGGGGCACAGGCATCTGGAGACTACAACAAAGTATTTAAGTATTATGGATGATAAATTGACAGAAGCAAGTAAGGAGTTTTTTGAAAAACATTCCGATGATTATGGAATTAAGCAACTGTTACGGTGAGTATATGATAAAAGGATAAAGCAGATTAAAGATAAAAGTCCCGCCGGGTTGCGCTTGGTGAAACCAGAGGCGTGGCGGGTTCTGTTACGCTAAATATAGCGGATGAGATGGGAAAAGTCAAGATTAAAGAATTTATTATCTGTATATCTGTATGTTAAGGAAGAGATGAGGAAGACAATGACGAAACCAGTAGTCAGTAAGGATTTTAATTTGGAAGATATCCGTAAGATTCGGGAATATAATTCCCTGCGGCACATTCAGATGACGCATGAAGAGATTATTGAAGATAATCGAAAGGGCGTAGCTGTGGTACTGGAACTGCTGCAGCAAAGCGGGAAAGTGGACATAGGATAAGTCTTTGGAAAAGGAAACAGAAGGGAAAAAGTGCGGGTTGAGAAGAACCCTCCGAATTGGTAAGCTGTCAGATAATTAAATAATAATTCTTCAAAAAAGTAAAAATAATGTGAATAAATAAAAATTTTCAGGAGGAAGAAAAGTGATAGCGAGGTTTGATTCAGAAGAAAGATTTGTGAGTAGATTGGTAAGTGGTTTTAATATATTTACAGGAGCTGGTTTTTCTGTAGAGGCACAGAGTATAGAGGGAAAAGGTTTTCCAATTGGTCAAGGGTTATTAGAAGAAATAAAAGAAGCATTTCCTCAAATAAAAAAATTTCCTGAATTATCTAAGGCTAGTACAGTTTTAGAGGCTACATGTAAAGAAGAGTTTTATGATTTTTTGTCAAAAAGGTTTAAAGTTGGAAATTATAGTGAGGAATATAATGTTTTATTAGATATTAATATTGAGAATATATATACTACTAATATTGATAATTTGATTTATGAAATATTTAAAGAGTCTAAAAATAAGTATATAAATACAACAATTGTCGAGGGAGTACCATTTTTTCAAGGAGCTGCAATTAATTATTCACCCCTTCATGGCTGTGTATTGTATCCTGAAAAAGGCTATATTTTTTCGAAAACAAAAATAGCCTCTGCTTATACAGATCAAAAAGATGATTGGAATAATTTGCGAAGCGTAATTTCTAATAAACCGATTCTGTTTTGGGGATGGAGTTTTGAAGATTCTGATGCTATTGAAGCTTTATATAGTGGTAGAATGAATTCTAATAATAATGACGAAAAATGGATTTTATTATATAATCCTGAAGAGTACGAGATTGACTTTTATACTGCATTGGGTTTTAAAATTATAGTAGGGAGCACTTTGGAATTATTAAAATGGATACAGCGACATAATATTAAAAGAAATGTCGTTGAAGATGCTGATGATGAAAAAGGTTTTTATTTAAAAGAATATTCAATACCTCAAAACGAATCGCAAATTGCTTCATATCCCTTAGTATCCTTTTTTGAAGGAGATGCCCCAAGATGGTCATACATATATTCTGGTTCTTTAAGTAAGACACATTATTATGGATTGGTTAGTGACTATATTGATAAAGGGAAAGATATATTCGTAATTGGAATACCAGCTTGTGGAAAGACAACATTAATGATGCAGCTTTTGTATGAATATCCTTCAAATAAAGTAAAACATTTCCTTTGTGCCCCATCAATTCAAGAGGTAAATTTATATTTAAAACGATTGGAAGGAAAGAAAAGCATTTTATTTGTAGATGAAGGATTTAGAGATTATAATATTGTTGTAAAGTTATTGCAGCAACCCAATGTTCAACTTGTGTGTTTTGATAGAGATTATATTTATGAAAGCCAAGCTTATAGAATAAGGAATATTACAAATAATTTCGAAATATGTGATATTACAGAAATCAATGATTTGGATGCAAGAAAGATTATTGACAGTATTCCATCTGAAATAAGAAATCGAGAAACGACTATTTTTCATTATGACAAAACTATATTTTCCATTTTAACTAAGAATATGAGAAGGCAGAGATTTGAAGTGAGATTTGGAAAGATGGTTAATGAGTTTTATCATCAAAATCCAATAGCGACAGAATTATTTATAATGATTTGCTATGTTCATTCATGCGGAGTGCCAGTTTCTTTTGATATGATTTTTTCTTATTTAAGAGATATAACAAATGATTATCGAAAGATGCAGCAGTATATAAGTGAGATTGGAAAGATTATCATACAATGTGGAGATAATTCATTTAAGTTTTTGAATGTAGATTTTGATGAGCAGGATTATTATCAGAGTAGGTCGAGATATTTTGCTGAGCTAATCATCCGTAATTTACCAAATAGCATTGGTGTTTTGAAAAAAGTTTTAGTGACATTTGTTAAGAATGTTCCGGCATTTAAAATATGTAGATTTGATATATTCAAGAGGAATGCCTTTAGTGCTGACTTTGCAGTTAAAGCATTTGCTAATGTTGATGAAGGATGTGATTATTATGAGAAGTGTGCATTAATAGATGATACAGAATATATTTATCAGCAAGCAGCATTGTATTTAAGTAAAAAGAAGAAATATACATTAGCTTTTAAATGGATCGAGCGAGCGAGAAATTTTTCTATTTTTAATAGATTCTCTATTGATAATACTCATGCGATTATACAGTTTAATGCTAATATTAATGTCGAAGAAGATGATGATGGCAATGTGGAAGGATTGCTGGAGCAAAGTTTAAAAATTCTACAAAATTGTTATACAAATGATCGAAGGAAAGTTATTCATGTTAACACATTTGCAGATTTGACAAAACAGTTTTATGATCGATTCGGATATGAAAAATCAGCAGAATATATTTCACTGGCATGTGAATGGTTAGAAAAAGAAAAAGGAAATGCTGATTGTGGTAGTAGAATTAAGAAGGAAATGGAAAAACACTATACAAAGTTAGTACAAATAATGGATGTAAATGAAGATTAGAATTGATACTGACATAAAAAAGTGTTTTTGTAAAGTAGCTCAAACTTCTCACATTAAAAATAAGGATTGTACTCCTCTACCAACATAAAAACTGGTAAACAGAAAATGGAATATCCCTTAACTCCGCATGAATCCGGCATTCCGCCAAAAAGTTTGCGAAGCAGATGGGGGCTATGTAAGATAGTTCGTTTGAATTTCATAGTTAGTATGGAAGGGCTTCAGAGAAATCTGGGGTCCTTTTCTTTTATGAAACTGGAATTTGGATTGTAGCACAAGAAAATATTTGTGAAAAATAGTTTAAAATAAACTATTTTGACTGAAAAATAAACAGCGAAGCAGCATGAAATTAAGAATATCCAGTATTCACGACGGAATATGTAAATCAATCCTATGAAAACATTGTATTCTGAGGATTTATATTTCTATACCATATGTCACATATTCTGCAGCTGATGCTTTGAGGCAGATATGCAGCCGAAAGTGGTGTGGGGTATCATGGGATATCAACAATACAGTACAACGATTGACATTGATACTCATGTGGCGGATGAGAAGTATCAGGGGAAATTGGAAAATTTGGAAAAGCTATGGAGGTTGCTGAATTGGGAGAAATGGACAATTCTGGGATGGTGCAGAGGCTTCAGTAAGGTGCATATATTAAAATAGTAAATAATAGCAAAGTGACAGCAAATGATCCAGAATCTGAAAATTGCATAAACTGATTGAAAAAAGGATTCGGAGATGATAAGATAAAAATAAGAACAGGAAAACAAGTGTTTTGTTGAAGAGAAGGCGGTAGTATTGCTACATCCAGTATACTGACCAGTGTAAAGATTATTGATCCGAAAAAAATTGAATCCTTTATCAAGGCTCTTGATGCTTCGGCAGATGATCCCAAAAAAGATCCATCCGCACCGGTGAGCCGCCAGATGACAAATATAGACGAGATACGGAGATTGATGTCCAAGAAGGTTCGATAAAATGAAGGAATATACAGTAGTCAATATATTGGATATGTTGGAAGCGATCGGAGAGGAGAACTTAAGTGCAATTCTCTCCGATTTTTCTTGTTCGATTAATAAAGAAATTGAAAATTTTGTATGGCATAATGCGATTGAATTTACAAAAAAGAAAATGTCCATTACATATTTTCCGTTTTTGGTTCCAAAATTAAATAAAAAACCAATAAGAACAAAAGATTTGGATTACGATTATACTAATACATATAAAGAAACTTATATCAGGCTATCCTCTCAAAGAAAAGAAGGCTTTCATTGTATGTTTATTGGAAAAAGACAAGACAAAGATATCAGCAAAAGAAGGAGAGATTAATGCAGGATAAAAAAGGTAACTCCCCAATTGTTGTAAGTTCTCATGATGTGCATTTGGATTCGGATTATGTGCAGTGGATCCATGATATAAAGGCGCGATTTAGGGGAGCGCAGATAAAAGCAGCTGTGAAGGTAAACTCAGAACAGTTATTATTCGATTGGCAACTGGGACGGGATCCTGTTTTACGAAAATCAGAAGAAAAATGGGGACGTGGTATTGTTGAGCAGTTAAGCCTGGACTTACAGCAAGAATTTCCAGAAGTGAAAGGCTTTTCGGCCAGGAATCTTTGGAATATGAAAAAATGGTATTCTTTTTATGCATTAGCGGAAGATTCTGATGACCTGATTCAAGCAGTAGATAATAAATTCAATTTTGACAGTATAAAACTGCAGCAGATTGGTGCAGAAATCAAAGAAAATGATAGAAGAGAAAACTGCACCAAGTTGATGCAGAAATGGTATTTCACGCTTTTTTTGGTTTTGTACCGTGGCGTCATCATGTAGAGATTGTTACAAAATGTAAATCTGTGGTAGAGGCATTATTTTACCTTCAGAAAACGATTGAAGAAGAATGGAAGTAGAAATGCCTTAATTGATTGCATGAAAGCTGATTTATACCATAACACAGGAATGGCAAATACAAATTTTGCGGAAAAGCTCCCAGGAATACAGGGAAAGATAGCGCAGGAGATTGTGAAAGATATCTATGATCTCAGTTTTATTTCTTTGCCAAGAGGATATGATGAAACAGCGTTGGAAGAGGCATTGGAACAGAATATTACCAGATTTTTGCTGGAGCTTGGAACGGGATTTGCATTTATCGGAAGGCAGAAGGAAATTGTAGTTTCAGGAAAAACTCGAAAGATTGATATGCTGTTTTATCATATCCGTCTTAAATGTTATGTAGTGGTTGAACTGAAAGCTGTTTCTTTTGAGCCAGAATTTGCTGGAAAATTGAACTTTTATGTAAATGCAGTGAATGATCTTATTCGGACTTCAGATGAAAATCCTACAATTGGATTGTTGATTTGCAAAGATAAGGATCAGACCGAAGTACAGTGGGCATTTCAGGGAATCCAGACGCCGATGGGGGTTGCATCTTACGATAATATTAAAATAGAGGAGATTAAGAAACAACTGCCTACAGAGGAACAGATTCAGCAACGTATTGAATTAGCAGAGGAAGAATTCAATCTGAGCAGAGGAAAAAGAAGTAGAGATTAATTACTTGCGATTTATCCTGCAATCAAAGCAAGGAAAACTTCGCTTCTTTCTTCTCCATATAGAAGAAACGGCATTTTACCAACTTTTAAAACCGCTTTACCAATTTAAAAATTTTCGTAATTTGATGAAGAAAACAAAAGGCAAAAAATCTTTACCAACTAAAAAACTGGTAAACAAAAGAGAGAGTCCTCCTCAACCCCGCATAAATCCGGCATTCCGTCTAAAAGTTCGCAAAGCAGATGGGGGCTATGTAATATAGCCAAATTAAATTTAATAGGAAAGGTTGAAGGGCTTCAGAGAGATCTGAGGCTCTTTTTCTTTTATGGAGTTGGAGATTTGGACTGCAGAATATGCATATGTCTGCGAAAAATAGTTTAAAAACAAACTGTTTTGATAAAATTTTAAACTTGACAGAAAGAAAAAATTATTATAGTATAAATTAAAAATATAGCTAAACAGTTTAAAAACAAACTATTTTGAATGAAAAATAAACGGTGAAGTGGTATGAAATTATATTTTGAATTACTAAAATATCCAGTATTCACAATGGAACATGTAAGTCAATATTATGATAACATTGAAAGTGCGCGTTCGGCGGTAAAACGTTTAATAAAGAGTGGTCTTGTGATAAAAATACGAAATAATCTTTACACATGTATTAGTGGAGAAACAGATGCTCCATTGGCGAACCGTTATCAAATTGCAGGTGCGATCACACCTACCTCTTGTCTTTCTCATCATTCGGCAATGGAATATTATGGAATTAGTGATCAGATTTTTTATGAGGTTTATGTATCTTCAAATACGGTGTTTCGAGATTTTGAATTTGATGGATACACATTTTGTTATGTATGTTCTAAATGTAATGAGGGAGTTGAAACAGTGAAGTACAGCGGGGGTGTGCGAGTAACAGATAAGGAACGGACTGTGATTGACAGTATTAAGGATTTGGATAAAATAGCAGGATTAGAAGAAGTGACCGATAATATTCAGGCGGTATCTGTTCTTAGAGAAAAACATATGCTTGCATATTTAGAATATTATGATAATCAGTTTTTATATCAAAAAGTAGGGTTTTTGTTGAAAAGTCAACAGGAACGCATTGGATTATCAAATGAGTTTTTTCAGATATGCCAAAATAGGATTGGGCGCAGTAAACGCTATTTGACGAAAGATTACAAGAAAGGAAAATATGATGCTATATGGCGTCTTGTAGTTCCGGAACAGATGTATTATTTGAAAAATGAAGGAGGCAGGCATGAACTATAATAAGGGACAACTTGAACAAATAGCAAAGCAATATGGATTTGTTCGGGATACATTTGAAAAAGTGCTGAGGCTGAAAGAAATATTGACCTATTTGAATACAGATGAATATCTGCATGAACATCTGGCTTTAAAAGGCGGAACAGCAATCAATATGACTATTTTCAATCTGCCAAGGCTGTCTGTTGATTTAGACCTGGATTTTACACCAAATCTGCCATTGGAAGATATGGAAAAAGCCAGAGAGAAAATTACAAAAATGCTGGAAAGATATATGACAGAGGAAGGATATTTTCTTTCAGGATCTTCCAGGTATAGTCATAGCCTGGATTCTATGCTGTTCCAATATCAAAATGCTGGTGGTAACAGGGATAATATAAAATTAGAGTTGAATTACTCCTTGCGCTCTCATATTTTTGCTCCAGTAGAGAGAAAGATTGTAACGGATATTTTTGAGGAAGATGTAATGGTACGGACCTTAGAACCTGTAGAGATCTTTGCCGCAAAAGCAAATGCGCTTATGAGCCGGGCAGCAGCCAGAGATTTGTATGACTTCAATAATATGATTTATTTTGGCTTGTTTGATGGATCGGAATATGAATTGTTCCGTAAATGTATTATTTTTTATGCATCCATATCGGCAGATAAGATCAATAAGACTTTTAATACGTCTGCGATTGATGGACTGGAATTTTCTAAGATCAGGCGTGATTTGTTTCCAGTGCTTCGGAAAAAAGATAATTTTAATTTAGATGAACGTAAGGAGGAAGCAATAAAGTTTATTAAGGAACTTATGGTTTTGACCGAGGAGGAAAAAGAGTATTTGGATATGTTCGAGAAAGGTGAATATATACCTTCGCTTCTATTTTATGATAATCAGATTTTAGAAAATATTGTAGAGCATCCAATGGCTATTTGGAAGATGCAATTGGAACAAAAAGTCGAGATGAAATTTTAGTACACGGGGAGATTTATTGAAATGGAAAAGAATGAGATTGTTAAGTCTGAAATAGGGTCAGAAGCTGCTTGGAGAGGTTTTTCGACACAGATATTATATATAGCAAGACGGCTATTGACAGCAGAAGATGATGAACAGCTATATCCGGAACAAGTTGAAGACTTAATGATTATGAGAAAAGGGAAGATTATAGAACTTGTTTTCAAGGGAAAAAGGATATACATCAAAAAACGTTGGGAAGAAAAAGTAAGTAATATAGCAAAGGAGCTTATGGCAATAGATTCGATGCAAAGACAATATCAAAGAACAATTATTCCGCTTTATGACTATAAATCAAATAAAACAAATGAAGAGCTATTAAATGATTATAGGATGGGGGTTAATGCCAGACCAGATCATAGAGGTAAATCCACATTTTGAAGAACAAATGACAGATCAATTGAATAAGCTTCCTCTGCTGAAGCTGGAATACAAATTTTTAGATGCATATTTAATTAACACATATAAGGAATTGAATACATGGTTTCAGATTAGAGAAAATGCTCTGACTGCTTGGGGGTATATATTATTTTGGATGTCTTACAGAAAGATTTATTTAAATGAGTTTTCTGCAAATGATCTTGATTGGAATTTAAACATAGAAGGAACATTGAATTATGTGCTGGGTATTAGTAAGCAAGGATGGTTTAATGCACGGAATAGAATTGTTGAAAACATATTGCCTGCTGTTTTGCAGGAAAATGGAGTTATATATTTTGAGGTTACAGATAATGAAGACTTTGCTTTGATTAATGTACTTTTAGGGAATGAACAAGGGGAACCACATTCACGAGTCATGAAAATGGTAAGTATTTGTCAACGTTTATTCCCGGAAAAGAAAAAGTACCATGTTAAAATCAGTGGGTATCAGTTGTTGGAGGGAATAGAAGTTCCGGATACTCAAAAGAATATTTCACAGGAACATCTACCATATGTTTGGATTACTCAATTAAATAATTGCTTTGGTAATATGCATAAATATAATACTCTTCCTGAAAATTGGGAGGATGTTTATAAAAACATAGCTGATGCGAGGAAGGCTGTTTTGGAATATTTAGAAATTTTGCTTAAGGGGGTAGAAAAATTTTATCGCAATGAAAATGTTGAGGTTTTTAAAAGGGATACTTACAACCAAAAGAAAGAATATGTATTAAAACTTACAAAATTAACGCCGTATATTGAGCCTAAATGTGCAGTAGACAAATACGGAATTCGTGATAATAATTATGTGGTGGAAGACAATAGTGAAAAATATTCAAATAGAAGCAGAATAGAAAGTGACAAAGAGCATATATCATATTCATGTCGAGAATATTTTTCATGCATTCATGCTTTTTGCGAGAATGGTGAAAATATATTAATAGATGCTAAATTAAAAAAGCAGCAGGGGCAACAATCCAGGATTGCATATTATAGCTTAGTTCAGGCATTGATGAAATTAGAGGTCTTTCAAAAAAGATTTGATGATTATTTTAAAGAGTTCGGTAACTATCAAAAAAATGGTTTAGAAACTGAACTTCTAGAACAAGTAACGGTAACATTTACAATCGCTTTTTTTAATCGCTTTGTGCGGGAAAAATCAATTAATTATAAAGCAAAAGAAAGTATGCGAGTAACAGAACGTAAGATAATACACTTTATGGAATGTGAAATAAAGACATTGCCAGGAGTAAAAAATGTAATACGAAAAGAAAAAATAGTAGAAATTGATGTGGATGTTTTTGAGTATGAGGAATTTCTTTCGCAGTTTTATCATTCAATAACAAGATTAGCTAAAAATGTGGATAATGTATCTTTTCCGGGATATTTATTGCAAAAGAATTTTAGCAAGTTGAACGTGAAAATTATGTACGATGAGAAATGTGTTTTTCATTGAATTAGTATTCCAGTGAAAAATATCCTTATATACCAGGAATATAAAAAGTTTTGTTGTACATTATTGCCAAATGAAGAAGAAATGAAGATGCAAATTATAAATCCATCCCAAGCAGCAGTGCAGGGTATAGCTTTACTAACCTCATTAAAAAAGATGTTTATGTATACAACAGAAATAGAACAAGAATTATTTGGTAAGTCAGGAAAGTTTATTGTAAAGCAAGTATATTGTCAATATCAGAATAAGGTAATTAATATTGTACAAGAAACGATAAATTCGCTAAATAATATAATAGAGTGTATTTATTTAAACAAAGTAATTGATATTTCTGAAATTACTGATATTAAAAGAATACTGGAAGAAACAGGTGAACAGATGCGAGATGTTATTTTTGATGTGGCAAAAGAAGCATCTTATGAACAGATAGAAGATTTATTCAATCAATTTATAGATGTGTTGGGCCAATATGTAGATGCATCGGGAATAATGGCTGTTAGTTAGGAACAGCTCATCCATATCAGACAGGTAATTCTGCGGTATCGGAGTATTCAAGTGCCAAAAGAAGAGAAAGTTAAATATATTGGAATGTTGAAAAGAAAGTTTTGAGTAAAAGATGTTTTAAGTTAGTACATATTTTACCAATTTAAAATATGCTTTACCAGTTTTAAAAATCACTTGCTTTGATCAGGAAATTAAGGGACAGAAAAACTCTACCAACACAAAATCTGGTAAACAGAAAATGGAATATCCCTCAACCCCGCATAAACCCAGCGTTCCAGTCCAAAGTTCGCAAAACAGATGGGCATGTAATTCTAATTTCATAAGATTAAGCAAGACGCTGGAACCCCGCATGGTTCCAGCGTTTTTTGCGTTTTGAGGGCGTTATTTTGGGATGATGGAAATCGGGAGGATTTGCGGAAAAATTGGTAAAAATCTGGTACGGGAATTGGTAAAATCCTTTACCAACTTTTATGGGGCGAAGGTTGAAAAAAAGGTGTGCTTGCCAGCCGGTGAGTTTGAAGAGTTTCTGAGAAATCCCCTGGAGGGGCTGCCCTGTATTGAAGAAAATATCGATCTGATGCAGGAGGATCGATATGGGATCTATTACTGTTTCCTTGCGACAGGAGAAGGGAGGCGTGACGGTGTCCTGGTGGAAGCAGAGGGCTATGATTACGCCCACTATGCCTCTTATGTACCGGATGCCGCCGCCCTGGAATATGATTCCCTGTCAGAGTTCGGGGCAGGGCTGTCCCGGCTGGCGGATCAGATGATCCGGGCGGGAACTGGATCTTTTATCTGGATCAGATACAGAAGGGGTGTGCCTTTTCTCTTTCTGAAAATCCGGCACTGGTAGAGCTGCTGGCGGACCTGCAGGAGGAACTGAAGACTATCTCCAGAAGCTCTATGAGAAATATGTGCCCCAGGCGACCAGGGAATACCTGGACGACCGGATCGCGAGAGAGGAAAATGCCAGACCCTTCCGCCCGAACCGGCAGAGAAATGGGGCTTCCCAGACGGCAGAGTAGAAATTTCCGGGCTTTTTTTCTTTCCGTTGAGAAAAAATGCGGGCAGGAAGTAACTTCCGTACAGCTGACGCAGAGAATGTGACCTCAGCATCCGCCCCTGTGAGCCGTCGTGTGGCCTTGTGTGCCGGTTTCCCGGCAGGGGTGTCAAGGGGTGTGGCAGTAGTTACCCATGAGAGGGAAATCTGGCTTGCTGGGGCGATCTGGGCAGGGACGGAAACAGCGCCGGTGCAGCATGATATCCGGGTCGAAATGTGTGCAGGTTAAAGGGTTTATGCTGCTTTCGCAGCCTAAACCCGGAAAACACCGCCCGGCAAAGCCGTGCGGAAGGGCAAAAGTGCATAACTTTTCCAAGGATACAGTGATTTTTTATGCCTGATTCCGGAAAAGTGGCGGAAATTCCGGGGATTTTGGAAGAGTAAAGGTGAATACCAGGCGGGAGTGAGCCAATGAGAGAGGAGGAGAGCGCAGATGGCCAAAGGAATGACAAAGGTGCGGGCCGGTTTTTATGTTGAGAAGGAGATCCTTGAGATGGCGGACGGACTGCTGGCCGAGGCCAACGTGCGCTCCCGGAATGGGTTTGTGACGAAGGCGCTGAAGTTCTACTGCGGCTATTTGAATTCCAGGAAGGCGGAAAACTATCTGCTGCAGTCCCTGTCCTCCGTCCTTACCAGCACGGTGCAGGATACAGAGAACCGCTTAGCCCGTATGGACTTTAAGATCGCGGTGGAGCTTTCCATGCTGGCGCACATGATCGCCTACCATTCGGAGAGCCGGATCGATGAAAGTGTCTTCCGGAAGCTCCATGCAAAGTGCGTGGAGGAAGTGAGGCGCCTCAACGGTGCGGTGGAACTGAATGACGCATACAAGTATCAGAAACGTGAAAACTAAAAGTAAAAAAGTTTGTTGGTTTTGTATATGGACTGTGAGGACGGTTCCGTTTATGTTGATCAAAAAAGGAGTGAAATGAAAATGGACAGAGAAGAAATCTATGAGATGGTGATCCGGGAGATGACAGAAACGGCAGTGCACGAACGCAATGAGCAGTCACCGGAGGAGCAGGAGCTACAGGAGAAGGTAGCCAGACTGAGTAAGGAGATGCAGGAGAAGATCAAAGATCTGCCGGAGGATGTGAAGAAGGCCATCACGGATTATGTGGAGGCGACACTGCTGGCGGCGGATCACGACTGCCTGTATTTGTATGCGCAGGGAGCGAGGACTGTGTGGCGCTGCTGAAGAAGCTGGGTGTGCTGTAACAGGAAGGAGCAGTACACTGCTTGGCTTTACGATGATGATAAAATTTAAAAATACAGGGAATGACTTTTCTGGTGTTTCATGGTAGAATAGAATAAAAGACGGGAGGCATGCGATGCGTAAATGAAAAAGTCTTTTAATCCCCCATCTGAGATGGGGGAACAGGCAAAGCCGTAGCGGTGCGTGGAGTATAAAAAACTCCTATGCTATAATGATATTGGTTTCGCAGGCCATATCAAAAGCATAGGAGGTATCCAAAATGGATAAT
>CAJTDB010000034.1 GCA_910574965.1 Lachnospiraceae bacterium | reverse complement strand
TTTATGAAAGTGGTACGCAAGTACACCAGCTTTGAGGAACTCACCCCTACCCTGTTACGGGAGTTTGTGGAGAAAATCGTAATCCACGAATCGGAAGCCCTTGACGGGAAACGCCGGGGGAAGCTCCGCAGACAGGAAATCGAAATCTATTACTCTTTTGTCGGCAAGGTAGAATTGCCCGACTAAAGCCCGACCCGTCCGGCAGTCAGCCGGACAGGGAACGGCAAAATTTTTTACACTTCTTTTACTTCTTTATATCACATGAGCAAAATCACAGGGAATCAAGCACTTCATACCCAAATAGGTGTAGCAAAAATATGATTGGCAAAACAACAGGAAATACCGTCAACAGTCAAGATTTGATTGATAAAAGGCAATATCTCTGATAGAATAAACAAAACAGATACAGAAAACGGGCAGGAAAAATTAGCCGAACAATGGAGGGTTGCTATGCGGAAAGTCAGTTACTTACCTCTGTGGCATTTGCTCTTAGAGAGGGGAATGACTAAGAGCCAAATGCGTATTGAAGCAGGGCTTACCACAAATGTACTTGCCAACATGAACAAGGGGCAGCACATCTCTATGGACTCACTAATACGGATTTGTGATGCGCTGGATTGCAATTTGAATGATGTGGTGGAGCTGGTTAAGACAGAGGAATAATAAAATATGGTTACAGTAACAGGGAATTGCGGATAGGTGCAGTTCCTTTTGTTTTGCAGTTATTTAGTCCTTAGACTGTTTCCTTTTCGTACTGTTCCGGCGTTTTTTTGCATCAGGTTCTAAGATTTCAGACTGTCCAAGCATATCTGCCATATCATCAATATTCTTTTCGGTTGGTTTAATCTTTAGAAATTGGGTGAATATGTAAGCAAGTTTCTGTTTGGAAGTGCCTGCAAAGTTTTCAGCTTTTTCAAGAATTTCTTCCCAATGTTCGGTTATGGTCTTAGGAGGGGCAGAATCAATATCGCCTTTATGGGCATTCCTGATGTCTTTGATAATGGCGTGCATATCGTCATCAATCACATGGGAAAAGTATTCATTCAGTTCAAGGTGCTGTGCTTTCAGCATGTTTAATTGCAGGTTGTATTCATCAGGATTGTGCCGCTTCATCAGTGCCTTTCTGCTTGTGTCCACCACAAAATTAAGTGATTTGATCTGCATATCAGCAAGACCGTCAACATATATCTCCAAGTCAAGCATGAGTTTTCGGAACTGTTCATGAGTGATAAGCTCTGACAGGAGCAGTGTGTTGATTTTGCGGTCTTTGAGAAGTGTCAGGGCAGCGTCACTCAGGTGCAGATTGGACAGGGCAATGTTGTCAAGCTGTCTGTTTTCAGTCATACCAAGCAGATAATCCGTTGATACTTCATAGAATTTTGCTAATTCGATGATGTTCCTATGGGGTATTTCTTTATAATCATCAGATTCATAAGAGCCAAGCGTGGAAGCAGGAATTTTTGTCTGCTGTGACAGTTGTTCTAAAGTCATTCCCTTTTCTACACGCAGGTCTTTCAGGCGTTCCTGTATGCTTAATTGCGTTTTCATAGATAAATCTCTCCTTTACGAAAACAGAATATCACACAAACAGGCGGATTCCTACCGAAAATTTCCAGCATGATAGAAAAAATCTGTTTTTTGGAAGATTTCTGACATGGTGGATATACGGGAAAGCAAGGCGTTTTGTTGGATAATGACAGTACAACTGAATGACTGTCCAAGCTGATATAAACCGCCAAGACCAATTTTAAGAAAATTTGAGCACCAATATTGGACGACACAGTGCCGACAAGGGTTGCCTGTCAGGAAACAGCAAGGGGAAAACAGCAATGATAGAAAACCGCCCAAGATTGAGTATATTTATTTGGTACCGGAAGGGTACCGTTAAATTGGATTGGTGCCAGTTTCGGTACTGGAGAAAGGAGCATGGAATGAAATTATCAAGATATGAGCAGGAGGTTGTTATCAACTTTAATGCAGATGAAAGCGAAGCAACAATTTACACAGCTAATCTGGCATGGATACGGAAAATGGATAAGCTATGTAAAGAGTTTCCAGAGGTAATAAGGTTAAAGTCATGGACGGAAGTAAGTAAGACCTATGTTTTACCCAAAAATCTTGTCAGGATTGGGAAACCGAGAACATTAAGCGAAGCTCAGTTTAGACATTTACGGGAGTTGCAGAACAGGGGATAAGAATTTCGGATTGAGTGAAATGGGTAAAGTCAATAAAAGCAGTCACGTAACAGAAATCCATAAAATTCCGGAGTGTGGCGGATATTTAATGTATATATTGGTGCTTGTATACACAAATCTTGACGAAAACCTGCTCCCTGTATATAATTATTTCATTATAGATGAATTGAATTAACTGAAAGGCATGATGAAAATGGGCAAGCAAGTATTGTTGATAAATGATCTGGCAGGATATGGAAAGGTGGCATTATCGGTCATGCTTCCATTGATGTCATATATGGGGTACCAAATATATAATCTTCCCACTGCGTTAGTATCAAATACGTTGGATTATGGCAAATTCGATATTCTTGAAACAACAGATTATATGAAGAACACTATTAAAGTATGGGAGGAATTGGGATTCTGCTTTGATGTGATAGCGACAGGCTTTATTGTTTCAGAGGAGCAGGTAAAAATCATAGAAGAATTTTGTCGAAAGGAAAGCATGAAAGGAACCCTGATATTTGTTGATCCAATTATGGGAGATGAAGGAACCTTGTACAATGGAGTTACAGAGCAAACGGTTGCACATATGAAGAAACTGGTAGGAGTAGCCGATTATATTGTACCAAATTATACTGAAGCGGCCAGACTTACAGGAGTGGAGTATCATGAATCTGCAACAATCTCGGAGGTAGATGAAATGATTCAAAGGCTTGGTAATATGGGCGCAAAATCGGTAATCATCACAAGCATTCAGCAGGATGGCAAAGATGTGGTTGCAGGCTTCGATCATAAAACGAAACAAAGATTTACAATTCCTTTTTATAACATTCCGGTCAGGTTTCCGGGTACGGGCGATATTTTTTCTTCCGTTTTATTGGGAAAACTGATGGAGGGAAACAGCCTGTATGACAGTACAAAAAAAGCCATGGACACTGTGAGCAGCCTGATTGAAAACAATAGAAACAATACAGATATATATAAGGGAATACCGATTGAGAAGGAGTTGGAGGTGCTTAAAATATGAAAAAACCTGGAATCCAGATCACATTGATTGATCAAAAAGGCACGAAAGGATGTCATAGGGGTCACAAAATAGGTGATAGTTTTGATTTTGATACAGAGCGTGGAAAACTCTGTCCTATGGCTATGCATGTTGCATTTCCATATATTGATATTTTAAGATACGGCGGCGAAATACCCGGACAGGAGAAGGGGACAGCGGTTTTTGCCTGCCCTGATGTGGACACATTAAATGTCTTTAAAATAGAACGGATTGATGTTTTGGATGACGATTCGCCATAAGGTTGGCTTTTAATTGTACGATGTGACTGGTAAGTTTGTGGACTATTGGTTATAGACGATGTATAGATAACAGGAGGAAATGATATGACTGTTTCAGAAATCATGGTTAAAATGGTAAAGTATTCAAAAGGAAATCTTCATGATATCAATCATTTTATGAAAGTGTATGCCTATGCAAAAACGATTGCAGAGTGTGAGAAAGTAGCGGATGATGAACAGAGAATAATAGAAATTGCGGCTATTATACATGATATTGCGTGTCCTTTGTGCCGGGAAAAATACGGAAATACAAATGGAAAACTTCAGGAAAAAGAAGGCGCTGTATTAGCTGAAGAGTTCCTGAAGGGTACAGGGCTGTCGAACGAGATGGTGAACCGTATCATCTTTTTGGTCGCACATCATCATACTTTTCAGGAGGTTGACGGGATTGATTACCAGATTTTGCTGGAAGCTGATTATTTGGTTAATGCTGACGAATCCGGATATCAGGAAGCCAATATCAGAAATGTTATAGATTGTGTTTTTAAGACATCATCAGGAAAAATGCTTCTGCAATCCGTTTATGGGATTGCAGAAGGCAACCGCTGATTTGATAACAAATATGTATTTTGTAAACAGGTCAATCTGCTATGTATAGATTGACCTGTTTTAATTTGTGGCATTTGGACTTAATTCAAAATGAGAATGAAAGGTTTTCAGAAGCCCTTCTTTTTGCAGCTTTGATAATTCTACAGACATTGCTGCACGTTCTACACAGAGGAAGTCGGCAAGCTGCTGGCGGTCAAAGGGAATGTCAAAAGAAAGTGATCCTTGTCTGGCTGCTTCAGCAGATAAATAGGAAAGCAGCTTATCACGTGTTTTTCGCTTGCTCATGTGCGTTATCTTCTCGTTAAACAACAGGGTCTTTTGGGCAAAAGCTGTAATCAGGTTTTTAATCAGGCGGTTATGATGGCTGCAGGCAGCGGAACACATGGTAATCAGGCGGTTCATATTTATTTCCACAATTTCACAATTTTCTGTCGCAAAAACACTGACGCTGAGAACTGCATCAGGAATGGCGGCAAAGGGTTCGGCAAAGTAGTCGCCCGGCATAAGATTTGTCATAACGTTCCGGTTTCCCCATAAATCTTCCTGAATGACTAAAGCAGTCCCAGACGCAAGCAGGCTGATACAGTCCGTACAATCTCCTGCCTGAAGGATGTATTGATTTTTGGCGTTTTTTCTGACTTTTGCTCCGATACACTTTAGCGAGGTTAAAATCTCGTCATCGGATAATCCTGCAAACAGCGGGCATTTTTTTAATACGTTTAAAAATTTTTCCAAAATCTCACCTCTTTGTTTGAATTCAAACATACTTGCTCTGCTTATTTTACTATAATGTAATCACCAAAGCAAGAAAATAAATAAAGGAGGATATCATGATAAAGTACGAGGAATGGAAGGATAAAAAGAAAGACTTCTTCAAAGTGGATGTACGCCATGTGCAGGGAAATTTCTTTCCCGGCTTACAAAGACGTGCCATGACGCTAAAAGCCGGGGAGGGAATTGAGGTCATACAGACTTTTGAACCTTACCCGCTATATAAGGAGATGGATATGCTGGGGTATATACATCATACAGAGAAGCTGGCAGAAAATGAGTTTCATGTCTGGTTTTACCGGACAGAGGAAAAAGAGCCGGAAGGCTCTGCACCATACCGTCCGCTTGCATTGCTGAATTATCCTATGATTGATGAGGACTTAGGGCGTATCGCGGCGGATTTTTGGCAGGCAACATGGCAGAGTGAGAAGCGCACTCTCCCCTATGAAATGCGTCTGCTTCTTTCCCTGACAAATGCAGTTGGTGCAGGAAGAATGAGGCAGGCTGTGCGGGAACTGGTAAAGGCATATATCTATGGTCTTGAATCCGCAGCGCTGGATGATGTGTTTGAACTTTTGGCATGGAATCAGGGGATCGGATTTTTCAGCTCGGAAATTGGACCTTCACCGCTTTTTCAAGCGTATAAGATGATTAAAACGCAGGAACAAAGAGGCATAAGCAGGGAAGAAATCTGCACCGAGATAAAAGAAAAGTTTGGCGAAAAAAATCAGGAAGTGCAAGTGTTGTAACAGGAAAGAAAGATAGGAGGAAAATAATATGGCAATCACAAAGGAAATGTTACTTGGAGAAATTTTAAGAACCAAACCGGAGGCGGCAGAGGTGTTGATGCAGATGGGGATGCACTGTTTAGGGTGCCCGTCCTCACAGATGGAGAGCCTTGCGGATGCCTGCATGGTGCATGGGCTGGATGCCGATGAACTCTTGAAAAAGCTGAATTCATAGGAGGAGTGCAATGAGCGCATTTTTAGGTTCGATTCATCACTGGCTATACGGAAAAATAGAGTTCCAAAACGGGCTAGTTGAAAGATTATCAGATATGATAAGCAAAAACGGGTATGATGATGGCATTCTTTCCGAAATGGAACAAAAGTATGGGGCGGTGGAGAAAGGCAGTCTTGAAAATATGATTGATAACAGTAATATACATGGCTGGTTACAGGATAAAATCGCTGCCGCTGAAAACCGCCTTGCTTTTCTGGTCATCTCAACGATGGATGCCCATTCTGAATGTATGCCGGATATTGCGAATGCTGCATATGAGTATGGACGGAGCAGGAAACTGTCGGGGAAAACAAGCGCAGAAGAAGTTTATAGGCATTTAGATAATCTGCTATTGAACGGAATGCCTTGTGACAGGGTTAATACTGTGGTTTCCATAAGTCAGGAGGCAGTAGTATGGAAACAGACTGTGGATATACATTTGCCATATTGGGATGCATTACAAGGAGATGTCAGTCATTATTATGACCTGAAGGAGAGGCTGGTCGCAGGTATTTTGGAGGGCAGCGGTTTTTCCTACAAATATTTAGGAAATCAGACATTCACATTGATTAAGGGGGGATAAATAATGTATGGAATTGATTTACTGATGAAAGAACATGAGAGTATCGTAGCACTGACTAAGCATTTAAGGAGAACCTGCTGTGCTGTGATTGAGGGGGCAGACATTGATGTTCAGGAGTTCCTGGAGTGTATTGATTTTGCAAGAACTTATGCAGACAAGCATCATCATGGAAAGGAAGAACAGATATTGTTTCGGTTTATGCTTAATAATTCCGATCCTGTTGCAGAAAAACTGGTGCGCAATGGAATGCTGGTGGAACATGACTTCGGAAGATTCCATTACTAGGAACAATATATTTTATTAGAAATGCCTATTTTATAGGCTTTTTTAATGTTTCCCGCGAAACATTTATACTAATTTATACGAATTTTTCCGCAGAATGGTTTTTATTTTGCCCCTAAGTATAAGCACCAGTCAAGACAATTTAAAAATGATTGTGCCGAAATCAAGCCTTTTTATACATACGCCGTATGTATAAAACAGCCTAAAAAGGCTCATTTTTATGTATGCTATACCCATATTGTATGTATAAAAAAATAAGCAACTTACAAAAAGTTGCCTATTTTTCAATGAAATATTATTCTTTAAATTCTTTTAAAATTCCTAGTTCGTGTAATAACTTTATAGCGTCAGAGAATCCACTTAAATACGATAAATCAGCACACCGACTGTCCCTTGTTTCTAAGCAAGATATAAGGTCATTGATTAGAAGTCTATCAGCTTTTACAAGGTTGAGGGCTTCATATCTGTTTAGAAGCTCTTGTGTGTCAGAGCAGTCCTGTTGATATACTTCATCATCTGCCAACAGCCTGTCTCTTCTCTTGTCTATTACTTGCCCGACATTCTCATAAATTAGTTCATTGATGTAATTATTCATATGTTCCCCTTTCTGGACGTGTTATCTCATATAAACAGTATAGACAAATATTTGTTAATATGCAAGCGTTTTATTTTGTCTGATAATAGAGATACTAACAGGCAGGAAGAAAGGGGGCGGTATTGTGATAAGTTATGAACCACTTTGGCGCACTATGAAGCAACAGAACGTAACAACTTATACGCTTATCTATAAGCACAATTTCAGCCCCTATACAATCACGAATCTAAAGAGAAACAAAAGCATCACAATGAACACATTAGAAAAGTTGTGTAAAATCCTTAATTGTCAAGCTGAAAGTATAGTTATCTTCACACCAGACAATGAATAAAAGCACAAACAAGGCAGAATAACAAAGTGCGTTATTCTACCTTTTTCAATTCTATTCATATACTAAAAATGTCAAGACAGAAAAGAGTATTTTCAGATAAAAAGAATCTGAAAATCTTCCTTTTCAATCTTGACATTTGCCGACATTACTTCAAATAATGATTAACTGATACATCAAGCCTATTATGTCCTAATGCTTCAGATACTATATATATATTATCTCTAAGCCCTTTAAATGGACGCTCTTTATCGTGTGCTATATAATATTCACCTTTAATGTTTTTCTCGCTTCTAGGGGCATATTGTGAAGCATAAACGGCTTTTAATTCCTTGTTATCACACACCGTTTTATATAGTTCTTGTGCGTATTCCCTACGGTAGCCGTGGACATCACAGCCATTATGAATTTTATCAAATAATAATTCAGCAGGGGCTTTTGTGCTTATTAGTTCTTTGATTGCTTCCTGATACTTTGGAAGCACTGGAGAAACCCTATCACGCCCACCTTTGCTTTGCTCAAAACGCACAAACATATTATTATTTTTATCAACAAAAAAGCTATTAGGAGTTAATTTTCCTATGTCTTCCCTACGTCCACCAGTTCCTTTGCAGAGGGCAACAAGCGAAGCGTTCTTTTCTTCCGAAAAGTGCGCATCTCTCTTAGCTTCACCTCTGGAACGTGTCACGTCTTTGTAGCTTCTTTTGTTTTCAAACTTACATTCTATTTGTTCGCCATAGAGTTTTCCTAGTGCAGCCCTTTCCGCTTTTAATGTGTAAAGGCTTTTACCTTGTGCTTCTCTATCTTTTAAATATTCGTTTGCATATTGTTTAATATCTTCTAATTTTGCGTATTTATTGACACCTTTTTCTTGTATACACCAACTTGCAAAACGCTCACAATGTTCTCTATAAACATCATAAGTTTTAATGCTATGTATTCCATCAATAGCAGTTCCAAAAGGAACTTTTTCACCCCTTTGAGCGTATTCTTGTTTTAATTCTTCTTTTGCTTTGTGCCTACTTTCACCAATACGGGCTTTTTGTGTTAGCGTATGTTGTATTTGATTATTTAATGTTTTTCTTCCCATTTCTTTCACATCCTTTCTTGTTATAATTTGTTTTTTATCAGCCCCCTACTCGTAAATAGGGAACTGTTTTTGTTAAGACCGTAGGCTTTTTATACACTTGCCCATTGTGTTTTAATTTGGTATTTTTCGCTTTTCCGTGCGTTTTGTTTTCCATTTTTTCCATTAAAAAAACAACTATGTTCTTGCCAGTTGTTTAATAAGATTTGTTATATCCTATACTGTTTTTAATCTATACTTTTAAAGATGTGTTTAACATCAATTCCTAAACTTACAATGTTTTTTTATTACCTAAACATTCCCGAAAAAGGCGTTCACTTTAGAAAACACTAGGTTTTATTTTTACTTTAGAATGATTGTTATAATCATATCAATAAACTTTATATCTTAATTTTATAAAATAAATTTTAAAAAATCAAGGTATCAGCGTTTAGTTAGACAAAAACTACGTTTTTATCTATCTAACCCGATACCTACTATAAGTTTTCCAGTCAAAAAAGAATAAAAAAAAATAGCACATATGCTAGTTATAACATATGTGCTTTTTTTATCTATTTAAGCGAAAAAATCTTCTTCGTTATCTTCAAAAGTTGTATCAAAATCATCTTCTTTTTTTGCTTCATTATTTCCAAAACCATCAAACCAATCTAATAAATCTTTACCTTGTATAACACTTTTTTTCTTTTCTTCTTCAAGTGCTTTTTTCTTTTCGGCTTCTTCTTTTCTGTTTTTTTCAGCCACAAACTTTTCATATATTTCTTTTCTTTTTTCGGGGGAATTATATTCAAGAGGAATAAAACACTCATCAAATTCTATGTTGAAAGATTCACCTTTTCCAGTATAGGCAATTACCCAATCATCTAAACCAATTTTTTTGACTTCTTTTTTTGGCTCTTCTTTTTGTGGTTCTTCAAAGATTTCTTCACCAAAATCTTTGAACATTTCTTCTAATTCTTCATCACTTTGTTGTGGTTCATTTTGCATTATTTCTTGAACCAATTCAGCAAAACCATTCAACAATTTATTTTCATAGAACCTTGCTTTTTCTTCATTGTTGCCAAATGCTTTTCTAATCTTTCCAAAGTTTCCTTTTATCTTTTTCCAGACTTTAAAATCAGTTGCGTCATTGCTTTTACCAATGAAATATTGATTAACATATATTGTAATTGTAGCTTCTTCTAACTCTACAACAATAGGGAATCTTCTATAGCTTTGGGCTTTATCTTCCGCTTGATGTTCATTGCCGTGCTTGTCCTTGTAATGCCCAGCAAGCCCATTTAAAAAGACTTGATAATCTTGCACACTATTAACTATATTAACGCTATTTACGGGCTTTATAGAGCTAAATTTGACGTTTACACGGCTATTGTGTGGGTGGCTATCAAACACTTTAAAAAGGTTCTCACGCCCCTTATATGCGTCTAATAGCGTGTATGCTCTATAATCACTTAAAATGTTTACAGGTTGTGCGTCACATCCTTCATAGCTTACATTATCACAGCCTAATTCAAAGAATAAATCTTCATCAGCTTCTATGCAAGGATAAAGGCATCTTGCTATTGCTCTACTTGCTACATCTTTACCGACACCGCCACCACCACAGACATATATATTCAACCTTGTTTTTGGAACTTCCATATGACTTGAAATATACTCTAATCTATGTTTTTTGAGTTTATCAAGATTATTCATATACAATAGTTTATCTTCTTCTCTACACTCTTTTAATGTTTTTCCGAGATACAAAACATCAAATAACATTCTATCTTTTTTGCTTAAATCACCGCCATATTTCAAACGGTTTTCTTCTCTTTCATTGAGTTCTTTTCGCCAGTCAAAATTAGAATGGACTTCTTCATCAGAATAAAGCGTTTTACCTTTTTCTTGTTCCTTTTCGCTACTATGTGGCAGATATTCAACGCAGTCTAAAAATGCACCTTTACCTTTAGCCACTTCGACTAAAAATTCGGGCACGCCGAACCATTTAGCAACAACAGGTAATTCAACAGAGCCAGGGCAATCTATAACAGCGTGCCAATGCTTTCCTTTTAATTCCCCTGCTTTTCCTTTTCCACTTGCTTCTTCTTGTTCACTAAAATAATCTTTATTGTGTTCTATCCACGCATATCTTTTTATTGTTTTATGCTCTACGGCACTTTTTATATTATTCTCATTGAAATGATAATCTTCCCCAGTTTCGGGATTCTTTTCATATTGAGTTATCTTATAAACTCTTGCTTTTATAACTGTTTTTTCATTTTCATTGATTAGTCATTACCCCTTTCTTTTGCTTAATTTTTGTAATATTGTTTATCATTTTTTATTCTTCCTTTCTTTTATTTATTAAGCATAAAGGAGCATTAAAACTTTTATATAAAGTCAATAGAGCCTATCTATTGACAATTTTTTATTTTTATAATAACATAAATATAGAGATAGTGATTGTATAAAAAATCAGCTATTCATTTTAATATTTGTATTTAATGCCCCCGAACCGTTTGCCTAACGGTTCTTTTTTTATGCCCTTTAATAAATTTTATAACACATTTTTATTTTTGGCAAGATATGCTAATTTTGTGTTTAGAAATTGATAAGTTAATTGTTCTAGTTCTAACGAACTAGAACCTTTTTTATTGCTCTTTTTTACGCTCGAAATGCTACCGCATTTCTACGACTTCGCTTGCAACGTATTCAGAAAAGCATAGCTTTTCTTCATCCGTTTACGCTCATATGTTAATTCCGCAACAGCAAAAACTGCTTATGCTACATAACATAAAGTTTATAAAAATTTAATAAAGTTTATAAAATGTTTATAAGTTTCCGCAGTTTCCGCAGTTGCTCCATGCAGAGCGACGCAAGTTCTAGTCGCTCTGCACACTATGAAAAAAGCAGATAATTATCTGAAAAATGGAGGAAAGTTTATAAAAAGTTTATATTCTTCCACAGTTTCCGCAGTTTCCGCAGTAGGTTTTACAGAATACAAAAAGCACTCTTTCGAGTGCTTTTTGGCTAATAATTATAAATCTTGTAAGGCTGATAAAATCATCACTTCATCACTTTCAAACATATGCGAATAACGCTTCAAGATAGTATTTTGATTATCCCCCGATACCTTTTCGATTACCGTTAGCGGTATGTTTTTCTTAATCAAATTTGATATAAAAGTATGTCTGAATGAATGACAAGAACAGGATTCTATATCAATTTTTTCACATACATTTGAGATTGTTTTGTTGTATGTATCATAGCCATAATTGAATATTTTATCTTCCATATTTCCGCCATTTTGTTTATGCTCTTCTTTCATTCTCATATAAAGCCGTTCAACAGCAGGAGAGAGGGGAACAGTTCTTTTTTTATAGTTCTTTGTATCTTTTAACAACTTTTCTCTGCTCACATATGCTTTATCTATTACAACACGCATACCTTGTAAATGTTGGCTGTTTACGCTTTCACTTGTAGGGGCTATTCTTAAAGGTTCAGTTCCTTTTTTATAGTAACTAAATTCTTCAAAATCACAGAACCTCAAAGCCAATGCTTCACCTATACGAATACCTGTATAAAACAACAAATTAAACATAAATCTATACTTTTTATTGCTGTCTTTCCCCTTACGAATACACTTATTATTTTTCAAATAATTGTCTATTAAATCAAATTCTTCCTTTGTTATTATTCTATAATCTTCTTTTCTTTTTGTTTTCATATTGTCTGTATACAATAGAAAATTTTCTGTAATAAGTTTCTTCTTAAAAGCGTGATTGATAATTTTCCTAAATGTTGTATTAAGGCTGAAAAGAGTTTCTTCTGAAAAGCCACTAGCACGAATATCAGCACAAAATTTAAAATAAACATCTTCATCAATGTCTTTTAATTTTGTATTGCTAGGAATGAATTTATATATCATTTCCATAAAATTATTTGTATTCTTGATAGTGACTGGACTAAAATTTTGACCTAGGGCTTTTATATTCCACAATTCAAGCGCACCCGATAAAGTTATGTCTTTATCATCAACTTTAACGCCTGCAGTTTGAAGCCGTGCTAATTCCGACTTTGCTTCACTGATTGTATTGAGATTATACGCCCACTTTGCTTTATATACGTTTTTGCCGTCTTTTACAGAATACTCTTTATAGTTATACTTTACATCATACTTCTTTGTGTTCTCATTGAAATAAATGCTTTTGTATTTTGTCTTTGTCCGCTTTACCTTGTCAGCCATATCTTAAAGCCCCCTTATCTGATTTGATAGGGCTATTATAGCACATATGAGGGGAAAATGATATACGAAATTTATACGAATATAACCGAAATTATACGAAAAATAGACCTCTTAAGAATCTAGAACCCTTGATTTTACTGGGTTTTTAAGTTCTATGCTTACACTGCCCGGAACCTGCAAGGTTTTTTCGTATTTATCTGAATTTAATATCGCCCTCACAAACGCATCCTGCGGTGTGCGCTCACTGTCAAATACCCTCGTCACTATCAGTTTCGCTTTATTCAAATATATTCCCTCCAATCAATCCAGTATCAGACGCTTTCTGCGTCCTGTTCGGTAAAATAAAAGCCCAACAGAATGTTGAAATTCTCTTGCCGGGTATCAGACGCTTTGAAAGGACGCAGCAAAGACGCTTCCAAAATGCCCTCAAACCCTTATGTTTCCGAGGGCACTGAAAAACTCCCACTTTTTTGCGGGAGCTTTTTCTTTTCAACATATAAATAGCACATATATACAAAAATGCTCTAAAACATACAAAAAATGCCGCTTTACTGAGCAACAGGCTCAGCTAATCTCGTGATCCTCTTGATATTTGCCACAAATGCCGTGAAATACATTTGCAGTTCCATGGCAAACAGCCCTCTCGAATCTGCTCTGCGCAATCCGTGGGCTTCTTTCAATTCCCCGTTCTTTTCTTCGATCCGGTGCCGAATTTTCATTCGCTCCCTGAAATATTCGCTTTCTTCAAATTTAAGTCTTTCCAGGTTCTTTTCACTTGCCTGGGTAATGCTGTAACTCCGTTCCTTTGCTTTCCCTTTCCCTACACGGCAGCTTTCTCTTAATGGGCATTTCCTGCATTTCACTTTGCTGAATATATATCTTAAATACGTATTCCCATTCTTTGCTGTCCGCTTCTCTACCCTCATCGCCAGTTCCCCGGCAGGGCACTGCAGCATTCCGGCATCCTTATTATAACAGAACCCTTCCTCCAGCCTCCCGTTTGCAGCTGCTGCTACAGCCGTATTGGTCCGCGCTATCAATGAGATCTTTTCGCCGCAGACTTCCAGATTGTCATCGCTGACATATGCCATATCCCCGATCACTTCTGTCACTTCTATCCCGTTTTCTTGCACCTTTTCTATCAGCCCTGGTAATTCCTGCCCGTCCGGTGCCCCTCCATGGGTTACGCTTACCCCCACAATCAGACGATCTTCTGTCATCGCCAGGTGGTTTTTATATCCGTAAAATGTGCTTGTTGCCGTCTTGTGCCCAAACCGCGCATCTTTGTCATCCTTTGAACGAATATCCCTGATCTTTTCCTCCTCAAGCAGTTCTTTCATTTCCATGAAAAGTTTTTGTATTTTCCGGTTGCCGCAGGCCGCTATCCCTTCCTCCAGAGCCAGTAGCAGTTCCTTCGTATATGCAATCTCTTCCTCCAGTCCGGCTTCCAATGATGGCTTTTCTGGAAATTTTTCCGATAATTCAAAAACATTTTTATAGATTTCCTTCCTAAGCTGTTTGCTCATATCCCGCAGAATCTGTGTAGGGGATTTCGCACGGACAGATGCATTTGTATGGGTAGAATCCACGATAATGGTTCCCGATTTTATCAGCCCTTTATCCAAAGCCTGTTGTATCGTTTCTTTTAACATCTCTTCCAGAATGTCTTCTGTAATACGGGTTTTTCTAAATTTTGTGAGAAGGCTGGGATCAATCATTTTCGCTTCCGGTTCCAGGTCCAGAAAAAATTTATATGCCATATCCGTCTGGGCACTGCTGATCAGAGTCTCATCGGACAGGTCGTATAGTTTTTTCAAAAACAGCAGTTTAAACATCATCTCAGGTTCCTTTGCCGGGCGTCCGAAATTTTCACAATACTGTTTCCGCAGCATTGGATTTATAAAGCTAAAATCGATATTCTCTTTCATTTTCCGCAGAAGATGATTGGCGGGAATAATCGCATCGTAAATCCCCTGATAAGGTGATAATGGTAGTTTCAACTGTGAATGATCTTTCAGCATTTCGAAGCCCTCCTTCCCATATTTCTATTATAATGCCAACACGAAAAAAGCCCAATTCTTTTTTCTTAGAATCAGACTTTTTCAGTGCCCTCATGTTTCCTATGCTTAGACGCTAAGACACATCTTTTTCAAGTTAGAAAATAAAAATTATAATATATAAGAAACCGGCTCCTGCATAAGCGTATGTATATATAAAAAAGGATTTCGGATTTTGCCCGTCTTTGCGTCTTTTGCGTCTTAATGCCCGTTTTCCCCTGCCCTCACCTTTACATGGATACCCTTAAACCCCCTTGCTGTCTTGCCGGTGCCGAGTACGATATTATGGGTATAGTCAAGCCCGTACTGCTTCTCATTCTGCCGCAGGTAATTGGAAAAACTGCGCTCCCCTAACGGCTTTTCGAGGTTGTCCTCGCACCATTGGCTATAGGCGCTGTAAAGCTGCTTTGACGTGGCGTGTGTGCCTTTCTCAAGCCTGATATAGCCTTCCGACTGCATGAATACGATGATGTTGTTCCCGTCCTGCATGGCTTTTGTCAGGTTGTCCTCCGCCCGTTTGCTTATGGTGAAGCTGTACCCGTTGTCAATCAGGCGGTGCAGCCCCTCAAGACACCATAAAAATATGCCCTCCGCTTCAGCAATCAGTTTCTCACCGAGGAACGGATCGTCTTTCCTGTCCGGCTCACGCTCTTTGACGGTAAGGACAATCTGCCTGCGGAAAAATCCATAGGAACGGTCATACAGCGAACCGAGGTTGCCATTGCCGAAACAGATAAACCTCACGCATAAATACCCCTGTTCGCTCTGTTTCCCCTTGCGCTCCAAGTCCGTTTTATCCTCCAGCGTCACTATGGACTTGATATTGTTCGTCTGCGGCAGTGCCTCCAGCTTCATGTCATCGTCAAGCATCAGCAGTTTCCATTCAAGGTCTGCCCTTGCGAAGCGGTCAACCTCCACCTTCTGTATGCTGCCTGTGTTCATGCTGTCGCCAAGCAACGCCCTCAGCACCCTGCCGATGCGTGACTTGCCCTCCCCGCCTTTGCCTATGACAATCATCATTTTCTGCCCTTTCGTTGTCGGTAACAGCACATATCCCATGAACTCCTGCAACGTGATAATGTCCTCCGGCTCCAATAACTGTCCTATAAAGGAAAGCCACTGTTCTGGTTTCGGCGCATCCGGCATATACCTCACCGGGAGCCTGTTCATGCAGAAATCTTTCTGTGCGGAGAAGCCCTTTGATAAAAAGTATGTGCCGTTCGCCACATGGATACGGTCTGTCTGGAACGGCAGCGGCGGCGAGTAGCTTCTGATCCGCAGCGCATCAAGGAGTGATGCAGACTTTTTTGCGATGCCTGATGTGACATAAGGCGCAATCTTGTAATATATCTCCGCCTTAATCTGCTCCGCATCCCCGATTGCCCCGTTTACGTCAAAAAAAGTGCCGTGTATGCACTTCATAGGGTGTCCTGCGAGGAAATCCTCACAGAAAAGCACGTCATTGACTTTGCTCCCGTCAAACCATGTTTCTGGCTGTGACGCCTGCTCCATTTTCTCCATTGTCTTTTCCAGCGCCGCCCTCTGCTCCGGCGGCACACTGTTCCAGTCTTCTTTCAATTTTCAGCACTTCCTCTCCATAATCCGCTACTAACTGCACACGCTCCGATAGCGGAGCGTACAATAACACATCAAGCAGATACTCAATATAGTCTTTCTTTTCCAACGCTTCACAGAATAACGGGTTCCATTCCCCGTCCGGCTCCTGCGGAGCATACTATTCTTTCCATTCCCTTAAACAGCACAGGTAATCGGAAAGCACACGGAAGCATCCCTTTTCCGCCTTCTCAAACCTCTGCTCCGGTGATAATCTCCGCTTACGTTTTGGCGGCGGTTTCCTGCCCCTGTTATCCTCAAAACCGATACCGAAATCCGACGCAATCCGCAGCGCCGCTTCCTTCTTCCCAAGCCCACAATACTTCGCCACAAAATCAATGGCATCGCCCTTTTCCCCGCATCCGAAACAGTAATAGCGGTTATCAATCTTCATGCTCGGATTTTTGTCCTTATGGAACGGGCAGACCGCCATGCCGCTGCGGTTTATTTTTATCCCGCAATGCTCCGCCGCCTGCCTTGCGGTAATGCCGTTTTCCCTTATCGCTTCAAATACATTCATACAGCCCTCCATCCAAAATCTCCGCAACGCAAAAAGAGCAGCTATAAACCTATCTCCAATAGGTTCATAACTGCCCTGCCGCTGTGTGTTGCCTTATTTAAAAATTTAAAAACTGTCTATATAGGTATGCCTGCACCCGTCCACCCAGTTCCCGATCAATGCATAGTATAATGGGATAACATGGCTGTTGTCCTCCGCAGCCTTTACGCCGACATACCCGTTATGTGCGCTGAATGTTTCAAAACAGAGCGCAACATCATCAAGCTGCTCCGAGCCAACTATATCCTCCGAGAGATAGACCATGCCGCTTTTTGTCACCCTTATCTGGTTGTTGTGCCTGTCATTCCCGCAGGCAATCAGCATACGGAACTGCTCAAGGGTAATTGTCCTGATGTTATACGCTTTTATCCTCTGCCCGTTCAAAATAATAAATTCTCCCCGCTGTGCGGTGAATGCCTGAATCATCTGAAACATTTCTTCCTGCGCCATCTCAATAAAAATCCTCATTTTCTACAAAATTTTATACCCTGCAAGTAGCTTCTGGGAAAGAAGCCCACATTGGAATCGCACCATCATCTCTGTGACCGTTTTACGGAAGTATCATTATCAGGAAACAGTGTCATGGCGCAAGGTTCCCACACCTTGTTTGCTTTAAAACATCTCTCGCTCTCGCCTGTTTATTATAGGCAGTCATGGCGTGTTTCTGCACAGCTCGGCTGTTTCATACGTCTTGCAGGATTGTCCATATTCAGTTGTCAGTAAGCGATGCTTTTCAAGTCAGCACCAGCAATAAAACGTATTGGTTTTTCTGGTTAAATTTCCAGCTTGTCCGCCCCGTATTTATGGATAATCCGGAACAGGATTTCTTTCTCTTTCCCCTCCGCTTTCCCGTACAGCCTGCACAGTGTTTCAAGTTCTGTTTCTGTGAGGGCATTGGTATAGGGCTTGTAATTATCCGTGATAAAAATCCCGCCACCACAGCCCGGCTTTGTATAAATCGGGTAATCAAAAGTCAATGTGAAAATATCATGGTGTATCGTGCGTATCGTAACGCCCAATTCCCACGCAAGCTCCCTTGCCGTTATATGCCCTTTGACAGATAAAATGCTGATGATTTCCATTCTCCGGTGTGCCGTGTCCATACCTATTTCCCCTCCCATTGGCTGTTTGAAAACCGTTCAGGATTGCCAGCCCTAAAAGCACATAAAACATTCAAAAATCCTTTATATGCTTTATAAGAATGGCAATCGTTTTCTATGTAAGTCTGCCGCAGTATGGACCGAACTCATGTATGATTGACAGAATGGTTTCCCTGTCCTCTGCCGCACATGAAACAGCGACTTTCTCCAAGCATTCCAGTTGTTCCTGCAAGAGCGTGTTCTGGTTTTTCCCAACGCCGTCCATAAGGAAGTAGCCGCCGTTATATCCCTGTTTTGAAATGACGGGAAGTTCCTCGCCTATGACTTCAAAATCCCTGCTGATTGACTTCCTGCCCACACAGTACCTGCCCATAAGCTCCGATACCGTCAGCTTCTTCCCCGACAGCAGCATACGCTCAATCTCCCTGCGCCGCCGGAATGCATGGTCTAACATTTTCTCACCCCCTTTCTCCGCTGTTTCTGATGTTAATTGTAGATAAAGTAATATCCCCTCTATGGGGGCTTTCCTCAAAAAAATTTCTCTTTTTTTCCAATGCCCGGAAAGGCAAAAACCTTTTCCGGGAAGTAATAGCAAGCACTGCCTGTGTTCCCTCACAGGCTCCAATTTCCCCAACTTCCCCGGAGCGGAAACTTGAAAAAATTGGCTTGTAGGGGGCATATCCCCCTAACCCCCTTTGTGTCCAGAAAATCAAAAACCACCCTGCCGGAATCTTTGATTTTTTTGTACGAATGCCCCATATATGAGGGCATTTATTTTTGTAAAATCCCCTTAAAAATCTGATAAGGAGAAAGCATCAAAAATGGCAAACCGTGAGCGCAAAAATGAACTGAAAATATACCTAAGCGACAAGGAGCAATACATACTGGAACAGAAAGTAAAAATTTCCGGCATGAAAAGCAAATCTACTTTCCTGCGCTGTCTAATTCTGTACGGCTTTGTCTATGACATTGACTACTCCGATTTGCGGGAATACAATGCCACACTCGGAAAAATCAGCGGTAATCTGAACCAGATAGCAAAACGAATGAACGCAACGGGCAATGTGTATAAAGCCGACGTTGAGGAAGTGAAAAAACTGATGAAACAGGTGTGGGATACACAGAAAGCCATGCTTGCAAAACAACCATCTATGAAACAATAAATTGTTTCTAAATCCCTCCGAAAACAAAACATCTCCGTTCAAAATTTTTCCAAAAATCTGTAGAGGAAAATCACAGAAAAATCTAAAATTAGACAAATTTCGCACCATTAAAAAAGGTGTGCCACAGTGAAGTTTTATTCTTCATTGCAGTACACCTTGATGTGTAAAATCATCCGTAATTCTTTTGTTTTTCTTATTCTATAGAGCGATATTTTCAGTTTTCTTTTTCCCATTATTTGCCTCCTGATTTAACTCATCCCATTTTAATTTTCCAAACAAAAACGGCTGCTTTGCTTTCCAAAGCCACCGCAAAATTAAAGCAATAAAACATGGCTGCTGTACGACGGCTTTTTTTCTTTTGCCGTTGTGCGGCAGCTCACTTTATCATTCAGTTTTCTACAAGCTGTTCTTACAAGCCTGTATTAAGAAGTTCAATTACAATGACTTCCGGGCGGTTATTAAAGCGGATAGGAATAATGCTGTTACCCAATCCCCGGCTAACAATCATATTTGTACTGCCGTTTGTAAACAGCCCTGCGTCATACTTTGGAAATATCCCTTGATCGGGGGCAATCAGCCCGCCGATAAAGGGCAGACGGAATTGACCGCCGTGTGCGTGTCCGCTTAGAACCAAATCAATATTGCAATGTGCATAGCTCTCAAATAGTTCTGGTCGGTGTGAAAGTAGAATAGTGTAGCTGCTTTCATCATCAACAAGGCTACTCAGCTTTGCGCTAACCATAGCCGGGGCTTCCCCGAACATATCACCTTTCAACGTGAAATTAGGGTCAGAAAGCCCGATAAGCGTTATCATTCCTTTTTCGTGGTTTAATTGTATTGCTTCATCTTCAAGAACAATTACGCCAATCGCTTCAAGCCCCGTTTTGAGTTCGTCATACTGTGACAGGCTTGCTTCGTGGTTCCCTGTCACATAGTAGACAGGTGCAATATTAACCGCCACTTTTGCGAAATCAAAAGCCACGTCAATATCTGTATGTCCTGCGTCCACGAAATCCCCGGTTATTACAATAATGTCCGGCTTGCTTTCTGATAGCAATTCCAGCAGCTTTTTATTGCCTTTCCCAAATTCTGCGTTGTGCAAGTCTGATACCTGCACTATCCGAAACCCGGAAAATGCAGGGGGAATACGGCTGCTTGAAATTTTTATGTTACTCACTGTCAACGCCGTATTTCCCCATATCGTCCAAATGAGCAGGGTAAAAAATATTACGATCATTACATATAACTTCACCAGTGCTTTTGGAATAGAATGTTTTCTCATGTTTCCTCGCTTCCTATTTGTTTAGTTTGATTTACCCGCCACAATATGAACATAGCAAGAATCAGATAAAAAGTGTTTTTTTATTGCCGTCATGTGGCAGATTGGATTTCTATTGTTTATTTATATGCTAACTGCTAATTTTGTGGATTTCATAAAGATTTGAAAAAAGGACGGCTCGCAAGCCGTCCATAATGTCAATATGGAATTTTGATTATAACCTGTGCGCCGCCAGTCTTTTCAGAGTTGCTTAAAATAAGCTGTCCGCCATGTTTGGCTATTATGGAGTCTGCTACATAAAGACCTATTCCATAATGCGATTTGGAATGTCTGCTTTGTTCGTCCATATAAAATTGTTCAGTCGCATGTTTTAACGCTTCGGGAGAAAAACCACTTCCCATATCAGTGATAGAGCATAGGATTGAATTATCTTTTTCATATACTTCAAAGAAAACTGTTTTTCCTGCTGGTGTATATTCTATTGCATTTGAAAAAACATTTGCAAAAACTCTCATCAGTTGTTCACTGTCTGCAAAGATATATTCCCGATCAACATTCTCCCTCCATTCCAAATAGATATTTTTTACAGCGCACAAACCTTTTGCCTGTGTACGGATTTCCTGCAATAAGGAAGATAATTTTACATTTTTACGGTGAAAAGGAAAATTCTCTTTTGCTTTTGTCATGTCAATTAGCGTTTCAATATAGTCCTGCATTTGAACAACACTGCCCTCGATATAGTCCGCACATTCTTTCTGATTATCGGCAAGTATCGTGTCATACAGCAGCTCCGTATTTCCACGGATAATAGTCAGTGGTGTTTTCAAATCATGTGCCAAAGCTGAAATCTGCTCCTGCCTTAATTTATCCGCTTGCCATTGCTCGGCAAGCGAATTTTTTAGTGCCTGTTTCAAGTGTTCCAATGCGGATAAGGCGCGGTCTACTTCAAATATGCCACTACTTTCAATCTTAAAATCCAAATCCTGCTTCTCAATTTTCTGGGTTACGATAAGCAGTTTGTCAATTTTCCTGCCCGTATATTTCCCAAACCAATGAGAAACAAGGAATAGCAAAACGACAATCTCAATTATTATCAGCCCGACAAGCAGAAGATCGGATGCCGGGCAAATACGTCGAAGTGTAGTATTGTTGAATTGCGAAGTTAAACGGTAGCGCAAAAGAACGACATCATCCACACGCTCAATAACCCGAACACGGTATGGGGGAATTATATTCTTTCCATTTGTAGTAGCTTCTTCCCAAAAGGTGTTGGCTGTATCTTCTGATAAAGAGCCGTACTGGAACACGCCTGCGGGAGTATAAACGCCATAATCACAAAAGTTTGGAATGTCGGCTGTATCAAAAAATTTACTTGTCTGTATTTCTTCTGCTGCGTCAGCAATCCTATCCTCAATATTCATAACAGGAATAATGACCTCTGTATTTATACAAAACATATATAGACCAACATTGATAGCGATAATGAAAAGAATACCACCGGCAACAGTGAATATATACCGCATGAAGATAGAACGCAGTTTTTTTACTCCCATTTATAACCCACCCCCCAAACCGTTTCAATAGGGGATAATTTGACAGCCGCTAACTTACTGCGGATATTTTTTACATGAGTGGCTATCACACTATCGTCACTTTCTCCCTCAAAACCAAAAACAGCTTCATAAATCTGCTCTTTTGAAAAAACCTGTCCCCGGTGCAAAGCCAGATATTCACATATTTCATACTCACTTTTGGTTAGAGGGAGTTTATTCCCATTGACTTCCGTTTCCTTTGCGTTGATGTGAAAGATAATGCCCGAAATGGATATGGCATATTTCTTTTCTCGGTTATCTCTGCGTAAATGTGCATTTACACGGGCAAGCAATTCATTTGTACCAAAAGGCTTTGTGATGTAATCGTCGCCGCCAATTCCCAAACCACGAACAATATCACTTTCCTGTGTTTTTGCAGTCAAGAAAATAATAGGGCAATCCACAAGGAAACGGATTTGATTGCATAATTCAAAACCGTCCATATCCGGCATCATAATATCCAGCAAAATCAAATCATATCGTCTGAAATCTATATCAAGAACGGCTTTTGCATTTGCTTGAAGTGTTACGGTATGGGCGTCTTTTTCGAGAATGCGTTTTATCAGTTGAAGCATTGCGTTTTCATCATCAACAACTAATATATTCGCCATATCAATCCCTCCTGTCAGACTTCATTTACGGTCGCCCCAAAAGGCATAAGGGCGAGTTTTGCAATCTTAAAGCATTGCATACCAAACGGTATGCCGATAATTGTACAGCATAGCAGTATTCCATTTATGCACGCTGTTATGGCAAGCGGAATACCACTGATTATAAGCCATACAAGGTTTGCCAAAGTTAAAATTGCATTACCGCCATACTGAATTTCTTTTCCAAACGGGAAAAAGGTAAGAGCAGTAAATTTGAAACATTGCCGCCCAATCGGTATTCCAATAATGGTTATGCACCAAAAAATGCCCGATATTGTCCATGCCAAGCCCTGCCATAATCCTCCGCACAGGAACCATATCACGTTTCCCAAACAACCCATATTATATCATCTCCTCACTCATTTGTACACTTTCCCTCGTACCGCAAAAACCACACGAACAAAATTACAATAAATAAAACCGTCATACCCGCGCACATACTTATCCCGAATTTAAGTTCTGCACTAACAGCAGTTGAATCCTGCAAGGCAAATTGAAGTGCGAAATCACTAAGACGTATTCCAAAGCCGTATGGCAGCACAAACCACAAGCCTGTACCTAAGCCCGTTTGGAGCAATGCAGCTAATAAACTGCCAATAGCTCCCATTCCTATGCAGACCGTTCTTCCAAACCGAAATGCCAAAATAATAGAAAGAGCATATAGCAGTATATTACTGCTCCACAAGGTCAAAGCCGGTAATACAAGGGATGATGTCGGCAAAAGCAATTTTATTCCTGTCGCCGGAAGTAACAAAGCAAATAGAAATATGCTCAATAATACCGCAAGCAATCCGGCGGCAATCAGTAACAAGAATTTAGACAAAATGGCTTTCGTTTTGGAACGCAACACTAAAATATTCTGATAATGCCCCGCCCGGTTTTCCTGTCCTGCGATAATCTCACAAACGATACTAATAACAAAAGGATATGCGATTGCGAAAAGCTGAAAGAATACCGCAATTATGTTTATATCGTTTACAGCCGCAAATGTCGCATACAGTAAAACAAGTGCTACTCCCAGAAATGGGAATAAAACATGTACCCAAAAGAACGAAGAATTGCGCAACTTGTAAAAATCGCTTTTTAGATAATGATATAACTCAATCATGTGTTCTGTCTCCTTTAGTGAAAAGCCATGCTGTAAGCAAAAAACACAGTACCGCCAAAATCAAGCTAAACAAAACGGCAGGAATGATTGTTCCAGTATTCAGCAGAAAAGAACCATTTTCAATAGGAATACCGTTAGGGTGCATTTTGAAAAAGGGGCATACAATGCGTGCTGGAATGGCAAATGGATTGAGATAAAACAAATCACTTTCTGCTCCAATCGTGGATAAAATGTTGCAGCTAAAGGAAATTAGTACAGCAGTAAGATAATTTGTTTTTTTCGCAAGCAACATAATAAGCGGAAGCTGCCAAACGTAAACAAGAAACAATAACATACAGCCCCAAAAACCATTAAGCGGGTCAATGTTCATCACGGTAAAAACACCAAAAAGCGTACAGCCACCCCACATTACAAAATTGGTTAATAAAAGCAGCACAGCAACCGCAAACAGCTTGCCAATCCAGATTTTCTTCATGTCAACAGATAAACAGAGAATATTCTGATACTGTGTGCGTTTTTCACAACTGATAAAGCTGGCACACCAAATAGCAATCGTAATCGGCAGTATCAAAATATACCACCAATTATAGGCTGTAAACTGAACAAATTTTCCACTCAAGATGTATCCTAAACTCAAAGTAACGATAGGAGCCGCAACAAATAGCTTTAATGCAAATGTATGACGTACTTTTAATAATTCAGAATGTATAAGATGAAACATTATTTTTCCCCCTTTTCGTTATTAGCAGCTACAACACGCATAAAAATTTCTTCTAAACTTGCGCCTTTGTTTATTTTGCTTTCATAGCCCAGCTTCCCGGCAGAAATAATTCCAATGTGATCCGCAATCTGTTCTACTTCGGATAAAATGTGGCTGGATAAAATTACTGTAATTCCATGCGCCGGGAAAGAACAGATAAGTTCCCGTAATTCTTGAATACCAATAGGGTCTAACCCGTTTGTCGGTTCATCTAAAATCAACAATTTAGGTGATGATAACAACGCAAGCGCAATGCCAAGCCGCTGTTTCATTCCCAAAGAAAAATGTCCCGATTTCTTTTTTCGAGTGTCTGTAAGGTCAACAATCCGTAAGACTTCCTCAATGCGGGCATCGGGAAGTCCGAGCGCAAGGGTTCGCACTTTCAGATTTTCGTATGCGGTCAGATTTTCGTATAGGGGCGGCATTTCAATCAATGCGCCAATAGATTGTAAATCGCTACGGTTCCATGCGTGACCGTCAAACTCAATTTCTCCCGATGTAGGGCGCAAAATGCCAGTGAGCATTTTAAGAATGGTAGATTTGCCTGCTCCATTCGGTCCCAGCAATCCGTAGACAGAATTTCTCTGAATGTTCAAAGATACATTGTTTACTGCTGTCTGCCCTTTGAAATTTTTACAGAGGTTTGTTGTTTTCAAAATCATATCCATAATCATCATGTCCTTTCATTTAATTCTATCAATAGCATAGAGGATATTTTTGAAGATTTCATAAAGAAAGTGGATTCTTGTTTATTTCTTATTAATATGAATAACAATCTCTCCAACCAATAACACTTTGCCAAACAACACTCCAATTTACTTTTTTCGGAATAACCAAAACCTCCATTTACTTTTCCATAACCATATGATTACATAACAGGGTTTCCCACAGTTCCATGAACGCAGCCAGTTATACGACATTTCCACAATGCCTGCGCCTACGGAATCCATCTCTTTATCCATTTCTTTTATAAAAACATTCTTTTACAGGTCTATCCCTGCTCTCTCTGCGAAATCAGCTTTTCGTCCGATAAGTATCGACTGTTTTTCTTCCGGTAGACTCTCAAATACACCCTTGTACCCCTTTTCCAATAAAGGAGTGCCTTTCGCCATAAGATACAGCTTCATGTCAAGCCATTCCTGCCACAATCCCTCAAATAATGCCCTGCTGTCTGTATAAGTTTCATCTTCCTCAAAACCCTGCGGCGGCATATAGTATTTCAGCATCACAAAACCGTATCTGCCGACATCAACCACTACAATGTCCGCCATTTCGTACAGCTCCGTAAACGCTTCAGCCACCTTTTTGCATTTTGCCCGTTCTCCCTCTGTGATATAAACCTGTTTTTCCATATTGATTTACCTCGTTTCTTCTAAGATTTTACCATGTCTACTTTATGAGGGCTATCTACATACACCAGATTTTCACCTTGCTTATTCTTCCCATTTTTCACTTTACTCACAATTCACACCTGTTACCGCTGTTGTAAAAAATGCCATGTTTCTACCTCTTTCTTTCTCAAAAATAATTTTTGTCTGGTTTCCGAAAGAGTTTTTCGTGTAAAATGCCCTGCCTTATGGTAAGATAAAGACAGGGCAATCCTTTAGGAAGAACCCTGCGGGCATCCGGCATATTCAGTTTGGCGATTGGCTATGCCGGACGCTTTGTTTTGTCCTTTCCCAAGTACATTCAAAACTCCGTTTCCGTAACTTTTGGACTTTTTCGAGCTGTTGACAAACCTCTTGCCAAAAAGATTTTCATATAAGAAAATATATGTGTAGATGAATCCTTGAGGTGATACATTATGATGACGAAAAGAGAAAACCAACA
>CAJTDB010000033.1 GCA_910574965.1 Lachnospiraceae bacterium | reverse complement strand
ATACCTCCAACCCTTATTATAACACATATAGCTAAAAATAGCTACAAAAACATTTCAAAAATTTGACAAAAAAGAAAGCTGGAAAACCAGCTAAAATAAGGGATAAAATGGAATTGCATTTGTGTAGAAGAAGGAGGTAAACTGTCAAACTTCCGGCAAGACGATTGTTGTAATCTTTCCGGATTCCGGAGATCGGTATTACTCTACCCCATTGTTTACTGAATGATTGGATAAGAAGAACCGGGAAATGCAGTAAGGCTGTATTTCCCGGTTTGCTGTTTTGTGCGGATTGCGGCCGGTGCAGCCGGGAAAGCTTTGGAAGTTTTTATTATTTGCAGGAGCAGGGGACCTTTCTCTGTACAGAATATAAAATCTAGCGTATAATACAATCAGATTTTTTACCATTTTCGGGTAAACAGACATGCAGTGGAGGGAAGTAAGATGGAAAAGAATGAAAAAAATGAAAAGAGATCAGTCAGGGGCATCCGAATACGCAGTGTCAATATTATTATGATTCTGGTTTCCTGTGTTTTGTATCTTTTGCTGATTACAGCAACGATTCATGTGTCCAGAAAATACGAAGATGTGCATCGTTCCATGGATGACTATATTGAATTTGAGGACAGTGAAGCGCTGCTGAGCGAAGGATCTGCATATTTGACCGAACAGGTGCGGCTTTATGTTATCACCTTAGAACCGCAGTATATGGAAAATTATTTTACAGAAGTTCATGAAATCGGACGCAGGGAACAGGCGCTGGAACGACTGAAAGAGTCTGACTATGGGCAGGAGGCATATCGGTACCTGGAGGAAGCACTGGACAATTCCAATCGTTTGATGTCCAGCGAGATGTATGCCATGAAGCTGGCGGCGACAGCCGGAGGCAAGGATATGGAGGCATTTCCGGAGGAAATCCAGACAATGGCTCTGCAGGAGGAGGACCTGAACCTGAGCCAGGAGGAACAGCAGAAAAAGGCGCAGATGCTCGTCTTCGGGGATGAATATCAGCTTGCCAAAGATCGAATCACGGATGCTGTAGAAGGGGCCATGTCCAGTATGCATGAGCTGACTCATGAAAGGATGCTTGGAAATGCAGATGAGCTGGAGCTTACGATGAAGCGTCAGGGACTGCTGGTCAGTGTGCTGTTCGTGGAGACGATCATTACTTTTGTCATGATTCTCATGCTGATTATCAAGCCGCTGCAGGTGTATATCCGGTGCATCAAGGAGGACAAGATGATGGAGATCACCGGTTCTTACGAGTTTAAATACCTGGCCCTGACCTATAATGATATTTATGAAGTCAATACGGCTAATGAAGCAATGCTGCGTTATCAGGCAGAACATGATCCATTGACCGGCATCATCAACCGGGGGGCTTTTGAGCAGTTAAAACGGCTGTTCCAGATTAAGCTGATTCCGTTGGCTTTTCTGATTGTGGATGTGGATAAATTCAAGCAGGTCAATGATGGTTATGGGCATGAAGTAGGGGATCTGGTACTGAAAAAAGTAGCGGAGCTTTTGCAGGATAGCTTCCGTGCTACCGACTATCCGGCGAGAATCGGCGGGGATGAATTTGCAGTGATCCTGACCAATCTGACAGAAGATCAAAAAGATGTTGTCGAGCGTAAAGTGCAGGAGATGAACGATCAGCTTACGCACCCGAAGGACGGATTGCCCCAGGTGTCTTTAAGCGTAGGAGCAGCATTTTCAGAGAAAGGATTTACAGAAGAGCTGTATCGGCAGGCAGACCAGGCTTTGTACGAGGTGAAGGAACATGGCCGGTGCGGATGCAGATTTTATAAAGAAGACGGGACCGAGGCGTAACAGGTCCGGCTACCGGCAGGCATCTGTAAAAGCCTGAAATAGTTTTTGCTGGGCGGGAGTCCGGGGCGCCATATATTCGGGATGCCATTGCACTGCAAGGCAAAAGGGATATCCGGCTAATTCCAGCCCTTCCGGAAATCCCTCCGGGCTGTCGGCAGATATCAAAAGCCCTTTTCCAAGGTCATCTACAGCCTGATGATGAAGACTGTTGACAGCCAGGGTATCGGAGTCCAGAATCCAGGACAGAAGGCTCTCCGGATCCAGGTCCACAGGATGCGTGGCGGTGGAACGGTGCAGCGGATCGGCGTGCTGATATTCCTGATAAAAACGAATGCTCTGGATCAAAGTGCCTCCAAGAGCCACATTTAAAAGCTGCATACCGCGGCCGATACAAAAGATCGGTTTCTGTGCATCCAGGGCGGCCTGAAGAAGTGCAAGTTCAAATTCATCTCTTTTGGCATCGGGATCGTCACAGATTGACAGGCGCTTCTGACCGTATCGTTCTGCATGGATATCGGTGCCGCCTGCAAACAGAAAGCCGTCGCACTGCTCTAGAGCCGCCTTTAGAACGCCCGGAGAGCTGGACAGGGAAAGAATCCGGGGGGACGCCCCGGCCCGGTTCAGACAGCGGATATAAGGGCGCTGAAAGTAATGGCGGAAGATGGATGTTCCCATCATGGGAAGGCCGATGGATGGATATAACATGGTCATTTGCTCCGATGTGTGGCTGGTGTATATTTTCTATCATGTAGAGTACGGCTTTTCGGTAAAAAAGTCAAGGGATCAAAAGATACGAAGAAAAAGGACTCTGCCTTTTTGCAGGGTCCTGAGTATTCGAGGGAGTGGGGACTCCAGGTGAGTCCCCTAAAGTGTTATGAATGAAATACTGATGTGTTCCTGTTACGTGTATTATCATAACAAGAAAATGTGACGAAAATGTGGCGCCGGAATGAAAGATTTCTAAAAAAACGAAAGAAAAGCGAAACAAAAAGGAAAGAAATTTGCAACCGGACCGGAATGTGGTAAAATGCTCCAAAGAGGTGTTTTATGAAAATTTTACTGGCAGCAGTCAATGCAAAATATATTCATTCCAATCCTGCTGTATACAGCCTAAAAGCGTCTGCAGGGCGTTGCAGAGATCAGGTGGAGATCGCGGAATATACGATTAATCAGCAGACAGATGAGATTCTGGGAGACTTATACAAAAAGCAGCCGGATGTGGTTGCTTTTTCCTGCTATATTTGGAATCGGCGGATGATCGGAGAGCTTCTTCAGGAACTTCCGAAAATCCTTCCGCATGTCCGCCTATGGGCCGGAGGACCGGAGGTGTCCTATGATGCCCGTCATTTTCTAGAGCTGTATCCGCAAGTGGATGGAATTATGCGGGGAGAGGGAGAGGGAACCTTTGGGCAGCTTGCTGCCTATTATATAGAAGGGAAAGAACGTCTGTCTGAGATCAAAGGTCTGACTTATCGGGGAGAAGACGGAACAATCTGTGAGAATGCTCCGGCGCCAATGGCAGATTTGGATTGCCTGCCCTTTTTCTACGGGGATATGACGTCTTTTCGAAACAAGATCATTTATTACGAGTCCAGCCGGGGCTGCCCGTTTCGGTGCAGCTACTGTCTTTCCTCCATCGAGAAGCAGGTACGTTTTCGAAGCCTTTCTCTGGTGGAACAGGATTTGACAAAATTTTTAGACGCAAAAGTTCCTCAGGTGAAGTTTGTAGACCGGACGTTCAACATTGACCCCAAAAGGACAGTACACTTGTGGAAATGGCTTCTGGAACATGACAACGGCGTGACAAACTTTCATTTTGAGATTGGGGCGGATTTAATCACGGAGGAAGAGCTGGATGTGATGAGCCGGATGCGGCCTGGGCTGATTCAACTGGAGATTGGCGTACAGTCTACAAATGTGTCCACGATTAAACAGATTGACCGAAAGATGGACCTTGAACGGCTGAAGGAAACGGTAGAACAAATCCGAAGCTTTCGGAATATTCATCAGCATCTGGATTTGATTGCTGGTCTTCCTGAAGAGGATCTGGAGAGCTTTCACCGTTCTTTCGATGAAGTGTTCGCTTTAAGGCCCCAGCAGCTTCAACTGGGCTTTTTAAAGGTGCTCAAAGGCTCCGGGATGCATCAAAGGGCAAAAGAATACGGACTGGTGTTCCATGGGGAACCGCCTTATGAAGTTCTTAGGACCAACTGGATGTCTTATGGGGATATTCTCTGTCTGAAACGTGTGGAGGAAATGGTGGAAATCTACTATAACAGCCATCAGTTTGAACAGACTCTGGAGCAGATTTTGAAAAGGTATGAATCTCCATTTGATTTTTTCTGCGAACTTGGGGTATATTATGAGAGCAGAGGTTATGACAGGATCAGCCATTCCCGTATGGCAAGATATGAGATCCTCCGGGAGTTTTTGGGGCAGGAATATGACCAGTGCATGGTTTATGACTTGTATGCGCGGGAGAACTTAAAGAGCCGTCCCCCCTTTGCTTTGGATCTGCGTCCTTACCGGCAGAAGCTTAAGGCATATGAAAAGGATTATGGAAAACAGGTTCACGTCGAAGTATTTCTATATGAAGAAAAGCCGGTTTATGTGCTTTTTGACTATGAAAGGCGTGATCCGCTGACCAAAGAAGCCAGTGTGGAGGTACTGCATTGACAAAAAGAACAAAAGAAATTCTGGCTCTGCTGGATGAACAGTATGGGACAGAATACATCTGTTATCTGAATTACGAAACTCCCTGGCAGCTCTTAATTGCAACTATGCTGAGCGCCCAGTGTACGGATGCCAGGGTAAATATTGTGACCAAAGATCTGTTTCAAAAATATGATACGCTGGAAAAGTTTGCAGGAGCGGATCTGAAAGAACTGGAACAGGACATTCATTCCACCGGTTTTTATCACAATAAGGCCAAAAATATCATCGCCTGCAGCCGGGCGTTATTGGACAATTATAAGGGAGAGGTTCCAAGGAAGTTAGAGGAGCTGACTTCTTTAGCCGGCGTGGGACGAAAGACGGCCAATGTGATCCGCGGAAATATTTATCATGAACCGAGCGTGGTGGTGGATACCCATGTGAAGCGTATTTCCAGAAAGCTTGGGCTTACGAAGGAAGAGGACCCGGAGAAGATCGAACGGGATCTGATGAAAAAGCTTCCGAAGGATCACTGGATTCTCTGGAACATTCACATTATCACATTTGGAAGAACGATCTGTACGGCCCGAAGCCCAAAGTGCCAGGAATGCTTTCTGACGAAATATTGTAAAGGACAAAAGAAAGATGATAAATGATTATATTGCGGTAGATGTGGAGACAACAGGGCTGAATCCGGCGAAGGATAAGCTTTTGGAAATCGGTGCGGTCAAAGTGTGCAAAGGGGAGATCTGCGAGACTTACGGGACACTGGTGGACGCAGGGATTCCGGTTCCGCTAAGGATACAGGAGTTGACCGGAATTACAGATGAGATGCGGCGTACCGGGAAGAAGGCAGCACAGGCGATAGAAGAATTTCTGACATTCAGGGGCACGCTTCCGGTGCTTGGGCACAATGTTTCCTTTGACTATGGATTTTTGAAGCAGGCAGCGGTGAACGCGGGATTTGCCTTTGAGGCGGAGGCTATGGATACGCTGAAGATTGCCAGGCGGGTTCTTCCGGAGCTTCCCTCCAGGTCGCTAGAGGCCCTCTGCGGGCATTATAAGATCGACCCTGGTCATTCTCATCGGGCGGCAGACGACGCCCGATCTGCGCATATGCTGCTCTGGAAGCTGTGGGAGGAGTTCAAAGAAGCGGATCCAGAAGCGTTTGTGCTCCGCGCGCTGTCCTATACGGCAAAAAAACAGAGTCCCATCACAAATTCGCAGAAAGGGTACTTGAAGGATCTGCTAAAATATCATAAAATAGAACTGAATATCCGCATGGAGGAACTGACGAAAAGTGAGGCTTCCCGGATGATTGACGGAATCATTCTGCAGTATGGGAAGATCGTGCGGTAGGAAACATCAAAACAGATGATAAATTTCATTATGGGGAGGTATCAGATGAACTTTTACAATGATAAGACAAGGAGAAAGATCGCCGCGGTGATCGTAGCGCTTCTGGTGATTGCCATGGTGCTGCCGCTGCTGGCGTATGCGCTATAAGATGTGTCTGGAAGGACGCGGAATCCAGATGCGGCAGTATTTTTTGGAAATACCGCGGAACTTAAATACAGCAGCGTTTCAGGAAAAGCCCGGAAGAATTTACAGACATGAGTATGACTGGAAATCTTTCCAGTCCAGGGACATTTTTCAGAAAGGCTGAGGAACTTAAATGAAGAGGAGAAGAAGATGAAAAGGTATATGAAAAAGTTGTGTATGGGAATATGCCTTCTGGTATTGGCCACAGGGATGACTGCTTTTGCGGCAGAGGATACGATATTGAGCGGGGTGAAGATTGGCGGAATTGACGTTTCCGGCATGACCCGTACGGAAGCTGTACAGGCACTGGAAGAGTATGAAAAGCAGATGGGAGGAGAAAAGCTTTCCCTTTTGATTGGAGATCAGCAGGTGGAGGCATCCCTGTCTGATTTTGGCATTACATTTGAGAATACAGATATGATCGATGAAGCGCTGAGCATCGGCCGTGTGGGAAATATTGTAAAGCGGTATAAAGACCAGAAAGATCTTCAGCATAACGGCAAAGAATTTGCGCTGGAATGGACGGCGGACGAAGCGCTTGTAAGGACGTATGTGCAGGAACACTGTACGCAGTTCGACCGTGAGGCTCAGAATGCGACGCTGACCCGTGAAAATGGAGAATTTAACTTTGTACCGGGCGTACAAGGGCTTGTGCTTGACGTGGAAGGTTCCGTCCGGACGATCATGGATTATCTGGAACAGGGGTGGTCTGACGAAGCGTCGAATCAGATTACACTTTTGACAAAGATTACAGAGCCGGAAGGAAGCGCAGAGCAGTTGGCTAATGTCAAGGATCTTCTGGGTACCTTCAGCACAAGTCTGACCAGTTCCAATGCCAACCGTATCAAAAATGTGAACAGTGCGTCAAATTATATCGACGGCACAGTTTTGTATCCTGGGGAGGAATTTTCCACCCATGATGTCATCGCTCCGTTTACAGCGGAGCGGGGATACGCGGAAGCTGCAAATTACGTCAACGGAGAGATTGTTGACGGAATGGGCGGCGGTGTCTGCCAGGTATCTACAACCTTGTACAATGCCGTGCTCCGGGCGGAGCTGGAAGTGACGGAACGCGCGCCCCATTCCATGACTGTTTCTTATGTGAAGCTTTCTGAAGACGCGGCCATTGCAGGGACATGGAAGGATCTCAAATTCAGGAATTCCTCCCAATATCCGATTTATATTGAAGGATACACCACGTCGGACAAAAAGGTCGTATTTAACATATACGGAAAAGAAACCAGGGACAGCAACCGCCAGGTCACTTTTGAGAGTGTTAAGCTTGGCGAATCCGGAAGCAATACCGTGCTGGTGGCAGATGCCGGCCAGCCCCTTGGCTATAAATCTGCTTCCGGAGGGCAAAAGGGAGCGACAGCGGAACTATACAAAGTCGTTACCATTGACGGAGTGCAGGTGGAGCGCACAAGAGTCAATAAGAGTACATATCAGGGAGGCAAGCGCACGGTAGTCTATGGAGTGGCAGGCGATCCGGTGCTGTCGGAAAATTTAAGAGCGGCTATCGCACTGCAGGACGAGGCTTTGGCCGATGCGAATATTGCAGGGCTTGTACCGCCGGCGCCGCCGGCAGAAGTACCGGTTCCGTAAAGAGGACGAATAGATGGAGATAGGAAAGGTGCCTGAGAGCGTCTTAAAAAGGGCAGTGCTCCGACAACTTCATACAAAGAGAGAAGAAGTGCTGGTGGGAGCTTCGGTAGGAGAGGACTGTGCGGCTGTACAGCTTGGGCCGGATGAAGTCTTTGTGCTCACCACGGATCCGATTACGGGTACATCCGTGGATATGGGACGGCTGGCGGTACATATTACAGCCAATGATCTTGCCAGTGCCGGGGCGGAGCCGGTGGGCGTCCTTCTGACGGTTCTTCTGCCGCCTTCGGCAAAGGAACCGCTGGTTCGGCAGCTTGTGCAGGAAGTGGAGAGCGCCTGCAGGGAGCTTCACATGCAGGCTATAGGCGGGCATACGGAAGTTACGGCTGTAGTGAATCAGCCGGTGATATCCGTGACCGGCGTTGGCAAAGTAAAAAAGGGCCGGCTGGTGACAACGGGCGGCGCAAAGGCCGGAGATGATGTGGTTGTAACGAAATGGATCGGAATTGAAGGGACTTCCATCATTGCAAAGGAAAAAGAGGCAGCGCTTTTTGCACGGTTTCCCAGGTCCTTTGTGGAAGAGGCCAAAGGTTTTGACAAGCTGCTTTCGGTGGTGCCGGAGGCTGCAATCGCCGTGAAGTCCGGTGTCAGCGCCATGCATGATGTGACCGAGGGCGGGATTTATGGAGCCCTTTGGGAGCTTGCAGAGGCATCCGGCATCGGACTGGAAATCGATTTGAAGGCAATTCCTATCCGCCAGGAGACGGTGGAGATCTGTGAATATTATCGTCTGAATCCGTACCAGCTTATATCCAGCGGGTGTATGCTGATGACTTCGCCGGATGGAAGAAAGCTGGTCCGGGATCTGGAGGAGGCAGGCATTCATGCATCGCTGATCGGACGGTGCGCGGATGGCAGAGCCAAAAAGATCTTAAACGGCAGTGACGTGTCCTATCTGGAACGTCCAAAAACAGACGAACTGTATAAAATTTATGTGGAAAAAGGATGAAAATCATATTATGAGAGAGAAAATTCTGACTTATATCGAGCGTAACAGCCGCGTGGACCTGAAAGACCTGGCGATTCTTCTTGGGACCGACGAAGTAACCATTGCCAATGAAATTGCAGAGATGGAAAAGGAAGGAATCATCTGCGGATATCACACACTGATCGACTGGGATAAGACCGGTTCCGAAAAGGTAACGGCACTGATTGAAGTTAAGGTAACGCCCCAGAGAGGATTGGGATTTGACAAGATCGCAGAGCGCATTTACAATTATCCGGAAGTGGACTGTGTCTACCTGATCTCCGGAGGTTTTGATTTTATGGTGACGATCGAAGGCAAGACCATGCGCGACGTGGCACAGTTTGTTTCCGATAAGCTCTCGCCTCAGGAATCCGTTTTAAGTACGGCGACGCATTTTATCCTGAAGAAATACAAAGACCATGGTACAGTTATGGTCCATCAGCCTAAAGATGAAAGGATGTTGATTACCCCATGAGAAATCCATTATCTGATACGATCGTCAATGTGAAGCCGTCCGGTATCCGGAAATTTTTTGATTTAGTAAGTGAAATGAAAGATGCTATTTCTCTTGGCGTGGGCGAGCCGGATTTTGACACGCCCTGGCATATCCGGGATGAGGGCATCTATTCACTGGAAAAGGGCCGTACCTTTTACACCTCCAATGCAGGACTGAAAGAGCTGAAGGAGGAGATTGCGGCATATCTGAAGCGCCGGATTCATGTGGAATATGATCCTCTGAAAGAGATTCTGGTCACGGTCGGCGGGAGCGAGGGCATTGATATCGCCATGCGGGCCATGCTGAATCCAGGGGAGGAAGTGCTGATTCCGCAGCCCAGCTACGTGTCTTATGAACCCTGTGCGGTGCTGGCAGGCGGAAAGCCTGTGATTATCGAGCTGAAAGAGGAAAATGAATTCCGGCTGACAGCGGAGGAGCTTCTTGCGGCTATTACAGAGAAAACCAAGCTTCTTGTGCTTCCGTTCCCGAACAATCCTACCGGTGCTATTATGGAGAAGGAAGATCTGGAGAAGATCGCAGAGGTCATCATTGAGAAAGATATCTTTGTGCTTTCTGATGAGATCTACAGTGAGCTGAGCTATAAGGGAGAACATATATCCATCATTTCGCTTCCCGGTATGCAGGAACGGACGATCTTAATCAACGGATTTTCCAAAGCCTATGCGATGACCGGCTGGAGGCTTGGCTATGCCTGCGGGCCAAAAGAGATCATCGAACAAATGTTCAAGATTCATCAGTTTGCGATTATGTGTGCACCGACCACCAGTCAGTATGCGGCTGTAGAAGCGCTGAAAAACGGTGACGAGGATGTGGCGAAGATGCGGGAAGCATACGACCAGAGAAGGCGTTATCTGATGCATGCATTTAAAGAGATGGGACTTCAGTGTTTTGAACCTTATGGTGCATTTTATGTATTTCCGTGTATTAAAGAATTTGGCATGAGTTCGGAGGAATTTGCCAATCGATTCTTATCTGAAGAGAAAGTGGCTGTAGTGCCGGGAACGGCTTTTGGTGACTGCGGAGAAGGATTCCTGCGTATTTCTTATGCGTATTCTCTGGAGAATCTGAAGGCAGCGCTGGAACGGCTGAAACGGTTTGTGGAGCGTCTTAGAGAGGAACAGACACATTAGGTATGGCGTTTAATATTGTGCTGTATGAGCCGGAGATTCCGGCTAATACCGGTAATATCGGCCGGACCTGCGTCGCCACGGGGACCAGGCTTCATCTGATAGAGCCTTTGGGCTTTCGCCTGGGAGAAAAGGAGCTTCGCAGGGCCGGCATGGATTACTGGAAAGATCTGGATGTGACTACTTATGCAGATTATGAAGATTTTCTTGCGAGAAATCCGGGAGCAGTGATCTATATGGCAACGACCAAAGGCCTGAATGTATATACGGAGGTGCGGTACGAGCCGGATAGTTATCTGATGTTCGGGAAGGAAAGTGCAGGGATTCCGGAAGAAATCCTGCGCGGAAATAAAGAGAGGGCCATCCGGATTCCCATGAATCCCCAAATACGTTCTCTGAATCTGTCCAATTCTGCTGCGATTGTCTTATACGAAGCACTTCGCCAGCATGATTTCGTACATATGCAGCTTCAGGGTAAACTGACGAAATATGAATGGTAGGCGTACAGAAATGCTTCCAGATGAAGGGGCAGCGGGATTGTGGATACGGTACTTAAAACAGTATCCACAATCCAGGTGCCCGGAAGTATTTCAGGATGCCGTAGGCGTACGGAAATGCTTCCAGATGAAGGGGCAGCGGGATTGTGGATACGGTACTTAAAACAGTATCCACAATCCAGGTGTCCGGAAGTATTTCAGGATGCCGTAGGCGTACGGAAATGCTTCCAGATGAAGGGGCAACGGGATTGTGGATACGGTACTTAAATAGGAGGCAGACTTTATGAAAAAACACAGGGGAAGGATTCTAGCAAGGATCTTGTGCCTCATGCTTGTCTTTGGTATGGCAGCTCCTTCCTTTGTTGCCCTGGCGGCGAGCAGGGAGACTCAGGAAGAGATCGATCGTCTGAAGAAAGAGAAACAAAAGGCAGAAGAGGAAAGGAAGAGGGCAGAGCAGCAGAAAGGAAGCATCAAAAGTCAAAAGTCCGCCACGGAGAATTATCTAAAAGAGCTGGAGCAGCAGGCGGGCGGTCTAAGTGAGCAGATTAGTATTCTGGAGGCTGATATTCAGGAAAAAGAGACAGCCATCGAGAAGAAGAAAGCGGAACTGGAGGCTGCGGAGGAAGAGGTCAGCAGACAGTACGAGGATATGAAAAAAAGAATCCAGTACATGTATGAAAACGGTCAGGGAAGCATGATGAACTATATGTCAGCGGCCCTTACAGGAAGTATCTCGGATGTGCTGAATCAGGCGGAATATGCCATGAATATCAATCTGTATGACCGAAATATGCTGAACAGCTATAAAGAAGCAAAAGCATCTCTGGATCAGCAGAAGGAGGAACTTCAGGAAGAACAGCAGGAACTGGAACTTTTATTGGAAGAGGCACAGAAGAAAAAGGAGCAGGTAGCGGTCCAGCAAAAGTCTGCCGGCTCTAAGCTGAGTGAGTATGATGAACTTCTGGCGAAAGCAGCCGGAGAGGTCAGTAGCATGGAAGAGCTGGTGGCAGAGAAGACAAGAATATTAAATCAACTGATCCAGAAGGCGGAGGAAGAAGAACGCCAAGCAAGGCTTTCTGCAGCGCAGCAGACAGCCTCTTCCATGAATAACGGGGCATATATCATTGCGGGAGACGCCAAGATTTCCAGAGGACATATAAGCTTGAGTGATTATGAACTTCTGCTGCTGGCTACTATGATTTACTGCGAAGCCGGAAATCAGGGATGGGAAGGTCAGACAGCGGTAGGTTATGTAATTATGAACCGGGTGCGCAGTGCCTTGTATCCCAACTCTCTGGAAGCGGTCTTAAGGCAGTCGAAGCAGTTTGAGCCTGCAGGCTCCGGACGTTTTGATCTGTATCTGAAGAGAGAACAGGATCCGGATCTGCCTAAAGTGGTAACACAATCCTGCTGGGATGCGGCCAGGACCGTTATCAATGGTACCAGCAACGTGGGAGATTCTCTGTTCTTCCGTACATGGCGGCCGGTGCCTACGCTGGAACAGAATCTAAAGAACAACGGAGTACCCTATTGGGTCATCAGGGATCATATTTTCTATTATTACTGGACAAGCTATTCAACGAAGCCAAAGCCTCCGGAGAAACACGAGCCGGAAGAACCGGATGAGGAAGAACCGGACGAGGAGGAGCCGGAGAAGCCGAAAGATCCGGAACCGAGTGAGCCGACAACACCGACGGAACCTGAGAAGCCGACGGAGCCGACAACACCGACGGAACCGGAGAAGCCGACCGAACCGACGAATCCGACGGAACCGGAGAAACCGAAGGATCCGGACCCTGCTCAGCCGACCGATCCGACAACTCCGACCGAACCGGAGAAGCCGACCGAACCAACGGAACCAACGGACCAGACCGAACCAACAACACCAACGGAACCGACCGACCCCGGCCAATCCGAGGAGGGCTCTCAGACGACCGTGATGTCTGATTCGGGAACGGATACAGAATAACAGAACATAGAGAAAATCAAACAGAGGAGGCCCCCCCTGAAGGGACCTCCTCTGTCATGTGCGGTCTTTTATTCTGTAATGGTGTAAAGGGCGACTTCGTCAATCTCCCGGTTGGTAGCGGCAACCACGTCTTTTCCGTCTTTGTTTACAAAATGCAGTAGGTTGGCACAGCCGGTATTCTGGTCTAAGTATTCGGTCCGGTAAGTGCCGGCTGCGGCGTCCCAGGTGATAAGAATCGTATTTCTGGTGCCCTTTCTCCAGCCGACGATCCAGGTTGGCTGTCCGAGGATCTCACAGGCGCAGGTGGCATGGAGCATCTCTGTCTCAGACTCCGGACGACTGTATTTCCACTGGGGGACATAGCTGCCATGTTCATCCAGGTGATAAATGGTCAGGGAATCTCCGTGGAAAGGGCTGATGCATCCAAGTTCCGGCCTGCCGTCGCCATCCAGATCGATCAGTACAGAGTCGCTGGAAGGAACAGAACAGACCTGGGTGACTTCCCAGTCGGCACCGGGAACAGCGGGAGGATCAAAGAGGAAAGTGCCTTCCTCACATCCGATCAGCGCTGCATCGTGTCCGCCGTGCCGGGTGAGGGAATAGCCATGATTTTTTAACATGCCGTCTTTGATTAAAGACAGATGGAGCTGATGCTTTTCGTTGAAAGAAGACAGATCAGACGGAAGCTCAGCGCCGTAACATGCCCCTTTAAAACGCCAGTCGTCTTTATATTCGTGACCGGTTTTCAGGCAGCACACAATCAGATAATAGTGTCCGGCGCGGCTTAAAATGCCGAATCGGTGAACGAAAGGAGCACTGCAAAGAGTGCGAATCTCCCAGCCGTCTTCCTTTGGAGTGGCGATCACAATTCGGGCGTCTTTGGAATCATTGGGGGAATAGAACTGATGTGTGGCGAGAAACTGGCCATTGGTACCGGGCACCTGAGCCATGGTCATTACGCCGCCGGGTTCTGTCCATACAGTATCCAGCTTTGTCCCATCTTCTGAGAAAAGATAGCACGGATCGTGCTTTTCGGCAGCGACGAGGAAGCAATGGGAGCCGTTGTAGGTGAGTTCTGACATGGAATAACATTTGTTTAAATTGGAAATAACTTTTTTTTCTACCTTCATGATTGTTTGGTCCTCCTGTTTTCTTTTGGTCTGATGCGGTATTATTTTTTATCTGTCTCTTTGATGATTGCTTAGAGCTGCCGGTCCAGTATACTGCTCATGCTTCTGCGGGCAAACTGGATGTCCTCCATCCATTTGGCATTTCCCACATCCCACATTTCCGTGACATATCGGCGGACACCCAGTTCCCATGCTTTGGCGATGATTGTTTCAAAATCCACATGTCCGGTTAAGAACGGGATTTCCCGAAACTTTCCGGGAACGGTTTCCTTTAGATGGAGTGCGAAAATATGCCCCCGTCCGGTTTCCAGATCCTCAGCGGCACCGGTGTCGGCAAGGAGAGCGGCATTGGTGAGGTTGCCGGAATCAGGATAAACGCCCAGGTAAGGGTTGTCAATAAGCGTTACATATTTCATTGCTTTTTCAGTCGTGTTCATGAAGTCTGTTTCCATCGTTTCAAAACCCATACAGATTCCTTTGGCAGCAGCCATAAGAACAGCCTTTTTTAAATTTTTGCGAAACATATGTTCACTGTCTGCGGTGCCGGGCTCATAGTAAACATCATAACCTGCAAGCTGTATGATTCGGATGCCCAGATCATCCGCCAGACGGATTGCTTTTTCCATAATGTCCATGCTCCGGCGGCGCACCTCCGGATTTGATGCTCCAAATGGATATTTGCGGTGTCCGGACAGACACATGCTGCGGATCGGAACGCCGGTTTCTTTCATAATCTTCACAAGATCCAGACGTTCTTCTGTACTCCAGTCCAGACGCGCAAGCTTTTCTTCGGTTTCGTCGATACTGATTTCCACAAAATCATAGCCGCATTGTCCGGCGCATGTAAGCTTTTCTTTCCAGCTCATCCTTCCGGGCATGGCTTTTTCATACAGACCTAAAGTGTATGCTTTCATTTTGAACCTTCCTTTCTTGATTAATAAGTATGTCCTGTATTGTGTTCTTGTAGTACCGGAGCATATTCCGCCATTTTCCTGTCTGTTCATTTTTGAGAAACAAAACGAACATAAAAAATAATGAAATGAACAAAAAGCGCAACTGTAAAAGAAGAACATAAAAATAAAACATAAAAGATATATTAATGATTATAAATGTAAAAAATAGGATTTTCAAGATAAAAGTAAACATTTATATGTGAATTTTAAAATTTGTTAAAGATGTAAAAATAAAAATTCGTCATATTGTATAGAAAAACGAACATAAAATGAAAATAATGAGAAGATAAAAGAAAAACAGATGGATTATTAGGAACTTTTTGGAAAATAACCCTATGGTAAAAATGCACAAAAAAATAAATAAATGATAAAAAATATATAAAATGAACATAAAAATGAACAAATATGATATTGCATTTTTAGAGTATTTACGATATATTTAGGACAGAATAAACGAATAAGAAATACGCAGTAAGGAGGAAGCATAACATGAGCAAGGTTTCTGAAATGACCAGGGAAAGCTGGATCATGAGTACATTTCCAGAATGGGGCACCTGGCTGGTGGAGGACATTGAAAATGAAGTCGTCGCACCGGGCAATGTGGCCATGTGGTGGCTTGGATGCACTGGTATTTGGTTCAAAACTCCGGCCGGTGCCAACATCACTATTGATTTGTGGTGCGGCAACGGAAAACGAACCCACGGTGACGGAAAGATGAAAGTCGGACACCAGATGGCCAACATGTGCGGCGGGCGTGCCATGCAGCCAAACCTGAGAAATGTTCCTTTTGTGATCGATCCGTTTGCTTTTAAACAGGTGGACGCGGTGCTTGCGACACATTATCATCAGGATCATATGTCCGCGGAATGGGCAGCCCATGTGCTGCAGAGCGGCATGACTACCGTGGATGAGAACGGAAAGGAGATTCCTGTTCCGTTTATTGGTCCTGCAAAGTCGGTGGAAACCTGGGTGAAATGGGGAGTTCCCGAAGATCGCTGCAGGACCGTGAAGCCAGGGGATGTGATCCGGATCAAAGATATTGAAATTGTCTGCCTGGACAGCTTTGACCGTACCTGTATCGTTACGACAGACAAGACAGGAGAGGACCGCGAAGAGCTGACGGGGGTATGTCCGACGGATATGGATGAAAAGGCGGTTAATTACTTGGTTAAGACGCCGGGCGGCAACATTTATCATTCCGGGGATTCGCATTTCTCGATTTATTTTGCAAAACACGGAAAAGATCATGACATCGATGTGGCCTTCGGTTCCTTTGGAGAGAATCCGGTGGGTATGCAGGACAAGATGACGTCTATTGATGTTCTGCGTATGGCGGAAAACCTGAAGTGCAAAGTGGTGGTTCCGATTCACTGGGATGTATGGACGAATTTCCAGGCGGACTGCGAAGAAATTCGTCTGCTGTATGATTTTAAAAAGGACCGCAATGAATACAAGTTCCATCCGTTTTTCTGGCAGGTAGGCGGCAAATACGTATATCCGCAGGATAAGGATAAGACTTATTATCATCACCGCAGAGGCTTTGAGGACTGTTTTGAGGCACCGCAGAACATTCCGTTTAGGTCCTGCCTGTAGAAAAGAGAGGGGGAGTTATTATGTCTACGGTACTGCAGACGATTGTAGAAAAGAAACACTACCGTTTTATTGACGGCGAGGGTGTCACCTGGCAGGAGGCTGTCCGGCTGAGCGCAGAATCGCTGGTGGAAGACGGGAGCGTGGAACCTGACTATTATAAGCAGATCGTTGCGTGTGTTGAGAAATACGGGCCTTATGTGGTATTTGAGCACAACGTGGCAATGCCTCATACCCAGGAGAATGCGGCCGGTGCTCATAAAACCGGTATCGGGTTTATGGTTTCGGAGAAGATGATTGATTTCGGCGAGGATGAGGATGGCGAGAAAAAAGAGGCAAATCTTTTTTTCACCCTTTCTTCCACGAATCCGGATGAGCATATGAGCAACATTCAGCAGCTTTCGGAAATCTTTATGAATGAACCGCTCCTGGATGCGCTGGCGGCTGCCAGGACGCCGGAGGCGATTCTGAAGGCAGAGAAAGATTATCCCTGCGAAGAGACATTTTAAAAACCGTTGTATGACTGAAAAAGGAGAGAGATTATGGTAGTACTGGATATATTAAATGCAGTCTGGACCTTTTTTGCCACGTATGTGCTGCAGAAGGCTCCCTATATGGTGGGCTTTCTGACCCTTCTGGGCTACTGCCTGATGGGGAAGAAATGGTATGATACACTGGCGGGAACGCTGAAGGCGATTATCGGAATGCTGATCCTGAATGCAGGTTCCGGCGGACTGACCAGCACCTTCCGTCCGATTCTTGCAGGTCTGAAAGACCGCTTTAACCTGACGGCGTGCGTGATTGACCCATATTACGGGCAGAATGCGGTGACAGCAGGTGTGGAGGAAGTGTTTGGCAAGGGATTTTCACAGGCTATGACGCTGCTTTTGATCGCGTTTATCGTAAATATTCTTTTGGTGCGTTTTAACAAAGTGACAAAATGCCGTGCGCTGTTCACTACGGGGCATGTGCAGGTGCAGCAGGCGGCGACTGCTTACTGGCTGATTATGTTCGCGCTTCCGGGACTTTTGTCCAATAATGTGGCGCTGATGGTCGTTATGGCGGTGATCTTAGGAGCGTATTGGGCAGTGGGTGCCAATCTGACGATCAAACCTATGCAGGAACTGAGCGAGGGCGCAGGCTTTGCCATCGCACATCAGCAGATGTTTGGTATCCGCCTTTCCTATTTCCTTTCTGACAAACTGTTCGGAGACAAGGGCGGAAAGCGCAAGGTGAAAAAAGTCGGCGAAATGGAGATGCCGGGCTTCTTCTCAATTTTTAATGAGAACATGGTCTGTACCGCTATTTTAATGACCGTATTTTTTGGCGTTATTATGGCCATTATCGGAAAACCGTTCTTTGTGGAAAGCGGTGCAACAACCGAAGCAGAGAATTTTGCATACTATTGTTTTAATACATCGCTGAATTTTGCGGTATATTTGGCAATCCTGCAGCTTGGCGTACGTACGTTCGTAACAGAGCTGACTGCATCCTTCCAGGGTATTGCGGATAAACTGCTTCCGTCCTCTATTCCGGGTGTTGACTGTGCAGTCTGCTTTGGTTTTGGCGACTCCAATGCAGTTACGTTTGGATTCCTGGCGGGCCTTGTAGGTCAGATTATCGCGATCCTTGCACTGATTGTGATGGGATCTCCGACGATTATCATCTGCGGATTTGTTCCGGTATTTTTTGATAATGCGACCATAGGTCTTGTGGCAAATGAAAAGGGCGGACTGAAGGCGTGTCTGGTTATTCCGTTTATTGCAGGGCTGATTCAGGTATTTGGTGCGGCGTTTATCGCGGGCTGGGTAGGTCTGGCTGATTACGGCGGATATCTGGGCATGTTTGACTGGGATACGGTGTGGCCGCTCTTCACGGTGCTCATGCACTATGCAGGCTATATCGGAGTGGCGGTAGTCGTTTTGGTTCTGCTTGCAATCCCGCAGATCGAGTATCGTATGGATCCGGAAGGCTACTTCCTGATCACGGAAGATTACGATGCCTATGTGGAGCATAAAGCAAAGAGAGCCGCAGGCTGAAGCGATTTTTAACTTTGGAACCAGAAACAGCGTTTGCCCGCGAGGCAACCAGAGGAATTTCAGACCATGCCTTTTGGTCGGAAATTCCTCTGCTCAAAGGTGTCTGGCGGGAAAACGCGGAACTATAAACAGCGTTTGCCCGCGAGGCATTCAGAGGAATTTCAGACCATGTATTTTGGTGGGAAATTGCTCTGCCCCAAGATGCCTGGCGGGAAAACGCGGAACTATAATAGGAGAGATTTATCATGGCAAAACTTGATGGAAAGAAACTTTTGGCTTGCTGCGCAAACGGCGCAGGCTCTTCTCTGATGATGGAGAATGCAATCAAAAAGGTGATGACCAAATACGGGATCAAACCGGCAGAGCTTCGCCACTGCCCCGTATCCGAAGGCAAGACAGCATCCCGCAATTATGATGTGGTATTTTGTGCCCGTACGTTTGCAAAAACCTTTGACGGAGCAGAGAAAAACGGAACCATTCTGATTCCCCTGAAAAATGTAATGTCTGCACAGGAAATTGAAGCTGCATTAAAGGAAGCAGATCTGTTGGATTAAAGACCGTTTTTCTATTATTTATGACTGAACAAGCGCCCGCACAGCCTGATCGTTCCTCCATTCCCTTTTGAAAATGATGGAGCTTTCCGGAAAATCAGTCTGCGGCGGGCGTTTTATATTGACGTGCCAGGGAGTTTGGGATAATATGATAAAAACAGTGATTTTTGATGTGGACAATACGCTGTACAGCTATACAGAGGCTCATAAAGAGGCATTTAAAGCGCTGACGGCTTATGCAGAGGAAAAACTTGGACTGTCCCAGGAAGATTTTGAAAAACTGCATCAGGATACAGAAAAAGAACTGAGAGCTTATATGGGAAATGTCGCCGCACTGCATAATCGCTGCATCCGTTACCAGGTTATGCTGGAACGCCGGGGCATTCCTCTGTATCCCCATGTGCTGAAGATGAATGATCTTTACTGGAACCGGCTTTTGGAGGCGGCAGAACCATCAGACGGTGCGTTGGACACTATAAAGGCGCTCAAAGGACAGGGAATACGAATCGGAATCGGGACGGATATGACGGCGCGGGTACAGTTTCTGAAGCTTGAGACACTTGGAATACTCTCCTATGTGGATTTCTTGGTATCCAGTGAAGAGGCCGGGGCAGAGAAGCCGGAGCAGGCATTTTTCGCAAGATGTGTGGAAAAGGCAGGCTGTGGAGCGGATGAGTGTCTCTTTGTAGGGGATAATCTGACCAAAGACGTTCTGGGAGCTGTGGATGCAGGGCTGCATGGGGTATGGTATTGCCCAAAGGGTGCCGGCAAGACGGCGGATGTGCTGCAGATCACGGAACTTTTGCAGTTGCTGGAAAAGGCGTCCGCATGGTAGCTGTCAAGGAACGTTAAAGGAGCATAGAGAGATATATGAAAAACAACCGTAAAGCTGTGGAGGAGCGTCATTTAAAGATCCTGAATATGATTCGCGAACGCGGGGAAGTGAAAGTGGAGGAACTGGCTGAATTGTTTCAGATTTCGCCTATGACAGTCCGCCGGGATATGCAGTATTTAGAAGAAGAAAAGCTGATCTCGCGGATTCATGGAGGCGCAGTTTCGCTGGAAAAGGCGAATATGCTGCTTTCTCAGGATGAAAAGATCTCTTTGTGCAGGGAACGGATTTCAGAATATGCTTCTCGTTTTATTGATGATGGTGATACGCTTTTTATCAACGGGAGCCGAACGGCTCTGAATATGCTGAAATATGCAGAAAATAAAAAAGTAATGGTTTATACAAATAACTGCTGGGGAATCGGAGAAAAATATCCGGACGATGTAACGATTCGTTTTACCGGAGGTGAAGTGCGCAGCAATGTGATGGTGGGAGAGTATGTGATGAGAAATCTGCTGTCCATGACGGCGGATAAGACATTTCTCGGATGTGCGGCTGTCTACGATGACGGAGAATTTCGATATGATATTCCTACGGAGATCGGGATTAATGAAGCTATGATTTCACGTACAAAAAAAGCATTATATGTACTGGCGGATCATACAAAGATTAAGAGACGCGAGGCTCTGGGAAATGTGTATGGAAGCTGTGTCTATGAGCAGTCCTGTACCCTTATCACAGATGATAATGCGAATCCGGCGGTGGTTGAACAGCTTCGCAGATTTGGGATTCATGTGATCCTGGTTCCGACGAAATGAAAGAGGGAAGAGGTCGGTCTACATGGCAGATTTATCCAAATTATTTATGTACATTCCAGGAATTATCCTTTTTTTGGTCGGTTCCGGGCAGGTGAAAGACTGGCTTTACATGCGCCGCATGGGCTCTTGTGTGGAGGCCGGCGTGACGAATTGTAAACATGTAGTGAAAAAGGATAAAAAGGACAGGGAAATTTATAATTATTATGATGTGACTGTGGAATACAGAAATCCGCAGACAGGACATCAGGAACGTCTGGCCCTCAAATCGCCTACGGAATATGCGCAGGGCCAACAGGTACGGATGCTGATGGCAAAGGGCGGCGAAAAACCGGTTCTGATGGAATATAGAGATGAATTTTTGTTTCATCCATGGGTGACAATGGTTGGGGGAGCGCTTTTGCTTCTTCTGGCGCTGGAGCAGAATCAGGGAAATGAGATCGGGGCTATGATTTGTCTGTCTCTTTTGCTGATCGGGGCCGGAGGAAACCTGGTGACCGATTATGTTCTTTTGAAAAGGCGGAACCTTCAGCCGGTGGAAGCAGTGATTACCGGTATCTATACCCGCCAGATTTCAAAGGAGACAAAGATTCTAAAAGGGGCGAAATATACTTATTATCCGGTCGTAAAATATGAGCTGAACAAAAAGGAAAACATCCGTCGCTGCAATATAAATTCTAGCGGCCAGAATACATTTCAGGCGGGCGAAAAAATGAAATTGTATTGTGATCCTAACTCCGGTGCTGTGCTGGAAAAACATGCAAGAGCAGGAGCGGCTGTGGTAGGAATCCTTCTGCTGCTGATCGGTTTGCTGGCCGGTGCTAGTATTTTGTCGGTGGTCATATGATTGTGCGAATTGACGAAGAAATAATAGATAATCATATGACCTGTAATGAAGATGACGAAAATTAAAAAAATCGTAAAAACTATTTACAAAAGAGAAAAAATATCGTATAATGTCTAAGTTCGCAGTTGAAAGCAAAATATATATATCGATGCGTGGCTCAGCTTGGTAGAGCGCTGCGTTCGGGACGTCAAGGTGCAAGTAAAAATTTCATATTTTCGGCGTGTGGCTCAGCTTGGTAGAGCGCTACGTTCGGGACGTAGAAGTCGCAGGTTCAAATCCTGTCACGCCGATTTTTCCTTGAAAATACGGGCTTTTTTGAAAGTCCGTATTTTTTTGCTGTCATTTTTTTACTGAAGATTTAGACGTGGGGAAGATTTTTTGACTGTAAAAAAGGGAGTGTGCCACGGATTGAAAAAGGGTGCGTTCCAACAAAGTTCCAACAAAATTTAAGATAATGTATGCCAGAGGGTTTTTAAAAGGGGTCTGGGGATGGTCTGGGGAAAATACTATATGAAATATTTGGACGTAGTTTAAGGGGGAAATAGAGAGGGTGGAGAGGGTTCCAACAGTTGGGTGAGGATTGGGGCCTCTATGTGAGTGAAAAAGAGCCAGTTTCAAATGTTTCAAATGTTTCAACTTTTTTTGATATAAAGAAATGTCTGTATTGAAATGGATACAGGCATTTTTATTTTTTAAAGTGTACTTTTAATTCTGCTCTAAAAAGAAAAGGGGATAAATGAAATATGTTTCAAGAAGTGTTTCAAAAGTAGGGTATACGCTCTATTGGAACAGTTTCCATGTGCGAAAAGTGTATGATTGTTTCGCATGGGTAGGGTATAGCTTTTTAGAACAGTTTCAGAAATAACGCATTTTTTTAGGATGTCGGCATTTAAAAATCTAGTTAGGAAAGGAGCAGACACTATGAAAATCGGATATGTCAGAGTCAGTACCAAAGAACAGAATACGGCAAGGCAGGAGGAACTTATGAAGTCAATGGGAGCGGATAAAGTATACATTGACAAAATGAGCGGTAAGGATATGGAAAGACCTTTCTTACAAGAGATGATGAATTTTGTGCGTGAGGGTGATTCTGTAGTCGTGGAAAGCATTTCAAGGTTTGCAAGGAATACAAAAGATTTACTGGAACTGACAGAGCAGTTAAGCAACAAGCATGTACAGTTTATCAGTCAAAAAGAAAACATTGATACAAACACTCCGGCTGGCAAGTTCATGCTTACGATATTTGGAGCAGTAGCGGAGTTAGAAAGAGAGTACATAAGGCAACGTCAGAGAGAAGACATTGAGATAGCGAAACAACAGAAAAAATATAAAGGCAGACCAGCAAAACAATTAGATACATTTGATGAAATTTATCAACAATGGAAGTCTGGAAATATAACGGCTACTTCTGCCAGTGAACAGCTAAATGTCAGCCGCAGTACTTTCTACAGAAAAGTCAGTGAACATGAAAAGGACAATGTACCGATAGATTTTTGAAAGGAGAATTTAACATGGGGAACGAATACTATCCGGATGAATATGATTTATTTTTTGACATGGATAAAGTTGAAAAGTTAGCATTTGATTCTGAACGTAACATCGAACGAGACAGTAAAGGGCGGTTGAATAAAGGTTCCAGACTTGCACAAAAGGATAACTGCAACGAGTACAGCATAAAAGCTTATCTGGGGTTGGGATATTCTGTCAAACGTATTGTTGCAATGTTACACTGTTCAAAGTCAACAGTATATAGAGTAAAGAAGCAGTATGATGAACAGCAGGCTAAACAGAGGAATGAATATTCTGGCTTTCTGTAAAATATGGAAATAGGTTATAAAGTTCATCAATGCACCTATTTGGGAAAGTTGGACTTATTAGCAAAATATAATACAGTATGGGAAAAAATGATAAAAAACAGGAAATACTTATGAAAAAATTATTACAGTTTCCAAAAGAAATACAATAAAGATGTAGCGGAAGTACAGGTGACTTCTGCTACTTCCATTTTACTTAAAATTTATATACAGAAAAACGTACAAAATAGGTACATAGATACACCCAGCCACTTTTAGAATGAAGCAAAAGTTAGAGTACAATATAATATGAACTGATGCACCATGATAAAATTCAGTGCGATTGGAAGTCCGAAATATGTTTTCATAATAGCAATGTAAAGTTTGTATGTGTGATTCTTGTTGATATAGAAGCAATATAAATAAATATATGATACAAAGTAAATATACAGTATACAAAGTAACACAGATAGATAAACACTATATTTATAAGAATAAATTCATTTAATAAATTAAGAGAATGTAAGTAATAGGTCATAAGCCATTATAATATATAAGATGATAATATAAATATAATTCAGCATACAAATAAATGATATGTCTAAGTGCAAGAGAGTAGTTATAAGATGCAACATATAAGAAGAAAATAGTTTTAAAACAGAAAATATAAAGCATGGAATAAATGTCAGTGCGTCTGACATTTTTTATTGTTTAAAAGATATTGCATTTTTAATGTTTATTATAACTTTATGAATGAAAGATAGGCTATTGCCTTTCCATTTATTCAGCGTTACAATCTCCACCCATTAAAAAGCAGGAGGTTGAACAATATGGAAGAAACGAAGAACATTCGTAAAGAATTAAGAAGGCTGGAAGATGTGGTTGATAACATTCAGACAAAGCTACATAACACAGCCGGGCTTCTTGAACTTATAAGGCTGGGTATGGAGAGGCTTTATAAAGAAGAGGACACATATGAGATTTCAAGTGTGATTGTGTTGAAAGAATATCTGCTTACAATCAATAACACGGAGATCGCAAAGATTCAAACTATGCTGACAGAGATGAAAGAACGGTTCTGACCTAAGTGTGTTGAAAGGCGGTGATAAAAAACAGAAATGACAGGGCATGTGATACAGATACAGCCTTGTCATTTCTGTAAACTTAGTAAAAAGGATTGTAAAAGCTTGTATTGTTTATCATCCAGCATAGATACATCAAGAAGTTTAACAGTATCAGCTTTATCAATGCCCAGCAGATAATCAGCGGAACAGTGATATAAATGTGCAAGTGATATGAGGTTTTCAATGCTGGGTGTCCTCTCTCCGCTTTCATAGTTTGATATGACGGACGCAGACACGCCAATAGATGAAGCAACTTCTTTTTGAGAAAGATTTCTTAAAATGCGCTGTTGCTGTAGCCGCTGACCTAATCCATTTATCATATAAGCACCTCCATGTAAAGATTGTACATGATGCCTATATGCTCTAGGAAATGCAAAGTTTTCTAAAAGCATTGAAAACTATGCAGGAAGATGATATAATCAACACCAAATAAATTTATATACGAAAGGAAAAATATAAATGACAAATAAGAAACTGTTTAAATCAGCAGTCATAATAACAGCGGTCATGTTATCCGTAAGTGGATGTGCAGGTGGTTGCAGTGAGCAGACCGAGCCAGTCATAGCGGATGCAACAGTAGAGACACCAGAGCCAGAGGAAAGCATAGAAAGTTCAGAGAGTTCAGAGCCTACACCCTCTCCCATTGTTGAGCCTACACAAGAAAGTATAGAGGATATAGTTTCATCAGAAAGCGAGGACAATATAGAAAGTGAAGAAAATACAATAAATGAGGAAAATATACAAAGTGAAGAAGTAGAGCCAGACTTAGGCTACACAATAATTGCAATAGATGAAGTTACAATGTACGCTACTACTAATGCAAATCTGCGTAGTGGCCCAGATACTACATATGATATAGTAGGAAGTTTAACATATGCACAAGAAATAACAGTCAATGGAAAAGTAGAGGATGGAGACAAAGAGTGGTTAGTACTCAAAACCGAGGATGGAAGTATCCAAATGGTAAGTGCGAAGTTAGTCTCCCGAACCAAGCCACAACCCCAATCCAGTAGTGGAAGTAGTGGAGGCAGCAGTACTACCACCACCCAACAGCCTAGCGGTGGCGGCCAACCATCTAGCGGAGGTAACGGCGGCTCCGGCGGAGGCCAACCCTCTGGTGGTGAAGGCAGTGTAGGTTTCGATGACCCAAATGGAATGTTCTCAGGCATCTTTGAAGAAGGTGGACTCGAAGATTCTGGATATCACTGGGATATAGAATAAACAATTACACACATAAGTGTATTCATTATACAAGGAGAAGAACATGAAATATAAAAAATTATTTACATCAGCATTACTCATAGCAACAAGTCTGCTTTTGTTTACAGGTTGTGGAGAGAAAGCAGAGCCAGTAAGTGCAGAGCCTACAGAGACAATAAACGAAGTTGACACAGAAGAAAGTTTAGAAAGTACAGAACCGTCACCCTCTCCCACAGTTGAACCTACAGAAGAACCAGTTGAGGAAAGTTCAGAAAGTGAGATTGATACACCAGAAACAGAAGAAAATACAGAGAATACAAGTGAATCAACAGGAATAGAAATTGTTGAAGAACTTGATTTGCAAATGTTCGTTCAGACCTCTGCAAATGCAAGAAGTGGTGACAGTACAGATTATGAAGTAGTGACAACATTTAGTATAAATACTGAATTGCATGTGACAGGCAGAACAAGCAATGACTGGTATCGTGTAGAATGGGGAGATGGAGTTGTTTACATTGCAAGTAATTTATTAGGAGATAAAGCACCCTCTATGCAACAGCCAAGTAGTGGAAGCGGTTCTGGTGGAGGCACTACCACCACACCAAGTAGCGGAGGCTCTGGTGGCGGTACACCCCCAGCAGGCGATGAAAGTTTTGACCCAGGAGCAATAGGTTTACCCGAATGGGGAGCCGGTGGAGTAGGTTCTGGCGGAGGAACTGGTCTTAACTGGACAACAGACTAATAAACAATTACACACATAAGTGTAAAAAGAGCCACTTGCAAAACAAGCGGCTCTAGTGTATAATCTAATCAGAAAGGTTTATCGGACACGAAGTTCCGATTGCCCTCAGTGAATTTAATAAGTTAAAAAAGAAATAGCATTCACTTTGGACGGTGGGATGCTATTTCTTTTTATGATTGTCTATGTAAGACAGAGCCGCAAAAATAACAAGCAATAATGTCAAAACTTCCATCACGCTCATGGGCACCACCCTCTTTCGTAAGACTAGAGGGCATCTATCAGAAAATCGCATCCTGCTTTCTGTTCAGTTATACAATCCTATTATAACATAAATACACATATTTCTCAATTAAAAAATCGAGTCGACGATTATACAGTACAGACAGTTTGTTTCAAATGTTTCAATTTTTAAAGCATATTTCTGCAACATATAAATCAGACCTGTTAAAAATGGATATATGATACATAAATCAATACAGTATATAAAAATCACTATCCATGAATGAGTTTAAAAGACCTGTCAAAATTTCTTCTTTAAGAATATTGGAAACAATGTACATATTAAAACAAGTATTGCATTATGAAAAATTGAGTTGAACAAGTTGATAGAAATTACTGGCTTATCAGTATACAGTGGCTATTTTCCTGCATTATCTGATTGAGTTTGTTTGTGGTGAGTATTTCATAGTAATAAAAATGCTGTTTCAGACATCAGAAAAAATGATGTGGAGCATTAAAAGAATTTTTAAAAGTGTATATTAAAAATACCATAAAAAGGGCATGACCTCCAATGGAAAATAAAAAGCGATTGGAGGTCATGCTTATGTTATCAGAACATAATAAATTTTTAGAACAGGCATATTTAGTTTTAAACAGGGTTTACTTTGAGGATAGTTTACCAGAAGCAGTCATTACAATCCAATCTTCCCAACGTGCATATGGTCATATTACAGTTGGCAAGGTCTGGCAGGACAGTTGGGATTCTTACCATGAGATAAATATATCTGCGGAATACCTCAACAGACCAGTGGAAAATATTATAGCTACTCTTCTGCATGAATGCTGTCATCTGTATGCAATGGAAAATAATATAAAAGATACGTCAAACAATTATAGATACCATAATAAAAAATTCAAGGAGATTGCTGAAAAAAGGGATTTAAAAATAAGCTACCATGAGAGCATAGGCTGGAGTGTGACCGAACCTACAGAAAAGCTAATAGAAACAATAAAACAGTATCATGGCAGTCACAAAAATCCATGCTATTACAGCAACCGTTGATAAAGCGGTAGCCTACATATGCAACCCAGACAAAACAGACGAAAGCATCTATATTTCTTCCTACGCCTGTGCGCCGGAAACCGCAGCGATTGACTTCAAATATACCTTAGACCACTGCCGGGAAAACAGCCCGAACAAAGCCTATCATCTGATACAGGCTTTCGCTCCCGGAGAGGTCAGCTTTGAGGAAGCGCACCAGATTGGAAAGGAACTTGCTGACAGGGTTTTGGAGGGAAAATATTCTTACGTTGTTACTACCCACATTGATAAAGGTCACGTCCATAACCATATCATTTTCTGTGCCGCCGACAACATAGAACATGACAAATACCATGATTGCAAGCAGAGCTATTACCGCATCCGAAAATTAAGTGACAAGCTGTGCAGCGAACATAATCTTTCCGTCATTATCCCCGGTGGGGAGCGTGGGAAAAAGTACAACGAATGGCAGGCGGACAGGAACAGCGCCGCATGGAAAACACAGATAAGGAAAGACATCAACGCTGCAATAAAATCATCCTCCACCTATGAAGAATTTCTGCTCCTGATGCGGGCAAAAGGTTATGAGATAAAGGGCGAAACCTTTGGGGAAGATGCCCTCAAATTTATCTCTTTCCGTCCACTCGGAAAAGACCGTTTTGTGCGTGGCAGCATCAAGTCACTTGGAAAGGAATATACGAAAGAGCGCATCAAAGAACGGATTGAACTGAAACGGGAACGAAAAGCAGTTATTCCAAAAAGAGATTACGCAAATAAGAGATTGATAGACACCTCCGATGAGAAATTCCAGAACAGTCCGGGGCTGCAGAGGTGGGCGGCGGTTGAGAATTTAAAGATTGTAGCACAGGCATATAATGAAGCAGGCTCTATAAAAGAACTGGAGCAGAAAATCGCCACCACAGCCGCAACCGGGAAGGAAGCAAAGCAGACTGTCCGCAAGCTGGAGAACCGCATCAAAGACCTTGCGGAAATCATCAAATATGCGGAGCAGTACAAGGCAAATAAAGCGTATCATACCGCCTACAAGAAGTCCAAAAACCCTGACGCTTATTTCCGTAAGCATGAGAGCCAGATTATCCTTTATGGCGGCGCAAGGCGTATGCTGGAGCAGGCGAGCATCCCCTTAAAAGGCTTGAACATTGACAAGCTGAAAGCGGAGTATCAGGAGCTGACCGCACAGAAAAAAGAACTGACCGCCACATACAAAAACTGTGATAAAGAGCTGAAATCACTGAACCGGAAACTGGAGAACCTGAACCAGTATTTAGGGCGCACAGAGCCGCCAAAAAGCGCACAGGAACAGCCAGACCGGGATAATAACCCTTCCCGGTAATTCCCTGTCTGAAAAGGGCTTTAAAAGCAAAAAAGCATCGTGGAAAAATCCAAAAGTTTTGATTTTTCCATAAATCCAAACTTAGGAGAAATCCAAACTTTTTGCAAAAAAGATTACAAATCCGGCTTTTTACTGCAAAAAAGTTTGGATTTTATTTTTGATTCCTTCTGAA
>CAJTDB010000032.1 GCA_910574965.1 Lachnospiraceae bacterium | reverse complement strand
GCTAATAACTGTTTCAGCCATTCCACTGCTATATCCGGCTCTGTACTTTTCTGGTATATCTGGTATCCATCCTTTGGCATTTCAAAAAGTGCTACCAAAATGATGTTGCCATGGTAAATACATAAAACATGCTTTAATAGGCCATATTCTTCAACAGAAAGAGGAGGCAATATCTTAATCAAAAAACTTTTAGGGTCATCACTTTCTGCAAGAATGCCTATCTGTTCCCACAAAACTTCCGATGTAATCAGAGAACTTCTGTTTCCTGATGTGTCCGTAAGGATAAACTGGCTTACCGGTGCCTGTTCCGGCTTCTTATCCGGCCCCACCAGATCACGCACTCCATCCCATATTCCCAGCAAGCCAAAGCCCGCCATGCCAAGCCCAATCAGTAGCCGGACAATACCGATCACTTCCTTCATTTCAGCAAGTCCAATCACTATCAGACCAACCCCCAGAAACGCAGCATAGCCTCCCAATATAAGAGGTGTCAGCCGCAGCCGTTTCCCTGTTCTGTTCTTTTTTCTCATAATCTGTTTCCTCACCGGCTCTCTTATTTTCTGTCCGGCCAGCCTGTTTCTAAAATCCCACATGAAAAGCCAGGCCAGTCTGTTCCTGAAGCTTTTCAAGGAAGCCACCCTTTGCAGCCGTCTTTGTCAGCACCATAAAACAGACCGGCTCCTGCCCCAGAACCAGCAGGGCTTCCTGATTTTTGTGGACATACGCCATCTGCAAAGGAAAATCGCCCAGACTGGTCAGTTCCGGATGGTCTGAAAGGGGCTTAAAATCATCCTTTATCCGGTCAGCTATCTTTTGGAAATACTCCATCGAAAACTCCCCAGGGAAAAAATCACTGAACAGGCAGGTTCGGTCATCGGCATGCTCACGCCATGACATCTCCTCCCATTCACGGATGGCATGGACCACCAGAAATAATCCATATCCCTCCAGGCTGTGGTTAAACCGGGGTTCATGCTCCAGCTTATGAATGTTCAGGGGAGCGTGGAACAAAGGGATATTCCGTTTTTTCCAGTATTTCTGGTAAGCTGCCACAGCCTTTCGCTTTCCGTCCTCATCCCCCTCCTCACAGGCATCTGCCAGTTCATCCTCATATTCCCAGGCCATGTCTTTTGGATCATTTTCTTCCCATGCGTATAGACCACCGGAAGTTTTGCCCTTTCGTATCCCGATGATATCTCCTTCTCCGGGGGAAAGAAAAAATCCCAGATATCTTCCCTCCCAATGAAGAAGCTCCAATGGCCGCAGATAGCCGCTGGTGACTAACAGGTCTGCCATGTGCCGGTAAATATCCCGGATAGGAGATGGAAGCTTTACATGAAGCCTCTTCTCTGCCGCCAGAATTTCATCCTCTGAATAACATTTCCATTTTTTCAGGTCGTCCATAAGCTTCGGGCTGATGAACTGTCTTAATATCTTTAGTTCCTTTTCGATTGCGTACATAGTCTCACCTTTTAAACAGGCCCGCTTCCTGCATTTCCCTTTCTTTATCCTCCACCCGTTTCCTGCCCTGCCCGTTCCATGACCAGAACAGCATCCCGGTTTTTTCTTCTACTCATTCCGCAAAGGAATAAGGAACCGGCTCCTTAGTAATCAGCCCATATTTCTGCTGAGCGCTAAAGGATAGAACCATCAGTTTTTTTTCTGAATCCGTATAAGCATAGACCACATAATCCTCCGGCCCTACATTCTTTCCAAATATGTCCACCCTTAGAAGCTCCGCCTTTGACGAAATGGGAACCAGCCACTCTTCCATTCTTTGGCGGACTTTCCGCAATTCGTCCAGTTTCTTTGGCAGAGGGCAGCCGATATAAAAAGGAGACAGTTCCTCCGTCATCCGGGACTGGTGCAGCTCCCACCAATCCCGCATTACCTTATCCAACACATGATGGATAATAAAAATATCCCAATAAAAGCAGGCTTTTGAGAAATACTGATTACGTGCGCTGTTTCTTATCACCTCTGATTTTGGCTTTTTCTCCTGCTCTTCGCCATATATGTTAACCTCGCTTCGCTCCACTCATAAACCGAAGCATAGGGGGCTTTTCGGTAAATCCCCACCCCCCGATTGGTTCTTTCCATAGCTTCAACCAGCAGATACCCGCCACTCCAGTGGAGTTCCTCCGGACGGCAGAAATAGGTGTCCTTCTTTTCACATGCATAGTCGCCCAGCACCAGATAAAGCTCTCTTAGCGGCTGTGGCAGCTTATAGTTCAGCCGCTGCTCCACTGCATCTATTTCTTCCTCCGTGTAAATCTTGCCTGCGGCCAGTTTAGGCTGCCAGCAGAACTCCTTTATCAGTTCCAATTCTTCACGGATGGAGTACAATGGGCGTATTTCAAATTCAGGTTTTTCTTTTTTCAAAAACATAGTCCAACTCTCCCTCATATGTTTTTAAAGATCACAAACATCCTAACAGTTTCACAGCATATTCTTCCGGGAGAATCGTATACTGGCGATATTCTTCCCGGAGAGCCGGATACTGCTCCGGTGTAGCCGACAGCGCAGCTTTCAGCCCATTTTGAATGCGTTCTATAAACTGCCGGAACAGCAGTGTCTGGTAAACCTGTTCCTGTGCGTTCATTACGTCTGATGCTTTATTGGATTGGAGTGGCGTATCGGTAAGATCAATAAAGACATCCACCAGCATATTCAGCATTTCTTCCATTTCCACAAAATCCACGTCCTGTTCATATTCTTCAAAATCCAGCCATCCACCACTGATTGCAACCACTTCCATCAAAAGGACAGAAAGCCATGTGAGTATCTGCCATTCACTGTTTTTCCCCCAGGGAATGTCTACATATTTCCTGGAAAATTCCGCCTGTGCATCGGTTATTTCTTCCCCCACATTATAATCAAGGGCAGCGGCGTAAAGGTTATTGGCAAAATCCTGAAAATCGGACGGTGCTTTCCTGCCTTCCAGATAATCCCAAAGTATGTCAAGGGCCTCCTGAAGAATGGCCGGAACCGTCCTGCCCCTGTCTGCCAGCCCCTGGCGAATCGTATGTAAATATGGTTCCAGAATCAGAAGATTCCCCAAAAGCCGTGAATGGCTGCTGCTGTCCGCAAAAGCATCCTCAGTCATATCCTGAAAGCCTATGATCCAGTTGACTGCCTTTGGCCCGTTCAGTGATGAAAAATCTGTATCGAGAGTGTATTTCATAGGTTCCTCCTTGCAATCCTTTCTTTTTCCATAAAAATTCCTCTTCGTCAAATTTGCTTTATCAACTCATATGTTTATCTTGCACCCTTGCACAGTCTTTACAACGCCCTAACTCATCTAATTCCAGTTTACAAAGTGTTTTTGATAGTTCTCTGTAAATCGCTTTATTTTCAAGAGTACTGCAAAAATCACCCTGTTCTATTACAGGACTATAGCCTTTATGTCCACATATACAACAAATATTTATGTACTTTTTAGCAGATCGGTTCCAATTTTCGATATATAAAGAATAACCCCGCTTTGTATGTTTGCTATGTGACATCTTTTCCCCTTATTTCATAAGTTCAATATACGGATATGGTGGTTCTATTTCATACTGCGCTTGAAAAGTATTAAGCTTTTTTAACACTTCCATATGTCATATTCAGCCTGTTTCTGATTGTTTTATCTTTGACCGGATATATCCTCTCTACTGGCAGATTTTTAGAGTTTAGTTTTCCGTTTTTTCTTTGTTCATTCCATTTTTTCACCAGCGGTGTTAAGTCCTCTATTCTGCAAATACCTGTATCTAAAAACTCTCTTAATGTATTTCTTTTTAACCCTATTTGGATTGCTGCGCGATTGATTGCATTTCCATTTATATTTCGATCCGAATCCCATTGACAGTATACTGTTGTTTCATCAAAAGCTTTTTCCCACTGTATACCGGTATAACTTTTAGAGTCCGGCGATGTCAGCACTGCTTTTTGCAGTATTTCATTAAACTTTGACTGATATACGTCTATGGCTAAAATACATTCCTGATTTTTTTTAGTTCCCCAGTTAGAGCGATGCATGAGCCATAAAAAAGATGGCTTTATCCATGTCATGCGATTAACATCAAAATTTTCTCCAAATGTCTGCAAAGAAATTGCTTCTTTTGCGATTATAGGATTATATGCTTGATAAACTCGAATACATTGCCTGTCATATTGTGCAAATATTTCTCTTACATATTCCACACACTTCACCTCTTTTTTTCTTTTCAACTTCCGATTTGTTAGTGTAACTATAATCGTTTTTAACGGGTAATCCTCCACAATTTTCTCAATAGACAGAAATCAGTCCGAATTTAATTACTATGATTTTGGGTTATCTCTGTTAAAGACATTTGTAACTGATATACACTTTCTTTACCATTCTTATCTTTCACAGCAAGTTCAAAATAAAGGGTGTTTTCCAAATCATTTGCATCATCTATATTTATTCTCCTAATTGTACTATCTCCCGATATTTGTCCCAAATCACCGGAAACATTGACCGTTCCTCCTGTCATATCTACTACACTATTTGAAAGGATAATGTCCTTTTCACTACCAGACATAGTGTAAAATGTAGTAGAGTAGGATGTGATGTCATCGAAAAAATCACCAGTTACCTTTAAATCACCACCAACAAATGTTTCTTCTGTGCCATTCAGAACAATAATGCCATTTGAAACTGCAAGCTGTTCATTCTCTCCACTGAAAGAATATATTATTAGGCGTTCCTGACCTGCTTTTCCGCATCCAGTTAATGTCAGTATAAGTATTGCCATAAAGATTAGCACTTTCATTTTTATCATAATCATTATCCCCGCAGATTCCTTAATACATATTCATATTTGCAATCGCTGAAATTTCAGCCACTTAACAATTCTCTAAGTCGAAATAAAATATATATTATTCAATCAGTTTTTTTCTTCAATTTCTTTCAAGCATGTAGCTATATCCCTGCATATTTTATGCAGGCAAATGTCAACTATAAACGCAAAGATGCTCATTGATAAAAAGAACAAAAACCACGCATTATATGTTGTAAAATAGAAATCATCATCTATTAGTGGCAAATATCCGCCCTTAAATAGAAAAAAACATGAAATAACCGCAGTAATAATTCCTATTGCCAATAATATTTTCTCCATGCTTCCGCATTCCCCAAAATAATAATAGCCTTTTTTCATCATGATGCCTCCATGCTGTTCTTACAATTCCACTTTCTGTACCTGCCTGCAAAATGACAGAGTAGTCTGCATTCCATATTGCTTGCCTAAAAATACAAAAAGCCGTAAATAAATATAGCCGAAACAATCACTTGTGCTATCGTTAACAGACTTATTTTCCATGTTTCGGGAGTATATCCCAATACAATTCTATTCCATATCGAAACAACAAAAAAATATATGACTAAGCAAACAACGATACCGATACCTGCCTTTAATGCACCATATTGTGCTATCTTACGCAAAAGGCATTGATAACCAAAGAATACGAACAATACTGGTGAAATTGCATGGCAGATGCCAAAAACAGCGCTAAGGATTTTATACCCCGTATTTTCTATCAGGCTGCATATTACTATAAAGGCATAAAAAAGTTGAAAAAGTGTAAAGATAATTCCAAGTATAATCGCAATCCAATGTAACATATGGATTCTCCTCCTTACCTAACTGATTCATTCTATAATCAGGAATTGCTGATGCTTTATTTGCCGGTACCACACAAACAGGTAACACAATTCAAAAAACAATGTCATTGAAATATAATTGGCCTGTTTTCTTGAATTGCCAAATCACATAATTGAATCAACCTGTCGATTAAAAACTCACAATCAGAATCAATAAAGCATTCAAATAGATTTTCAGGTTTTACTCCATAAAACTTAAATATATCCTGCTTCAATTCAATTATTGATAAATCTGGTGGTTCATTTATGAATATCTGTTTTATTTCCTGTAACTCCATTTTTAAATGGACGCACTCATCAACATTCCAGCTGCCATCGCAATCTGAATGATTTAATAAAGTAGTCATCGGTAATGAAAATTTGCTCTTACGCTTAAGAACTCTGGAAAGAAAATCTTTGTTTGTAAATTTGGAAACTAAATCCCTGAATTCTCCAAAATAACTATATAATCCAACTTCTACTCCGCAAATGTCGTCTCCATTCTGATCAAATATACATAAATATAGTCCTATTCTGGCTAATCCCTCCTAATAACCTTTACATATTTATGCTCCTTCAAAAAATCTGTTAACTCTGGACTTAATTTGCATTTTTGAGGAATGATCAGCCGAAGAATAGCTTTTTGCTGTTCTGCTTCCTCAGCAAGATTATATATTTGATATGTTAAGTGCAGTGTTAAACATGACTTTCCAAGTATCCAGCCATTCCCGCTTTTCTTTTGATCCGGAAGGCTTCTCCTTCTTGTTTGCCAACGGGTATATTGAGCTTCCACTCTTCAACATCTCCTTTATCCAATATTTTTAATCCATATTACATTGATAGCTTTCGCCATTTATAATTTCCGCACACCCAACTACGCAAGCCAGCTCTGCAGTTTCTTTACCGGAAAGCCTTTGATGTTTTCCAATGGCAGATCCATATCCAATGCAGGCCAAGTCCCTGCCGGTAAAAGGCCAGTGGCTGCTCCGCGCTGTATTCTTGTTTAATATGACAATCTGCACTCCTACTGTTTTAACTAATTTTCCTCCGCCTGCTCACCGCAATAGTCCAAATCATACCATTTACGCAGAATATCCACCACGTCGCCCTCGTCTTTTTCTTCCCATTCTTCGCGGCACACCTCTGCCATGTGCCCATCCATCAAATCTTTCACCACAATCATTTTGGTAAAGTCAATATCTATCTCCCGCACAAGAACCAGTTCTCCATCCATCCAACGATAAAAAGAATGGGTTCCGCCTGCCGCCCAACTGCGGGCCCAGCCAGTCACGATTTGGCGGTCTGCGTCGAATCCAGGTGACGAAACGCTGCCTAAAGGTGCATAATATATAAACTGTGCCTGTTCTTCGTCCCAAAGCCAGTAACGCCAGTAATTTGGCTGGTTCCCCGCATGAAAGAGATAACCGAAATCCTGAAAACCATCAAAATCAGCGTCAACTACATTATGAAACTCCGGTGCAATACCCATCATAAATTCCTCAGAAAATGTCTGGATAGGCTGCTCCATTTCCACCGGGTTCCAGACGGAAAAAGTGATGTCCCGAGCGCCAAACTCATCTTTGTGTTCCTTTGCCAGCTCTGCCGTCACCAGCAGTGTTCCCAGTCTGCCGCCAGTGCTCACCAGAAATGCATCGTGGATATCATCTACAGGCTGCTGCTGAAAAATGTCATAGATTCCACCCGGCTCGCCGTGATAGTCCAGATTGTACCATATCATTTCCGCATCCAGCCATCCGCCGGATTCCGAAGGAAAATCTTCATGGTATATCTCAGCCAGCCCACCGGCAACGCGATCCTGGATGGACATGCGGATCGTATCCCCCTGATCGATCCCATAAATATCAATCCGCCGCATACAGAGCAGCTTTCCCTCTACCCATTGATAAAAGCTATGTTCTCCTGTCCCGCCGGCGCTGCTGCGGTTGAATCCGTAAACCGTCTCTGTTTCCTCGTCCAACGTGGGTACGGAGATCTTGTCATATTCCGGAATGCTGTCAAACCGTTTGTCATATTCGTTCCAAATCCAAAGATGATCATAATAAGGCTGGTTTCCCCGTAGATAGGTGCAGGCAAAATCCATATATCCGTCAAAATTGGCGTCTATGATGCTCCAATCCAGGAAAATATCCGTACCCGCTGTCAGGGTTTGAAGAGGTTCGTCCATGGAGTACGGGTCCCAAACAGTAAACTGTATGGTGGCGCGGCAATCCTCTGTCGGGGTTTCCTCATCCAATTCTGCCGTCACCAGCAGCGTCCCCAGTTCTCCCCCTGTATCTACCAGAAAAGCATCGTGGGTATCGTCAACGAGCTGTTCCAAAAGCACTTGTTCCGGTTTTTTTGCTGTCTCCTCAGGCAGCATATCGGGTTCTTCCGACTGAGCGGCATACTCTGGTGTGACGGTTTCAGGATCATCTGCTCGACAGGCACAGAGGAGCAGGCATAGTGATGTTATGAGGGCTGATTGGAAAATCATCTTAAACTTTATCATGCACATCATAAATTCCTCCTGTCATCCACATCCATGAAACGCTCATCCCTGTGACACTTCCTAAAATGCCCTACAGAATACTTCTCTGTGATTCAGAGCTGGCTTCATTGTGAAGTGTATTGTAATAGTTTGACATATAGCCGCCCTCTTAGTTCTCTTGATAGTACACTATGGAAATACCTACATTATCCCGCCCCCAGGTACAGTATCCTTTATAAACCTCATCCTCATATTCCGGGTCTTCTCCGGGGTAGAGAGCAGGAAAAACGGAAACACTGGAAACGCCAACATCCGCCGGGGCTCTGCTTTCCAGCACCTCCCGGATATCACAGCGGTACAGCCCGTTGTCCGTATGCAGATAGAAGAACATTTCCCGTGTTGTAGCCTTTTCCCCATCTAACATTTCTATATTCTCCGTCCAGGTGTAATACTCCCAGGAAGCCATCCGCTCACGCAGAAACCCCGCCAGCTCCTGCACTTTCTCCGGCATATCCTCTGCGGTTTCCTTGGCCGACAGGGAAAAGCACTCACAGAGGCCGTCCGTGTTTCCCGCCTGTGCAAGTTCTACCAGTCTTTCCATGGTATACGGTCCTCCGTTGGCTCCCTGTGGCTGATCCGCCATCCGGTATACAATGTAAATGCCCAATGGCTTTTTGGGCGCGTATTCCCAGGATAACTCGTCGGGATAAACCGTTATATCCGAAAAGCCCACTAAGTCCGGCTGTACCGTGTCTTTTAGCACCTCGCCGATGTCGCAGCGATAGATCCCGCTGTCTGTGCTGAACTCACAGAACGAGGCCCGTGTCATAGTAACACTGCCACCGCTACGGTTGCCATTGCCATAGCCCGATAAAAAATCCCAGGAGGTTACATCTTCTTCTATAAAGCGTATAAATTCCTGAACCTGCCCATAAAGTCCCTCTGCATTTTCCCTTACTTCCGGTGAAAATACTTCATAGATGGTATCGGCATCCTTTGCCTCTACCAGCTTCATTAGCGCCTCCATCATATTCCTTGGAACATTGAACGGCTTATATTCTCCATCCACAAGCAGCTCTGTGTGTTCAGATGCCATAAGGTTCCCGATGATATTTCCATGGCAGCCGCAGAGCAGCAGGCAAAGGAACAGCAAGGGAATCATTATATATCTTTTTTTGAAGTTTGCCGTATCCATGAAACTGCCTCCTCGGTTGTTCTATAGAATCCGTTGCCCTATTTTTGTCCATTTATCCTCTTATATTTGAAAAACATCTATGTCGTATACAGATTCTCTCTTTTTAACACAGCAAATATCTTTTTCCGCATATCTTTGCTTATCTTTTCAATGGCTGCCAGATACCGGTCCTTATCCTGCTCCAGCCACGCACAGATAAAATTACGGTAAAACTCCTTTTCTGCTTTGGCGTTTCCGGATATCGCATAGATTGCGGAATACATCTGCATGATATCTTCTTCTGATAATTGATACGTCCGGACTGTATGCTCAAGAAAAGAACACGCATAGGAGCTGTCAAGTTCGCGCATCATCTCCCTCACTGGTCCCCGTACAATATCCACATATCCCTTTTTTACTCCATAAGCTACAAGCCTTTCCGTAAATGTGCATACCTTTGATAAATAACAGAGTTCTACATTTTTTCTATGCGGAAACCCCATGATATATTTGTTGACCGGCATTGTTTCCGGCATGATATCAGTTTCTCCCGACAGCCAGGAACGGAATTCCCGTTCTTCTGAAACATTACTGTTTATAAACTCCATCTGGTAGGCCCAGGCTGCTGCCTCTTCTTTTGCAATGTCAGCGCCTTTTCCCTGAGAGTTCAAATAAATCAGGATATACGCCTTCCCTATATGTTTTGAACCCCGGAATACCTTTTTTGCCGTTTCTTCATTGCGGATTACAGGCTCTTTAAAATCCTGCTCTTCCTTTTTGCTCAGGCCCATGGAGCTGGCCTGTATATATTCCTTTATCCTTTTTTCTGCTTCCTGCTTTTCTCCTGCTGCTCCGCTCATACAGACCTTCCCTTTCCACGCAGTTTCCCGGCCAGATCTTCCAGTTCCGCTTTTGTCATAGGCGGGATCAGGATGTGATCTCCATCAAACTGCCGAACATCATATCCTCTCAGTTCCTCCACGAACTGCTCATAAGGGAACATTCCTTCCAACACACGCTGCTCACTGTAAAGCACAAACTGTACAAACCCCTCTGTCACTTTCAATTCACTCAGATTCAGAAACCCGTCAACCCGAACAGGAAAGACACTCTCACATTCCTCCGTTAAGGCATAAAAGGCCCCGATCTCTTTTGTATCGTTTTTCTGCAGAAGTCTTGGCTTTGCGTAATAGACATCCAGTGCCTGAAGGCCATGCAGAGTCCTCTCAAAATCGGAAAGGTCCGTACATGCCTCCCATAAGGCTACCTTGTCCTCAGTCAGTGTATAAGGCCATCGCGCCAGAGTAAGGATATGACTCCTGAATTCCCTATTTCCGCAAAACTGGTTCAGTGACTTCCGGCTGAATGCAACAAAATCCTCAATTACCTGTTCCAGCTCTCCGCTGGTAAATATTCTCTCTTCTTCCACGCTGTACATCTCCACCCTGCCCAAACGTCTTTCTATCTCCCCCGCAAGCCTGGCAAAGTCTGTGATTTCTGATCTGGTTGTAGGAATATTATAACTTATCTCATAATATCCTTCCCTGGATTTACTGCCGTTAAAAAAGATCCCCCGCCCTATATGTTCAGGATGATAAAAAACAGCCGTTCCACCCACCTGCTCATTCTCCTGCAGGATATAAAAATCATTATTGGAACCATAGCAGAAACCGCAGGCCTGAGCCAATGACGGAATATCAAGGGTTGTCTTTCCAAATAGTTTCTTCTGTCTGATCTGCAAAGTAAATGCCATAACAAAATCTCCTTGTTAATTATACAAACGAATGTATTTTCATTTTTTCGTATCTCTATTTTCTAAAAAGTGAAAACTGAAATTGCTAAAACGATGTTACTTCCTTCAGGAGCATCAGGTAGATTCTTTTTGATGTCTGATAACAATTCCTATTATTACACCTATTGTAGCCCCAATTATTCCAACTAATAGTATAGCGGTTTCAGAGAACAAATCTTTTAATGCTACGCCAACGCCCACACCAAGACATAAACCAACGACACCACTTCTCATAACCAGATCATTTTGTTTGCCTGTCTTGCTTTTAACCGAATTCTTATTTATCTATAATAAACAAATTTAGTAATTCCGAAAGCAAAAAGCGCTATCATGGCTATTACGAAGATGTACGATTCCATTTTTCTTCCTCCCTATATTCGTTGGCTGGCAATAAAAAGCAGTATAGCAGGGCAGGACATAGATCGCTCCGTCGCCGCCGCAAAGCGAGCATCCGCCATCGCCGCCTTTTGTAAACTATTGTCAATGATTTACATCTTTATAGTTCACACTCCGCATGAAGTTTCTTCAAAACCTCTTTATGTATCAAACGACAATAACGGAGATCAACATATCTTAGCTTAGGCAGCCCTTTCAATAACCGGCAGTCTGTAAAATTTGTATTATAAAGGGACAGCGTCCGCAGATTCTTACACTGTGCCAGGAAAGAGAAATCTTCCACACATATTTCAGAAATCCTCAATTCCCGTAAATTTTCCATCCCGCCAATGACAGCCCAGCCCCGGAGATCATAATAGTAAGGCTCTGGCGGAAAATGCTCGTCCGGCGCACGGAGATAGGCACAACGGGCTTCATCCTCCCAGCTCTGGACTGTTTTTTCGGACAGGACAAGCTGGAACTCCTTGACCTGTTTCAGCTTCCGCCCCCAATCCCAGGCAGTGGATGGCAGTCTTCCACCCGATCCCTGCCGGATGGCAAGGGCAATCAATGGGTGTATCAAAATCCCATCTGTCGGCGGGGTTCGGTACATCCCTAAATCGCTCATTGCATTCCCTGGCATTTTCAAGCGGTACGGACGGGGCAGACGGATATCCTCCGGGTTAATGCCCTCATAAAACAACTCTGTCAGGACAGCGTCTGCCGCTTTATAAACCGTGCGTTCTTTATTCTGACGGAAGGAACGCTCCAATGCTTCTTTATCTTTATAATCATCAACATGAATCATTTCCAGGGCAAACGGGAATGCGGCCTGTACCTTACACAGTGCTTCCCGCAGCCGGGGATCGTTGACATGGGGAACGGACAGCAAAGCATAATGGAGCAGTTCCAGATCCTCCCGTTCCTGCAGATAGCCCAACCATATCTCCAGGTGTTCTTTTGCGTCCGGGAAATGCCCTAAATCACGGAGCAGCTCCCTTTTCTCCCTGCCTTCAGCCCTGTCAAGGAGAAATGCCACCTGTTCCAGATTCACCCCGCCGCCCATCCTCAAAAGCGGTATGGCAATACAATACGTTTTCGGAGAAAGCTCCGGCAACTTATCCAGGATGCGCTCTTTCCAACGTTTTGCCAGATCCTTTCTGTCTGCAGGCGTATGGTACAATTCATATACCACCCGGTCAATCAGCCCAACTTCCCATCGTTTATCCAAAAACTGTCCATATAATTCGGGGTCTACACGGTAAGCCAGCCGTGGCAGGCTGCCCACATCCTCCTTCATGACCCATTCATCCAGAATACTACATATAAAATCCTGGGAGGCATCCGATAAGTCTGGGAACTTTTCCATACTGTCAATGGCCAATAATCTTTCCCCTTCTGTATCCGCCTGAACATAGTGCTTTTGCAGTGTTTCTTCATCACCATCAAGGAAAATACCAAACCACCCCATATCGTAACCGGCTGCCGCCTCCCGCAGCCAGCGGGTATACCAGGATAAAAAGTCCGGTTCCCTGGGGAAAAATATCCAGGAGCGCTCATATTCTATATAAACGACACGGCCCCGGTCCGGCCCTGTCACCATCAGGCAGGTGATATAGGTATCCCCCTGGGAACCGATAGGGATACAGCCCCGCTTCCAGTCCGGCACATCCTCCAGTTCCTCTACGCTCCTGTCCGGATCCAGCCAGGGAAGCTTATCCGCCTCTATGGGCCAGCCTTTGCTCGCTGAAATAGGAAACAGGCCATAAAAAGGCCCGGCTCCGCCGTTCCCCGCCTGCAGCAGAAAGTTACGATAGCCATCTGGAAGAACAATCCCTGTTTCCTGCTCAAATTCCTCTATCTCTTTCAAAGACGCTGGCGGATTCCATTGATATTTATGACTTTCTGCGCCAAATTGTTTCAGAGCCGCATCTGCGGTCCCTGCCTTTTCTAACAATGAGCGCAATTCTTCTAACGGAAATGTGTTTGACATAGCCTTTTACTTCCTTTGATATATTGCTTACTTTCTTCTATCTATCCACTGTCCCAAATCCGTTCTGCTGTTTCCATTCCTTCCATCTGCCCTCGTCCATCAGAAGCTTAAAGCCACCTGGATAATCCAGGCCAAAATAATCGAACTGCCGCATCAGGTTGCTTGTGAGCTGTCCCTCCGGTCTGCTGGCTCCCAGACAGGCACCGCCTCTTAAGACCATCTGGCTGCCTTTATAGTCAAATTTCGTATTTTCATGGGTTCTGTACCTGTCCATCAGCCGCACATAGAGCTCCTGCAGTTTCCGGTTCTCCACACCCTCCGTGCACCAGACGGCATAAATCAGCAAAGTGGGATTTTCCTCTGTGGACAGATAATCCAGAAAATAATCCAGCACTTCTTCTTTTCCCTTCAGCTCCTGAATACAGTGAAACAGCGAAATCCTGTCATTCCTGTCCAGATCGTTCCGGTTCAAGGCTTCTCTCAGCCTTCCCGCATGGACATTGGGATAATCCTTCACGGCTCTGATGGTATGGCAGGCATCCCGGAAGCCCTCCCCCCGGAGCCTGGGCAGTATCTCAAATACCCTCTCATACCAGGCTTCCTTCACCTCCCAGGTGCCTTCATAGGTAATGATGGAGACCGCCTCCGCATAGGCCCCGTATTCCCACAGCTTTTCAAGTTCCTTCGCCATCCCTGGCACATGGAAACGGACCAGCATCTTAATCAGCTTCATCCGCACTTCCATGTTGGATTCCTGGGCACAGGCTTTTTTGAAATACGTTTTCTGTTTTCCTGGCAAAGTCTCAAATTTATAGAAACTGTCGATGATCTCTATTTTTTCCTCCGGATCTTCGGTCTGTTCGTACAGATCCATCAGCTGACTGGGGGTTCCATCTATATTTAATCCAAATCCAATCTCTTCGTCATTATAACCCGCGATCACTTCCCGGAGCCATCTCTCATACCACTTAAGGAATCCCTGTTCCCGCACAAAAAACGGCTGACCGCAGAAATCCTCGTCATAATAGACCACCTGCCCCCGATAAGGTCCTGCAAGCATGATCCCTGTCATAAGGGTACAGCCCTGGCTCCCGATGGGCAGGACTCCCACATAGGGATGTACCTCCTCTCCTTTTCGTCTGCCCTCCGGATCGGCCACCCTGTTCCAATCCTCATCACTCATCTTCGGATAGATCACCGGCTCTTCCTGAACGCGGTAGAGGCGGGAACCATGGGAATCGTGAAGTTCCTTTTCCTGTGTCTTCACCCCATAAAGCCCATAATAAGGGCCTGCGCCGCCATTTCCCACAAAAAGCAGGAAATCCCGGTATTCTTCCGGCAGCCGTATTCCCTCCTGCTCCTCAAATTTTTGTATCGTCTCCTCACTGGCAGGCGGTGACAGCTTATACTTGTGGCTATAGGCGCCAAACCGCACAAGGTCCGGATCTTTCGCCTTTGCCTGCTCCAGCAATTTTAAAATGCGCTTTGCCCATGCGGGCTGTCCTGTCTTTCCCGTTGTTCCTGTTTTTCCCATTTTCCTCCTCCTGTAAGCCGGTCAAACTTTACGGGTTACTCATACACCCCAATCCTGCCGAAAACCGAAAACTATTTTCACTCTTTCTTTTTCCCTTTCCCGATGATAGCCTGGAAAGCTGCCATTGCAGTAGACACAAAGCGTGCCGGCAGTTCCTCCGAGGCACAGACCAGACTTTCGGGTACATGATCCCAGAGCAGGAAATGCCGAAACCGATAAAAAATCACTTTGTCTATCGTGATGATCTCCGGTCCATATTCCGGTCCTCTCCAGATACCGTCAAAGGTAAGCTGAGCGCCATACCCGTGGAGAAGGTCTGCCATATGATACGACATATACTGGTTCCTGCCGCTCCCCTGGTACAGGCCCCACTTGCCCGCCGCCGTGATCATGAAAAGCTGCGTTACCTGAATGCCGGTAAATGCCGCCAGGTCATACTGCCCCCGGCACACAGGTATCTTAAGTTGGGGAAGGGGGTGTTTCCATTTTTTCTTCCCTGCATATTTTTTCCAGATATCCCGCTCCACTTCTGTCAGTTCCTCCGGATATACAAGGCCAATCCGCCCCTGTTCGGGGAAAATCCTGCCGGAAAACGCCTCCCCATTCCCATCCGTTATCTGTCCGCCTTCTTCCAGAGCAAAGGCATTTTGAAGCACTCCATTCTCATAGCATCCCCAAAGCAGGTTTTGTATCATTGTACGGCAGGCCGGCTGATCCTTTATTTCCATCCAGTCGGGATAACTCCATTGATAATTGCAGACAAACGCATTTAGCAGGGCTGCTTTCTGCTTTTTTTCAAATTTCTTATCCGGAATGGCTGCCATTTCCTCCTTTGATGGCAGCAAGGCACAGGCTCGCAATGCTTTTTCCAGTTCCGTTTGCTCATAATTCGGATTGGCAAGCTTCTCACAGATGGCCTGGCACTGTTGTTTCAGCTTTTTCGTCTTGTGCTCCATATGCAGAAATGTCTGATCCTCAAATCCACAGAACAGGTACAAAAATTCCATCCACAGCTTCTGCCATTCTGTCTGATAGGAGAAGTGATGATGAACGATGGCCTCTCCCAGCACTTTTTTATCCAGAAGGCCGATGGCCGCCTCCCGGTCCAGTCTGACAGCTTCTCTGACAGCATCGGGAGACAGGCTGTACATACGGTTTGTAGTCATGCTCAGCAGGTAAGCGCACATGGTATCCACAGGCTTCCATCCCATACCATACAAAAGCTGTACGCTGCTTTCATGGGAAACTCCCAGATACCTTTCCCGCATATCCGCAAATCCTAAAAGTGTTTGGTATCTGCCATTGGGATTGATGTAATTGTCATATCGCTCTTCCCAAAAGGTTCTTACGGCAGGGCTTAGTTCAACCAACAGGCTCCTCCAGTCATTCTGTTTCTCACTCCCCTCATCCAGGCTCTGCAGCTCTTCCGTGGCAAATTTGCGGGGCTCACAGTATTTTGGCATGGCCTGCTCCATTTTTGACAGGGTATCTTCGATGTCTTCACTCTGTTCCAGTATTGTCAGGAGGTATCTGGGAATCCAGCCTCGCAGGTTTGGATTCCGGAATGCCCTGCGTACTTTGTCAAGCTGTACTTTTTTCTCTTCCATCATTACAGTTCCCTCTATTCCAGGTTCCTTTCAGTCGAATTTAAAGAGTATCACTTTTCCATTTATCATTTTCATGGAATTTTTGTTTTTTATCAGCTAACCGCCACTTGTCGGTATTTGTAAGCGTGAACTGGCACCACCGGTTTAAGCGATCCTTATTAACATAAAAAACCTCTATTATTGCACGCTTATCACTTTTCATTGTGACAGAAAGTTGGCATCCATAATTCAAGTAAGCATACTGACCATATACTTTTTCTTCAACCAAAGTACCATCCGGAGCAAGTACACGACGCATACCATTCATGCTTTGTGCATACCCCCGTGCTATCAGTTTATCCGTACAGAAAGAGGAAACAGCTTCTCCATAACGTGTTTTGAACATCGCCCATATTCCATCACTGTTCTTTGGCATCCCCTTTATACGAATACCACGTTTATGATGTTCATTTAATTGCGAGCATTCTTCCTCTATAAAGTTTAACACCAGAAGGTTTTCTACCAGATAAGAAATCACTTCATCTGCTGCATTCCGGAGCTTCTCTGGTGTACCCTTATATTCAATTTTAATATTTTGATAATCCATATCCCTTTTCTCCTATATCCACTAAAGAAGTTCATTTTTCTTTAACCGAATTGTTTGGCCCTCCGAGGACAGCGTAACACCCCATGCTTTATTTAATGCGATCCGTTCAAACTCCAGCATTTTTTCGACAATCTGGGCTTTTGTATCGCCCCTTTGTATCATCGAAAGTATTTCCAGCAAAGTATTATAATCTTCCTGGTCAGCTTCAGGTACTTCACGCCCAGATTGTTTGTCCCGCTCAATACCTTTTTGGAAACCACTCATTGCCCGTTCCAATAACGGGATGCTTTTTTCAAAGTTCCCTTTCCAAATTTCTCCATACCCCATAGACAGGAAACGCAGGGCATGACCTTTCTTTGGAGAAATGGAGCATTGAAAACCGTCGCAGTTCCATGATTCAGATAGAACTAAAAAATGCTCAAAGCCAAAAGAGCTCAGGCAAGAAAAAATTTCATGGTTAAACTGTGGCTCAATAACTTCTTCCCATAATGTCTTCATCTGCTGGATATCATAAAACTCTTTATAGCTTGCGGCATCCTCTATGGCAAGATCGTAATAAACACTATAAATATCTTCTTTCTTATCTCCATGTGGGCAAAATGTTTTCTCCGCATAAATATGATTCGCAAAAGAACCCGCCGGAGAAACTAATACATGGATGCGTGTTCTGCCATATGAAACTTCGGGACAAACAATCTGTACAAAATGCTCCGCAATCTTAACCAGATGTTTCCCTTTCCTGGGACTAAGGACAAAGCCGTTAGCCTCACACATCGTTTTTAATTGCTGATACAGAAATTTGTTCATTTCTGTGGTACTCCAAAATTTTTCAGCGTCCATAATAATCCCCTCTAATACAATTTGTGCTTTGCACTACCTACCTCGGAATATTTTATCCTAAAGCATACCCTACGTTGCCTCGTCTGCGTTTTTGACTCACTCGCCATGGTTGGGGAGTCCGCATTTTGAAAAAGCCTTTTTGATACCCCACACAATCACAGCTGCAGCCACGCACACGGCGATCCGAACCAGAACATCCAGCATCCAGCTTACTTTCCCATGCCGGTACATATCCAATATATAAGCCGGATCAACATCGTAATCCTCCGCCATCTGTTTCAGCATCCGGCGCTCCTCGGTGGTGGTATAGCGGACATAGCCAGTCGGATAATTGTCCGTTCCCGTCAATACCATATAATCGTCAAAATATACACAAAGCCAGGAACCATCCTCCAGTTCTGCCAGATAATAGCGGTTATAGTACCCGCCCACAAATCCCTGGACAAACCGCTGTAAAGGCGGGAGAGGGTAGTTGGCGTAAATGTATTCAGAAATATTCACCGACCTTTTCACGCCGCTGTTATGGTGGGTATGTACGCCCGCTTGTCCCACATCCCGCAGACGAGCCAGTGGGCAGGCTACCAGAGTGCCGCCGTTCACAGTGGACGGGGTACTGCTTAAAAAACAGGTTTCTATATCCTCCTGTCTCTGAAGCCGCTGGACATCCGTGCCGGGCCGCTGGCCCTGCCCCGCTCCCTCCCCCGCCCAAAGATCGTACAGCCAGCCGGTGGGAGCGGATAACAGTACCAATAAAGCAAGGGTGATGCATATAATATTCCGAAAAATAATAAATAAAGAAGATAATTCTTTTTTCATATAAGCTACATTCCCCTCTATATTTATCCGTACATGGGATTTATCTCATCAGCAGGATACCTATGCGATACCCACTCCTCAAAAAAATCATTAAAAAACGTACAATACTCAGGAGATATAAATTTTGTTAGCAAAGCCCCACCACTGGAGACAATGAGTGTATTAGTATCTCTTTCCTGTTTCATAATCAGGACTTCCCCACCTCCGCCATAACCAATAGCTATATATTCCGGACAAAACTCATCCATTTCATATAACTTGCGCTCCTCCGGCAATTCCTCTAATGAGTAGAGAATGATATCCCTATATCCTTTACAGTATTTTTCAGGATGATTGTCACAAATAAGCAGAAAATTTATGTAGCTTTCCGGTAATATATAATGGTGTGCTTTTTCAAAAGCCTCTATTGCTTTCCTATCCATTTGCTTACACACCTCCTAATATGCCATTTCATTTAGTAATGTGTCCATCTTCTTATTCGGCTGCATGAAGCTATTTCTCTCTTTCTGCTTTATAATTCCTAATCATTATATAATGTCCGGCTCACACATCCGGCGCCAGAAAAACTTTTTTTGACGCATGGATTTCGGATCAACTTCTTTCAGCTTATTCAAAATTGGATTGTACATTTCTTCGTGTTCAAAAAGGCTGAACTTAGGATCGAGCACCAGATTTCTGGCAATTTCATCCCGAAACTGCGGATAAAACGACAGCCATAATCCCAGGCAATCAACAAACTGACTAAGGCTATAATTCATCAAATAGAGTATTGCCATATCGTATCCATTGTCATTTACAATTTGTATTTGATAAACCGATTGAAAGGTCAGATTGATTGCCAGTTCCCCCATTACATCCAAAGAGCCGATTTGCAGATATGGATACTTTTTTATTGTCGGCATATTTAAAAATGTTAGCGGCGCATTTGGAGTTATCTCATAACCCGCATGGAGCGGAAGTCCTGTTTCTGTTAAAAATTCAAATATCTCTGTTGGCAGTTTCAGCGGTTCCAGTGCTTCTTTTGGAAATGGAATCAAAGATGCTTTATATTCTTCTGTTATTTCTATAGTCATATCAGTACCTCAAATATAGTAATTCTGTAAACTGGACATTTTGAATCTTGTTCATTCAATCCATCCCATTTTTCGTCCCATAATATCAGGATTATCCGGTGCCTTCGGAACCTGAACTGTTTCTGAAAAGCTAAAAAACTCATTACTATTTAAACCAGCTGTCCGTTCTGCCCAATACTCCAGCCAATCCAGAAAATGAAAAGGCTTTTCCGTATCCTTATCCCGCATTGGAATAATGCCGCAATCATTGGCCAGATCAAAATACCAGACAGTACCATAGGTATCTGGATCTTTGCTGTTCACCACAAGGACACTGTCCATACCGTCTCCCTCTGTACACAATGTCAACAGCCCATGGTTGGCAGTAAAAGGAGTATCATCATCATAAAACTGATCCATCTCATTTTCTGTCATATAAAGGAAGTAGAGAATATGATCCAATGTATAAGGAAAAGGATGTTCCGGAACACTTTCCTGTTTCTGAAAAGAATGTAGTCCATAAAAAGGCTGAGTTCCAGAACTGGCAACGGTAGTAATGAATCGGCGATAATCCTCCGGAAGTTGAATCCCTTTCTCTGTTTCAAAAGCGGTCACTTCTTCCTCACTGAAAGGCGGTTCCCAGACAGGCGGCCATTTCCCACAGGAAAAAGGAAATTTTTTATCTTTGATTTCCTCGATCTTTGACATAATGCGGGCAATACGCTGATCAAATTGTTCCAACTGATTCATACTCCTTCCTCCTTCACAAATACCAATTTTCTAGTATAACAATCTGAAAGTGTACAACTAACACATCCACTCAATTCCCGGATAGCATTTTCCTGTCCGGATAAAATACTCTACCGCTTTCACACCTGCATCCATATCCGTAATTGCCTGGATTTTAGGAATAGGGGATTGCCCCCCGCTATTGATAGGTGTATATATGTTTTTGTCGGAAAAATCTGCATCTCTAATCTGTTCAATGGTATCGGCATAATCAGGATTATAAGAATACCAATTATCGAATCTACCTGTTTCATCTTGCATCGCCTTTTAACATTTTTATAACCCATTGATAAAAGCCGTCACCATCAGGTCTAAGAGTGAAACTGGTTGCTCTCCACACTTGCCCCTTTAATGGGCCGGTGATAATCAAAATAGGCTGTGTACGGAACAGCTTTTCGTCATTATATGATGCAAAAGGTAAGGCTCCCTGCAATACGCTGTATTCCGCATGAACCCATATCGGATTAAGTGGATTTTCTCTTGGAATATCGGCAAACAAAACATCCCAAACCGGATTTTTCCATGTAAATGCGTTAGGGCCAAAGGAATTTGTTAAGTATTTGCGGGTTTCGTCCGTATTTTCATTGAAATAAAAGGCTTTATCTAAATTAGGCAGGCAATCTAACTGTGCCAACGAATAAAAAACGCCGCCTTTCCCGTTGCTATTTGCTGATGGAAAATTTTCGCACCCATCCGCAATTTCCGTAATAAAAGTAACATATTCTTCCGGCAGGGTTATACCGTGCCGCTGTTCAAAATCTTTTACCACATCCCTTGACACGGGAGGATTCCAGCGAATATCCTGCCTCCGTTTTGCTGTCATCAATGCCCGAATTGTAGAGAGCGGATCGTCCGCTTCCCTTTGGCTTTTTTCTTGACGAAACAGTTTATCGGTATATGGTATCAGCTGCTTTGACAGATATAATTCCACCCAATCTAAAAAGGTACATCCAGGCAGCCGCAAAGTTCCGCTCTCATCCCGTTCCCAAACCTCGCCTTTACGTTCTCCGGAAATAACAAGAAAATAAGTTTGCCCGCCCCCGACATCTTCTTTCGCCAAGACAACAATGCCGTTTTTTTTGCGTATGATCCCATTTTTCTGCATCCTCTGGGTCCTTCATGGAGAAATTCAGATCAGTATCACACTCCCAGCTCTCAGAAAGCGGAAAATCATATCCCATATCTTTCAGAGCAGGCGTGTCCTCAAAAGGAATAAAGCGGCAGGGATCATTGTCATGGAGCGACGGTATGCGGCCTCCATTGCCAATCTGTGTAATAAATTTCTTATATTCTTCCGGCAGCACAAACCCATAGGCGTTTTCAAGCGCATCCACATCTTTTTGCGATATTGGGGGATTCAATCGCCAGCCCCTTTTTAGCTTAATTTGTGCTTTTATCTTTAAGAAACGAGTTTCCATTCCCAAGTCCATATCTGCCTCCTGATTTACATAAGCAAAATTACATATCGTCTTCTCTCCATGTTACAGAGTTATGCCGCGTTCCATCATGGACAAATTCCATAAAAATCTGTTTTACTAATTCAATATCATCACAGACAGCCCATCCCGGATAGTCATCTCCGCCAACAGCAATATAGTTTTCATTGCCGGATAGATTATCATAGATGTAGCTAACTTCATTGAGGCTGTCAAGAATTCCTATCCAAAATTTATGTTCGTCAATGCGGATAGTAATGGAAACACATTCCTCTTCATTGATTGCATCAATCAGGCTTATCTTTTCCTGGCTGATAAGCGAAATCACCTTTGTTATTTTCTTTTCGTCCAGAGTATTTTGTGAGAATACTTTAGCTGTTCGGCTGCCCAATTCCTGATAGGTCAATTTATCAATATATAACGTGTCACTCATATTGCACTGCCTCCCGCATTATAATTTCTGAACACCCAGCTGTGCAAGCCATCCTTGCAGTTTCTTTGCCGGAAAGCCCGTAAAGGTATAGGTTTCCCCCGTCCTGCTATGTATTGTCACCTGGGTAAACAGTGCCACGCCGTTCACCGAATATCCCTTGATATTCTCCAGAGGCAAATCCATATCTAATGCGCCAGGCATCATGCTGATTTTGAAACATGCCCGCTGATTGGTGATATAGATATTACCCTGGAAAGGCTTTTGCCAAGTCCCTGTTTCAAATAGAGAGACATCATCCCGCTGCCGATCAGTGACTCGCCGGGATTCAGTTGAAATTTTGCCATAGTTCTTTACTCCTTTGTAATTTATATTCATAAATTTGTTTCAAAATATTTCTGCTTTTCTACGATTCGACAACACGAATACTATATACATTGACAATTTGTGCAGGATATGATTCCGCAATAGAACCGTCATATTCAATTTCCAGAACATCCCCAACTTCCGGCTCCGGTGAGGGATTCATATTTATCATGGGAATAGTTATCTGGTCTGCACTGTTCAATTCTGCGCTTCCTTCCACCGACTCAACAAGGTAATAACCATCCTGTATTTCTAATATAGTTGCCTGGAATGTGACTGTTTCGTCTCCGCCCACTTCCGATTCTCCATCGCCACTGGACGTTCCACAGGCAGTTAATATAAGACTCAGTATTAAAATTAGCAGCAAATGTTTTTTCATAGCATATGACCTCCTAAAAACCGAGTAAATTCCAGATCCTTGACTTTTATTTGTTATCTTTACTGAAAAATCCAATTACAGCCATGATAAAGCCAACCAGCACAAGGATGGCTGCAGGCCAGAAAGCATATATTGGCATAATATTTAATCCCATAAGAATAAGTAAAGCGATACCCAGGAGCATCAGGCTATTGCCAAACATAATTTTCTTCATTGTATTTGTCCTCTCAAATTCTGATTGTTTTTTCGGCAAACTGTATATTACGGCTTTTTCCTGCCATCAATCGCTTGAATCGTACACGCAAAACCCGCAATCACCGCAAACAGCGTTGCACCACCCATAGCCTGATTCATTCCTGATCCCATAAAAAAGCCAATAACAGCAGCAATTATAATTATCACAACAGAAATATTTGTCCGCATACTTAAAACCTCCACTTATTTCAACAGGAAAATATCTGGATTTAATCGCCAGCATTTTTCGTTATTTTTGTCAGAGACATTTGTAACTGATACACATTTTCTTCACCACTCTTATTTTTTGTTGTAATCTCAAAATAGAGAACATTTTCCAAATCGTTTACATCCTCTATTTTTATTCTTCTGATTATACTGTCTCCTGATATCTGTCCCAAATCGCCGGAAACATTGACCATGCCTCCCGTCATATCTACCGTGCTATTGGAAAGAATAACGTCTCTTTCACTGCCAGACATGGTGTAAAATGTGGTAGAATATGATGTAATATCAGCTGGAAGGTCACCGGTTACTTTCAAGTCACCACCAGCAAATATTTCCTCTGTGCCATTCAAAACAATAACGCCATTTGAGACTGTAAGCTGTTCATTCTCTCCACTAAAAGAATAAACTGTCAGCTGATCCGGTTCCTCTTTTCCACATCCGGTTAATGCCAGGGTAAGTATTGCCATATAAACAAATACTTTTATCTTTATCATGTCCAATGCTCCTTCATTTGGCAGTATATGTTATTCCATTTCCTCTCTCAGTTCAAAAAGAGTCCACTCATTATTAAGTAAAACAACAAATCCATCAGAAGTCATCGCATATGGAGAATCCAATCCATCAAAATTTGCCTGTCCATCTTCCTCCGGCCATTGTGTAAGAGAAACTGTTGATGTAATCCTCCCAATAATTGCATCCTCAGCCACTTCACCGGGTACTTGTTTTCCTGTAGTACAATAAATATCGCCATCATACATCACAGATGGTACATAGGTATCAGGTGTGGATACTTCCTCACGACATCCTGACAGGCCCAAAGCAATCATCACCAGAAGAAGTATTGCAATATATCTTTTCATAAAATACCTCCATCTCAACTTCCAGTTTCTGTACTCGAATGAGAAATCTCGTGCCTCCTCTTATATCGTTCTATCAAACGTTTCTGCAAATCAAGTCCTTGCTGATAAAATGCCAAAAGCTGCTCTGCGCTATATTCTTGCTTAATATGACAATCTGCAGCCCGGCTGTTTCCCTCCGTATCAACTTCGCCAATGCCAAAACGCATACAGTCAACAAAGTTATTGCTACAATAGTTCGTACACCAGAAACCGCTTTTATCCCAAATCGTCTTGCCCCCATCTTATTGAAAAAGTCTTAACATTAAGTTCAACTAATATATCATAATATTCGCTTGCCCCAACTTCGTTAAGGTTTTCCTCAAATGGAGCCTGGTTTCGATTACGCTTGGCCAGTTCTAATCTAACTGTTTTTAATACTTCCTCATACTCTCCAGATGTCCGTTCGATTATAGATGTATAGGACACTACCGAGGTATATCCATCAAAACCATAACAGAAACAATACTTTCCGCCGTCCGCATCTGTCAAAACCAAAACTGGTTGATGATAATTCCGATAATAGTATTGTAACGCCTCGTCCTCTGGTTCTTCGTCAGGCATCACTGCTGATACCTGATATCCCCAATTTTCTATTTCTTCCTGATAAAGCGCAACATCTTTTATAATGGACTGAATAACATTAAATTCGTATTTTCGTTCTGCGTCCCGTGGTGCATCGCGCTTTGCCACATAGACACCAACAGTAATGACAGCAGCCATCAAAAGCATAAATATAATAAGCCATATGATATAGAATGAGATGGATTTTTTCTTATTCACTACTGTTTCCTCTGCCATTCAACTTCGCCGTGATAGTCCAAATCGCACCATTTATGCTGTGCCTGCCGCCACGCTTCCTGCCCTTCCGGTTCCTCGCCAGGCCAGGGAAACTCCTCGCGATAGACCTGTTGAAGTTCTCCATCAATCCTATCTTGAACACATACAACGCTTGGTTCCTCCCATGGAGAGAACGACTCAACTCGCCGCACACATACCAGTTCCCCGTCCTCCCAACGGTGAAAAGTTGTGACACCATCGCCTGCTCCGCTACTACGCGCCCAGCCAGTGACCACTTGCCGCTCCGGGTCAAATACGGCCTGTGATATTTCTGAGAGAGGCGCACAGTATTTGAATTGCCCATATTCCTCGTCCCACAGCCAGTAATGACAATAATTTGGCTGGTTTCCCAGGGAAAAGAGATACCCAAAATCTTGAAAGCTGTCAAAATCAGCATCGACCACATGATGAAACTCCGGCGCAACACCCATCATAAATTCCTCGAAAAATGTTTGAACAGGTTGCTCCATATCTACTGGGTTCCAGACTGAAAATGTAATATCGCGGGTTCCAAATTCATCCTTGTTTTCCATAGCCAGCTCCGCTGTCACCAGCAGTGTACCCAGCCTGCCGCCGGTACTCACCAGAAAAGCATCATGGGTATCATCTATGAGCTGTTGTTGAAAAATATCATAGATTCCGCCCGGCTCTCCGTGATAGTCCAGATTGTGCCACACCATTTGTGCGTCCAACCATCCGCTGGACTCAGAAGAGAAATCTTCATGGTATATCTCAACCAGTTCATTGGCGATACGGTCTTGAATGGACATACGGACAGTATCGCTCCTGCCTACATGATAAATTTCAATCTGCCGCATACAGAGCAGATTGCCACTAGCCCACTGATGAAACGTATGCAGTCCTGTACCCCCGCCGCTGCCGGGTGTAAATCCGTAAATTGTTTTTGTTTCTTCATCCAAATCAGGAACGGATATCTCGTCATATTCCGGAACACTCTCAAACCGGCTGTCTCCTTCATTCCAAATCCAAAGGTGATCATAATAGACTTGATTTCCCTGGATATAGGTACAGGTAAAATCCATGTAACCATCAAAGTTAGCATCTATCGTATAGCAATTTGGGCGAAAATCTGCCCCTGCTGTCATGGTTTGCAGAGGTTCGTCCATAGAGGCAGGGTCCCATACAGAAAAATGTACAGTGAACCTGCAATCCTCAGTTGGCGTCCGTTCCAGCTCAGTGGTTACCAACAGCTTTCCAAGCTGTCCTTTCGTGTCTACCAGGAAAGCACTGTGGTCATCATCAACGGGCTGTTCGATCAGCACTCGTTCCGGTGTCTTTGCCGTCCCCTTTTGAAGCATATTTCGGCAATACTCCACCACAAAAGTGCGGTGCGTCTGCGGCTCTGTCCCCTCAGCATACTCATACCATCCACCATTCATCCCCAAACCAAACAAAAGAACCGGTGCCGCAAACAATCCCATAAGAATTATGACGACTACAACGATAGTCCGTTTCTCTGTATTTTCACGACCAGCCCACCTGCATAAACGGACAAAGACCCAGATGCCGGCAGTCAGCATATCCAGCACAAGAATGTTTATTCCCAATACTACGAACTTAATATCAAAGAAGAATAAAACCGTAAGTATGGACATTCCGGCTAAAAAAACGCGCCATAAAATTTTCAAAACCTTTTCCCTGCTCATTATGAGGTTGCCTCCATAAATGTGTCCCACTATCCCTTTTGTTGAAAATGCTTTATATCACACCACTTCCAACCTTCCCAGGCTGCATAAGTGGAAATATAGGTTTCAATATCCTTAATATCATCCGGCATTGACACAGGATGCTGGATTTCGGAGAATACTCCATCTTTTAATTCATACTCAATAAAAGAAATCCCTTGTTCTGCTGAAGAGTTGTACAATGCTGATAACTGATGCGTCTTAATTAGGTTCCCATCGAAATACTCCCACGCACTCAATTCAAACTGAAAGCTGGCATCTACGCCATCCCAAATGATTTTGTGCTTTGTGTCAAGAGTTGGATTCCCTATTTCCGCATAGGCTGGTTCTTCCTGATAGCCACCAACCGTTTCGTTCCAAACCATAGCCGCATACCCTTGTGTTCCTCCACGTCCGCCGCCTAAATGTACCAGCACATCCGGTTTTCCATCAAAGTTCACATCCTCCCAATGAGCTTCTCCTGTTGGCATGGTACGGCTTTCTGTGGACAATGCGGTTTCCTGAAAAAACGAACGATCCGGAGAGGTGATTCGGACTAAAAAACTTTCACAGGTAATGCCGTCAGTATTGACGCAGGCTCCTTCGCACCGCCAGCCATCATTCCGTGTTTCCCCAAGAAATGTCAGCTTTTCTGATGTCAGATCCTTCGTCTGGTTTTCCGGAAAGTCAGACCAGGGAATCAAATCCGTTCGCATTACCATAATCGAATCAACTCTTTCATACCACTCCTCTTCACTGATTTCTACCTGTGAATCACTTTGTGCATGATCTGTTAAGTAATACCGTCCATCAGAACTGTTCCACATTTCTATTGCATGAGCAATGTCACCATTTTCGTCCAACTTATGATAAATGATTTCACGGCCGCCATGCCCATCGTCAAAGTCATATAATAATGCCTTGTTGCTCAAAATCTCAAAAGGGTTATGGCGCTGATTCCCGCCGCCCCATATAAATACTTCTCCATCTTTATAAGAAAAAATTGCGCTGTCAAAGAAAGTAGATCCCAGTTCTAGTGTTTCTGAATTGCGTTCCTGGAATATAACAGTTGTTACAGCCAACTCTGGAATCCCATCATCATTCATGTCGAGAACCGCATATTTTGATTCAGAGGTCGGTGCAATCGTAAAAGCTGGATTGTTATTCAGTCCAATATCTCCACGCATAAAGGAATCATACGCAGTTAGAGTTTTACTGTAATCATCATTATCTTGTATCGTCTTTTGACATTCTGGCAAGCTACTCTGCTCCGGCTCAACATTTCTCCCACCATCTGCCTGGCATCCACAAATCATCAAAGAGGTTATTGCCATATAAGCAAGCGTTTTTTTCATGCCGTTTCCTTTCCACGCCCTATATCCTTAAAAACCATCTATGCTGTATACAGGTTCTCTCTTTTTAACACAGAAAATATCTTTTTCCGCATATCTTTACTTATCTTTTCAATGGCTGCTATATATCTGTCTTTATCCTGTTCCAGCCATGTACAGATAAAGCTTCGGTAAAACTCCTTTTCTACTTTCGTTTTTCCCGGCCCCGCATAGACTGCAGAATACATCTGCATAATATCTTCTTCTGATAATTGATATGTCTGGACTGTATGCTCAAGAAAAGAGTGTGCGTAAGCGGCTCCCAGTTCGCACAGCATCTCCCTCACTGGTCCCCGTACCATATCCACATATCCCTTTTTTATCCCATAAGCCATGAGCCTTTCTGTAAATGTGCATACCTTTGATAAATAGCAGAGTTCCACATTTTTTCTGTACGGAAATCCCATGACGTATTTATTTGCAGGCATTATTTCCGGCATTACGTCTGTTTTTCCTGAAAACCAGGATTGGAACGCCTGCTCTTCTACAGCATTGCTGTTGATAAATTCCATCTGGCAAGCCCATGCTGCTGCCTCCTCTTTTGCAATATCGGTGCCTTTTCCTTCTGAATTCAAGAAGATCAGGATATACCCTTTTCCTACATGGTTTGAATCCCGGAATACATTCCTGGCAGCCTCTTCGTTCTGGAGAACAAGAGCTTTAAAATCCTGTTCTTCTTTTTTGCTCAGGCCCATGCTGCTGGCCTGTATATATTCTTTGATTCCTTTTTCTGCTTCTCGCTTTTCTTTCCATGCTCCGTCCATAGGGTTTTTCCCTTTCAGTGCAGTTTCCCGGCCAGTTCTTCACATATCTGCTGGTCTTCAAAATACTGGCGTATGTCCATTTCCAGATTTCCCTGGTTTCCCTTTACTGCCAGCACATAATCTGCACGCCTCTTCCGGATTGTTTCCGCGATTGCCGTCTGCGTCCCCATCGCATCAATGGTTACAACCTGCCCTTTTATCTCTATGCTTTCCAGTACTTT
>CAJTDB010000031.1 GCA_910574965.1 Lachnospiraceae bacterium | reverse complement strand
GCTAATAACTGTTTCAGCCATTCCACTGCTATATCCGGCTCTGTACTTTTCTGGTATATCTGGTATCCATCCTTTGGCATTTCAAAAAGTGCTACCAAAATGATGTTGCCATGGTAAATACAAAAAACATGCTTTAATAGGCCATATTCTTCAACAGAAAGAGGCGGCAATATCTTAATCAAAAAACTTTTAGGGTCATCACTTTCTGCAAGAATGCCTATCTGTTCCCACAAAACTTCCGATGTAATCAGAGAACTTCTGTTTCCGGATGTGTCTGTAAGGATAAACTGGCTGGCCGGTGTCTGCTCCGCTTTTTTATGTGGCCCCACCAGATCACGCACCCCGTCCCATATCCCCAGCAGGCCAAAGCACGTCATGCCAAGCCCGATCAGGAGCCGGACAATTCCGATCCCTTCCTTCATTTCAGCAAGCCCGATCACTATCAGACCAAAACCCAGAAATGCAGCATAGCCTCCCAATATGAGAGGCGTCAGCCGCAGCCTTTTTCCTGTTCTGTTATTTTTCCTCATCATCTGCTCCCTGCCATCTTTCTCATTTACACCCATCTGCGCGCTGCGGCGCGCACTCAAATCAATAGTTGAATACGCATTTTTATTCAACCTTCTGTCCTGCTGGCTTGTTCCTAAAAGCCCACATGAAAGGCCAGGCCAGTCTGTTCCTGAACCCTTTCAAGCAAGCCGCTCCCCGCAGCTGTCTTTGTCAGCAGCATAAAACAGACTGGCTCTATACCCAAAACCAGCAAGGCTTCCTGATCTTTGTGGACATATGCCATCTGCAAAGGGAAATCGCCCAGATCTATCAGTTCCGAATGATCCGAGAGGGGGATAAAATCATCCTTTATCCGATCTGCTATGTTTTGAAAATACTCCTTTGAAAACTTTGCAGGGAAAAAGTCACTGAACAGGCAGGTTGGTTCATGAGTATGTTCGTCCCGCGTCATTTCTTCCCATTCCTGAATCGCATGGATTGCCAGAAATAATCCATATCCGTCCAGGCTGCGGTTAAATCGGAGGCCCCAGTCCTGCTTATGGATGTTCAAAGGAGCATGGATGAAAGGGATATTCCGCCTTTTCCAATAGCTCTGATAAGCCGCCACAGCCTTTCGCTTTCCATCCTCGTCCCCCGCTTCGCAGGCGGTTTCCAGCTCATCCTCATATTCCCAGGCCATTTCTTTGGGGTCATTCTCTTCCCATGTGTATAAATCACCAGAGGTTTTGCCTTTCTTTATCCCAATGATATCTCCCTCTCCGGGAGAAAGAAAAAATCCCAGATAGTTTCCCTCACAATGGAGAAGTTCCAACGGGCGCAGATAACCGCTGATGACTAACAGGTCTGCCATGTGCCGATAAATATCCCGAATGGGAACGGGGAGCTTTACATGGAGCCGCTTCTCTGCCGCCAGGATTTCATCCTCTGAATAGCAGTTCCATTTTTTCAGGCCGTCCATAAGTTTCGGACTGATGAACTGCCGGAGTATCTTTAATTCCTTTTCGATTGAATACATATCCATACCTCCTGCGTGTCTCTCCACACAAACCAATCAAACTTTTTACCTTTAAAACAGGCCCGCCGCCTGCATCTCCTTTTCTTTTTCTTCCGTCCGTTCCCGGCCCTGCCCATTCCAGGACCAAAACAGCATCCCGGTTTTTTCTTCCACCTGTTCTGCAAAGGAATAGGGAACAGGCTCCTTAGTGATCATCCCATATTTTTCCTGGGCGCTAAAGGACAGGATCATCAGGGTTTTCTCCGGATCCGTATAAGCATAGACGATATAATCTTCCGGCCCCATATTCTTTCCGTACAGCTCTACGCGAATAAGCTCAGACTTTAACGAAATGGGAATCAGCCATTCCTCCATCCTTTTACGGACTTTCCGTATTTCTTCTGCAGGTCTTGGCAAAAGGCAGCCGATGTAAAAAGGAGACATTTCCTCTGTCATCCGGGTTTTGTGCAGCTTCCACCAGTCCCACAAAACCTTATCCAGCACATGTTGGATAATAAAAATATCCCAATAAAAGCAGGCTTTCGAGAAATACTGATTGTATGCGCTTTTTCTTACCACCTCTGATTTCGGTTTTTCATCCTTCTCTTCGCCATAACTGTTGACTCCGCTTCGCTGCCAGTTATACACCGAGAGATAGGGGTCTTTTCCGTAGATTCCCCAGCCCCGATTGGTTCTCTCCATGGCTGTCACCAACAGATACTTACCGCTCCAATGGAGCTCCTCTGGGCGGCAGAACCAGGTATCTTTCTTATCGCACATATAGTCGCCCAGTACCAGGTAAAGTTCCCGGAGAGGCTGCGGCAGCTTAAAGTTCAGCCGCTTTTCTACTACGTCTATTTCTTCCTCAGTGTAGATCTTGCCTGCCTCCAGTTTGGGCTGCCAGCAAAACTCCCTGATCAGTTCCAGTTCCTCACGGATTGAGTACAACGGGCGTACTTCAAATTTAGGTTTTTCTTTTTTTAAAAACATAAACAAGTTCTCCTTCACCTGCTTTTGATACCATGAATCAAATTTCTAACAGCTTTGCAGCATATTCTTTCGGAAGAATCGTATACCGGCGGTATTCTTCCCGCAGAGCCGGATACTGCTTTGGCACAGCAGACAATGCGGCTTTCAGCCCGTTTTGAATGCGCTCTATAACCTGCCGGAACAGCGGTGTCTGGGAAACCTGCTCCCATGCGTTCATCACGTCTACTGCTTTATTGGATTGGAGTGGCGTACCAGTAAGCTCAATGCTGGCATCCGCTAACATATTCAGCATTTCATCCATTTCAGAAAAATCTATTTCCTGTTCATATTCCTCAAATTCTTCAAAATCCAGCCGTCCGCCGCAGGTGGCGGCCACTTCCATCAAAAGAGTAGAAAGCCATGTGAGTATCTGCCATTCACAGGTTTTTCCCCAGGGGATATCTACGAAGTTCCTGGAAAATTCTGCCTGTGCCTCGGTTATTTCTTCCCCCACATTATAATCAAGGGTAGCGGCATAAAGGTTATTGGCAAAGTCCTGAAAATCAGAGACTGCTTTCTTTCCCTCCAGATAGTCCCAAAGTGGATCAATCGCCTTTTGAAGAATAGTCGGAAGCGTCCTGCCCTGATTCGCCAGGCCCTGGCGAAGTGTGTGCATATATGGTTCCAGAATTAAAAGATTTCCCAAAAGCCGGGAATGGCTGTTGCTGTCCGCAAAAGCATCGTGGGCTATATCCTGAAAGTCCATCATCCAGTTAGCCGCCTTTGGCCCGTTCAGTGATGAAAACTCTGTATCAAGAGTGTATTTCATAAATTCCCTCCCTTTATTTTTCTAAACCAGAGGTTGTGTTCCCTCTGAAACCAGATATCCTTCCCGACGCATTTCCTCCGGGGATAGGAAATCACTTTTCCGCCAGTAGCTTCCTGTTTCAACATAACATTGGTTTTGATATTTATATATTATTTCGTTTGCCTGGCTTGCACTGATTTGTACCTGCCTTGCCTCCTCTGGAGTAATGTTAATCTCAACAAGCCAGGATACTATTTCTCCAGCCATATAACGGATATAATAATTATTCTCCCTTTTATGCAACGACAGGCCGTACCCTTCAAATATTTTCATGCCGTTTCCTTTCCACACACGATATCCTTAAAAACCATCTATGCTGTATACAGGTTCTCTCTTTTTAACACAGCAAATATCTTTTTCCGCATATCTTTACTTATCTTTTCAATGGCCGCTATATACCCGTCTTTATCCTGCTCCAGCCATGTACAGACAAAGCTCCGGTAAAACTCCTTTTCCACTTTCGTTTTTCCCGGCCCTGCATAGACTGCAGAATACATCTGTATAATATCTTCTTCTGATAACTGATATGTCTGGACTGTATGCGCAAGAAAAGAGTGTGCGTAAGCGGCTCCCAGCTCGCGCAACATCTCCCTCACTGGCCCCCGTACCATATCCACATATCCCTTTTTTATCCCATAAGCCACGAGCCTTTCTGTAAACGTACATACCTTTGATAAATAACAGAGTTCCACATTTTTTCTGTACGGAAATCCCATGATGTATTTATTCGCAGGCATTCTTTCCGGCATTACGTCTGTTTCTCCTGAAAGCCAGGACCGGAACGCCTGCTCTTCTACAGCACTGCTGTTTATAAATTCCATCTGGCAAGTCCAGGCTGCTGCCTCCTCTTTTGCAATATCGATGCCTTTTCCTTCCGAATTCAAGAAGATCAGAATATACCCTTTTCCTACATGGTTTGAATCCCGGAATACTTTCCTGGCCGTTTCTTCGTTCTGGAGAACAAGGGCTTTAAAATCCTGTTCTTCTTTTTTACTCAGGCCCATGCCGCTGGCCTGTATATATTCTTTGATTCCTTTTTCTGTTTCCCGCTTTTCTTTCCATGCCCCGTCCATATGGTTCTTCCCTTTCAGTGCAGTTTCCCGGCCAGTTCTTCCAGATCCGCTTTTGTCATAGGCGGGATCAGGATATGGTCCGCATCGAACTGCCGGACACCATCATGCTTTCTCATTTCCTCAATAAAACTCCCATAAGGGAACATCCCCTCCAGCGCACGCTTCTCACTGTAAAGTACAAACTGGACGAACCCTTCTGTTATTTTCAGTTTACTCAGATTCAGGAACCCGTCAACACGGACAGGAAAAACACTCTCACATTCTTCTGTCAAGACATAAAAGGCTCCTATCTCTTTTGTACCGCTTTTCTGCAGAAGCCTCGGCTTTGCGTAATAGACATCCAATGCCTGAATATCATGCAGCGTCTGCTCGAAGTCTGAAAGATCTGTACATGCCTCCCATGCGGCTACCTTGTCCACTGTCAGCGTATAAGGCCACCTGGCCAGCGTAAGGATATGGCTCCCAAATTCTTTATTCCCGCAAAACTGGTTCAGTGACTTCCGATTGAACATGACAAAATTCTCAATCCCCTGCTCCAGTTCCCTGATGCTGAAAGCCCTATCTTCCTCCACACAGTACATTTCCACTCTACCCAGACGCCTTTCCATCTCACCTGCAAGCCTGGTAAAATCCATAATCTCTGCCTTGGTGGTAGGGATATTATAGCTTATCTCATAATATCCTTCCCTGGCCTTGCCGCCATTAAAAAAGATCCCCCGTCCTATACGCTCAGGATTATAAAAAACAGCGGTTCCCTGGCTCTGCTCATTTTCCTGAAGGATATAAAAATCATTATTGGAACCATAGCAAAAGCCGCAGGCGTGAGCCAGCGATGGGATATCAAGTATCGTCTTTCCGAATAGTTTCTTCTGTCTGATCTGCAAAGTAAATGCCATAGCAAAATCTCCCTCGTCTATTTATGCAAACAAACATATTTGAATCAAAAATCTAACAGCTATGCAGCATATTCGTTATGTTGCTTAAAAATATAAAAAGCCGTAAATAAATATAGCTGAAACAATCACTTGTGCCACTGTCAAAAGACCTATCTTCCATGTTTCAGGAACATACCCCAATACAATCCTATTCCAAACTGAAACTGCAACAAAATATATGGTAAAACAAACAACCATACCGATACCTGCTTTTAATACGCCATATTGCGCTATCTTACGCAAAAGGCACTGATAGCCAAAGAATACGAACAAAACCGGTGAAATTGCATGGCAGATGCCAAAAACAATGCTAAGGATTTTATATCCTGTATTTTCTATCAAACTACATATTACTATAAAACCATAAAAAAGTTGAAAAAGTGTAAAGGCAATTCCGAGTATAATTGCAATCCAATGCAGCATAGATGTATTCCTCCTTGTGTTGTGTGAAAAATTACTTACTCTTGCTCCCACTTCCATTTAACCGCATACCCAACCATCTTTTAACAAGTCTTCATCATAGGGCGCGCTGATTGTATGAATCCTTCCTGAATGGATATTATGAATGATACATTCCGCCCATTCACCTTCCTTTATTTCAGAGAATAAGCCTTTACCCTTTTCCCACTTCTTTCTATCCCTATACATAGCCATTATCTCACGTTGTTCAAAAGTATGGTCATTCATTGGGATTGCAATAATGTCTCCAATTCTAATTGTTTCTCCTTTTTCAGCGAGAATACATACTTGAACTTCATTCTCATCATAAGCTGATGTACTTGCCATTTGAAAAATCATTATATGCACCTCAATTTCCGATTTATATTTAACTATATTTATTTGCTCTCATTCTTGCTGCTTTTTCCAAAATCCTCTCCAAATACCTCATGGAAAATATCCTTAGCGGCATTTTTATCAAAATTGAAAGCGCCAGGACTTTGGGCGGGAAATCCTTTTTTCTTAAGCATGTCTACAAATTCATTGTAGCCTGCCATGCGGGGCGTAACAGCAATCTTCCTTGTTTTCTTTTCATCCTGAAAGTAAAAATACCATGCAGCAGGAGAGGAGGGATAAACTATATTCGTCTTTGAATTTTGAAGTTCTTCCCATCGAAACTCCCGCCGGTCTTTACGGGACAATGCAAAAATGATTTTTTCATCATCGTAGAAGAATCCCCAGTTGCCCATATAGATCATGCGCCAGATCGTATGTATGGCAATACTGCCAAGTAAAATGCCCATAGCAGAAAATACCACCGGAGGCTGTCCGCCATTGAGCAATTCACGGAAAGCGAAAAATGCTGCGATTGCACACACAATGGCTGCCAAAACCGTAATGATACGGTCAGATGTACGAGGTATACATTTTTTCATCGTCAAATACTCCTTGTGGTGCTCTTGATGTTTATGCTTATTTCTGGCTCTTTCGTGTTATTGAAACATAATCGACCGGTTTTCTTGAATTGCCAAATCGCATAATCCAATTAACCTGTCGATTAGAAACTCACAATCAGAATCAATAAAGCATTCAAACAAATTTTCAGGTTTTATTCCATAAAATTTAAAAATATCCTGCTTTAATTCGATTATTGATAAATCAGGTGGTTCATTCATAAATACTTGTTTAATTTCCTGTAATTCCATTTTTAACTGGACGCACTCATCAACATTCCAACTGCCATCGCAATCTGAATGATTTAGTAAAGTTGTCATTGGTAATGTAAATTTGCTCTTGCGCTTAAGAATTTTGGAGCCTAAACCTTTATTTGTATATTTGGAAATTAAATTCCTAAATTCCTCAAAATATCTATATAGTCCAACTTCTACTCCACAAATATCTTCTCCATCTTCATCAAATATACATAAATATAGCCCCATTCCAGTTAATCCCTCCTAATTACCTTTACATATTTATGTTCATTCAAAAAGTCTTTTAACTCCAGACTTAATTTGCATTTCCGAGGAACAATCAGCCGAAGAATCGCTTTTTGCTGTTCCGCCTCCTCAGCAAGATTATATATTTGATATGTTAAGTGCAGTGCTAAACATGACTTTCCAAGTATCCAGCCATTCCCACTTTTCTTTTGATCTGGAAGACTTCTCCTTCTTGTTTGCCAGCGAGTATATTGATTTTTCATTCTTCATATATTCCTTTTAATCGAGATTTATATTCTGATTATTCTCATTTACATTACACCATGAGATAAAACTTCAAACTCAAACTCATCCTCCAGAGAAGCAATTTCCGTAACCAGATCGAGGCTCATATAATCTTCTTCCTGGCCGCTTTCCATTCCGGTCAGCCCAACCTGGATAAAAATGTTATAATACTTTGTGATCTCATCGCTGTCCAAGGGGAGATAGCTTTCCTGTCGTTCATTACCTTTATAGCTTACATTTCTATATTGTCCGTTTTTAATGTGGTAAGGACGGTAATTTTTGTCCCGGTAAGTGAAACCGTAACTCTCATACACAACATAATAATTCCCCGTAAAATAACGGATATCGGGGAAACAGCCAACCTCCGAGGAAAGGTCTTCACTGGTTTCATCAAGATAATTCCTGAAAATAATCTCTTCAATCTGCCCCAGCATTTCCTTTCGCCTCCCTGCAAGGAGCTGATATGCCTCCTGTGGAAAATCCTCATCTATGGAAATCCGGGGCTTTATCTTCAATTCAAAATTCGCATAGTCATTATCAACATTTCCTTTTTCAAAGACAATCAAGTTTGGTCTTTTTACTTCCTTTTTCTTTTTGAACTTATCAAAAATTCCCATCATTCATCCTCCCTGTCTTTTAATATGGTGATTATTGGGGCAGATAGCCAGAGCCGCCGCAGGTCTTACAGATCTTTCCCACATCTACCTTCAGCAACGGAAGTTTTTTAAGGAGCAGCCCCTTTCCCTGGCAGTCCGGACACACAACACAGTCACCTTCGGGCTTCGGCTGTACGGAATTGGGGTAAGTCTCCCGGTATTTCTGATACTGTTCTAATACCTTTTCCGCATCCCGCTTAAATTCTTCCTGCGTCTTTGCGCCGATTCGGTGCAGCACTCCCGTCAGTTCCAGCGTTTTTTCAAAATCCTTATAACCTCTTGAAAGCCGGTTCAAAGGAATCTTTCTCTGCTTCTTCTTTCCCTGGATATAAAAAATATAACCACCGCCCGCTCGCTCGGCCTGCACATGGATCCCCGGTATTTCCTCCCACCGGAACCGGTATTCTTCCTTGCGGGAATAGTGGAAAACAGCCTTTTCCATATCATATTCCGTCCAGACCAGACCCAAATAAAACATACGGTAAATGGCATAACCCAAAAGATCAACACACATGACTAAACCAGCCAGAAATATCAGCCGTTCCTTATGTTGTGTCTGTGGATAGATAAATGCAAAATAGAAGGCAATACCCGTCAGTGGAACAAACAAAACCGCAAAGACCAGAAATGTGACAATTTTTGAAAACAGTCCTATTGTGCATTTTTTCATATTTGTCACAGCTCCATATCCTTTATGCATGTATAATAATCACCAGTGTCAACGCCATGATACTGGCCTTGCGGACCATATCTTAGGATTAAGATTTCAAGATACAGGTCAGTCATTATCCCAGGACGCACTAAATCCGGTAATTTCAAAAAACGGCATATAAAAATGGAAGTGTCCGTCATGGGTGTCAATGTTCCAGCCTCCTTTGAGGCCAATCACCGGTCCCCGGTACATCCAGCCGGTTTCGTCCTCCACTCCAACAGGGTAGCCGTCCCGCAGATGATACCATACCGGCAGGGTGATCGTCTCGTTATTGGCCCAGTCCATCTCCTTTTCCTCCCAAAAGCTGTAGGAAAATTCGTAGGAATGTCCATCTGCGCCGGTGACAGTAAAATGCTCCGCCGTTCCTTTCACATCAAAATCCAGACGGACCAGCAGCGTATAAAGGCCGCCATAGCTGATAACGCCGCTTTCCAGGCCGATGCCGGTAAACAGCTCCGGCGGCAAAACTACCTCCCCTTGTCGGACTCTGGGCTTCGGACTCCAAGGCCAGGCGTTGACTGCGTATTCTTCCAACTCTGTCTGGGAAAATTCATCACAGGGCAGCTGGTAAAAGGCGTAATATTTCTTTACGGAATCCTCCAGGGCTTCCTGAACCGCCTCCGGTTCATCCTGCGGCCCATGGACAACCATCTCCTCAAAGTTGTGGAACTGGGGAGAGTAGGTCCGCCAGGGCAGTTCCGGCTGGAACTTAAATTGTCCCTTTGGCATCAACTGTGCCAGAGGCTTGCCCTCTATCCAATCGTAAAAAGCGGACAACTGTTCTAAAGCCGGGGTGACATCAGCGATAGAAGTATATTTGGTATCCAGAATTTCGTCATACAATTCCCAGGCGTCTAAGCTGCCTCCCTCGTTCTGATATTGCTCCAGATAATATGCTGGGATCACCTCTGCTTCATCAGAAACCAGCCGGGAATAGAGCATTGGCACCGGATCGCCCCCGCCCTGTCCTACCCAGACCTGGAAAACCGCATCCGGCAATCCATCAAACCAACATTCCCAGGTCTGAAGCCCTTCTTGCCGGATATTGATCGTTTCATCCGGGTATCTTCCTGTCAGGTATTCCTCTACATCAGCTCTGGTATAGGGACCCCGGTATTCATAACAGCCCGCAAGCGACAGAGCCAGCAGGCAGGCCATCCCAACAGCAAATATTTTCTTAACCATTTGTTACTATTTTTGTTACCTCCCGACTGTTTGAAATATAGGCATTTACGTTCCAGACAAATTGATGGAACACCGCCTATATTCAAAACAAAAAGGCGCTCCCCGCCACGCAGTTCCCTGCGGGCATAAGAGCGCCACTGTTGACGGTATAAAATTGAGCATAACAAATATGCGGGGCTATATAGTTATAGCACCGCTCCGCTTGCTTGCTTGCTTGCTTGCTTGCTTGCTTGCTTGCTTGCTTGCTTGCTTGCTTGCTTTAGAATGGCATAACTTCTCATATTTGTCAAGCTCTCTTTCTAAAAAATATACTGTAATTATAGCAGAAATCTGCTATTCTCGCAAGGGGGAGAGGTTTGTCGATTTGTAAAGCATTATAACGATATATCACCCCTCTTGCGATGATTTTATACTGAACAGATATAAGAAACAGTAAGGTAAATGCTGTTTTCAGAGAAAATCAGGTATTTCATCCTTTGTCGGCTCTTCCAGATAACTTTTTACAGTATCAAACATTTTCCTTGTTTCTGGCTGCATGAACTTCTCAGATTCCCTCTGTAACAGATACCAGCTGCGGAGATATTCCAAAACCGTTACCTGCAGCAGATTCTTAACTTCCAGATCTTCACTTGTGGCCATGTCCTCTAAAAAAACAAAAACTTTTTTTATCTTGACGTTATCCTGGCGCTCGCTCACCAGCAGACGGCCAATGTAATCACAGAAGCATCGGTCAAAACAAATCGTCTGCCCCCTGGTTTCCTGATCCTGAAATGTATCCTGAATCCATGCCAGTTCTTCTGCATAACGCCTGCTGATCTCTGGAAATTCCTTTAATAACTCATTCACTATTTCAGAATAAGAGTACATATCCTTTACCTCTTCATTTTGTTCCAACGTTCCGGACAGGATAAAGGTTTAAGCTGTCCGAACAAAATCCGATTAGCGTGTCTACATCTCTGGCTGTTGCATTCTTTCCAGACCTGCTGTCACTTCCTCCAATTCTCCAGCTGTAAGAAAAGTTTCACTTATGCTTATGTTTTCTAATTTATGCCTGGAGTTTTCCGTTTCATAAGTCAATTTACTTGCTAAAATCCTTATATTTATTTCATCGCGGACTGCAAAAACAAAACAGTTACAGTCTGATATTGCAGCTGGGGTTATATTAAAACAATCATTATTATCATTTTGAGTGTCTTCTGGGAAAGTAATATCGTAAATTTCCGCAAAAGCCTGTTGTGGAGGCAAGACATATAACCGCTTGTCTGTTGTAACGTTCCTTAACTTCTGTCTCAGGTATTCAATCTCACATCGGAGAGTAGCTGTTACAATCTCTTTTGGATAGATGTCACCATTTATGCAGATAAGCAGAACTCCATTCCCAAAAGTATCATCAAGATTCCATTCATTTATAACCCCGCTCAAAACAGCAAATTTATAAGGATTTCCTGATATCATAGCCACCTCCGCCCAAAATGTTTATAAAATCCCGGATCACATTTTTATCCCATAAAACGCAAAATACTCTTTTAGCTTATCAAGATTTTCCAGATAAGAATCAATTTTTGCCAGTGTATTAAATTCTCTGTCATACAAAACAATCCAGCCCAAACTTTTTGAAACGGAGGACACTTCCTTTACTGAAAACTCCTTAGTCCGCCCGAACCGAGAAACCACCCGAACCTGTTCTCCGTCTATTTCCACTTGGCACACCGTCCCAGTCCGTAAACAGACAATACCTATCCCCATTGTGACCAGCCCAACAATAATTAACGCCGACCGTTCTGCTATGGTCACAGTAGAAAAGATGACTGCAAGGAAAGGAGCCAGTCCAATCAATAAAAGGAACCATCCCATTCCCGCAAATCCAATTCGGGCAGAGCGTTTCAAACGGAGAGTGAATTGCTGTTGAGGAATGGAAGATTTCACTGGTTTTGGCTCAGGGCTGTCCTCAGCCGGGGAACGCCATCCGGCAGGCGCATTGACTATGAAGACTTTCTTTTGGAGCAGCCAGAGGAACATCAAGTCCGCGTGTTCCATGCTGCTCGCAAACTTAGCCAGCACTTGATAGTCCTTGCCATAGAGTACATTACAGCCATTCCCCGGCCCCAGCACCACACCGGCGATATCACGGACGGAAAACATACGGTCTTTCCGGAGCCGCCTCCTCCACCGGAGGCTGCTGCCTTCCACGATGAGCCGGGTTCCCGATGCAAAGCGGCTGTGTAAGGCAAAGTACGCTGGCGGATTGACAGCAGGAAGTTTTTCCGGGAGCAGATTGTAGGAATACCCATTTCCACCTGCGTATGCGACATGCCAGGGGCCTCTTTTCCAGTCCGCATAAGCCAGCAGGCTTTTTCTGGTAAAGAAAAAGCCGATCATCCCCAGACCTGCACACAAGAGCAGCAACTCCCAGATCTTCCCCCACAGCCTGCCCCAATCCGCCGCGGTGAATGGATCCGGAGAAACGAAAACAGGCAGAAGAGCCAGCAGCACTCCCCAGAGGACGCTGGCCGATACCGTACAGACTCCCACGGTGACATAGGCGGCAGTTTTAGAACGCCACCCATGGAACAGACGGTAGAACCACCCGATCACCAGCCCCGCAAAAAGCTGGAGCATGATACCGGAACTTTCCATCTGGCACAGGGAGCATAACAGCATCACCAGGATGCAGACAATCATCCCGATGACACTTCCTAAAATGCCCCACAGGATGCTTCCCTGTAATTCAGGACTGATTTCATTGTGAGATGTATTGTAATCATTTGACATATAACAGCCCCCTTAGTTATCCTGCCAGTACACGATGAAAATACCTGCGTTGTCTCGTCCCCAGGTACAATATTCTTTGTATGCTTCGTCCTCATATTCTGGATCTTCCCCAGGGTACAGCGCGGGAAAAACAGAAATGCTGGAAACGCCGACATCTGCCGGGTCTCTGCTTTCCAGAACCTCCCGGATATCGCAGCGGTACAGCCCATTGTCTGTATGCAGATAGAAGAACATTTCCCGTGTGGTAGCCTTTGCCCCATCTAACATTTCTATATTCTCCGTCCAGGTGTAATGCTCCCAGGAAGCCATGCGTTCACGCAGAAACTCCGCCAGCTCCTGCGCTTTTTCCGGCATGTCCTCCGCAGTTCCCTTAGCCGACAGAGAAAAGCACTCACAGAGGCCGTCTGTGTCACCCGCCTGTGCAAGCTCTACCAGCCTTTTCATGGTATACGGCCCTCCTATGGCTCCCTGCGGCTGATCCTCCATCCGGTATACAATGTAAATGCCCACTGGCTTTTTAGGCGCATATTCCCAGGATAACTCATTGGGATAAACCGTTATATCAGAAAAGCCCACTAAATTTGGTTCTACCGTGTCTTTCAGCACCTCGCCAATGTCGCACCGATAGATTCCACTGTCTGTGCTGAATGTATAGAATGAGGCCCGTGTCATAGTGGCAACACCGCTATGCCGATCCCCCTTGCCGGTTCCCGACAAAAAATCCCAGGCGGTTACATTTTCTTCTGCAAAGCGAATAAACTCTTGAATCTGCCCGTAAAGTCCCTCTGTATTTTCCCGTACAGCCAGAGAAAAAACCTCATAAATGGTATCAGCATCCTCCGCCTCTACCAGCTTCATTAACGCCTCCATTGTGTTTCTCGGAACATTGAACGGCTTGTATTCCCCATCCACAAGCAGCTCCGTGTGTTCGGATGCTAAAAGGTTTCCGATGAGGTTGCCATGGCAGCCACAGAGCAGCACACAAAGAGACAGTGGGATGATCATTCTAAATCGTTTGGTATTCATCAGAGTTCCTCCACGGTTGTTTGTCTTTGTTTCAAGATTCCTTTGACAGATGTGAAAGGCGCAGGCCGTCAAAAGGCTTCCCAAGGGAAAAGTCCTTTTGGGTTAAAAGAAACCGGACGGCCTCATCTGCCGGGAGCGGCACACCCCATTTTTCCATCATTTCCTCCGCCTCATCTATGAAATGGAGCGAATCAGGATTATGGGCAACCGTGTCAGGCGACCATTCACAGACCATTGTATAAGCATTCTCCATTAAAGCATTCACAAGAATCATTTTTGTGCCGAATCGTGTATAGAGGTCCCGGATTTCTCTTATATCATCAGAAAATGGCGGGGCGGTTGTCAGTATCCGGTCGGACAGCAGCTCCCCCACGGAATCCAACCAGGTTCCAATCCAGTCACCCTCTGAACGGCTCGTGACAGACCACAATTCCCGCAATATCCGTTCCCAGGCGGAAAAATCCTGTCCATAAAACAACAGGGCTTCTTCCAGGCAGAGTATGAGATAAGAAACCCTGCCACGCCCGGAAACCTTATAAAAACGGTGGGAAAGAATCCGCTGCTCTTCCTGCCGCACCTCTTTGGGCTGTAAGAACTTTATCAACCGATAAATCAGATAAAGAAAAACAGCAGCTCCAGAAAATGTAGCGGCAATTACAATCCCGCCGAAAAAGCCGCTCTCAATAAGCTGCCCGATCTTATCCATGTTGTCCGGCCTCCTTCTTTGTGATTTCCGTTTCTGCTACCGAAAGGGCTTTCTGCACCTCCAGGTTCTTGATTTTGGGCAGAGTGCTTTTCAGAAGTTCAAGGCATTCCCAATCCCGTCCCATTTCTTTCAACAAATAGATCTTATGTACCGTGATATAATCGTTCAAGGGAATGCCACCATATACAAGCATGATGCCCGTATCGTTTTGTATCTTTGCCTCGCATTGTTCCATCTCTTTCAGATAGTCCTCCGCGCTGCCCCCGGACTTCCAGGCTGAATAGGCTGCGTTCCACCGGACCACCACCCGCCTCTGGCGCAGATAGATATAGACGAGGTTTATCAGAAACCATGCAGCACAGACCGCTCCCATAAAGCCCAAAGTGAACGGCCAGTTTAATGTCACGCCAACCCATCCGAGCCACAGCATCTCCGCCAGTGAAGCAAAGAAAAAGAAAAAGGTCTTATGCTGCCTTTTCAAGTTGAACCGGTTGATCTTCATAAGAAAGAACATCAGCGTCACAAAAGCCATATCTATCAAAAAAGGCAGATACCTCTGGTCTTTCTCCGGATCAAACGCCAATCCCAAAGAAATCATCATAACGCAGATCAAAAAAATCCCGATCATATCCCTTTTGTTTTTCAACTGTTCTCACCTCTCACATCCGCTTTTTTACTATACCGTATTCTATCACAATTCAGGGCATGTTTCCAGCTGGCATAAACAATCCCTGTTTACATGCGTGCCTTGATATTCTTTACAGCATTCCCGTTTCTGTTTTTGACAGAATGATTAACTTCTATCACAAAATACCGATATAACAAATAAGACTAAAAATTTCCCAAAAGGCCGGCAGTGCCATGTTTTCTATATTAACAGACATCAGACAGGAGGTTATTCTATGACAATCACGCAGATCGTACAAAATCAGCAGCATCAACGGATTAGTGAAATTTCTCAAAAAACACAGGGCAAAGCTCATGTCAATCCCTACAGCACACCCGGCATGAGTCTGAACAATGCAGGTGATTACCGGAAAATCGTTCCCGTGGACAATGATGTGGCACAGCAAGTCAGGCAGATGGCTTTCGACCACATGAAAAATGGTTACGGGGTAAGCGATGGCGAGGACATCAGCCAGGTCATCCGGGACTACACCATGTCTCTGGCGCCGGAACAACGGCTCAGTGCATCCTGGACACTGAATGAGCTGTTTCACAGCGAGGCTGCCCGTCTGGGCGAATACGTCCACCAACAGGACCCGGACTGGGACTGGGGAAAACCTTTTGACACCAGCATTTTGGACGGTTATCAGCAGGGCGTGGATATACTGATATAACTTCTTTGGAACAAAATATCTGAATGGGGCGCAGCATTCTTGGTGCTGCCCCTTTTTATTTTAAGCTAACGCTGCACTAAAAAAGGATAAAGCCCCTGTTATGACAGGCCATATCCTTTTCTGCTCTTTTTAAATGAACCATTACTGATCCATTCCATGTTTCTATTACTGGTTAGCAGCCTTGACCATACACTCATTTTTTCCATATTCATACATCTTCATGGCGAGTATTCTGGCGATCTTTTCCATGCTGTTTAAAATAGTTTCCACATCTTCATTCTCATCTTCCCCAAAACGCTCGCAAAGATTCCGTTCTGCCCGATAGATGCCTTCATACAGAAGGCAGCACTCTTTTCCCTCGGCAAATTCATCCTCAATGGCACACGGTTCCAGCAGCGAAAGTAATCCTTCTGTCAAAAATCCATTCATCTTATCAAAAATTTGTTCCTTCAACATATTACATCCTCCTTTTGTCTCACTTTTACAACCGATTTTAATATGGAATTCAACTAAAATCAATAGTGGCGGTGCAAAAAGTGAGACAAACTTCTCGACACTTTTCGACAGACGGAGGGATACTATGCCAAAACCAACAGGATCATCAGGAGAAAAGAATCTGGTCAGCAGCCGGCTCATTGAACTCCGCAGACAGCAGGGACTCTCTCAGAGGGATCTTGCCCATAAGCTGCAGCTTGCCGGTTATGACATGGACAAAAATGTAATTACACGTATTGAAACCAACAAACGGTATGTAACAGATATTGAACTTCGGGCCTTATCACAGGTGCTGGGCGTCAGCTATGCTTATCTGATTGATGGGGCAGAAAAATAGAAACAGGATGCCACTGCCTGTCTATAGATGGTATCCTGTTCCTTATGCCGTTTTTAGTTTAATCCCCTTTTTTCCATAGGCATTTCTCAATGTATATCCATCTTCTCCGCCCATTTCAGCCCTTCATTTTCCTTCAGAAGCCCCATGTGGTACAGTGCCTGCACGCAGTCCGCATAGCCCTGAATGTAGGCACGCTTCTCCTGGGCAGACGCAAAATCTTCCAGGCGCTCTTTCATTTCCTCTGCCTTCTCCTGCTCTTCTGCAGGCAGGGTTTCCAGAAACACTTCCCACTCCTGCTCCGTTTCCTTCCATGCCTCCAGAGCCGCTTCAAATTCCGGGGTAAGCACATAGCTTTCACGCTTTACATTCTCCCCGTTCAAAGTTCCTAAAAACTGGGCAATTTTCATCCATACATCATTTAACATTTCACTTCTCCTTTTTCTGTTATATTTTCCACATTTCCTTATATTTTTACCCTTACTGCTCATTATACATATCATAGGAGAGTTTTATCAACTATAACCGCTTAATTATTTATGCCATAGCAGATAAAATTAGTCCATAGCAAGCAAGGAGGCAAGGGAATGGATGACTTATTAAGGCAGATCGGCAACCGCATATTGGGCCGCAGGAAACAGCTCCGCATGACACAGGAGGAACTGGCAGAAAAAGCAGGCATCACCCCGCAGACTGTTTCCTCGGCAGAACTCGGCAAAAAAGCGCTCCGCCCGGAAAATATTATCCGGGTATGTTCCGCCCTTGACATCAGCACCGACTACCTGCTCCTTGGTGAAACAAATGCCAGTGACCACTCCATACTGCTCACCAAAATTTCAGACCTTCCTCCCATACAATACCGCCATCTGGAGGATATTATCAACAGTTTTATCCTGGCACTGGAAGAAAGGGAAGCACAGAGCGGAAAATGACCTCCCTGTGCTTTTTAGCTGCTCCGAAACGCCGACATGGTATCTGCAATCAGCGCAAAGGTTGCCTGATCCATTTCTTTCTGAGGTTCTTCTTTCTCTGTTCTCCTTTTTGGTTCTATGGTTCCCCGTTCCTCCATATGCTCCCTGCCTGCATCTGACCTGGAGCTGTTCTGCCTTATATCTCCTTTCCCTGCCAGAATCTCCGCAACGATTTCTTCGATTGCCGCCCTGTCTATGGTCTGGGGAATGGCAATATCCGGTGTTTCCGGGCAGTTGATATAGTGGAGGACCGCATTCACAAGAAACTGCGCCTTGCTGCGCGGCCCCTGTTTTTCCAGCAGACGTATCACGGCGTCATGGGCCGGATCATTTTCATTAAATTTGATACTGAACCGCTCCCGGTCTTTCTTTCCACCCATAAGCTCACCTGCCTGCCGTTTCCATCTTATAGAGAAATTCATACCCCTTTGCATTGGCATTGATATCCTCCACAAATAAAGCATTTCCCACCTTCCCGGAAGCTTCAATCTGCCGGCGCAGAAGGATGGCGCCGCCGCCCACAAATACCACCATGCCGGACATCAGATCCAGCATGCGCTCCCGCAGGCTGTTTGCCAGATCATTTACAAAATCCTGCGCCAGCTTTTCCACAAGGGAGGAAACTTTCGGGGCATAGGTGCTCTCACCGTCCTTTAAGATACCGTCAATATCCGTTTCTTCCAGCAGGATGTCAAATTCTGAGTTTGCTTTCGTCCGAATCCGGTTATAGAGCAGGATCACTCCGTTTTCCAGGGAATCGCAGATACTCAGATCCGCCCGTCCGGAACGCATCATCAGGTAATCTGCCGTAAACCCGCCGATATCTACGATAAGCACCCTCGGCTTGTCCAGCAGCCTGTCCATCATGGTCACGGCCGCCGCAAAAGCCTGGGGATAGCAGCGCACATCCTCAATATAGATGGTATACGGGTTGTCACGGTACTGGAAGTTTACAATGCCCCTGTTGGAAAAATACCGTATAAAGGACTGGTTCTGCGCCCCGTAATGTGCTGGCGGAAGCCCCACTGCAAGAGAGACATGCACCACTTCTTCCCCATACCTCTCCTTTAAATGGAGTTCCTCCGCAATTCCGAACAGGGTAAGGATAAAAAAGCGGTCGTCCTCTGTCTTATCCCTCTTATAAGGAATCCTCTGGTTTGACAGCGTGTAAAACTTCCCCTGGTATTCCAGGATGTCGCTGCCGAATGGTCTGGTAATGCTCTCCATTAGCCCAGACACAAAGGGCCTGCTGTGGATCGTCTTCATCTGTTTATTCCCGTGGTCGATTGCAATTAACATAGTTTTTCATCTCCTTTTTTTCTTTATACTTATTACTTACGCATTAGATACGTATTTCCCAACAAAAATAAAAAAACAGGACCGGCAGCATTATTTCTGCCGTATCCTGTTTTTTACACCTTAACTTGTCCTGTCCATCCGGTCAGGTATGTATCCCATAGTACGCCTTTTCCAGATTCTCCCGGCCGTGGAGGATAACACCTCCGCAGATACCGTTCCCATAGGGCGTCTGTTCCTGGAAGAAAAAGCTGTACGGTTCAAAATCATCATACACCGTGATCTGCCTGCTGCCTTTCCATCTCAGGAAATGGTCTGCCAGGAACTTCCCCAGTTTTTTCCGCAATGCCTTTGTCTCCGCCACTGCTTTCAGGTTTCTTCTGCTCTGGAACTCAATCTTTGGCCTGCCGTTTTCCTCTAAGGACAGCATCTTTATCTGCATGCTATTCTCCCGGCTCTGCGTTATGGAAGCTTTAAATTTCTCATAGGAAAGCCGTACTGTTTCCGTCCTGCCGGACACCTTCCCTCCCCCTGCGTCACTGAGCCAGGTAAATTCTATTTCCAGAATCTCCGCCTGCTCGAAAGACTTCCGTAATGACACTTTTGCAAAGGAGCGGATATCAGATACCGTCATATATCTTCTTTCTTCCAGTTCCAGCAATTCTTTCTCCGTAAGGACAAAGCCCTGGGGAGAGTGGCAATCTTTAGAGAACGTCCGCAGGGTAATGCAGTCCTCGGATGCGGATAGTTTTATCATCGTCCTGTTATTCATCTTATAGCCTCCTTCCAAACAGGGGAGAGCCTCTTTTCTCTCCCCCGTATGCTATGATTTACTTGTTTCTGGCCGCAGCCTGTTAAGGGGTATTTCACTCGCCTGCCATCTGGAAAAACTGGGCCGGCGTCAGAACTGTTATCCCCAGCTCCCTTGCCTTTGCCAGCTTGCTCCCGGCATTCTCCCCGCAGACCAGGTAATCCGTCTTTTTGCTCACCGAACTCCCGGCATGGGCGCCCAGGGATTCAATCTTTTCATTGATGCCGCTGCGGGTATAGGGTTCCACCTTTCCGGTCACTACGACATTCATCCCCACAAAAGGATTCTCCCTTACTGCGGCCGTATTATTTTCCGCTGTCCTTTTTTCGATATGTAACATCTGCTGTAATACCTCCCATACATACAGATTTTCTTCATCATAAAACCACTCATGGATATTGTTGTGCAGGGTATCCCCGAAATCAGGGAGCTGCGTAAAATCATACTGGTGATGCACCGCGTCCTCAAATTCCTCCAGGTCACTGTGGAACACCCCGGCAAGGGTCCGGCTGGCCGTATTTCCCACCATAGGAATATCCATTGCAATCAGATACCGCTCAAAGGTGGTATTCCTGCTGCCCTGGATGGCATCCCACAGGCGCTGCCAAGATTTCTCCCCGAAGCCTTCCATATTTACAATCTCGTTCCTGTGCCTGTCAAGCCCATAGATATCCATGTAGGTGTGAATCCACCCTTTTCCAATGAATTTCTCCAGAGTGGCCTCGGACAGACCTTCGATGTTCATAGCTTTCTGGCTGACAAAATGCACGAACTGGCGCAGGCGCCTGGTCTCACAGTTCTGGTTGTCGCAGAACAGAGTCTTAGTAATCTTATCTTTCCCATTCTCCACGGAACGGCTCTCGTGGATGCGGGCAGGCTCCCCACAGCAGGGGCACCTTTCCGGTACGGCCTGCCCCATGACAAAGCGGCCGCGGTCCAGATTTTCCTCCACATGGGGGATGATCATGTTCCGCTTGCTGACCAGTATCCGGCAGCCGGGCATCAGCTCCATCCCCTCGATAAAGGAAAGGTTGTGCAGGCTTGCCCTGGATACCTCGCATCCGTCTATCACCACCGGCTCAAAAACCGCCACCGGCGAAATCTCCCCGGAACGGGAAGGATTCCACTCAATGGAGAGCAGCTTTGTTTCGTGGAGTTCGTCCTCGAATTTAAAGGCCATCCCATCTTTGTAGTGATGCCCTGTCCTGCCGCAAGACCGGGAAAAGGCTATGTCATTGTAGGATGCCACGATCCCGTCAATGGGGATATCACTGGCCTCTGCGAACTGTCGCAGCTTTGCAATGCCGTCCGCCATCTCCTGGCAGGTCAGTTTCCGCTTGCTGATGACAAATTTGCAGACATGGAAACCCAGTTCCGGAAGTTTCCGCAGTTTCTGGGACTTTGTTTCCAGTTCCGGAAACCCTTCCACCACGGCAAAGGGCATGAACATCACTTTCCGCTCCCGGCAGACTGCCGCATCCAGAAGGCGCACGGAGCCGGCAGCCAGGTTCCTTCCGTTCTTGTAACGCTCACCATTGCTGTCCGTCAGAGTTTCCTGCAGCTTCAAAAAATCATTGGGACGGATGAAAGCCTCCCCGCTCACCACCAGACGTTCCTTGTAGGGAATGTGCTGTGGTATCCCGGAAATGCCGCAGACATTGTGGGTGATTACTTCTCCGGTATCCCCGTCACCACGGGTGGAAGCTTCAATCAGTTTCCCGTCCTCGTAAGTCAGCTTGACCGTCAGGCCGTCCAGTTTTAACATCAAAAGGATCTGATGCTCCCCTGCAAAGGAAACCAATTCCTCTACGCTTTTCGTTTTGTTCAGTGAGAGCAGCGGAATCGGATGGTCTGTCTTTTTAAGATCACTGACTGCCTGAAACCCCACAGTCCGGGTAGGGGAATCCGTCATCCATATCCCTGTTTCCATTTCCAATGCTGCCAGCTCGTCATACATTCTGTCGTAGACTTCATCCGATGCGGATGGGGCATTGCTGTTATAGTATTCATCCCTGTACCGGTTTAACTGTGCGGTCAGCGCCTGTATTTTTTCCCATGCGTTCTGTGCCATTTAAGCCACCTCCTGTCCTGTGATGCGGAATGACATAACTAAAAACTTTTCCGTGTGTTCTTTATCATTGCAGTATATACTACAGATCCCGTTCTCAAATTCCCAGAACGGGGCGTTGCTCCACCAGAGGACAGACCCCTTCCCGTTGTTGGCAAGGGTGACCTTGCAGCCCGGTTCCTCCGGCACGATACTGTAAAACCCCTGGGTATTTGCCACCGTGACCTTCCGTTTCTGTCCCACGTATTCCGGGCGGCAGTGGGCGGTGATCTCGAAGCAGGTTCCCTTCTTCAAAGTCTTTTTCAACTGGCTCAGATTTTTTACCATACTTATCTCCTTTTCGTTTCAATGTTTAACTTTATAAAAAGAAAGCAGATGCCATAAAGACATCCGCTTTCTTACCTACGCAGCAACCGCAAGTGCGGGGGCATGCAGAATCTCTTTTTCCCATACATCCAGAAATCTCCTGACTGCGGGGGAAGGGGCCTGATTGCCATAACAACGGGCCTGCGCCAATTCTCCATTTTGAATCTCAACGGTACAGAGAGATTTACTCTGTTCACTGGCTTTCCGGACAAACAGGATGGTACTTTCCCTCTTAACAACCTTCTTTACATAGCTTCCTACACAATGGTGCAGGTTCTGCCCTTCTTCCAGAATCTCCTTTGCAGTATGGGGAAGGAATACCGCAAACCCATATTTTACGAAATGATACTGCTGATTCATCTCCTCAAACTGTTTCTGTATCTGCCTGTCATAGACCAGGGCCTGCTCTTTGTCCGAAACATCATTCACCTTGTCATGGGCTTTCTTTAAATCAGCCGGAAAAAGGACGAAACTGTTTTTCAGATCTAATTCCAGCCCTTCGCTCATGCACAGGTAATCCCGGTAATCTGTCAGGATATCTTCCATTTGGTAATACCCGCTACTCTGATAGGGGCTCTTTTTACAAAACCTGGCATACTGTTCATTTACATACTTCACCAGCTTATAGGGAGTCATATGCTTTAATGGAACAAGTATATTTTCTGGCCTGCTGATACTATAATCTCCACACCAGCGCAGCAGTTCTTCATCCAGTTCCACATTCGCATGAATAAGCGCTTTGATCAGTTTCATCTGGCCCAGCCCCGGATTTACCCTTTGCAGCATAGGGAGATGGGCTTTATCGAACCCCAGCACTTCCTTTAAATTCTTCCCATTTGGATTAAAACCAGAATCTGAACTATAATAATGATTGCCAAACGCAACACTTTCAGCCAGGCGGTACAGATGAAGCTTTACCAGATACTCCAGCATAGGATAGCGTTTGTACTGCACCAGATAACTGATGGCATAAAGGGGTTCCTTTTCCGCCAGATAGAATTCTTTTAACTGGGAATACTGCCACGGCGATCCTTTTAACACTTTATCCAGGTTTTTCTCATATAGGAAACCTGTCTGGTCAGCTTCAAAGCTGTACTGCCACCTGCTGAATACGGGGCGGCTGCCCGGCTGCCACGGGGTAAGGCTGTTCCTGTTTCCATAGCTGTAATAATAGCATTCTTCGGAAGTTTTCCCGGTATCATCCCAGGAAAGGAATGTCCTGGCGTTCTCATAAACACTTATATACGGTTTCCTTTCATCCCCATACTGAGAATACCTTTTAAGGAACCTCACTACAATTTCGTTTCCGGAAGTGCGCTGAATGACCTGCAGTGTATCCCGGTCAATGATCATCCCACGTTTTCCACGGCTCTTAAAGGTTACCTTCGCCTTACATGCAGGGCATACCCCTTTTTCATTATGTTTCACGCCTGTCACAAGAACTTCGGTTTTACATGCGCTGCAGAATCCCTCCATATCCGTCCTCTTTCTGTTATAAGAATAAAAAAGATAGTGCGGCATAATCTCCCGGTCAATCATCTTCCTGATATTTCTGGGAAGGGCAGGGACTGCCTTCATTCTCTCACGGATTTCTTTTTCCTTTTTTAATTTCCGCTCCCGCTGTCTTTTTTCGCTGATGTCACTCTGCAAAAAATACAGGCTGGTAAAGCCTTTAGCGACTTTTCGTTTACAAAACTTTGTCACACGTTCCTCATCGCCGGTCATATAAAAGGCACACCGCCTACTGAAATCATAATCCCTCTGCAGGTTACAAAAGGCGGCCGCACTCCAACGGGTGCTTCCATCCTCTCTGCGGCATAAAGTGACGTACTCTGTCCTGCTCTGAAACATGGTCCAGACAGGCTTAAAATTACCTGCTGCCGCCTGCTCCCGCAGATAGATATACAATACCAGAAGCCGTTTTTTACCAATATTTTTCACTGCTGTCCGCACAATGTACTTCACTTCCTCCGCATGGAGCAGCCCGTGATTCCGGTTCATTTTCAACCCCGGATCTGCAAATTTCCGGCATTCTCTTTTATTTATCTTCATCTGCATTTCCCCCTATCCTGCAATGCCTGCCAGAGTCATCTGTTCAAACTGCCCGCCATCTGCTCCTTTCTCCTGCGGTTTCTTTTCCTCCTTTTTCCCATTCTTCTCTTTCCCTGTATTTTTCTTTCCCGCAGTTTTTGTGCTTTTGGCCTTCCCATTGGATTTTCCGTTATATGCCTTGGGAACAAACTTCTCCTCCTTTTCCTGATCTTCCTTTGCGTCCGGATCACGGAAATATTCCTCCGCCCACTGATAGCACAGATCATCCGGCACGTCACTTCCATAAACGCCGTTTTCCGGCTTGATATCATTATCCTTCATCTCCTGCTCCACAAACTCCCTGGCTTTCCGGTTGATATAGAAAAAGCAGTGGATCATGGTCTTGCGGGGATGCATGGTCAGTCTGGAAAAATCCGGGTCCTCCAGGCATAAAGTCTGGATATACTCTGATACGCACTCCTTCATATTCCGGCGGGTAAGCCTTTCCGTATCGGCTCCCACACGTTTCATGGCCTGTGCAGTCACTTCTTCGTCACTCAGGGAAGACAGTCTGGCAAGCTGTACCTGTTCGGCTTCCTTCTTTGCCTGCTGCCTGGCCTCCCATTCCGCTTTCCGTCTGGCCTCTGCCGCCTCATGCTCCGCACGTTTTTTATCCTTTGATTGCTCTTCCGCATCAGAGTTTTCTTCTCTCTCATTTTCCGGCTCCCCAGTTTCTTCTTCTCCATCGGTTTCCGGGCCGTCGCTTTCTTCTGCGTCCTCCCACGCTCCATCTGAAACAGTTTCTTCCTGGGTCGGAAGAGAAGCCGCATCCGGTTCCTGCCCGTCTGAATCAAAGGGGTTCTCCCCAAACGCATCCATGCTGTCCATAAAACCATCGGGCAGCCCGTTTCCTCCCTTTCCGGGATCTCCTGCCTCCTCAAAAGGGGGTTCTTCCATACACACTTCCATGTTCATATCCTCAAATGCACTACTCATATCTGCTCTCCTTTCGTCAAAAAAGGCATAGAGCGGGTAATCCCATTCCATGCCATTGCCGCTGTCCGCCTCCATCCTTTCATTTTTTCGCAAGAAAGGGGGAGAAGCGCACAGGTTCAAATGTCCTGCCGTCTATGTAGAAATAGCGGCGGCCTGTTCCATCGTCCAGTTCCACCACATCCGAAGATGCAAGGGGGCGTCCTCTGTAGCCTTCCGGCACCTGGTTTCCGTAATATGCCGAAATCTGTTCCAGTATTTCCGTATCTTTCCATTCTTCCGGGCAGGCAAGCTCCGAATCGCACACCAGCCGGTATTCCGAAGCCGGTGGCTGCTCATACCCGGCTTTGTGCAGATCCCGGATTCCCTTAAAAGCAAATGGGATGGTCTCCTGGCCTGCGTCAAAGCAAAGCTGGTAAATGCGGAACCTGTATCTGCAGTGGGGAAAATCCAAGGTCTCCTTTGACAGTTCTTTTCCCTCCTGACAAAAAAACGCCCGGCCTTTCTGTAAATTCTGGTCTCCACCTTCTTTCTGCTGTTTTTTTCTCCGGAGCGCAAGCTGCCAGTCGTCAATCCCCTTGTAGTTGGGATTCCAGGTCAGCCTCCGGCACTCCATGCCCTGCTGTCTTGCCAGCAGGTAGATTTTGGAGCTTCCTTTTGCGATCATCTCATTGCTGTACTTGTCCATGTCGTGGGCCTCGATAATGAGTTCCGTGCCGTTCTGTGCCAGCAAAGCGAACAGAGGCCCCAGCTGCGCCACATTGTTTGCCCCTGCCACCGCTACAAAAGAACGGTTTAACAGCACATGGGCAATATCCGCTTTCAGTATTCCCTCCGTGACATAGATGGTCCGGGCAAAAGGGTTCCCTATAAAATGCACCGGGCTCCCGGATGTGACCCCCATATTTTTCGTGGAGGAGGAAAGCCAGATATATTTCGTCCCGGCTTTCTCCGGCGGGTCGTCCTTGTCCTTAAAGGGTACGTCCAGGAGGATCTGCATCCCCCGGATCAGCCCGTCAATGCCGATGGCCGGTATCAGGATGCCCGCTGTACGGCTGCTGAACTTTGCGGTCCAGTATCCGCCCTCATGAAGATAAAACCCCGGAACGCCCTCCACCTTACAGCCCTGCTTAATCAGCCTCTCTGTCAGGGAGCGGCACAGAAAATAGGGCGGGGTGCTCTTAAATCCCAGGCTGTCGATCTGTTCATCCGAAAGCCCCCGCTTCTCCGAGCGCAGGTGCGCCCGGTGTGCGGAAGTCAGGGACAACATTTCCAGCAGCAGGGAATAGGTCTGGTGTATTTCCTGGGGGCCGACACGTTCCGCCTGGGAAATCCCGGTTTCCTTTTGGCTGCCGGCGCAAAGGCTCCCTGACGGAACCCCAGCGTCGGAATTTATGTTCTCTGCCTGCCCATATCCCCAGGAAGTATCCCCCGCCTGGAGCGCGTCACAGATTTCCTGATAGGCTTCGGAATTGGTGGTATTGTTGACCCTTGCGTACAGGTTCAGCATCCCCCCGTATTCGCCGCAGTAGTTGCACCGCCACACGTTCTTGACAAAGTTGACATTCATCTTTCCTCTCCGGTCGCCGCAGAACGGGCAGTCCGTATAGGCACTGTCCGCCTGCCTGCGCCGGATGCGCAAATGCAGCAGCTCCACCACATCCATGATCCCAAACGGGAAATCCTGTGAAAACGAGCCCATTGCCTGCACCCTCCTTCCTTGCTGTCTCCTTTAGCGCTCTCCATTGCCTGCCTTTACCCGGCTTTTTTTACAGCCAGGGAATCCAGCATGATCTGGGCCGCCGCGCGGAGGATATTGTTATCCCCCCTGTAACCGCCGTACAGATAGAACTTCAGGCTGGGCGGGCGCCGTTCTGCCACTTCCGCAATGGTCTGCCCCTTGCAGACGCCGGTATCCACTACCACCTTTCCTGCTTCTTCAAAGGTCATCAGCTTGACGATCTCCTCCACAGGCATATCCGGGGTATATCGGGCGTTTGTTTTTTCCTGTGCCGTTTCCATGGAAACAGGCAGCTCCTGGACTTCTGATGCCGGGGAACCGGCTCCCACATTTTCAACACTTCCGGCATTTCCACTGGAAGATGTGGCCGTCTCTGCGGAAATATTCTGCCCGCCTAACAGCGCCATCATGCCCTGTACCGCTTTCCCTGTATCTTCCTCCATATCCTTCCTTTCGGAAACAGGAAGGCTGTTCCCCGTTCCTCCCGCCGCAGGCATTCCTGCGCTTTTCTGTACGGGAAGGGATTCCGGTTCCCCTGCCCCTACAGGCAGTTCCCCGGTTCCGGCAGGCTGCGCCGTTCCTTGAACCTTTGTTGTCTGCGGTCCAACCGGCAGACTGCTGTTTTCAGCCGGCTCCTGGACCCTGGCTGACGGTTCCGTTTTACTTTCTCCACCTGCTTCCACGGTCTGCGCTGATCCTGCAGAGGGCTGTCCTGACGGTTCCTGTGTGGAAGACAAAGGCTGCCCTTCCATCTTCTTCGTGACACCGGACTGTACCGGGAGCGTTCCGAAGCTTTCTTCCGGGCCTGCCGGAAGGCTTTCTGTACCGCCCTGGGAACCAGCCGGAAGACTTGCTGCAGGCTTTCCATTCCCTGTCATTGTTTCAAGGGGAACTTTTGTCTCTGCATCTGTGCGCTGTGCCGGACTGTTTCCCGCAGGCCCAGTATTTACCGCCACCTTTGCGCCCTGAATGGGCAGCCCGGAGGTCTGTGCCGGCTTTTCCTGCTGCGGTGTTTCTTTCTTTTCCGCTGCAGCCGGGAACGCTGTGACCGTACTTCTGGCAGGTGCCGTATCCGGCTGTTTCCCTTCTGTGGAAACCGCAGCTGTGCCAGCCAAAGCAGTTGTTTCTTTCTTCTGGGAGATTCCATTGAAAGGAACCCTGCTCCCGTAATGGCTCCCTTTCGCGTCCATGCCCACATCGGCAAACTGGATGCCAAAGCCTGCATCGGATAACGCCTCATCCATAGCCGCATGCTGCGCCGCCTGGATATACTGCCCTCCCGGCGCCTCTTCCTTCGTACAGCTGGAAGTAAAGCTGCCAATGGGGTTTTCATCCGTACGCTCCAGAAAGACCTGTGCCTCATAGATCGCCATCTGCTCCGTGATGCGCAGGGCGTTCAGGCGGATACGGCCTTTGGGGTTCGCAAGCCGGAACCATAACTTTTTATAGCGGAGATCCAGCTGCAGCATTTCCTCCCCGTTTTCCGGGGAGATAATGCGGCGGAGCAGTTTCAGCGGGTTAAACCCCGGCACTTTGTTAAGCTCTGCCACCGCAGGGATGCTCTCATACATGGTTGCTGTCTGTTCATTCTTATTCATGGATAAAACTCCTTTCATTAAATAAATAAGGGATACCCCGTGCGATTTCTGCACCTGCATCCCATTTTTAACCTGCTGCCTTCAGTTTTTCTTCCAGGAACTCTGGCACCGCAATCCCGGCGCTTTTCGCATAAGCCTTGTAATACAGGCGGATGCGCTCTCCCAGAAGGGTATTCCTTTTGCTGATCTCATTCTTGTGGATGGCCATGAACAGCACGCTCTTTTCGCCTGCCAGCACTACCCGTTTCCTTGCCCTGGTGATCCCGGTATACAGAAGGTTCCGGTAGAGCATGACGTAGTGTGCTTTCAGCACCGGCATCAGCACAATATCGTACTCGGAGCCCATGGCCTTATGGATGGTAGTCGCATAGGCAAGGTCCAGGTTCACCAGGTCCTCCGTGCTGTATTCCAGGCTCCGGTCCTCCCCGAAGTCCAGGCCGATCCGTTTCCCTTCCGGCGTATCCTCCACATAGCGGATAAATCCCAGGTCGCCGTTGGACACCTTATCCGTGTTCTTGGTCTGCATGATCCGGTCGCCCACACGGAACGTCTTTGGCCCGATACGGACCTCGTCCTCTGCGGACCGGAACGGATTCACGATCTCCCGGATGGCAGCGTTCAGATGGTCTGAGGATGCTGCCCCTTCCGTCCGGAATGGCGAGAGGATCTGCACATGCTCGATCCCACTGCTTTCAATCTCCTGACAGTATCTGTCAATGATGGCTGCTGCCGCGTCCGCCTGGCTGCCACAAGGCAGGAACTGAAAATCATTCCCATAGTACAGCTTGGTGCTGCCGTCGTGGATGAACCGTGCGTTATGGGCGATCAGGCTGTCCTTTGCCTGGCGGAAGATCTCATCCAGCACCGTGACCGGCACAAGGCCGCACTGAATCAGCTCCTTAAATACATTCCCCGCGCCTACACTGGGCAGCTGGTCCGGATCGCCCACCAGGACGGTCTTCGCCCCCTTCTTCAGTGCGGAAAAGAACTTGCCCGCAAGCCACATATCCACCATGGAAAACTCGTCCACAATGACTAAATCCGCATCCAGGCTGTCTTCCTTTTTTGTCCGGCTACCCTCGTCCTCTTCACTGACAAGGCCGAGCCCGCTGTGCATGGTACACGCCCCATCAAACCCGGTGCTTTCCGCCATCCTGCGGCTTGCACGGCCCGTAGGCGCCATCAGGACAATCTTCCCGTCAGGATAAATCCTGCGGTAAACCTCCAAAATAATCTTCAGCACGGTCGTCTTGCCCGTGCCCGGCGAACCGGTGATCACGGACAGGTTATAAAGAAATGCCGTCCGCACTGCGGATTCCTGTTTCCCGGAAGTCCGAAGCCCCTGCTCCGCCCTGACTGTCTCAATGACAGCGGAAATGTCCTTCATCGACGGCCTTTCCTCCGCCAGCATCCTTGCGATCCGGCTGGCAGTCTCATCCTCCTGCGCAAAGGCGCCTGGATGGTAGATGCTGTCCCTCATGGAGACCACAGAGCCGCTTAAGATCATGGCGTCCAGTTCCTGCTCCACTTCCTCCGGGCACACACGCATTTCCGGAAGCGGGATCTTTTCATTCAGCATCTTAAACGCTGCCTTGCGCAGCTCTTCCCTTCCCAGGAACAGATGCCCCTGTTTCCCTTTTGCCTCGTCCAGTGTACAGTGGAGCGCACCCTTGATCCGCATGGGGTCACGGGGACGGTTATCGGTCTTCCTTACAATGGCGTCCACCCTGCGGAACCCAAAGCCCGGTATCTGGCAAAGCTCGAAAGGGCTTTTTTTCAAAATATCCAGACAGGCCGGCCCGAAATACTGGTAGATTTTAAGCGCTGTCTTCGGCGTCAGCTTAAAGGGCGCAAGAAGCGTCATGATATCCCGCAGCGCCCGGCTCTCCGCAAAAGAAGCCCGGATGTCTTCCAGTTTGTTTTCCGTTATCCCCCGGACTTCTAAAAGCCGTTCCGGGTTCTTTTCCAGTACGTCCAGCGTATTGGTGCCGAACTTTGCCACAATCTCAGCAGCCGTTTTCTCCCCGATCCCTTTGATAAGGCCGGAACCAAGGTAGCTCAGCACGCCCTCCTTTGTTTTCGGTACGACCTCACGCCACTGCTCCACCTGGAGCTGCATGCCGTACTTCCCGTTTACCCATTCCCCGTCCAGTTCCAGCTCCACGGCATCCGTCATGGGGATCTCATAGCCCACGGCGGTGAAACGGATCAGGTGGTCCCCATACCGTCTCTTATCCCGCGCCTGTGCCGGGACGGAAGTATCTGCGGTCTTTACAATGACAATGCAGAATTTATTTGACGGGTTGTGGAAGATCTTCCCGTCATACGTTGCTATAATGCCCATTCTCTCACCTCCATAAAAGCCATAACATAAGCAGGCCCGCAATGACTGCCAGGACAGCGCCCAGCAGGGGATACAGTACCAGATAACATCCCAGGCGCATCAGCCGGAATGCATCCCTTATCAGGAGAAGCAGGAAAAATCCCCCTATGCCCCCCAGTATCCATGTTTTTCTTTTCATGTTCACTTTACCCTTTCTCTG
>CAJTDB010000030.1 GCA_910574965.1 Lachnospiraceae bacterium | reverse complement strand
CCATGCTCCTGAAGATATTCATGTTTCAGTTTACATTCTTTCTTTTCATAAGGGCAGTGGATGGTAGCCATATCATTTTCAAAAGTCCACTCAATCCCCATGTAGCTCATGTTGCTGTGGCACTGGAGCCCTTTGCACTGCAGGCCGCAGGGCGTCTTAAAGGTCTGCTCAAATATCCACCACCGTTCATAGATAAAACCTCCTTCATAATTATCAAGGGTCTTTTCCTGCCACATGGGTACGTCAACCCTTACATAATCCGGATGGTGCTCTGCACTGTATCCTTCCTCCAGCAGCCGTTTTGTCAAAGCATTGTATTCCTCATGTTCTTTTTCTCTCATCCTGTTCCTCCTTACAGCCCCTGGCAGGGACGCATCCCAAAATAGTCTTCCATACGGTCCCGCAGCCTTTCTGCCGACATATCATATTCCCCGGCAATACAGGATTCACAGCACGGGTATTTGTACGCCAGGTTTTTCGATAACCGGGCATCCCAGCTGTTTAGCTGCCTGCCGCATTTGTTACAGTCCTGATCCAGCCATCTTACTTTCTGCAATCGCTCTCCACCTTCCTTTCTTCCTTGTGAATGTTGTTGTATCCTTATATGCCTTCCGGCTTTCAGGCAGCAAAAAAGCAGGAATGACTTTCTTATTCCTGGTGTCCGCAGTTTCCTGTGAACCCGTGTCATTCCTGCTCTGAAAAGAGATAATTAAATTTTCCAAAATAAAAACCAGCGGTATATCACTCACAGGGCGTAGTGATACTGCTGGCACGGTCATACAAACTTAACAGCGTGTGCAATGCGGGGCTATACCGCATACAGACGTTTCCGGCTGTATCTCCATAAAAGGATGCGCACAAAAATCAATTACAAGGGAAGTGTAACACAGGATATGGAATCCGTCAATGAAAAGAAACTATATATGGTATAAAAGAAATTTAAAAAATTTTCGATTCTTGCAGAAATATCTGATTTCCACCCTATTTTATTATTGTATAGGTCATTCAGAAAAAGATGCCATAGAGTGTACATTGACAATTTCACAGCATGGTACTGGGAGTTATACAGGTGCATGGGACAGGTCTGCCGTAAAAAGTCTGCCCCTGCTTGATCGCTGCACAGCACGGCCTGGAAATACGCGGCGGGAACTCCGGCGCAGGAAGTGGCCCAGGGTGTCATGTGGAAATAAAAACTGATTTTTTAGAATTAGAACGTGTTGTTTTTATTTTTTGTTGCAGTGGCTGGCTGAAAATCGTAAGTTATATATGTGTAAGAAACCGTAGGCTCTTTCCAGCCACACAGAAAGGAGGACATTGTGGCTGAACATAGAAACGCTATTCCAAATGCCGATTCGGAAAAAAGGAGTTATTCTGTTGCGGAAGCAGCAGAGATTCTTGGTGTAAGCAAACGTTCCATTTACAAACTGTGCTCTGCAAATGCATTCAAAACAGTCCGTATTGGCAAAAAGCTGAGAATCTCCAGAAAATCCTTTGACGAATGGCTTGATGGAGATAATAACATTTAACAGGAAAGGAGCCTGCATATATGGCATCAATTCAAAAAAGAGGAAAAAAACATGCTGTCGTCTATACCTATACAGATCAGGAAGGGCAGAAAAGACAGAAATGGGAAACATTCAACACCAAAGCAGAGGCGAGGAAAAGAAAATCAGCGGTGGAAGCCGATCTTGATAACGGAACTTTTATCCCGCCCAATACAACAACCGTGGAAGATTTCTTAAAGGAGTTTGTGGAGCTTTATGGAGAAAAGAAATGGGGGCTTTCAATCTACGCCAGCAATACGGCGATGATCAACAACTATATCAATCCGCTGATTGGAAACCTTGTTGTCCAGGACATCAACAAAAGGACTGTGGATAAATATATCCAGCAGCTCCAGAAAACAGCCCCTGTAAATACTCCATACCGCCATGCGAAAACGGAGTATGTGACGCCCTGCACCATCGAAAAGATTATCAAGCTCCTCCGGTGCGCTTTCCATCAGGCAGTCCGGTGGGATATCATCGGCAAAAATCCGTTTGAGGATGCCGACCTGCCGAAGCGGGAAAAGAAAGTCCGGGCAATCTGGACGGCGGATACTATCCGCCAGGCCCTCGACAACTGCCAGGATGGGAAACTCTACATTGCGATCAATCTGGCTTTTGCCTGTTCCATGCGGATGGGGGAGATCACCGGTCTGACCTGGGACTGCCTCCACATCGCAGATGAAGACATTGCAAACGATAACGCATATGTATGGATTGAAAAGGAACTTGCCCGTGTTGACCAGAGGGCGATTGACGCACTTGGGGAAAAGGATATCCTTTTTGTATTCCCCAGGCTGATGGGCGGCAAATCATCCACCAGGCTTGTCCTGAAAAAGCCGAAGACAGAAAGCAGCATCCGTAAGGTATGGCTTCCCAAAACCCTTGCCCTTATCCTGCGCGACTGGAAGGAAAAGCAGGACAGGCTGAAAGAGTTCATGGGACCGGACTATACAGACTACAATCTGGTACTGGCTCAGGAAACGGGAAGGCCCTGCGAGGACCGCATCATCGGCAACCAGTTTGAACGCCTTAAAAAGTCTGCCGGCCTGCCCAATGTGGTATTCCATTCCCTGCGCCACTCCAGCACGACCTACAAGCTGAAGCTGAACAAAGGGGATCTCAAAGCCACCCAGGGAGATACCGGCCATGCACAGATTGACATGATCACGGAAATCTATGCACATATCCTGGACGAAGACCGCAAGATCAACGCACAGAAATTTGAGACGGCTTTTTACTCCAACCCCGATATGCGCCCCGTGGAGCGCAGCCTTCAGGGAGAGGGCGACTCCGTGCCCAACCCGGACGTTATGATGAAACAGCTGGAATCTTCCCCGCAGGCGATGGACGCTTTCACCCGGAAATTCATTGAACAGTACGGCGACCAGATCATGACGCAGCTTGCAAAAAAGATGCTCGGTGCATGAAACGACACAGGATAACATGGGATGCAACGGGAGTACATAAAAGTACAGATTAGCAGAACGATTAGCAGACCTTGTTTTTCCCGCCAGGGGGTTCGATTCCTTTTAAGACTTCCCCCACAGGCGGCAGGTCGAAAATACAGCCATGAAAGGAGGTTATGTTGGAATCCCTGGAGGAACAAAAAATGCCGCAACCCTTGAAGTTACGGCATTCCAGCGTCCCCGAGAAGATTTGAACTTCCGACCCCACGCTTAGGAGGCGTGTGCTCTATCCAGCTGAGCTACGAGGACTCGAACGATATGAAGTTTATGAAAAGAGCTTTTTTACCTCCACGGACTTTGATGACCGGGATATTAGGAGGCGGTCGCTCTATCCATCTGAGCTACGGAAACGTGTATAAAATTGTGTGTGACTTACGGCTTCTGCTCCTCCAAAAAGTTTCCGTTGCAGGTGAGGCCCGTATTATATCCATTTTACTAATGGAACGTCCGTTAAATTCGCACCTGACGGAAATATTCTACCACTTTTCTTCAAAATGCACAAGACCCTGAAGCCAAATTATTCCGCGAAATCTCCTTCCAGAAAGGGGCTCTCCCATGAGATCCTCCTGATTAATGCATACATCCAGAAGGATCTCATTGGTCTCTATCGTTAATACATAGATCTTTTCGCCCGTCTTGTTATTTTCTAAAAGTTTTACATCCAGGATCTCACCCAATATATTGTAGTGATCGCACTCTACACCGCAGGGCATGAAATGTGTCGTTACAATCGAAAATACATCTTCATCAGAAATCCTCCTGGAGATTCTTGAATACATATCCATATCTTCCAATGTTAGATTTTCGATGGCATCTTCATCACCGTCACGGGCAGCCTGAATCATCCGATTACGTTCCTGCGATGCTTTGATCTCTGATACCACTGGCATTTTCTGATAGACAGGCATCAGCACCTTTCCCTCAACAGACAATCCAGACAGAACCAAGGAAGCTGTAGCATTCTCCATCTTTCCATAACGTTTCCGATTCAGATACTCCGTCACATTCTGCAGATAAAAGATCAGAGAAACTCCCAGATTCATATCATCACAGACCCCGGCATAAGACTCTTTTTCTGCATGCCGCTCTATGACCATATCCTCATAAAATCGTTCTGTCCTTCCTGTAAAATATGGTACACAGTATTCGGTATGAAATTCGTCCTTTTCATCATACACACCTCGTACCATAAGACCCATCTGCTCTGCAAATGCTTTCCGCCGTTCAGAAAAATCCTCTCCCTCCGTGGAAACTGCTGTCTCCTCCGTCTGGTAACATTCTTCCGTAAACTTCACCAGCTCTTCATATTCTTCCCTTTTTTGAATTTTACTAAAACCAACTGCCCTCAGATATCGATGCAAAAGAGTACCTCCTAATCATAGTACCGCATCTGCCCGCACACTGTCCCCAGATCAGGAAGCTCTGTTATCTGATCTCTGTCATGCCTCCCATATATGGGCGAAGGACTTCCGGTATACATACGCTTCCGTCTGCCTGCAGATTATTTTCCAAAAATGCTATCAGCATACGGGGCGGAGCAACAACGGTATTGTTTAATGTATGTGCAAAATATTTTCCATTTTCGCCGTCCACGCGAATCTTCAGTCTTCTTGCCTGGGCATCTCCCAGATTCGAACAGCTTCCAACTTCAAAATACTTTTTCTGTCTTGGAGACCAGGCCTCTACGTCTACAGATTTTACTTTCAGATCTGCCAGATCACCGGAACAGCATTCCAGCGTGCGAACCGGAATATCCATAGAACGGAACAGATCCACTGTATTCTGCCAGAGTTTATCAAACCACATGGGGCTTTCCTCCGGTTTGCAGACGACGATCATTTCCTGTTTCTCAAACTGGTGAATCCGGTATACACCGCGCTCTTCCACTCCATGGGCTCCTTTTTCTTTACGGAAACATGGAGAATAACTGGTCATTGTATAAGGAAGCTTTTCCTCCGGAATGATCGTATCAATAAATTTTCCAATCATGGAATGCTCACTGGTGCCGATCAGATACAAGTCTTCTCCTTCGATCTTATACATCATGGCATCCATTTCCGCAAAACTCATAACCCCTGTAACCACATTGCTGCGGATCATGAACGGCGGTACACAATAAGTAAACCCGCGGCCGATCATAAAATCTCTTGCATAGGAAATCACTGCAGAATGAAGTCTTGCAATATCTCCCATCAGATAATAAAATCCATTTCCTGCCACTTTGCGGGCGCTGTCCAGATCAATTCCGTTAAAACGCTCCATAATTTCCGTATGATATGGAATCTCAAAATCCGGAACCGCCGGCTCACCGTATTTCTGTACTTCAACATTTTCACTGTCGTCTTTGCCTATAGGCACACTAGAATCAATGATGTTTGGAATCGTCATCATGATCTTTGTGACTTTTTCATCCAGTTCCTTCTCTTTTACGGACAATTCCTCCAGACGAGAAGCGTCTGCCGCTACCTGTTTTTTTACTTCCTCCGCCTCATCTTTCTTTCCCTGTCCCATAAGAGCCCCGATTTGTTTAGAAAGCTTGTTTCTCTCCCCACGGAGTTTATCTGCTTCCTGCTGTGCTGCCCTTCTCTCTGCATCAAGCTGAATTACCTCATCCACCAGCGGAAGCTTTTCATCCTGAAATTTATTTTTAATATTTTTTTTGACCAGATCCGGATTCTCTCTGACAAATTTTAAATCTAACATAGGTTCCTCCTTATGTTTCTCTTACTTGAAAATTCCCAATAATTTATCTTATGATAGTATTCACAATTTTGCAAGGACTTTTAAAGTTATTCTTCGATTTTATCTCCATTTATTGCTTTTTTTAATGCTTCTTTCTCTTCTTCTGACAAATTAATCGAAGATTCGCCCATAACCACATCCTTCGCATAAGAAAAACAACCGTCTCTGCTATACATGGACGTGATAATTACTCCGTTATCATTCTGATCCAGAAGTGCCAGCGCATAACTAAGTTTGCCGCTCATTTCCCGAAATGCATCATATTTCACAAGACCGGCTTTCTGATAGGCATACTGCATAGCATGATTTAATTCATTCAATTCTCTTCTTTTATCCTTATCCGCCTCTTCCAGTATTTCAATCCGGTCAAACTGTTTCCATAATATTTCCTCCATGGACTGCATATCTTTTCCGCTCATAAACTGATCGTACGCCTTTTTCAGCTTCTTCATTTTCAGAAAATTAATAATATGTAAAATAATCAGTACAAACATTACTGCCAAAAGTCCGATCAATATATAGGCAGGATCAATTCCATAGGTCATTAAATATTCCAATATAGGACTACTCATCTTTCTCCTCCGTAATTATTATATCTTATGTCTACTTTATCAGAATTTCCATCAGCCGCTCCAGCTCTTCCATAGAATAATACTCAATCTCAATCCTTCCTTTTTTGTCATTCTTACGGTTAATTGAAACTTTTGTACCAAGAGAAGCTTTCATCTTTTCTTCTAGATCCTGAAAAACTGCATCCTGCTGAGAATCTCTTTCTTTTTTTGCCGGCTTTTCTTTTCCAATCCTTTTAACCAGTTTCTCTACTTCGCGAACATTTAATTTTTCATTGTATACTTTATTAGCAGCCTGAAACTGCATGTCTGGATCTTCAATAGCCAAAAGAGTCCTGGCATGTCCCGGTGACAACATTTCTTCTACTACCATTTGTTGTACTCTCTCATCCAGTTTTAAAAGGCGCATGGAATTGGTCACTGCCGTTCTGCTTTTTGCTACACGCTCTGCAACTTCTTCCTGTTTTAAATGAAATTCTGTAAGCAGCCGTTTATATGCCGCTGCCTCTTCCATTGGATTTAAATTTTCTCTCTGTATATTCTCAATCAGAGAAATTTCAACAATTTCCTGATCTGACATTTTCCGTATGATAACTGGTACTTCTTTTAATCCGGCCAGCTTTGCAGCTCTCCACCTGCGTTCACCGGCAATTATCTCATAATAATTTTTCCGTTCCTGAACGATCAAAGGCTGTAATACTCCAAACTGCCGAATGGAATCAGCAAGTTCCTGTAAAGGTTCTTCGTCAAATTTCTTTCTTGGCTGTTCTCGATTTGGTTCAATCCGATTAATTTTCAGTTTTATTTCGACAGGTTTTTCCACTACCTTTTCTACAACTTTTTCCACTACCTTTACTTTTTTCTCACTCTCCGGCACTTTTCCATTATCCGGTATGAGACTATCAAGGCCTTTTCCAAGTCCTCCTCTTTTTACTGCCATTCTTCCTCTCCTTTATGAAGCACTTCCTGTGCCAACAGACGATAGCTTTCCGCTCCTGCAGATTTTGTATCATATAAATTGATGGGGAGCCCATGACTGGGCGCTTCAGCCAGACGTACATTTCTTGGAATAATCGTTTTATAAATATTTTGATGCAGATATCCTTTTACATTCTCTACCACTTGAAGGGAAAGGTTCGTTCTGGCATCATACATGGTAAATACTGCGCCTTCAATTACCAGTTCCGGATTCAACCGCTGTCTTACCAGTTCAATCGTACGAATCAACTGGCTCAGTCCCTCCAGCGCATAGTATTCGCACTGTATTGGTACAAGCACCGTATCTGCCGCGGTCAATGCATTAACTGTCAGCATATTCAGAGACGGCGGACAATCGATAATAAGAAAATCATAATTATCTTTGATTTTTTTTGTCTCTTTGCGCAATATGTATTCTTTTTCTTCAATACCAATCAGCTCAATCTCTGCTCCAGCCAGATTTACATTGGACGGAATTAGGAACTGATGTTCGATTTCAGTCTCTATAATACACGCTTCGATGCCACATTCCTCCAGCAGCATATCATAAACACTGTTCTCGACTTTATTTTTGTCAACTCCAAGACCGCTGGTCGTATTTCCCTGAGGGTCAATATCAATGGTCAACACTTTTTGTCCGATCTCCGCCAGACAGGCTGACAAATTGATTGCTGTTGTAGTTTTACCGACCCCGCCTTTTTGATTTGCTATAGCAATAATTCTTCCCACGTATCTCTCCTTCTAGCACCTTTTTCCGATGTGGATAACCGCATCTATAGATACAACTATGTTTCACGTGAAACATTCTGTTGTCTCTATTTTATTATATTATTTTGTTGTCTTCCTCATAATTACCATACTTCTTTCTTAATTAATAGATATTTCCATTTCTCCTCTATTTTATATTATTGTTGTTACAAAAAGATTACTTTTCCAACAATTTCAAAAAGAGAATTAAAAATCTGCAGAGACGCCATTCTGGATAAACGTTTTATACACTTAAGTCCATTTATTTTTCAATCTCACGTTCAATAAACCAATTTGCAATTTCGAAAGCTTTTACTCGCCTTTTCGCCAATGTGATCTGTGATTTATATCTTTCCGAATGATCTTTGGACTCAAACGTCTTTATTGTTTCCCTTAACTTATGCAAGGTAGAATCAATCTGTCTTTTTGCCTCAGCTAAATCGTCTTTAGAAAATTCCATGATTCCCTCTTTTTTCAGTTTAACAACCTCCTTTTCGGAAAAGTGTTCCTGCTGTTTAAAATTTCTCCCTTTTCAGAGTGGTGTTGCTTAACGCCTTTTGACGAAATGATTCGTCAAAATATCTAAAGCGAGCAGTTACCCTATACAGAAATGTAACTGCTCGATAAATTGGAAGTTATTTTTCAGTGTGGCTCTCTTCTTTCCGGAATAGTTCAAAAATCAACCAAGTCACCGAAAGCGGAGCCATCATCAATAAAAAGCCAACCAAGAACCTGGCTTGAAAAGACCAGGACATACCGCCCAAGAAACCATATCCAAAACTTGATGACAGTGCGCACAGAATCCAGGAAGTAATACTCAATACAATCCGAAAGGATTTCTTGTTTTTATTTTTCATAAAATATACCTCAATTTAAAAATTCCGTTTTGCTGAGCTGATTATAGCACACAGTTATTACTGCATCAACCTGGTTTTGCAGAAACTGCCAAAGTGATACCCTGGCAACACTTTTCTCAAAAGGGACTAAAATTTGAAGTGTAATGCATATTCCTGCATATGATTACTGATTTAGCCCCCACTTAGCAGCTCTGCGAACTGGAATATACATTATTGTTCTTCATTATGATAAAGGATCATTTCTTCCTCCTCTGCTTGTGCTAATGAAAGATTGCACAATGTACAAATAAATTGGAATAAGGGGTTATCTTCATGATTTTCGTAGCAGTCGCCAAAAGAATAACTCCCTTTTCAGAAAAATGTTCCCGCTGTTTAAATATAGAGTTAAATGTATATTCCTATATATAATTACTGAATTTATACTTATCTGGTAATTCTTCAAACGGGAATTTACAGCCCTTGTTCCAGTGTTTCCAAACAATCATAATAAGTTGAAAAATGATAGATACCATTCCATTTTGATAAAACTGCCCATACTAATTTGCCAGTTTCATCGTCAATAATTTCAGCAATATATGTTCTTCCATAATTGAACATTCGGCGCGGCACTTCATATTCCGAAAAATTAGTTTTTGAGAGATTTATTTCAGAGAGAAGTGTACAATTATGTTTGGCAAGAAATTGCAATTCTTCCTCAGAATAATTTGTGTCTAACCTAAATCTCATTATTTTCCCCCTAATCTCGATTTATATACTTAAAATATATGCCTGACGCATACAATGTATATTTATAAACTTGCTATCCATAGACACACAATTCCGAAAAGGGAGAAGAATAATCAATATCTATATGTCGGTCAATGATCGGAGTATCATCGCATTCAAATACATCTATACGATACACAATTAATGTGTAAATACCCGCTTCATAGGTATCTTTCTTTTTGATTTGTGTTTGCATTGTTTTATTTAGTTCAGACCATACCTTATTCACAATCAATTATCCTCTAACAATTCCGATTTACATACTCAATTATAAAATATTTGCCTGCTGCTTACAATGCATACTTATAGTTCATTTTACATGGTACACAATTCCAAAAAGAGAGTTTAACAACAGATTTTCATTTTGCAAGCTCCAATAGCGTATCACCTGCAACCCTGTATCCTGTCCAATCAGACATTGGCTCCGCTCCAAGGGACAAATAAAAATCAATGCTCGGACGATTCCAGTCAAGGCACCACCATTCCAACCGTCCGCATTTTCTTTCTATTGTTATAGATGCCAATTTTTTCAATAAAGCTTTGCCATATCCCTTTCCCCTGTATTCCGGAAAAACAAATAAATCCTCCAGATAAATGCCTGCTCTTCCCAAAAAAGTAGAAAAGTTATGAAAAAATAATGCAAATCCCACTTCTCTGCCATCTGCTGCTGCAAATAGTACTTCTGCTTTCTGCCTGTCAAATATCCACTCTTCTAATGTTTCTTCATCGGCAATAATTTCATCAAGCATTTTCTCATATTCAGCAAGCCCTTTAATAAATTTCAAAATTAATGCCGTATCCTTTCGTTCCGCATATCTGAAAGTTAATTCACTGTCCATAAAATACCTCATAGCATCCAATCTAAATTTCTACTGGCAGCCTTACTCTGTCTCAAAATTTTCTAATTCTTTGCACAAACTGACAAAATCATCATAAATCGTAATCGACTGTAAATAACGAAAATCAAGAATCAAGCCCGAATCTTTGTGTTTTAAAAACTCGGCATCCCACAAAGGGACAGTCAGAAATCCTTTTCGATAATCATATTTCAGAGGTTCATATTTTTCAATATTTCTGCGAAAATAATTTACTTTTGCTATGCACAGCTTATTAATACGAAACAAAAGACCTATAAGATCCGCACGCTCAAAGAAAGCATCTTTAAAGATAAGGTGTTTATGGGAATTTTCCTTTTCTGAATACCACGCATTATTTTCATGTTTCAGATTATACTTTTCCACAAGAAGCATCTTATCTTCTTTCATATGCTCCATACGATTTCCTCCGTTCATACCTTTCAAATGACGCATAGAGTCTCTAAACTTAGCAGAACTTTTTCATCAAGACACATTCGCTTTTGTACTAGAATCAAAGAAGAATTAACATTTTTGACTGTGCAGCAAAAAAGAACTAATGCAACGCTGCCATTTGTTTATATTCAAAATCTGGTCTGCCAGTCAAAAAAATTTCCCGTTCTGGCTTTTTTCCCAGATAATGCAATAGGTTCGTGACATGTAATTGATAATACCATTCTCCCGTATCGCATACCCTGCGCTCATTCCAGATTACTCGCCCATACTGTCCTCGTCTCAGAGAAAAGACAGTTTCATTTAAAATATCATGCCGATACAACAAGGAATCTACATTGTTATAATCTTTATTATGTCCCTGTCTGGTGGGCCGGCCACTGCGGCGTTCATCATAAAAGAATGTCACTTCATAACTTTCTGTATCTGACTGGATAGATAAATTGGTCAGATTTAATTTCTGAACAGAAGGATAAAACTGAAAACGGTATGCATCACTTACGCATAAAGTTTGGAACATGGCTCCTCTCTGACAAAAGTTTAAATGATGTACAATCACATCTCCATGAAATGTATCGGGGAATTTATCCAATGAATATGCCATAGGAAATTCCGCACGCTTTTTAGCATAATCAGAACTTCTTTCTTTTTTCCCCCAGGTAAGACAAATGTCTTGAATAAAAAGCAAATGACACACCTCCCTGCACCATGTTTCCTTATTATACATCATTTTTTAACAAGCACACAATTAAAAAAGTCCCTATTAAAGATGGCCGTTTACCATGCCCGATACGCCAAAAAAATTAATAAAGGCATATTTGCTTATGCCCCAAGTCATAAGGAAATTCTGTAACCTCAAGCAATTCATCATAAATCATGGAAGGAATCCCTTCTTCAAATTGTATCAGGCTGATTTCATGGTGCCCGCGCATGGCATGTTCGGAAGGCTGTATTTTATATTCCATAAAAAAACATATAATTTTTGAAGAACAGCTTTGAATCGTATGAGGCAGTATTTTATAATCTTCCATCAATGCGATTTTTTTATATTTCTGCCCCATTGGTATATCTCTTACAGCATAAGAATGATGAAAGTATAAACAATTAGCGGAAAACTTATATTGTTGATATATCTTATAGGCAGACGGATAGTAAATTCCATGCTTGATACAATTACGCTCTATATCCGGCATCAGTTTGCTTTTTACAAGTTTTTGATCAAACCGCGCCCATAAGACAAGATAATCTTCTGTTTTCCAAAAATCATTATCATATTTTTTGTCACTCATGTTTCTTTTTTCACAAAATCAATGCTATAAAATATAATAAGTTTTCCAATATCTTTTCATTTCACATATTTTTTCATCCATGATCTGATTTTATCACAGCTCCATACATGATACAAGAATGAAACGATACAGATCTTTCAAAAAGCCTGCTCCCTTTTTGTCAAAATACGCCTGCTGCATTATCCGTTTTTCGCAGAATTCCTTCTATGGGATACAGCATCCTGGGATTTTCGTCTGATGGAACATATTTTTGGTATAAAATATGAATTTTGCTCACGATTCCATCCAAAATATAAAGATTTGTCCAATCCGAATCATGCGCTTCATAACAATAATCCACTTTTCCTATCTGTACAGGCGTATTCAGACGATCACACGAATACACAAGCCATCGAATTCGATCATTCTCCCGAAAAACAGTTCCGCAGCAGTTCATCTGCTAACTTTCATAAAATACAATACAATTTTGCATAATCTCCATGCCCCATATTTTTGAATTTTGTCCAAAACAGCTTGCAAAAATTCATCTGTAAATCAAGATTGCAATTCAGAAATTACTATATTAAAATAATATTTATAAAAATCAATTTTGTAAATGTCAAGGAGGAAATTTTTAATGCCTGACTACGTAAAAACTCATAAATCTGATTGCCTTGTCTATATATGGTTTTATAACGAAAACGACAAGCCTTTATCCATTGGAGAAAAGATGTATGAAATCAATGAGAATGCATATATGAACGGATATAACTGGGATGCTTTTTTTCATTATTATCTGACCCAAAATGCACCTGGTCTTCTGGAAGATCTAGATACAGATCCGGAAGCGGGTTCTTATGCTGCTTTCTATCCATTAACAGAAGAAAATGAAAAAAAGGCAGAACGATTTGCAGAGATTATTATTTCTCTGATAGAAAATGAAGAAAAACTGTATCAGATTGTCCGGGAAAAAGGTGACGATATTGAATGGGATTAATACACTTCATCTGCCAATCTGCCAGGCATACGATATGAGTGTGATATATTTCAATGGAATCCAACTCTCCCTTGTGTTGATTTGAAATCATGCTGCGTAAATATTGAACTAGTCTTGGCCAAAACGAAGAAGGAATAATACATGAAATTTACATTGGATTGTGACATACTGGATGGATTGGTTTTCATAGATGAAAGCTATCTGTCAGAATTGAATGATGCCGATCTGTTATATGCGATGGATATTTTACTTGATATATCTGGGACATCCGAATTGATTTGTGATTTTCCCGATGAGGACTGGAACATCGTAAGGCAGCGGGAAACAGAACAAATCCGGGAATTTTGCGGACAGGGAAAAATGATTGTCTGGCTTTTAGAAGCTGTTGTCAAGGAATGCGAACTTACAAAAAGCACCGAAATTACAGCCCCATGCAAGTGGCTGCATCTTCCTGCGGGCAAATTGTTGGCGGTTACAGCAAGCGAGTTAATTCAATGCCTTGCCTATCCGGAATTGGAGATGGAAAAGGTTTTTGAACTGTCGCTTGAGCCTGGATGGTATGCAATTCAAAACGAAGGAGTCGATAATATTATGTATTGCAAGAAGCAGCCGCCTAAGTCTATTCCCTCAAACATCCAGGAAATATGTTAGCGTTTATAGTCAATACACACGGGCGGAGTTCGTTCAGCGGGTTTTCAGCCGCTGGCTGCAAATCCGCAAATTGCGGATTTGCAGGTGCTTCAACTATAGTATCGCAGGGTACACACCGTTCAAATACACCATGAATCAATCAAATTCAACAGGTTGAATGCGTATATACCCCCATTTTGAAAATAAGTGTTATAAACACATATGGAAATCGAGACTTAAAATATACATTTTAATTTAGAATCTATCTTTTCTTCTGCTGTTCCACTACGAATTGAACATGTAAATGAATGCATTTTCAATATGGCATCACAAGAATTGATAGATGTTCCAACAGACAATTTGTATTGAAATTTTTCTTGGTAAATTTCAAATGCTTTCTGAAATAAGTATTTCTCAAAACTGCCCGCAAAGCAGCGCTTCTCCCAGTCCGTAATCAAAGGATTGTCCTCTGATCTGCTGACATTCAAATAGCAATGTGTTTCTGTCCAGTGATAAGAAAGCAAAAGAAATCCCTGCTGCAAATATTTTCTAATTGCTGAATTTTTTCATCTGATGCAGGTATACATTTTCCAATCCATGATTTATCAAAATTCCATATTGTCTTACATAACCGTTCCATAACAGAATCTATAGTCCCCTGATAAAATTCTACGATTGGAAACACCTCCTCTAATTTCCCAAACACATCCAAAACCAGATTGAGAAACTATATCTCATTCTTTTTTAAGTGCTTTTCTTAACTTTGTATCAGAACATGTTTAACACTATTTCATCCCGGTCAAAAATAATTTTTCCCATTAAATTTTCGGCTTTAATTGAAAAATCAACATAAGTATCAAAATCAAGAACAGCACTATTCACACACAAATCTCCTGACTCATTTACAGTCAGTATCATATCAGAATCATAAAAGGATTCATCAAATATTGTTATTTCTTTATTTACAGGATCAAAGTACCCTATTTCTGAGCGATGAATACCGGATCCCCATGAAAATGTATAATACAATTCATACTGATGATCCATATTTATATCTGCCAAAGCCACACTTGTTATACCATACCCGCCAAAACATGTACCAATACTATAAACATGATTGTCATATTTAATGAACGATTCCGTAGATTTGATATATTTAAAAATTGCAAAATCCGAATTCTCCGCAACAAAATCAGGAGTTATGTTATAGCATTCATCTTCATCATACTCCGATATAAAAAGTTTATTTTCGGAAACAAACTCATTATCTTGTATCATAGAAGAAACTATTTTCATTTCAGTTTCTGGAGCAAGAACTGCAAGAGCCTCTTGCTCCGAATCTGCGTCTGCTGAACATGCCGAAACAGTAATAGTTGTGGACAGTAAGAAATATAGGATACCTTTTTTCATTCTTTTCATAAATGATAAATTCAAATTTTCACATAACATGTGCACCTAAAACTTTGACGGATAATTCCTTTGATTTTGTAAATATAAAATCCATCTGCAAGGTTAAATCATTTAAATCTCCATCCGTGGTCAAGTCATAATCTACATGAAAGCCTCTTCCGTCACGGTACACAATACATAAAAGCTGATGATATTCATACTGGGGATGAAAGTTACATGGAACTTCAAAGGAATCTATATAAGGTAATTCGTTGATCTTTAAAAAACCTTCTATCAGTTCCATAAAATCAGACAATGTTATATCTTCAAATTCAGCATATTTTTCAATATCTGCATAGCGTTTTTTGGATATACAGTTTACAAGTTCTTTTACCACAGGCTCTGCTAATCGTTCCGCTTCCTGTGCATTCATTGCTTTTTCTCCTTTTCACTTTAAATTTCGGGATTATAAAATAATTCTATCATACTTACCATTATAAAAACCGTTAAAACTAGCTGTTTTACTTCCTTTTTTAACATACTCGCTGCATCTAACATGAAGTATCGTACATATGCCACAAATCAGACGCCTTTTGTATCTTCACATATTTCTAAATCAAACTTATTTTTCCTTGTTATGCAAGATAATTCCGCTGATTCTCCGACAGTCTGGAACTAAAAGTTCCTATCATAATGCCTCTTTCAGCTTAATATAAATACCTACAAAACAAGTATATGGTTTAATAATCGTTTCAAAGTATTTCCTGTCACTAAGAGCATATTTATTATTTGTTGTGAGCCAATCGTCCCATGCTTTACTAAAACACTCCATTTCCCATGTTTTCACCAACTCTATTCTATCGCTGCTGCCAATAAGTTCTTTCCAATATTCCGGACTTTTGAACATATGGGCATCTTCTCCGAGCCAATCGGAAAGGAGACTTTTGGAACAATCTGCATATTCATCCTTTATCCCAGGGATCCCAATCAAAACCACTCCATTGTCTTTCATAAAAGGCAAAATTTTTTCCTGAAAAAATCCCTTGCTTCCCGCAAAATAATGATACGAATCAATACTAATCAACGCACGAAACTGCTCTTTGGGGAAATGAAGATTGTTCGCATCTTCACAAACAGGCGTTATCTGCTCTCTAACACCCCATTCGGCAAACCGCTTTCCATTTTCTTCTGCGCTTACCCATAGATCATTAGCAAAAACCTTCGCTCCGGTCTCTTTGGCAATGATGAGACTTGTCAATCCTGTCCCACATCCCAAGTCGAGAATAATATCATCAGGGACAAACGATATAGGATATTTGTCAAATAGTTCTGCTAATATTCTTGCACTGTTTGGCCCCATCATAGTTTCAGCCGAAATATATGCCTTATAATTACTAATATTCATATACTTTACCACCTCTAAATCCATATTTATCAGTATTATTATAATCTATTTTCAGTAAGCGCATATTTTCGAAAAAACAGTTATAGAAATGTTTCACGTGAAACATTTAACCCCATACTCAATCACTCAGATCCTGCCCATTCGTAGCAATCACTTTTTGATACCAGTAAAAGGAATCTTTCCGATACCGATCCATCGTCTTAAGATCAAATTCTTCTCGGTCTACATAGATAAATCCATACCTTTTTACCATTCCTTCATGAGTAGAAATCAAATCGATGGCTGACCAAGGACAATAGCCCATCATATCACACCCATCTGCAATAGCCAACTGCATCTGCTCGATATGTCTACGCAAATATTCAATCCTATAAGAATCATGAACTTTACCATCGTCTGTCAATTTATCATAAGCTCCAAGACCATTCTCTGTTATAATCATAGGAAGATGATAACGAGAATATATTTCACGAATTGTTGCCCGAAAACCTTCCGGGTCGATCTCCCAGCCAAATTCTGTCACTGGAAGATGCGGATTTTTAAATCCCTTGAAAAATCCAGGAATATCAAATGCTGACTGTTGATCTGCAGTACTGCCTGCTGCTTCCATCGAATCACTCCATGTACAGGTCGTTGTATTATAATAATTAAAACCTATAAAATCTGGATGCCCGCTTTTTAATACAATATCATCACCTTCTATAAACTCTGGTATTGCATCATGTTCCTCTAAATATGCCCAAACTAAATCATTATATCTTCCATAAACCGCCATATCCAAATAAAGCCAGTTTCTCAGTGCATTATAATTCTGTGCCGCTAAAACATCCTTTGGATTACAGGAAGCCGGATAAATAAGAGAAATATTCGGCGCTGGTCCGATCTTTGCCTTCGGAAGCATTGCATGGCAGAGTGCCATAGCTTTTGCCTGAGCCACCAACATATGATGATTCTGCTGGTAAGTCTCTTTCAAAATATTTGTTGTCCCTTCTGGTATGGTCAGAGTTCCGATGACAGGACCGCAAAGGGTTAGCATATTTTGCTCATTGATTGTCAGCCAGTATTTCACACGGTCTCCATAGTTTTTAAACAAAACCTTCGCATAATCTGCAAACCAGTCTACGGACTCTCGGTTCGACCAGGAACCGCGCCGATCCAGTGCCGCAGGCATGTCAAAATGAAACATAGTGACAAGAGGTTCTATGCCATATTTCAGACACTCATTGATCAAATCATTATAATACTGAATCCCTTTTGGATTTACCGCTCCTGTTCCCTCCGGGAGTATCCGACTCCAGGAAACAGAAAAGCGATAAGTCTTAAATCCCATCTCAGCCATCAATGCAATATCTTCTTTATAACGATGATACTGATCTGCACAAACCGTCAGATCCGAAGTTCCATCAGGAACTTTTTTCACATCCTGACAGGATGGTCCCTTTCCGTCCAAAAGACTTGCTCCCTCCACCTGATAAGCTGACGTACTTGCTCCCCACAGAAAATATTCTGGAAATGATTTCTTTTTTTCATGCAACATATTTGTGTCCTCCTATTTGAGTTCCGCATCTGTTCGCACAAAAACTTACACTAGAAAAAATTTAAGCCGTCTGCTGCGTCTTAAATTTCTTCTGTCTTTGTTCGAACAGATGCTGTTTTTGAGTTCCGCATCTGACCAAATAAAACCATCCGCAACATCCAAACTTTCTCCAACCAGGCACTGTCTTCCCATTTCCTAATGAATACGCAAATAAAATTTTGCCTCATTGTACCACAAAATCTTCTCAAGGTAAAGATCATCTCTCACTTATAACTTGCAGGCACCTGGCTGAACTTACTATATAAATCACCGCAACGACCCCGCCATCAATTCCCATTTTTCTATTGAAGTCATTCCCCATTTAGTATACAATCATAACTAAGAAAAGGAGGCACTCACATACATGAACAAAAAGATCGCCCTCACACTCTCTATTTTAGGTCTGACAACTACCTCATTTGCCAGCCTGTCTGCCATTAACAAAGCCATCGACAAATTCGCTGTATCCAAAGAGCTTTTAAATCATCGAAAAAGAGAAACCTGGCCCTGGAGATTTGGAGAAATCAGTTATACTGTGACCGGACAAGGCAAACCCGTCCTTCTAATACACAATTTAAAAGAAGACAGTTCCTCCATGGAATGGTCCAGACTTATCCCGGAACTTTCTAAAACCAATACCGTCTACGCCATTGATCTTTTGGGATGCGGCCTGTCCGACCGGCCGGATATCACTTATACCAGCTATATGTACACCCAGCTCATTAATGATTTTATCAATCACATCGTTAAGAAAAAGACAAGCGTAATCACCACTGGAAAATCTGCTTCCTTTCTTTTAGATGCCTGCAATACCAATGAAGACGCCTATGAAGAACTGATTCTAATCAATCCAGAAAACATTCAAAGTCTTCGCCGGACACCGTCCAAACGCACCAAAACGGCTGCTTTTATTCTGAAGCTGCCTTCCATTGGTACATTTATTTACCATATGCTGACATCCAAAAAAACAATCCGGGAAAATTTTGAGAAAAATTATTTTTATGACACCGAACAGATTCCTGTTTCCCTCTGCGATTGTTACTATGAATCCGCTCATCTAAAAGGAAAAAATGCCAAAAATCTCTGTTCCAGCCTGAAAGGAAGATATACCAACACAAACATTATTCGTACACTGAAAAACATCAATAAAAATATACATATTCTTGCGGGCCGTGACCTTCCGAATATAGAAAGCACTGTAAAAGAATACCAATACTATAATCCTGCCATAGAAGCAGAATATATCGACTATACAAAAGAGCTTCCCCAGCTAGAAGCCCCCGAAGAACTGCTCAAATACATCAATCTCTATCTGTATAACGACTGAACATACAGGCCGATACAAAAAAGTCCGAAAGAAAAGTCAGGATTCCCAAACCTTTCTTTCGGACATTTTTTCAAACATTCAAAGCGGATTTTTTGCTGCCGTCCCTGCTTTTCTCGGATACTTCTTTGGACATCCCTCCACTTTTTGGATACAAACCAGCGATCTCTGCATATCTGTCCCCGGCAATACAAAGCTTTTATACTCTCCCATCTTTCCCCCAAGAAGAAACACGGCTGACTTTGCGGCGTCTATTTCCGCATCTACTTCTCCGGATTTATAGGAGATAAATTCGCCGCCAATTTTTACATAAGGCAGGCAATATTCCGATAAAGTTGACAAATTCGCCACTGCACGGGAGACACACAGATCATATTGTTCTCTTTTGCATCCTGGTTTCGCATAATCCTCTGCTCTTCCATGAATCGCCTCTATTCCGGTAAGCCCAAGCTTTTCCATGACATAATTCAAAAAATCAACCCGCTTTCTAAGAGAGTCCAAAAGCGTTACTTTCAGATGCGGAAACATAATTTTTAAAGGAATACCCGGAAATCCGGCTCCTGTACCGATATCTATCAGGTTATCCACATCCATCAGGTTTTTTACGTAAGTAATCGACAGACTATCCACAAAATGTTTGCTCACCACATCTTCAAACTTTGTAATAGCCGTCAAATTCATAACCTCATTCCGCTGAATCAGCATTTCATAAAAATCATAGAGCAAATATGCTCCGGACAAATCTATTTCAATACCAAGTTTCTCTATCTGCTGTACAATATAGGATGCTTTCTCTTCCCTCATGGTTTCCTTTCCTGTCTCTTTCTCTGCTCCAGATACACCAGAAGCACTGATAGATCCGCCGGAGAGACTCCGGATATCCGAGAAGCCTGTCCTATGGATATTGGTTTACATAATTTTAACTTTTGAACTGCTTCCAGACGCAGACTTGGGATTTTCTCATAATCCAAATCCTCTGGTATCCGCTTTTGTTCCAGTTTACGGAATTGCTCCACCTGTTTTAACTGTCTTCGGATATATCCATCATATTTAATGTCAATCTCCGCCTGTTCTGCCACATCCTCCGGAAGATCCGGACAGTCTTTGTCAATTTCTTTCAAATATGCATAAGTCATCTCCGGCCGCCGAAGAATCTCTGCCAGAGAAACAGCAGTTCTAAGCTCTGTACTATTATGATTTTTCAAAAAAGCCTGTACCGAACTGTTTGCCCCTACCATCGTTTTTTCCAGACGTTCTTTTTCCTGACGAATCTGTTCTATTTTGTGGAGGAGAGCTTGATAACGCTCCTCGGAAATCAATCCCGCTTCATATCCCAAAGGAGTCAGCCGCTGATCTGCATTGTCCTGACGCAGCAGCAGACGATACTCTGCTCTGGAAGTCATCATCCGATAAGGTTCATGATTTTCCTTTGTAACCAGATCATCAATCAAAACTCCAATATATCCTTGAGATCGGTCAATAATTATCTGCTTTTTTCCCAGCACTTCCATGGAAGCATTTATCCCTGCTACTAGTCCCTGGCAGGCTGCTTCCTCATAACCGGAACTTCCGTTAAACTGCCCGCCGCTGAACAACCCCCGAATTTTCTTAAATTCCAGCGTAGGATAGAGCTGCTGGGGATTGATGCAGTCATATTCGATGGCATAGGCATTTCTTACGATCTTTGCATGTTCCAGTCCCGGCACCGAATGATACATGGCGTGCTGCACATCCTCCGGCAGCGAACTGGACATCCCTCCTACATACATTTCGTTTGTATAGCGTCCTTCCGGTTCAATAAAGACCTGGTGACGATTTTTATCTGCAAACCGCACCACTTTATCTTCAATAGAAGGACAATATCTTGGTCCGGTCCCTTCGATGGCACCGCTGTAGAGAGGAGATCGGTCCAGATTTTCACGTATAATTTCGTGTGTCTTCTCATTTGTATAAGTCAGCCAGCAGGAAACCTGATCAATCTGTACTGTTTTTGGATCCGTCGTAAAGGAAAAAGGAATAATCTTTTGATCTCCTTTTTGTTCCTCCATTTTTTCAAAATCCACAGTCCGTCCATCGATTCTGGCCGGTGTTCCCGTCTTAAACCGATACATCTCAATTCCCAGTTTTTTCAAAGAATCCGTCAGATGATTCGCTGCCTGAAGTCCGTTCGGTCCGGTAAAATTGCTTACATCTCCATAAATACATCTGGCTTTCAAATACGTACCTGTACAGAGAATCACCGTCTTCGCATGATAGACCGCACCGGAATACAGGCGAACTCCCGTCACCTGTCCTTCCTCTGCAAGAATCTCTGTCACTTCCGCCTGAACAATCTGAAGTCCTTTTGTATTCTCCAACACCATGCGCATGGCACGGCTGTACTCTGCCTTGTCTGCCTGCGCTCGGAGAGAATGTACTGCAGGCCCCTTGGATACATTCAGCATTTTCGACTGGATAAATGTCCGGTCGATGACTTTGCCCATCTCTCCTCCCAGAGCGTCTAACTCCCGCACCAGATGTCCCTTAGAACTTCCTCCGATATTCGGATTACAGGGCATCAAAGCAATGCTGTCTACGCTGACCGTAAAAATAACCGTCACTAGCCCAAGCCTTGCACATGCAAGTGCCGCTTCACATCCTGCATGTCCTGCGCCCACTACAACCGCGTCCACATACTCTTCTACAAAGGGCATACTCTCTCTCCTTTACTTTCCAACACAGAATTTTGAAAAGATCTCCTGAATCAAATCCTCACCTGCAGATTCCCCGATGATAGTCCCCAAAGACTCATATGCATCCATCAAATCAATCGAGTAAAAATCTTCCGGCATTCCAAGGCGAATGCTTTCCATTACTTTTTCCAGACTTTCTGCTGCCTTTTCCATGGAAATCCTGTGTCTGATATTCGTCAGATGCATCTCCTCATCGTAAGAAACTGCACCTTTTAAAAACATCTCTTCCACCATTTGAGAAAATTGATCAAATCCCGTCTCTTCTTTTGCAGAAATACATACCGATGGTCTGGAAAATACTTTTTCTACCATTTCCGGCGTTGTCACCATGGGAAGATCCGTCTTATTCAGCAGTACAATTACCTTCTGCTCTTTTAGAAGCGACATAATTTCCCTGTCATTCTCATCTAAAGATGTAGAACTGTCTACCACATAAAGAACCAGATCGGCGTCCGGTATGGAACCTTTTGCCCTTTCCACTCCTATCTGTTCTACCACATCTTCTGTCTTCCGAATCCCGGCCGTATCAATCATATGCAGAATCAGTCCCCGAAGTTTTATCTGTTCTTCTAAAGTATCCCGCGTTGTTCCTGCAATATCCGTGACAATCGCCCGTTCCTCTCCTGCAAGAACATTCAGCAAAGAGGATTTACCGGCATTCGGTTTTCCGATAATAACCGTTCGAATTCCCTCCCGCAGTATCCTTCCCTCATCCGCATTTTTCAGAAGAGCTTCTGTCTGTTCCGTCAGCTCCTTTATTTTTTCCTTCAGGCGTTTCGGATAACCTTCCAGACTAATGTGTTCCGGATCATCCAGCGCCGATTCAATAAAAGCGATCTCATAAAGTACCTGTTCCCGAATCCGTCGGATACGGTCGCGAACCGAACCTCGAAGCTGCCTTATGGAACTTTTCAGAGCATATTCATTTTTTGCCTGAATAACGTCCATAACCGCTTCCGCCTGAGACAGATCGATTCTCCCATTTAAAAAAGCCCTTTTGGTAAATTCCCCCGGCTCTGCCGCTCTCGCTCCTTTCCGAAGCACCAGCTCCAAGATCCGCTTTACGACGTAAACTCCTCCATGACAGTCGATTTCCACGGTATCTTCTGCCGTATAACTATGGGGTCCTTTCATCAGAAGCACAATTACTTCATCCAGAATCTCCTCCCCGTCCATGATTTTTCCATAGTGAATGGTATATGTCTCCTGTTCATGAAGCACTTTATCCTTTTTCGCCGGCCGAAACACCTTTTCCGCTATCGCAAAGGCTTCCTCCCCGCTGATCCTTATCACTCCGATTCCGGAACCTGCCATAGCAGTAGCAACAGCAGCAATCGTATCACTTCTCTGCATATAATCTCCCTGTCAGGAAAAAGGGGAACGCTTATTCGCGTCCCCCACCCTTTTTATGATTGTTTCTGTTATAATTTTTATTGCTGCCATACCGGCGGTGACGATTGTTATTATTTTCACGAACCTTCACGCCTTCTTTCAGAGAGACGACCACGCGCCTGAACGGTTCCTCTCCTTCGCTGTGAGTCTCCACATAACGGTCATTCTGAAGGGCAGAATGAATGACTCTTCTTTCATAAGGATTCATCGGCTCTAACGTTACGGTCTTTCCGTTCTTTCTCACCTTAAAAGAAATATTTTTTGCCAGATTTTCCAGCGTGTCTTTTCTTCTCTGGCGATAATTTTCCGTATCGACCTTTACACGGACATACTCCTCTTCGCCTTTATTCACCACAAGGCTTACCAGATATTGAAGAGAATCCAGTGTCTGTCCTCTCTTACCGATCAGCACACCCATATCTTCCCCTGACAGATCGATGTTCATGATCTTTTCATCCGTATTTTCCACAATATTCACATGGACACTGATCTGCATAGCTTCAAATACTTTTGCTAAAAATTCTTCCGCCCTCTCTCTGGCATTGAGAAGCTTGCGCGCACGGATTTTTGCAGGTTTGCTTCCAATACCGAGAAATCCTGTGCTTCCTTTCTCAATCACTTCATATTCCAGGTTCTCGGAAGTCGCTTCTAAACTGATCTTGGCTTCTGTAACGGCATCTTCCAGAGTTTTTCCAGAAAACTCTCTATACTCCATTTCCGTTTTCCCCCTTACTTCTTCGTCTTTTCATTATACTTGGCTACCATCGCCGCTTTTGAGGCAAGACTTCCGGGCTTATCCGAATTTTTATAATAATTCGTAGAAGCCTCCACTGCAGCCTGTCTTTCCTCTTCGGTCATATTCTTTTTATTTCCGCCATGATCGATGGCCTTTACATTCGTTTTCGCAATCTCATTAATTTTCTGAGGAGGAAGACCTTTCTTCTCGCGAAGCCGGTTGTTCTTCTCCATATTTTTCTTCACAAGTTCGTCCAGATCCATCTTATCCAGATACCGATTGATGGTCCACTGCTGAATTCCCCGGACAACCGCGCCCATGATCCAGTAAAGCCCCATACCTGCAGGAAGTGTAAAACAAAACCATGCAGACATCAGCGGCATCATCATGTTCATAGACTTCATAGTAGCATTCATGGTATCATTGGCATCGCCGCCAGTCGAAGGCTGCGGCATCATCTTCACATTCAGCCACTGGGTAAGCGCCGCAAGAAATGGTACAAGCACTGCACCAATCAACATTATAAACGAACCGGCTGCAAGAGCAGATTTAGCAATATTCCATGGTGAATTGGCAATATTGATGCCAAAATTGTTCATGCTTGTGATGGAACTCTGCGTAGTAAGAATCAGACTCTCCATCTCCGGGAATTTGTCAATCAGCATTTGCCAGGTAGCGCTTCCGGTGTCCTGAAGCTTGTACAGCACATCGATAATTGTATTGACCTCATTAAAATCTTTTCCTTCAATGAACATCCGGCCATTGGTCTGAAGCTCCTGCATAAACGCAGGACCGCCCGGCGCTGCCATAATCTGACCTGCAAGCTCTGTAAAAACATTTTTAACGCCGCCTACGTATGCCGGAACGTTCATAATTACACGATAAAGAGCAAACAGAATCGGCAGTTGAATCAGCATCTGAAGACAGCTTCCTGTAGCAGACACTCCATACTTGGCATAAACAGCCTGTGTCTCTTCATTCATAGCCATCATGGAAGTGTTATCTTTTTTATTTTTATATTTCTTCTGGATCTCCTGGATCTCCGGATTCATTTTCGCGGATAATTTAGAAAATTTCTGCTGTTTGATCGTAAGCGGCAGCATCAGAAGATAGATGATTACAGTAAACAGGATGATACACAGACCGATATTCTGTATTCCAAATACGCTGTTTAAAAAATTGAACAAAACGTCCATAATCCATCCAAGGATTTTTGCCACATCACCTATGATAAACGTATTGTTCTGGGTCAATAAAATACCTGCCAAAATAAACCTCCTTATATCATGGACCACACACCCATGACTGACTTTTGCTCACAGTCCTCTTTTATGGGACCGGATCATACCCTCCTTTGGAAAAAGGGTTGCACCTTAAAATCCTCCATATGGCCAGAAGGCCCCCTCTGATGGCTCCATATTTTTCTACAGCCTCCAGACCATACTGGGAGCAGCTTGGATAATAAGGACATTTTGTGTTTTTCAGCGGTGACAGATACTTCTGATAGCATCTGATCAGACTGATTAAGATTTTCTTCATTTTACTATTCCGTGAAGTTTTCCAAGATGGAGCAGCGCACTTTCAATCTCCTGGCAGGTTTTATCCTTTGCGCTCTTCCTTGCAACAACGACAATGTCCAAACCACTATTGAACGACTCTTCCCGTATCCTGTAGCTCTCCCGGATCAGACGAGTGATCCTGTGCCGTACGACACTGTTGCCGACTTTTTTACTGACTGAGATTCCCAGACGATTCCTGTCTGTCCCATTATTTAGAGCATACATGACAAGATAACGGTTTGCATAAGACTTTCCTTCTCCATAGACCCTGCGAAAGTCTTCATTCCGCTTTAAGGACTCTGAAAATTTCATGGATTCTCCTTATAAAAGCCTAGAAGAAAAGGCCACATATATGCGGCCTACGCTGATAATTTCTTTCTTCCCTTTAATCTTCTGGCTGCTAAAACTTTTCTTCCGCCCGGCGTGCTCATTCTCGCTCTGAATCCATGAACTTTTGCTCTGGAACGCTTTTTCGGCTGAAATGTCATTTTCATGATTAAGGCACCTCCTTTAATATTAATTCCTGCATCATCACCGCATTTGAAAAAACATCATTTCAATTATACGCATACCTCTGTCAGAAGTCAAGCAAAACCATATTTTCTCAATAAAAAATGTGGAATATTTTCTATCCACACGCAAAAAAGCTTGATTTTCTGGCAGATCTATCCACCCTGTCCACAAGTTATCCACCAAAATGTGCATAACTTGTGGATAATCCACCTATATTTCCACGTCCTTTTCACTGTCAAAACAGATAATTGTTGATATCTCTGTGAATTTATTGTATTATGTAGGTTGAGAGAATAGCATTTAAAAAGAATTCGGGAGATAAGGATATGGATACACAGTTGGAACGGTTAAGTGAAAAATGGAACGGAATACTCCAAACGATCCGGCAGGATAACGGACTTTCCGATGTAGCTTTTAAAACATGGCTTCTGCCTTTAAAATTATTTCGGATCGAAAACAGTGTTGTGAAGATCACAGCTCCATTTGAACAGGCCGTTACCTACATTGAAAATAAATACAAAACCTTCCTATATGTAGCTGTGGCGGAAGCTATGGGCGAAGAATATGAGATCAGGATCATTACCGAAGAAGAAGCTGAAAAAGAACGATCCCTCTCTCCGACGCCGAAGAAAAACCCTGTTCCTGTTTTTAAAAATCCAGATAATCAGAACACCAACCTGAATCCAAAATATACATTTGAAACCTTTGTCATTGGCAGCAATAACCGTTTTGCCCATGCTGCCTCTGTCGCTGTGGCAGAATCTCCTGGGAAAGAGTACAATCCTCTGTTCCTGTATGGAGGCGTAGGACTCGGCAAAACTCACCTAATGCACTCGGTTGCTCACTACATCCTCCAAAGAGATGCAGCAACAAAAGTCCTCTATGTGACTTCTGAAGTATTTACCAATGAGCTTATTGACTCCATCCGTAACGGCAACAATACCAGTATGACCAAATTTCGGGAAAAATATCGGAATATCGATGTACTTTTAATTGACGATATTCAATTTATAATAGGAAAAGAGAGTACCCAGGAGGAATTTTTCCATACGTTCAACGCCCTTCATGGGGCCAACAAACAGATTATCGTTTCCAGTGACCGGCCTCCTAAAGACTTAGAAACGCTTGAGGCAAGGCTTCAGTCCCGGTTTGAATGGGGACTTATTGCAGATATCTCCTCGCCGGATTATGAGACCAGAATGGCCATTCTTCGTAAGAAAGAAGAAATTGACGGATACAACATCGACGATGAAGTGATCCGCTACATTGCCACCAATATCAAATCCAACATTCGTGAACTAGAAGGCGCCCTGAATAAGCTTGTTGCCCTTTCCAATCTGGAAAAACGGGAGATCAATATCTCCTTAGCCGAAGAGGTATTAAAAGATATCATCTCTCCTAATGACAAACGGGAAGTTACCCCTCAGGTGATCTTAGACGTTGTGGCAGAGCATTTTGGCATCACTCCGGAAGATATTACCGGTGAAAAACGCAACTCCGATATCGTCATACCAAGACAGATTGTCATGTACTTATGCCGGGAAATCACCAATACGCCTTATAAAAATGTCGGCATTCTGCTTGGCAACCGGGATCATACAACCGTTATCAGCGGATATAACAAAATACAGGTGAAACTGAAAAACGATGACAAAAAGCTGAAGAACAATCTTGACATTATCCGCAAGAAATTAAGCCCTGGCTGAGCACTCGTTCTATACAATAAGAAGAAACTCTGTCACTTTTATTCACAATTTCACGTGAACAGACGGTAGACAGACTGTGGAAAAGTTGAGAACTTTTCTGAGGATGTTCATAACTCCACTTTTAACGACCGGATCTCCCATGGCTTTCCACATACTTTTCTTTTTCATTTTTCCTTTATTTTCAAGGGGTTTTGGGCTTATTCACAAATCCACATCCCCTACTACTATGAAGACGAATTTATACTATTAAACATAGATGATCGCACCGAAAGGAGTTATTCACATGAAGCTGATCTGTTCCAAAGCCAATCTTCAAAAAGGAGTTAATATTGTATCGAAAGCAGTTCCTTCCAAAACAACGATGTCTATACTGGAATGCATTCTCATTGATGCTTCTTCTAATGAGATTAAATTTACTGCCAATGACATGGAACTGGGTATTGAAACACGAGTTGAAGGAGAAATACAGGAAAAAGGAATCATTGCCGTAGACGCAAAAGTATTTTCGGAAATTATCCGGAAACTGCCGGATAACGATGTGACCATAGAGAGCAGCAGCAATTATCAGATTTCCATCACATGTGAAAAAGCACACTTCCATATTTCCGGCAAATCCGGCGAAGATTTCTCCTATCTGCCTTATATAGAAAAAACAGATTTTATATGTCTGTCTCAGTTTGCCTTAAAGGAAGTTATAAGGCAGACAATCTTTTCCATTGCGGATAATGACAGCAACAAGCTTATGACCGGAGAATTATTTGAAGTTCATGAAAATGAATTTAAAGTAGTTTCTTTGGACGGACATAGAATATCCATTCGCAAGATTGAATTAAAAGAGTCCTATTCGGATCACAAAGCAGTTGTTCCCGGAAAATCCCTTCAGGAAATCAGCAAGATTCTGTCCGGTGAGATCGAAGATGAAGTTCATATTTTCTTCACCGGCAACCATATCGTCTTCGAGTTTGACACAACAACGGTTGTCTCAAGGCTCATTGAAGGAGAATATTTTAAGATTAATCAGATGCTTTCCAGTGATTATGAGACGAAATTCGTTGTGAATAAAAGGGAATTTTTAAACTGTATCGACAGAGCTACGCTTCTGGTCAAAGAAGGAGACAAAAAGCCGATCATCTTCACTGTCAGTGATGAAAATATGGAAATCCGGATTATCTCTCAGCTTGGTTCCATGAAAGAAGAAATCGATATTACCAAAGAAGGCAAGGACATTATGATTGGGTTTAATCCCAGATTTTTAATTGATGCTCTGCGGGTCATAGATGATGAGCAGGTAACGATTTATATGGTCAATCCGAAAGCTCCTTGCTATATCCGAAATGAAGAACAGAAGTATATTTATTTGATACTACCAGTAAACTTTAATGCGGCGGTAAATTAAGATGACATATACAGTAAAATTAAAAGACGATCACATCCGTCTTGGGCAGGCTCTGAAGGCAGCCGGTGTGGCAGGTTCCGGCGTAGAAGCTAAATTTCTGATTAAAGACGGGCTTGTAAAAGTCAATGGAGAGACGGAATATCAGAGAGGAAAGAAGCTTTATGACAAAGATATGGTCGAATGCAATGGAGAGACCATTCAGATCATAAAGTAATGGTTTGGTGCGGGAAATGATCATAAAATCTATGAGTCTTCAGCATTACCGGAATTACAAGACTCTTTATCTTGATTTTGATCCGGCTACGAATATTTTTTATGGTGATAACGCCCAAGGTAAGACAAATATTCTTGAAGCAGTCTATGTAAGCGGAACAACCAAGTCACATAGGAGCTCTAAGGACCGGGATCTAATCTCTTTTTTCGAGGAGGAAGCACATATTCGCACTCTGATCGAGAAGAATGGGATAGAGCATAAGATTGACATGCACCTTCGGAAGAACCGGACAAAGGGAATTGCCATTGACGGTATCCCCATCCGGAAGGCCAGCGAGCTCTTTGGCATCATTCATTTTGTATTTTTTTCTCCCGAAGATTTAAGTATCATTAAAAATGGGCCTTCTGAAAGAAGAAGGTTCCTGGATATGGAATTATGTCAACTTGATAAGATATATCTGCATCATTTGTCCAATTATAATCGGGTTGTGCTGCAGAGAAATCGGATTTTAAAAGAGATGGCATTTCGTCCGGATTATCAGGATGTACTCGATGTGCTGGATGTGCAGATGATTAAATATGGTACCCAGGTGATTGTGCGCAGAAGACACTTTATTGAAGAGCTGAGTCAGATTATGGAGCGGATACACAATCAGCTTGCCGGCGGACAGGAACAGATGGCCTTAGAGTACGAGGCCGATACGGATGAGACATCTTTTGCCGAACAGCTAAAGCGTAATATGGAGAGAGATTTGAAGCAGAAAACCACCACAACAGGACCTCACAGAGATGATCTTTCTTTTGTCGTGAACGGGATCGATATCCGCAAATACGGTTCCCAAGGCCAGCAGCGTACTGCAGCATTATCACTGAAGTTGTCTGAGATCGAACTGGTGAAGAAGATGATTCATGACACACCGGTCCTTTTATTGGACGATGTTTTGTCTGAACTGGACAGCAGCAGGCAAAACTATTTATTAAACAGCATCCAGAATGTACAGACTATGCTTACCTGTACCGGCCTGGATGAATTGATAGAACACCGGTTTTCCATCCACAAGGTATACCGTGTAGCAGACGGAAATGTAAGCGTAGAAAATTAACGCGGAACTTGACCAGTGTATTTGTTATAATTGCCGGATATAAGGCAGCGATAACAGATATGCGGAACTTCAATCAGCATATCTGTTATCACTGCCCGGAAGGATTTTCAGGAACGAAGAGGAGGAAAATTCTTCCGGATATGAGGCAGCGATAACAGATATGCGGAACTTCAATCAGCATATCTGTTATCACCGCCCGGAAGGATTTTCAGGAACGAAGAGGAGGAAAATTCTTCCAGACATGAGGCGGTGATAACAGATATGCGGAACTTAAATAGGAGGCAGCTTTCATGAAATATTCAGACTACGGTGCAGACCAGATTCAGATTTTAGAGGGACTCGAAGCGGTCAGAAAAAGACCGGGCATGTACATTGATGATACATCCTTTCGCGGACTTCATCATCTGGTCTACGAGATCGTAGACAATTCCATTGATGAAGCACTGGCTGGATTTTGCAAACATATACAAGTTACGATTCATAAAGATAATTCCATTACTGTGGAAGATGATGGAAGAGGAATTCCTACAGGCATTAATCATAAAGCAGGCAAGCCGGCTGTAGAAGTGGTATTTACCGTTCTTCATGCAGGCGGAAAATTCGGCGGCGGCGGATACAAAGTATCCGGCGGCCTTCATGGTGTGGGCGCATCGGTAGTTAATGCATTGTCTGAATGGTTAGAAGTAACCATCTGCAGTGAAGGGAAACTCTACAAACAGCGGTATGAGAGAGGAAAAGTGTGCTATCCTCTGGAAGTCGTAGGCACATGCAAAGCCAGCCTGACCGGTACAAGCGTCAGTTTTCTACCAGATAAAGAAATGTTTGAAGTAACGGAATTTGATTTTAAAACCCTCCAGATTCGGCTTCGGGAAATGGCATTTTTGACGAAAGGGCTGAAGATCACGCTGACAGACGAGAGGGAAGATCCAGTCCGTTCCAAAGTGTACCATTATGAAGGCGGAATTAGGGAATTTGTCCAGTATCTGAACAGAAGCACTACACCTATTTATGAAGATATTATCTGCTGTGAAGGAATGAAGGACGGCGTACAGGTGGAAGTGGCATTCCAGCATAACGATTCCTATTCCGAGAACTGCTATAGTTTTGTAAATAATATCAATACCCATGAAGGCGGAACGCATCTGGCCGGATTTAAAAATGCGGTCACGAAAACATTTAATGATTATGCCCGCAAAAATAAACTTTTAAAAGATACAGAAAACAATCTGTCCGGTGAAGATATCCGAGAGGGACTGACAGCCATTATCAGCGTCAAAATCAGCGAACCTCAGTTCGGCGGACAGACCAAGCACAGTCTTGGCAATACAGAAGCAAGAGGCGCTGTAGACAATATTGTATCCGAGCGGCTGACCATATATTTAGAGCAAAATCCGCAGGTGGCAAAAATGATTCTGGAGAAATCCATCCTTGCCCAAAGAGCCAGAGAAGCAGCCAGAAAGGCAAGAGATCTGACCAGACGAAAATCTGCGCTGGACGGGCTGGCGCTTCCTGGTAAGCTGGCGGACTGTTCCGATAAGGATCCGGCAAACTGTGAGATCTATCTGGTGGAGGGAGATTCTGCAGGCGGTTCTGCCAAGACGGCAAGGAACCGTATGACGCAGGCAATCCTTCCCCTTCGGGGAAAAATACTTAATGTGGAAAAGGCAAGACTGGACCGGATCTATTCCAACGAAGAGATCAAATCTATGATCACGGCGTTTGGTACGGGAATCCATGAAGACTTTGACATTACAAAACTTCGCTATCATAAGATTATTATTATGGCCGATGCAGACGTGGACGGTGCTCATATCGGTACGCTTCTTCTGACATTCATGTATCGTTTTATGCCGGAGCTTATCAAACAGGGATATGTATATCTGGCACAGCCGCCGCTTTTTAAAGTGGAGAAGAACAAGAAAATCTGGTATGCGTATTCGGCTGAAGAGCTGGATCAGATTTTAAAGGAAATTGGAAGAGATCAAAATAATAAGATCCAGCGTTATAAAGGTTTGGGAGAGATGGATGCGGAACAGCTCTGGGAGACGACCATGGACCCGGAGAAGAGGATTCTTTTAAAAGTTACCATGGATGAAGAACAGTCTTCGGAAATCGATCTGACCTTTACGACGTTGATGGGGGATAAAGTGGAACCCCGAAAAGAGTTCATAGAAGCCAATGCAAAATATGTGAAAAATCTGGATATCTGATCCGATACAATGAGGAATGAAAAAGTATGGAAGATAATATTTTTGATAAAATTCATGATGTGGACTTAAAAGAGACCATGGAAGATTATTATATCAGTTATGCCATGAGCGTCATCGCTTCTAGGGCACTTCCGGATGTAAGAGATGGTCTGAAACCTGTGCAGCGCCGGGTACTTTATTCCATGATCGAATTAAATAATGGTCCTGATAAACCTCATCGAAAATGCGCACGTATTGTCGGTGATACCATGGGTAAATATCATCCCCATGGAGACAGCTCGATCTATGGTTCTCTCGTGAATATGGCGCAGGAGTGGTCCACCCGCTATCCTCTCGTAGACGGACACGGCAACTTTGGTTCCGTAGACGGTGACGGTGCGGCTGCTATGCGTTATACAGAAGCGCGACTAAGTAAAATTTCCATGGAAATGCTGGCCGACATCAACAAAGATACGGTAAGTTTTGGGCCAAACTTTGATGAGACGGAAAGAGAGCCTCTGGTGCTTCCGTCCAGATATCCGAATCTTCTGGTCAACGGAACGACTGGTATTGCAGTTGGTATGGCAACCAACATTCCGCCTCACAATCTGCGTGAAGTGATTCAGGCAGTAGTGAAGCTTATCGATAACCGAATCGAAGAAGACCGGGATACACAAATCGAAGAGATCTTGAATATTGTAAAAGGTCCGGATTTTCCTACCGGTGCGGAGATTCTCGGCACTTCCGGCATCAATGAAGCTTATCGGACAGGCAGGGGAAAAGTCCGCGTCCGTGCGGTCAGCAACATTGAAGCTATGCCAAATGGCAAGAACCGCATTATTGTGACTGAGCTTCCCTATATGGTTAATAAGGCAAGATTAATTGAAAAGATTGCAGATTTGGTCAAAGAGAGGAAGATTGACGGAATCACTCATATTAATGATGAGTCCAGCCGGGAAGGTATGCGCATTAATATTGAGCTGCGCAAAGACGTAAGCCCTACGATAATCTTAAATCAGCTCTATAAACATACGCAGCTTCAGGATACTTTTGGCGTAATTATGCTTGCATTGGTTAATAATGAGCCGAAAGTGCTGAACCTTCTGGATATGCTGAAATATTATCTCATGCACCAGGAGGAAGTGGTTACTAGAAGGACCAATTTTGAACTGAATAAGGCAGAAGAGAGGGCCCATATTTTAAAAGGACTTTTGATTGCTTTGGATAATATTGATCGGGTGATCCAGATTATCCGCAGTTCTAAAACCGTTAAAGAAGCAGAGATTTCTCTGACAGAAGAATTTGAACTGGACGAAGTACAGGCTCATTCTATTACAGAAATGCGCCTTCGTGTGCTGACTGGTCTGGAAAAAGAAAAAATCGAAAAAGAATACCAGGAGCTTATGGAGAAGATTGCTTATCTAAAATCTATTCTTGCAGATGAGAAAAAGCTTCTTGGTGTCATTCGCGAGGAGATCCTTCTGATTTCTGAGAAATATGGAGATGACCGCCGGACGAAGATCGGATATGATGAATTTGATATCAGTATGGAAGATCTGATTCCGGTCAGCGATACGGTCATTACCATGACCCACCTGGGATATATTAAGCGGATGACCGTGGATAATTTTAAGAGCCAGAACCGTGGAGGCAAAGGAATCAAGGGAATGCAGACGTTAGAGGAAGATTTCATTGAAGAAATTTTCATGACAACGACGCATCATTATATTATGTTCTTTACCAATTTCGGAAGAGTGTACCGTCTGAAAGGTTATGAGATTCCGGAGGCAGGAAGGACAGCCAGAGGAACTGCTATCATTAATCTTCTGCAGCTTCAGCCGGAGGAAAAGATCACTGCGGTCATCACGATGAAAGAATTTGACCATAAGAGCTATCTGACTATGGCGACCAAGAATGGCATCATTAAGAAGACCAGTATGTCCGAATATGCCAATATCCGCAAGATTGGCCTTCAGGCTATTAGCCTGCGGGAAAATGATGAACTGATCGAAGTAAAAATGACAGACGGCGAAAAAGATATTTTATTGGTTACCAGAAACGGTATGAGTATTCGTTTTTCTGAGAAAAATGTCCGCACTACGGGGAGAGTTTCCATAGGTGTTATCGGCATGAATCTAGAAAAGGGAGACGAAGTTGTTGCTATGCAGCTTCATACCCAGGGAGAATATCTTCTGATTGTATCGGAAGGCGGCTACGGTAAGAAAACACCCATTTCGGAATTTCGTATCCAGAGCCGAGGCGGAAAAGGTCTGAAATGTTATAAAATTATCGATAAGACCGGTCCGGTTATGGGTGCAAAAGCTGTCAATGAAGAGAATGAAATCATGATGATTACCAATGAAGGCATTATCATTCGAACCGGCTGTCAGGATATTTCAGTATTAAAACGGATTACTTCAGGCGTCAAATTGATGAATGTGGATTATGAATCCGGCATAAAGGTTGCAAATATCGCAAAAGTCCGGGAAGAAGTAAAAAGCGGACAGGAAGAAGAAAACGAAGAAGAGCAGGAAGAGTCATGAAAAGAATCTGTTTAATGGTCATTAAAAATCTAGTCATGGTTCCATATTTGTATCTGAAACTGTGTTATTATGCATGGAATCAAAAGCGAATACCGGATGAAAAGAAGCTTGCTCTTTTTAAGGAGATCATTGAAAGGGCCAATCGCGCTGGAAATGTAACGGTACATTCTTACGGAACAGAGCATATTCCAAAAGATCAAAGCTTTATGTATGTGCCCAATCATCAAGGACTCTATGATGTACTGGCGATTCTCTCCGGTTCTCCTTGTTTCTTTTCCGTAGTTATGAAAAAGGAACTGGAACATGTGTTCTTTCTGAATAAAATCTTTCAGATTATGGGAGCCTACTCTATGGACCGGGAAGATGTCCGCCAGGCTATGAAGGTTATTATAAATGTAAGCCGTGAAGTTTCTGCCGGAAAAAATTTTCTGATCTTTCCAGAGGGGACCAGATCCAGAAAACAGAATACGGTCGGTCAGTTTAAGGCCGGTTCTTTTAAATGTGCCATAAAGGCAAAATGTCCCATTGTACCGGTAGCCATTACCGATGCCTATCAAGTATTCGATACAGACTCTGCCAAACCGGTAACGGTAACGGTACAATATCTTGAGCCTGTCTATTATGAAGAATACAAGATGATGAAGACAAATGAGATTGCCGAGCTGGTCGAAAAGAAAATTAAAAATGCGGTTAAAAAAATTGAAAAAAACAGTTGACATTTGTTTGCAGTTTTAGTATAATAACCCATGCGTCGTGAAATGACGTGCACGGAGAAATACTCAAGAGGCTGAAGAGGCGCCCCTGCTAAGGGTGTAGGTCGGGTGACCGGCGCGAGGGTTCAAATCCCTCTTTCTCCGTTCTTTTCTGAGAAAGAAGTCGATGTCAAAAAACTTTGAAAAAAGTAAAAAAAGGTGTTGACAAAGCAGAAAAGATTTGGTAAGATGTTCAAGTCGCCGCGAGAACGGCAGACAAGAACAGTATGAACCTTGATAATTAAATAGTGCTTTTATGAAGTCTTCGAAAATTCTTTGAACATGAATTTTTGAGAACAGCTTTTACTGAAAAAGTAAAGCGACCTAAAAACAGTAACGGATAGAACAGCCAAGTGTTGTTCTGAACGGAACAAATTCTTATCGAGAGTTTGATCCTGGCTCAGGATGAACGCTGGCGGCGTGCTTAACACATGCAAGTCGAACGAAGCACT
>CAJTDB010000029.1 GCA_910574965.1 Lachnospiraceae bacterium | reverse complement strand
TGATAAGAAAAACCAGAAAAAAGTAATAATATATAGCTACATTTTGAAGTATTGAAAAAAGCGGAAAAAGCCCATGTTTGCTGGATTTTCCGCTTTTATGCTGTCAAAGATGGGAATATGTCAATTTAAATTCGCGCTTTTCACGCCTGATTTTCCCGCAATTTGATTCAGAATATGCGTTAGCAATTTTATACAATTTCTAATATCCCCCTTATTAACCAACGTTTGCGCTGTGTGACTATTCCGACAAGGAATAGATATTCCTATTCGTATTGCGCCATTGTCTTTCTCATTAGTAATAATTAGTTCTGAGGTACCACAGTCACTTACCTCTAATTGATATGGGATAGCTGTCTCACAAGCAATTTTCTCACACAAGTCCACCAAACCCGAATCAGAAACACCTACACTATCTGAAAGTTTTATACCGACACCTTTTCCCATCTCAAGACTATTCATCTCTCCTACAGGTGACACATCTATATCAATGATTATATCCGGATTCAAAGATGTTATCGCTACCCTTGCACCTCTCATTCCAATTTCTTCTTGCGTAGAAAAAACGAAATATACATCATCACAATACTGTTTATGATCCGCTATTAATTCTAACATACTATAACAAGAAACTCTATTATCTATTGATTTACCTATTATTTTGTCTTCTCCTTCTACAATATTGGAATCAAAGCATAAAACATCACCAATTTTGAATTCACCAATAATAGGTACAACATATAGTTTACTAAAATCATAAGGCTTCAAATTACCCGGATCATCACAGAATATTACGCCTGTTCTTCCATCGTTTGTTTTAATTGTTTGATTAATCGAGTTCCAAGTTTTAATGTTTCCTAATGGTTTTAATTTCGCACTTCCATCGTCATTCAATTTCATTATTTGAAACCCGACTTCATCCATGTGCGAAAGCAGCATAATTCTACGTTGTGAATCAATTCCTTTTCTATAGCAAATGACATTACCAATACTATCTGTATATACATCATCTGATAATCCATTTAACTTTCCTATAATCAATGATTCAATTGCCTTCTCATAGCCTGATACCCCAACTACAGTTACTAATTCCCTTACACTATTTTTTTTCATCGCAATTTCTCCTGTACTCATATTATACACCAACAACGTCCAGCACTCCACGAAATATTTCTCGTTCAAATCATGTTTGCATAATTTTATGAATCATTTAAATTTCTTGTTCTTATCACTCTCTGAATAGTATAGCATAATATTCATCATACTGCCAATTCACATATTGTGATGAATATTGCAATAAAAATAAAATTTTACACACTATTTTTATCAACTATATTGCCCCTCTATCTTTCTTCTGAACCACCTTTTTCCCCTGTTCCCGTTCTTTAACAAGCTGCACATTCTTTTTCAGTTTCGCCCGGACGCTCTCTTTCTGCACTGACATTTCCTGCTTCGTATCCTCTTTGCCCATCCCCGTCTGCTGTTCCCACAGCTTCAATTCTCTCTGATATTCTGCCACAATGCCATACGCCCGATCATAATTCTCCATGAAAGATTTTACCGTAACATATCCGCTTTCCCTGACGATTTTCTTCAGTTGGTCTTTCTGTCCGGAAAGCCGCTTTTTGCATTGGTCGATTTTATCCTGCGCCGCTTTCTTCTCTTTACCTTTAAACAAGCCCTTGATGTCCTGCAAGTTTTCTTCCAGTTTTGGAAGTTCCACATTCTCTGTATGCTGGATCAACACCACCTGTTTATCCAGTTTTTCTTTTACTCTCTGCATCTGTCTAAATTCTTCAATATCGATCTTCAATTTGGGTTTCGGCGGCATATGGATCTTCCGCACATACTCTGTGAGAAAACGGATCGCCGCCGCCAGAATCGCCCGCAGCAGTTCCGACTGTTTTCCATTTTCCGTTACGGAGAGAGCCACTTTATCAGTAATCTCTCTGTTCTTAATCTCCATCACAGTTTCTTCCACAACACCTTCCGCCAAAGCCACATCCACAGTACGGTTCCACTCCTGCCTTGCTGCATTATCCGCCCGTATTTCCGCCGCTTTCGGATTGTTCTTCCCGATTTTCTTCGTTGCAAGATAAACGCCTCCCGGCTGGAAAACAGAAAGTTTCTGGGATTCTTCCTTCACATACTGGTTCATCAGCTTCGTATATATTTCTTTCACTTCTCTTGTGAACGCCTTGCTCTTAAAATGTTTGTTTTTTACGTCAAACAAATGGCTCTCATAAACTGCGCCTTTCGGGATAATGCTGCATCCTTCCCGAAGATTTCCGTTTGCATCCAGTATCTCTTTCTTCGTCCGCACACGCTTTCCATTCGCATCATAAAACATATTCCGGGATGCGATTTTGACCTGCGGATGATCCAGCGGTTTCCTCTCACTGAAAACCAGATGGATATGATAATTTGTCTTTGACTTGTTGTGATGGAGAGCCGTACTGCATTCCACACCGTATCTGGCATGGAAGATTTTCGTAAACAGTTGGACTACGTCATCCGTCCGGTATTCTGTGAAATTTTCCGGCAGCGCAATAATCAGTTCCCGCCCCTCAATGCAGCTTCCCTTCGTTCCGCTGGCTTTAAAATCCTGCTGATTTTCCCTTGCGAGGTTCTTCCAAAACTCCGGCGTTGCTCCCTCCGTATGGTAGGTAGCATATAAATATTCCTGCCTCTTTGGATTTGAGATATAGTCAATTCTCCCCCGTACATCTGACAGCTTGCTCTGCCTGATAAATGAATGTCTCCCGATGTGCTCCTCCTTCTTCCGGCATTTTCTTCGGCCGGTATATTTTTGTGAGTGAACGCTTCGGCATCCGTTTACGAACTAATCGCCGTATCCGGCGTTATCAAATGCGCCAGCATTTGTAAGTCACGCTTGCGTGACTTAGCCCCCTGCAAGGGCGAAATATACACAGAGCATAAAACTTTAGTTTTGTGCGATGGGTGTATTTCGCTCTCAAACGCCGAGGGCTTAAAAACCTGTCTGCCTTTCCGTCAGTGCCTGCCGCAGCCACAGTCAAATACCCCGCAACAAGCTGCGGATATTTGACCCTCACAGCATTCGCCAAATGGACATGCAAGCATGTCCGCTTGGCTCATTGCCCGCGGGAATAAATCATGGGTGTATCCGCCCCTTCCTACTGCCCGTATCCGGGCGATTTTTCTATTTTGAAAATAATTTCTTAATTTACCCGTATGAGCGTATAAACGTATGCTTCACACGTTTCAGTCAGCAAAATAGCCCCCATTTTAAGCAGATATACGCATATACGCTTCAGCAGATAATTCTTATCGCTTTGTTTTTCATCCGTATCACCGGAAACCATCTGTCCGTATCTGTGTATGGATTCCCTGAAACCCTCTGGCGTTTTTCCCGTTGTTGGAGGGAATATTGGTAGAATATTTGATGTTATATTTCTTTTCGTTTTCCTTTAAGTATCCCGAAAAGCTCTTAGCGCCCATCGGCTTCTCTGCGTTATCCTCGCACCAGCGGCAATACGCCTGATACAGATTCTTGGAAGTAGCAGTTGTATTGGCTTCCAGCCGGATGTAACCGGCAGATTTCATAAAAGCTATGATGTTATTGCCAGATTCCATCGCTTCGTGAAGATTCCTTTCTGCCCGTTCACTGAGTGTAAAACGGTAATTATTTTTCAGCAGTCTCAGCAATCCTTCCAGACACCAGAGAAAAATATCGTCTGCCTCTTTTTGCAGTTTTTCAATCAGATACGGATCATTTACCCGCCCCGGCGCTATGTCCTTAACGGTAAGGATAATCTGCCTGCGGTAAAAGCCATAAGAACGGTCATGCAATGCGCTAAGGCTTCCATTTCCAAAGCAGAGAAACCGCACATACAAATTTCCCTGCACGCTCTGCTTTGATTTCCGCTCCAGATCCATCTTATCCTCCAATGTGACAATGGATTTAATATAATTGGTATCTTTCAATGCCTCCAGCTTCATGTCGTCATCCACCATCAGAAGCCTGTATTCCAAATCTGCCCTTGCAAAACGGTTGTGCTCTACTTTCTGGATGCTGCTCACATTCATATTCACGCCCAGGATGCTCCGCATCACCAGCCCGATACGGGATTTTCCTTCACCGCCCTTCCCCAGTATCACTAATAGTTTCTGTGCTTTATTAGACGGAATCAGGCAATAACCGAGGTATTCCTGCAAAGTTGGAATATCCTCCTCTTCCAGCAACTCTGACAGGAATTTCTTCCACTTTACTGGCTCCGGCTCCCTGTCCTCATAATTTACCGGCAGACGATTTAAGCAAAAGTCTTTTTCTTCCGTAAATCTCCCGTCCAGAAAATAAGTGCCGTTATTCACATGAATCCGATCCAGTTGCACTGGAAGTTCTTCAGAATGCGCTTCCAGCCGCAACACCTCAAGAAGCTGCTTTACCTTCTTTGAGACTCCTTTTGTCAGCATTGGCTTTACCATTCCATAAATCTCTTTTTCCACTTCTCCGTCCGGCATCATTCCGTTTAATCCGAAAAATGTTCCGTTAATGCATTTTAATGGGATTGTCTGCAAAAAGGATTCACAAAAAGCCACCTCGTCTATTTGCCCGTCCTCATACCAGTCTTCGGTATATATCTGCGGCGGATTTTCTCTTTTATCCAATGCTTCCTCCAGCCTTGTCCTCGTTTTTTCGTCTATATTCGCCCATTCGTTTCTCAATCTGCTCCACTTCCTCTCCCTTATCTAACAAAAACTCAATTCGATCTTGCAATTCCCCATACAGCAAAATATCCAGATAATAATTTATCAGTTCCTTACGCTGGCAAGCCTCCGCAAATTCATCCGCCCATTCATCATCAGGACTTTGCGGCGTATAACGCACCTTCCATTCTTCTAACAGGTGCAGATAATCCGACAATGTACAGGCACATTCCCGTTCCAACTGTTCCACCTTCTTCTCGGTCTGATAAAGCGTTCTTTTGCGAATTTCTTTGTTCTTAGAACGGCTCTGTTTTCTATGGGTTTCCTGTGTAACGGGAATCTGAAAATCCTCCGCCAGTTTTTTCGCTGCTTCCAGTGGGGAAAGATGAAATAAATCCGCTGCAAAAGTAATCACATCGCCTTTTGCACCGCAGGCAAAACAGCAAAATCCTTTGTCAACTTTCATACTCGGATGCCTGTCATTATGGAACGGGCAGCATACCATCCCGTTCCTGTTTACCTTAAATCCATACTGTTCGGCAACCTGCCTTGCAGTCACGGATTCTTTTACTGTCTGGAAGATGTTCATTCTAAACTCATCTCACAGCCATAATATTTTTTCTGGAAATACCTTACCGGCACTTTTCCTTTGATGATGTTATAGCCAGCATGTTCCAGTTCCTCGTTCATGATACGCACAATTTCGTATGCTTTGCTCCGCCCGACGCCGAGTATTTCCATAATCTCGTTGGCTGTAATATAAGAGACATTGATCTGCATATAATCTCCTCCATTTCCTTCTTGATATGTATTGAAAGTGCTTTTCTGTGCGTCCTTATTTCGTTTTCATTATTTTATGCGCCGATTATATGCACTTTTAATTCGCATTTCTATCATACGTCTATTTTTCATATTTGTCAACAAATATTTTTCGTTTTACGCACTTGCAATTCGTTTTATTTTGTGTTATATTGTACATGAGGTGAATAAAACATGAACAAAACGGAATCTTCAACAATCGGAGGGCGTATTAAAACGCTCCGAAAAAAGAGAGGGTATAACCAGAAAGATTTGGCAAACCTTCTGGGGAAATCACTCCGTACTGTCCAGAAATACGAAAGTGGGGAGATTGAAGTGTCGATTGCTATGGTAAATGAACTGGCAAAGATACTGGATACCACCTCCACCTATCTTCTCGGCCATCAGACTGGCGATTTTAAGTTTGACTGTCTTTCTGATGTGATGGAATGCCTGTTCCAGTTGGAAAAAATCAGCGGCCTGCATTTTTCCATAGGAACAAAAAGACCGCCGCACCATGACGGCTGGCAGTGTTCCATAACATTTGACGGGAAAGACAAATCTGCAGACCAAAACGCCGATATTTGTCTGTTTCTTGAAGAATGGGAAAACAACCGGGAATCTTTCCGTGATTATATGATTTCTAAAGAAACGTATGAAAACTGGAAAGATAAGACGCTCGCTTACTATGCGTCCCAAGGCGTGGAGATAGCAGAGCCGGATGAACTGGATGAAACGGAACGGTTAAAAAGAAGGAATGCACGCTTTTCTGGCAAATAACCCCTTACCATACATAAGACGAGTTTTAAATTCGTATGGAAAGGAATGATGCAATTTGTCAGTAACAAAGGATACAACAGGAAAATGGATGTCGCAGGTGCGTGTCAAAGACTACACCGGAAAGACGATCCATAAGAAAAAGCGTGGATTTGCCACGAAAAAAGAAGCTCTGGAATGGGAACGGGATTTTCTGAACAAAGCAACCGCAGATGTGGGAATGCTGTTTCAAGATTTTGTCGATCTGTATTTTGAGGATATGGGGCATCGGCTGAAGGAATCTACCATTATCAGCAAGCGTTATATGGTGGACAAGAAAATTCTCCCGGTATTTGGAAAAATGCCGCTCAACGGAATCACATCGAAGGATATCCGCAAATGGCAGAACCGTTTGACCGCTTACCGTGATAAAAATGACAAGCCCTATGCCCAGACTTACTTAAAAACAATCAACAACCAGCTAACCGCCATGTTTAATTACGCAGTCAAATATTATGACCTGGGTGAGAATCCATGCACGAAAGCTGGCAGTATGGGAAAAAGTCAGGCAGAGGAAATGAATTTCTGGACAAAAGCAGAATTTGAGCAGTTTCTCCCGGCTGTAGAGGATAAACCTGCTTCCTATGCGGCATTTATGACAATGTATTATACCGGGATGCGTGTCGGGGAATTATGTGCCTTAACTCCGTCAGATGTGAATTTTGAGAACAATACTATAACCATCAATAAAACATTTCAGCGGATCAAAGGACGGGATGTCATCTGGCCGCCCAAAACGCCAAAGAGCAACCGGGTAATTACCATCCCGCAAACGCTCTCGGAATGTTTGAAAGAGTATATGGCAAAATGCTATGAAATTCAGCCGAATGACCGGCTGTTCCCCTACACGAAAAGTTTCCTCAACCATGAAATGCTGCGTGGCTGTAAAAAATCGGGAGTAAAGAAAATTCGTGTCCACGATCTCAGGCACTCCCATGCCAGCCTGCTCATTGAAATGGGATGCCAACCGCTTCTGATTGCAGACCGTTTAGGGCATGAAAAAATACAGACAACCTTAAACACTTACAGTCATCTGTATCCGAATAAACAGTCAGAAGTGGCGCAGCAGCTTGAAAATATCATTAACGGAACAACCGTCCCGGATGGTAGCCAAATGGCAAGTGTAGCCAATTTGTAGCCAATAAATAGAAGCATCCTCTGAAAAACCCGTAAAACAAGACTTTTCAGAGGAATAGTGTCTACTCGAACTCAATCGTCGCCGGCGGCTTCGGACTCATGTCATAGCAGACCCGATTCACATGCTCCACTTCTGCCAGAATCCGGTTCGTTATCTTCTCCAGCACATCCCAGTCCACCTTCTCCACAGTAGCTGTCATAGCATCTATGGTATTGATGGCCCGTATGATGACCATATATTCAAACACGCGCGCGTGGTTTTTCATACCTACGGACCGGAAATCCGGCACCACCGTAAAATACTGCCAGACGCTCTGGTCCAGGCCGGCCTTTTGAAACTCCTCCCGCAAAATTGCATCGGATTCCCGCACTGCCTCCAGTCTGTCTCTGGTGATGGCGCCCAAGCACCGTACTCCCAGTCCTGGTCCTGGGAAGGGCTGCCGGTACACCATGCCTTCCGGAAGGCCAAGTTCCAGGCCGCAGGCGCGCACCTCGTCCTTAAACAACTGCTTCAAAGGCTCCACTAAGGCAAACTGCAGATCCTCCGGAAGACCGCCTACATTGTGATGAGACTTAACCATTTTCGCTGTTTTAGTACCGCTCTCAATAATGTCCGGATAAATGGTCCCCTGCCCCAGAAACTCAATGCCGTCCAGCTTCCGGGCCTCTTCCTCAAAGACGCGAATGAACTCGCTGCCAATGATCTTGCGCTTCTGCTCCGGATCTGCCACACCAGCCAGCTTATCTAAAAACCGTTCTGAAGCATCCACATAAATCAGATTTGCATGAAGCTGATTCTGGAACACTTCCACGACACTTTCCGATTCATTTTTGCGCATTAGGCCATGGTTCACATGCACGCAGACAAGCTGAGGGCCGATGGCTTTCAGGAGAAGTGCTGCCACTACAGAAGAGTCCACCCCGCCGGACAGAGCCAGCAGTACCTTCTTGTCCCCCACCTGACGGCGCACAAGTTCCACCTGATCGGCAATAAAATTTTTCATATTCCAGTTCGCCTGAGCCTGGCAGTCCGTGAAGATAAACTCCCGCATTGCCGCTTCATCCGGAAGAGCATCCAGTTGCTTTTCACATTTAGCTCCCGGATGGTCTATAGACAACATAGGATAACCGCAGGCATAAAGTTCTTCTTTTACATCTATCGGGCTGCCGTCCACCACACGATTTTCCCCGCCATTTAAAATAATACCTTTTACATTTTCCAGAGCTTTCAGCTCCTCCACCGTAATATCATGGGGATGAATCTCACTGTATACTCCCATATGGCGGAGTTGCCGGGCCAGCACCGTATTTTCTGTACTGCCCAGGTCCAAGATTACAATCATGTCCTGTTTCATCTGCTTTTTCTCCTTACTAATATATTTTGCAGGCCCTCGCCCATGGGCAGTCCTGTCTTGGTTTCTTCCTATTATACCCTGACAAAACCCTTCTGTCATTTCTTTTTCACAATTTTTCATTTGTGAAAATATTCACATAACAGCTTCCAGCATACATTTGCAATCTGCCTCTTGGCAGATGTATATCACATTTGATAAAAGACGCAGGTAGAAATAAACATTTTCTCTTTCAGGTCTTCACAAATACTGCTAATAGTGGCAAAATAATAAATGGATATCAAAAGCAAACACCAAGGGAGAATAAAGATGGCTATTATTGGAATTGATCTTGGAACGACCAACAGCCTGGCATGTGCCTGCAGGGAAGGAAAGATGGTATTGATCCCCAATCCGCTGGGACAGTTTCTGACCCCAAGCGCAGTCAGTGTAGAGGAAGACGGAAGTATCTGTGTCGGAGCAGTTGCAAAGGAAAGGCTTGTATCACACCCGGAAGCCTCCGCAGCCTCCTTTAAACGATTTATGGGAACAAATCATCTATTTAATCTGAGAGGACAGAATTTTACGCCCCAGGAGCTGTCCTCCTTTGTACTGCGTCAGTTAAAAGAAGATGCAGAGCGTTTTCTGGAAACGGAAGTGACTGAAGCAGTCATCAGTGTTCCCGCTTATTTTAATGATAACCAGAGGTATGCCACAAAGCAGGCCGGGGCCCTGGCCGGAATCCACGTGGAACGTCTGGTCAATGAACCTTCTGCTGCTGCCCTGGCAGCCAGTCTGGTCAGCCAGAAAGAAGAAGGCAGTTATCTGGTATTTGACTTTGGCGGCGGAACTCTGGATGTATCTATTGTAGATTATTTTGAAAATGTAATAGAAATTATCGCTGTCAGCGGAGACAATCATCTGGGCGGAGATGATTTTGACGAATTAATTGCCCAAAATTTCTGCAAAACACATCATATGGAATACGACGAATTGAGTGCCAAAGAACGTGCCGTTTTGCTGCGCCTTGCAGAAAACTGCAAAAGGGAACTGACTGCGCAGAAGCAGGCAGCACTTACATATGGACCGGAAGGAAAAACGCTGGAACTGAACAATATTCTTCTGGCAGACATGAGCCAGAAAATCTTCAGCCGCATCAATCGGGTAATCTCCGGCGCCCTGAGTGACAGCGGAAGAACCATTGAGGAAATCGATGAGATTATACTGGTAGGAGGTTCTGCCAAAATGCCGGTGATTTCGTTTTATCTTCAAACCTGTCTTGGAAAGAAGCCCTGTGTCATCGGCTCGCCGGATGAGATCGTTGCCACGGGAGCCGGAATTTACGCAGGAATCAAAGAACGCAAAGAGGAAATACGGGATCTGGTCTTAACAGATATCTGTCCTTTCTCACTGGGAACCGACATCGTAAACTATTCCGACCGAAATAACCCCATCATGTCACCGGTCATTGAGCGGAACACCATCCTTCCAAGTTCCCGCACAGGATTTTATACCAATTCTTTTGACAACCAGACACACATTACCGTCGGAATCTATCAGGGAGAGTCTTATTACTGTCTGGAAAATATAGAGCTTGGCCAAATTGAGATGGATATTTTTCCCATGCCGAAGGGAAAAGCCTGTTTTGAGCTGACCTTTACTTATGATATTAATGGGATTCTAAAAGTAGAATTGACGGACTGCTATCAAAATATAAAGAAAGAGAAACTGCTCACTGCGGGAGGTGTTCGGATACCGGAGGAGGAAGTGTGGCGCCGGGCAGAAGAACTGCAGGATTATAAGCTAATACCGCCGGGCGGTATCCGCACAAAACTGGTTTTAGCAAGAGGGGAACGTCTTTTTGAACAGCTTTTAGGAGAGAAAAGAAAAGCAGTGGCCTCTGTTATGGAACAGCTTCAAAGAGCACTGAACAGTCAAAATGACCAGCAGCTTGTAAAACAGATGAAGGAGGCAGAGGCCGTCTTCGACAAACTGGAAGAATTGAATTTATAGAGGTGGGACATGGGGATATGGGAAATACTGGGCATCGCACCCACCACAAATATCAGGCAGATTAAAAAAGCATATGCGGCCAAATCCAGAGAAGTCCATCCAGAGGAGAAGCCGGAAGAGTTTCGTATGCTCCATGAAGCCTATCAAAAGGCTTTGCAGTATGCCAAAAAAGCCGGACAACCGGACCCGGTCAAAGAAGAATCACCGGTTCCTCCAAACCGAACGGAAGATCAAACGCCAGGGAACCGGACCGAATCCGCAGAACGATCAGAAAAAGGAACAGAGGAAGAGGATATACTGCGCTCCTATTTTGAAAAACAGTCTGACGAATGGGAAGAAAAACTTGCTGTTTTTTTCGATCACTGGAAAGAAGTTAAATTTGAGTACCGGAATCCGGAGATACAGAAATGGTGGACGGATTATCTGAAATCCAAAGATTTTCAGGATATTCAGTGGCACCCAAAACTTCTTCAGGTACTTGGGGAGGAGATGGATCAAAAGCTTCATTATGATTATATGATACGTCTGCTTTTCTGGGAGGCATATCATTTTCACAGTTCTGATGCAGAAGGTTATCTATGCCAGGAAGATTTGCTGAAACTTCGAAGAGGATTATATCCTGCCTATGAACGCAGACAGCAGGAGGAAGCCCAAAAGCGCCTGGATGAAGAAAAACGCCGCATAGAAGAACGAAGGGCAGGAATCAGAAAACGGATCAGTCTTGTCTTGATTGTAATCCTTACTGTAACTGCTCCTGTTTTTCTCTATTTTATTCTGACAAAAGATGCACGCTATGTGAAAACATATATGGAACAGCGGTATCCGGAAACAGAATTTTCAAGACCGAAAAAGATCAAAACTTCCGATTATAATATCTGTTATGAAGTTCATTCCCTGGCACATCCGGATATTTCCGCTACTGTTCTGTTTCGTTATAGCTTAAAAGGCAATGTATATGGGGAAAGGGACGATTATGGACTGCAGCTTCTGGAATATTATGCCGAACAGTACGGACTGCATTACGGCCGTCTAGAAGAAGGGTTCGATTATTGCTGGTCTTATAAATTAGGAGAGGAAATCAGCCTTTTATATTATTCAGACGAGGAAACACTCAGCGAATTTTGTGAAACGGTCGTCCGTATGTTTCAGGAACAGAAAGAACTTCAGCAGTTAGAGGCTGTAGGAATCTGCAAGGAAGGCGCTCTTTATCCGGATATCCTGGTCAACGGAAAGATGGAAGGGTTTAAAATGACAGATGAACAGTTTTACAGACCCTGGGAGATGGACGCCGCCGTGCTGGAACGATCTGTTCTGAATTCCTATATGCGGTACATGTTTCACTTCGAATCGTGGAATCTTACACCAAAACAGTATCTGGAATGGGGCCCGGATTATGAAAATGCGTGCAGAGAGCTGGAAATGTCCAGCCGTGAAGGCGAATACAGTCTGGGATACTGGTACGATCTGTATCAGGAAGAAAGGGAGGAGCCTGTCTGTAAACTCTATCTTCCAGTCTATATAGAAAACAAGGCAAGTGACGGGATTGCCTATACCAAAATGATGCCGGTAGGAGATATCTATCACTATCTTCTTGCAGAAGGAACTCCCATTACCGCATCAGAGGACGGAAGCGGATTTTTTGCGGAAATAAATGGACAGTCACGGTTTTTCGGAGAAAAACCGGCGGAACGGCTGAAAGAAGTGGAACAGTGGATTTTGCCGAAATCCCCCGTCTTTCTGAATGACCCAAAGCAGATTGAGCAGCTCTTAGAACAATATGAAAAAAGCCGCGGTTAGCGCCCTGAGTTTCATATATTCATGTTTTATTTCGATTTACTGAATGTATTTATTTATCATATAAAAAATCCCCTCTATTGATTAAAAAAGGGGATTTTTTATATACAAATGATTTACACAAACAGGTTCTGCACCAGCACCATATAAAAGATCGTCCCTCCGGCAATGCTGAACAGCGTATTTTTCTTCCACCGGTGCAGCAGAAAAATAAATCCAATGGCCGCTGTCTCCGGCAGTCCATGATAGACAGAGAAAACCGCATCCTTCAGGCAGTAAACCACCAGAAGCCCAATGACCGCATGAGGCAGAACCGTTCCCAGCCAGGCAATGTATTTTGGCGGCGTTTTCCCTTCCGGAAAAATGAAAAAAGGCAGAAATCTGGTCAGCATTGTCCCTGCCATGACCGCAAAAACAGTAATGATCCTTTGCATAACTGTCATTCTATTTCCTCCCTTTTTGTCTCTCTTTCTTCTTTTTTCCTGTCAAATGTAAAGCACAGGATCATCAGTACCATAGCCGGCAGGATAAAACGTCCGCTCCCAAAAACCAGCAGGCAGAAAAAGGAACATCCAAGTCCCGTAAGTGCAGACCTGTGGTCTTTGCATTCCTCCCATTGGTTTAAGAACATGACTGCAAACAGTGCCGTCATGACAAATTCAATGCCCTTTGTGTCAAACTGAATCACATACCCAAGAAGCGCTCCAAGCGTTGCACCGCTCACCCAGTAAACCTGATTCAGCAAAGTCACAAAAAACATGAACCAGCTCCGGTCCACCTCCGGCGGCGGTATCACACTGCAGTTGACCGTAAAAGATTCGTCACACATTCCATAAATCAAATAACACTTTTTCCAGCCCACATTCTTATACTTGTCCAGCATGGAAAGTCCATAGAACAGATGCCTCGCATTGACCATCAGCGCGAGAAAAAAAGCATAAAAAGGCTGAAATGCTGATAACAGCAAATGAACTGTCACAAATTCCATGGAACCGGCAAAGATAAAAAAACTCATAAACATAGGATAAAAAACAGAAAACCCTTTGCTTCGCATAAGAAATCCATAAGACATTCCCAGAAATAAAAAGCCCACCGCGATCGGAATCGTGTGGGGAAGGGCAGCCTGAAATGCTTTCCTTTTCATAGTCATTCACTCCTTGTAATCCTTGCTTTTTCCGGAAAAATTTGATTTGCATAATTGTTTTTCTACTATACAATCGTTCTATTTATTTGTCAATAAGTATCCTCCATTCGATAGCCTACACTTCGGACTGTTTTTATACAGGCCGGCTGGCAAAGCTTATCCCGCAATCGTTTCATAGTGACTGTCAGAGTATTGTCATTTACATAATTTCCTTTCACATCCCATATCTGTTCTAAAATCTTTTCTCTGGTAACGGTCCTTCCTTTATTCTGCATTAAATATAAAAGCAGCTCATATTCGGAAACACTTAAACAAATCTCTTCTGAACGGCAGGAAACGCTTCGGCTGTTTTGGTCGATCCGAATATCCCCGCAGGAAAGATATTGTCCTGCTGTATTTCCGGCCCTTCGCAGCAATGCCAGGATCCGCGAATACAATACTTCTAATGCAAAGGGTTTTACCACATAATCATCTGCACCATTTTGAAAACCGGAAACAATATCTGCAGAATCCCCTCGAACAGTAAGGAAAATGATGGGCAGTTCTTTCCAACTGCTGCGAATCCACTGGCACAGACTGTCCCCATGACCGTCCGGCATATTCCAGTCCAGTAAAATTAATGTCGGAACATGATGGTTCAGTGCCTGCCTCGCTTCTGCAAGGGTAGTGCAAATGGTTACCTTAATCCCTTTTTGTCCCAGATAGTCTTTTACCGCAGACGCTATATTTCTATCATCTTCCACATAGTACAGTTCCATCATTGTTGCTTCCTGCCTTTTCTTTTAAAATCTTTTAAAAATATTTTTTGTGCTTACGGCGATTATAAGCGATACAACACCCGAAAATAAAATAACCGCATATTCACATCCTTTGCATATTTCAAACAAGACACCATATAATGTATTCCCCAAAGGCTGTGCGCACATGGAAACAGTAAAAATAACCGCAATTACTTTTCCGATTAAATTCTGCGGAGTTTCTGTCTGGATAAAGGACATCATCTGCACAGTGAAAATGGTTGAACATCCCATAATGGCAAAACAGCATACGGTTATGACAATATAATTTATGATTGCAGATGAAAACAGTATCAAAGATGCACCAATCGGAAACACACATACCGAACATGCAATTACCAGATTGCCCGATTTATGAATGGCCAGCTTATCTGCAAAAATGCCTGCACTGATGCCCCCTGCCAGTCCGCCTGCTGCCAGTATCCCCTCTGCAAATCCATAAAGTCTGTTTGCCTGGGAAGCTTCCATGTTTAATACTTCCGTTATCAAATATGGCAGCGCAACCACAATCATTGCAGCCAGAAACAAATTGATTCCGCAGATTACAAGAAGCGTTTTTCCGATCACCGGCTTTTCTTTTCGGATAAAACGGACGCTCTCTGAAAAGTCCGATTTGACCGTCTTCCAGATACTTCCGTCTGAAACTTGTCTCTGGAATGGTATTTGAATAAAAATTTCCATAACCGCCGACAAAATAAAACATATTGTGCAAATCCGCAGAACAGGCTCTAACCCATATGCACTGTATAAGATTCCTCCAATTACAGGACCGATCAAAGATGCAAATGAACTGATCGTATTGATTACCGAATTTGCTGCCATAAAATTATCCGGACTGGTCAGCGCAGGGATGCTTGCCTGCACAGACGGCTGGTATGCCCCTGCAATGCCGTACAGAAACATCAGGGTAACCGTCAAAAGAAGAATCAGATTCGCTCCGTTCATAAGCAGGGAAAAAACGATAATAACTGCTGCCGTAAAAAAATCCAGTATCACCATAATATTTCTTTTGTTTACTCTGTCTGCAACAATCCCCCCAACGGGCGACAGCAGAATAGCAGGAAGAAACGCACACGCCGTAACCGTTCCGTAAAGTGCGGATGAGCCTGTTAAATTTAATAAATACAGCGGCAGTGCAAATCTTATGGCTGCATTTCCAAACAAGGAAATAATCTGGCCGATAACAACCAACGTAAAATCTTTTGAAAATAATTTTTGATTCATTCGCAAAACCTCCATTTTTTATTCCATTTATGAAAATATTTCAGTTATTGATGATTCCCATTTATCCATAGCTTTTTTCTGCGGTATTGCTTTTCTCAATGTATGCATACGTTTTTTCATACCATACGTCGGTATGTACTTATTTCAAAATATTTCTGCCCGTTTTACAGGCAGAAATTTATTCGTGGCAGCAGAACACTCCCTGCATGCATTTTATTTTTTGCTCTTTTGATAGATCGATACCAGCTCCTGCAGCCGTTCCAATATCTCGGTGTCTATGATATCCAGTCCAAAGCCCTGCAGCATCTGGCTGAGTATCATAAATTTGCAGTAGGAATCTTCCTCAGAGCTATCGAATACCATCGGATTCATCCAGATATTGGCCGCAAGCAAAATCAGTTCTGCTAATTGTTTGGGATAGTCCGTTTTGATCGAACCGTCTGAAATCCCCTGCTGGATAATTGGTAAAATATAATTTGGCACCACTTCTTCTATCGTATCATGCAAAAGGCTGAAAAGAAGTTTGGGATTATTATGAAAGTCGGGTGCGACTGTAAAAATATCATCCTGTACGGATCGGGCAATGGATTCTTTAAAAATTGTTTTCAGCTTTTCCTCGCCGCTAAGATCCTGGCGGTCGCGGATAACTGCAAGCATCTGATTTGACTCCGCCGTCATTCTGTCTGTAACCGCAATTAAAATATCTTCTTTTGATCTAAAATGATGATAGATAGCACCTTTGCTAAGACCGCCTAAATGATTGATAATATCCTGAATGGAAGTATGCTCATATCCCTTTTCCATAAATAAGCGAAAAGCAACATCCAAGATCAAATGAACCGTTTCTTCCGGGTGTTTATTTCTTGCCATATCTATGCACCTCTTCAAACATACTGATGGTATGTTTTTATATTATCATACTATCGGTATGTTTGTCAAGACATCGGAAACGAGCTTAACTAGTTTCATGATATTTTGTTTTTACCGGCTCCATTGACATCCAGATGCTTACCCTTTATAATTTTTATCACAAATGTAAGATTTAAGGAGGGAATCCCCATGCGTCCATTGCCGCAAATTTCAGAAGCCGAATTCGAGGTTATGAAAATTGTCTGGAAATTTGCCCCTATCAATACGAATGAAATTACAGAACGTCTGGTGAAAACTACCACGTGGAGTCCCAAGACCATACAGACTCTAATTAAGCGCCTGGTCACCAAAGGGGCCCTTACCTATGAAAAGCAAAGTCGGGTATTCGTCTACACGCCTTTGGTGGCAGAGCAGGAATATGTAAGCCAGGAGAGTCATTCTTTTCTGAAACGTTTTTACGGCGGAGAACTCTCCGCTATGCTGTCAGCCTATATCGAAAATGACCAGCTTTCCGGAGACGAACTGGAAAAGCTGCGCGCCCTTTTGTCCAAAGACTCTATATCAAAGAGGTAAGCCTATGGCAAGCTTTATGATGCATTTTCTGATCAGCAATCTTCTTCTTGGCGCCCTGATCGGACTTCTTTTTCTCTTTAAATGGATGTTAAGAAATCATCTGACCAGCAGAATGCAGTACCATCTATGGTATGTGATGACAGGGCTTTTATCCGTTCCATTTCTGCCTTTGTCCGCAGCAGAGTTTCCCCGGATTTTCTCCTGGCCGGGAAGGCTGAAACATATCGTTTACTCCCAGACAGAAATTTGGGCGGAAAAAACGTTTCCCTTAGACACTCCTGCAGCCAGCGGCGCAATACAGGATTTTGCGCTCTCTGCCGGCAGAAACAAACTGTCCCTCATAGGAGTTATTTTATTTTGTGTATGGATTGCAGGCATTCTGACGATGCTTCTGCTGATGATACGATCAAGAAGACGCTTCCACAGATTAAGGCGGTCTGCCCTTCCTCTGCAAAATCAGAAAATACATATTTTGTACAAAAGCTGCCTGGATGAGATGAAAATATCGGCAGATATCCCCATTTACAGCACCGCTTTTCTAAAGTCTCCCGTTATGTCCGGGCTTTTTCGGCCACGCATCTATCTTCCGATTTACGTCATCTCCGACTGTACGGCTTCTGAGCTGCGGTATATGCTGCTGCATGAACTGCAGCATTTTCGGCACAAAGACGCACTGGCAGGCTGCTTGATGGATCTTGCTTGCATTTTGTACTGGTTTCATCCCCTGGTATGGTATGCCCTGCGGGAAATGCGCAGTGACCGGGAAATTGCCTGTGACACTGCTGTCCTGGACCTTTTAGAAGAATGCGACTATAAAGATTACGGCTGCACACTGCTTGGACTTGCAGAAAAGATTTCCCTTGCTCCTTTTCCTTTTACCGTCGGCATCAGCGGAACCATGAGGCAGATGGAGAAACGGATCCTGCATATTGCTTCCTACCAAAAGCCCTCCGCCAAAAAGAAGCTGAAAGGATGTATTTCTTTTTGTTTCCTTATAATTCTTTTTCTGGGACTCACGCCTCTGCTGTCCGCCTCTGCCGCAGACGAGAGCACTTACAGATGGGACACTTCTTCTGAGACTATTTCTCAGATTGACTTGTCTTCCTACTTTCATGGATATCATGGAAGCTTTGTTCTCTATGATTTAAAGATGGATGCCTGGAGTGTTTATCACGCAGAAGGTGCTACGCAAAGGGTCTCACCCAATTCTACATATAAAATTTACGATGCGCTGTTTGGATTAGAAGAACATATCATTACCCCACAGGATTCTTTTATGGCCTGGGATGGAACAGCGTATCCCTTTGCCTCATGGAACAAAGATCAAAATCTGTATTCTGCCATGCAGGCTTCGGTTAATTGGTATTTTCAGAAGATTGACGAGCAACTGGGCAGCGCCGCTGCAGCGCGCTATATCCGCAGAATTGGATATGGAAATCAGGATACCCATTCCGGCTTTCGTCCTTACTGGATGCAGGCTTCCCTGAAAATATCTCCTGTGGAGCAGGTGGAACTTCTAACCAGCCTGTATCAGAATCATTTTGGTTTCGCTCAGGAACACATTGACACCGTAAAAAAATCCATCTGTCTTTTTTCTTCTGATGACAAAAAGTTTTATGGGAAAACCGGAACCGAATGCGTAGAAGGACAGGATATCAACGGCTGGTTTATCGGTTTTGCAGAGACAGGAGACAACACCTACTTTTTTGCCGCGAATATACAAGGAACTGCGGACGCTGCCGGAAGTACAGCAGCAGAGATTACTCTTTCTATCCTGTCGGACATGGAGCTGTGGAACTATCCTCTCTTTTTTGCGCAAAGATAATACTTTTATGAAATACTTTTATGAAAATTTATATAAGGCTTGACAAACCAAATTATTTCTGTTAGTTTATACAGCAGTTATCGGAGGACTTATAAGCGTAGGTATAAGACCGGATAAGATAGCGGACATACGGTTTGTCGGAGGGTTGCTCTTGCGTATAAGAGTGCCGGATAAGAAAACCGTTCCTGTTCGTCTTTCTTATCCGGTTTTTTATTTGCAAAAAAAGGAGGAAAAGGCAATGAATTTGCTGAATGGAAACATCAAACCAATCTATTTCAAGTATTTGTCTGCTGCCTTTGGAAGTGCAATGATTACTTCGGTATATTCACTTGTGGATATGGCAATGGTCGGACAATATCAAGGCCCGGACGGAACGGCGGCATTAGCCGTTGTTGCTCCTGTTTGGAATATTATTTACAGCCTGGGTCTGCTTATGGGAATTGGCGGCTCCGTAATTTTTAGTACAGTCAGAGGGCAGGAAACACAAAAAAGCGGAAACGAAAATGAATATTTTACGGCTGCGGTTATAGGCTCTGTCATTCTTGCCTTCGTGTCATGGACGGCAATTATATTTTTCGACAAACCCATCCTGTTGTTTTTTGGAGCGGACAACAGCTTGCTTTCATTGGCCAAAACCTATTTAGCGCCTGTAAAAGCGGTTATTCCATTATTTCTGTTTAATCAAATGCTGGCGGCATTTCTGCGAAATGACAACCACCCCGAACTTGCAACTGCCGGCGTATTAGCCGGGGGATTGTTCAATGTTGTTGGCGATTACATTTTTGTATTTACTTTTGATATGGGGATTATGGGTGCAGGACTTGCAACGGCAGCCGGCTCCGGGATTTCGTTTGCGGTTATGCTTTCCCATTTCTGGTCTAAGAAAAATTCGCTGGTGCTCCGAAAACCGACTGGAATTGCGAGAAAATTAAGGAAAATATTGGTTACCGGATTCCCAACATTTTTTATTGATATTGCAATGGGGATTTTGACGGTTCTTTTCAACCGACAGATTATGAAATATTTGGGCAGCAATGCACTTGCTGTTTATGGCCCGGTTATCAATATAAGCACGATTGTTCAGTGCTGCGCTTATAGTGTAGGGCAGGCTGCACAGCCAATTATTTCGATCAATTTCGGCGCAAAGAAATGGCAGCGTATTAAAGAAACTCTGCGGTACGCCCTTTATACGGTTGGAGTGTTCAGTATATTTTGGACTGCTCTCAGTTTGATTTATCCTAATTTGTATATTTACATTTTTATGAAGCCAACAAAAACAATCTTGGATATTGCGCCCTCAATAATCCGTTGTTACAGTATTTCGTTTATATTGCTGCCGCTGAATATTTTCTCCACTTATTATTTTCAAGTGCTGATGAAACCAAGAGCCGCTTTTTGTGTATCTGTTTTCAGAGGCTGCATTGTCAGCGGAATTTTAATTATGCTGTTGCCGATTATAGCAGGGGCAAGTTCCATATGGTTTGCAATGCCGATTACAGAATTATTAGTTGCTGTTTATGCTGTATTTATGATGAGTCAATATACAAAGGCGTTAACAAAAGGGGCTTTTAAAAGGAAATCCTTGTAAGTCCTTTATCCGGAAAAGTAATACCGCTTCCTGAAGTAACGGATGCTGCGTTTTCCTCCGGTGTTCTTAGAAAAGACGTTGCAATTTTAGTAAAATAGAAACAGGAGGCTGTAGCTTTGAGGGAAGATTTTTTGCAGGGCGCGCAACTGCTGCCAATCAGTGTGAGAGAAGCCCTAACGCCTCCTGTGCGGCCTTTGGAATATCAAAATTGTTTTATATCCGCTTTGAGACGCACTTTCGATTTTCATTGTTCCACCATGCGCCTCCACAATCTGCCTCACAAGCAGAAGCCCCAGCCCATGCCTCAAGTCCAGCCGTTCATCGATGCTTTCCATATAGTGAGGTTTTTCTTCCAGCTCCCGTAATTTTTCAGCGGACATACCCACGCCATTGTCCGCAACTGTGATAGAAACATCTTCCAATGAACAGACAAGGGACAGGAAAATATCGCACCCCTGCGGATTGTGGTTGATGCTGTTTTGCACCAAGTTACCGATAGCCCGCGAAAGCAACCGGGCGTCACAGTCTATAACTGCGGTTTCCGCTTCGGGAGAAATTTTAACCTCGGCGGAATATTTCTCACCGATACCTGCATTGAGCAAATCCGCCCCATAGGAACGCAGCAGCTTAGACAGGCGTACCTGCTCTTTATGGAGCGGCTGCATTTCATATTCCAACTGCGATACCAAATTCAAGTCCTGTATCAAGTCTTTGATTTTTGCGCTCTGCGCCCGGATGATCTCTGCCTCTTGCTGAATATTTCCGCTGGCCTCGTGATCTTTGACAATTCGCTGGGCATATCCCATAATCATAGAGAGTGGTGTGCGGATGTCGTGGGAAACGCCGCTGATCCAGTTGGCGCGGGCCTGGTTTTGTCTGCTCAACACCTGGGATGCCTGACTGACGCTATCCGCAATTTCCGACAACTCGCCTCGAATGGACAGATCAACAGGTTTGCCGGTGGACAGTGTTTTGATAGAAGCCATAATCGGCTCCGTATTTTTTGCTATATTTCGTTTTGAGAAGTAGTAGACCAAAAACAAAAGCAATATGTCAATCGCCAGGATGCCCGTTACAAAGAGCGGGAAAATCCGAATTGCCCGTATCGGGAAATAGTTTCCCGTCAGCTTCATAAAGCTGTCTTTTGGATAGCCCAATACCAGCAGACCTTTGTCTATGTTCCGCACAAAAACAGGATAGTCTTGCAGATAGCCTTTCGAAAACACGGCCACATCCTGAATCGTGTATTGTGTTGGAATTTCCTCCGGCAAAGATACCTCCCAAATGCAGCGCCCGCCTGCGTCCAATAGCATAGCCCAAATCCGATTATGGTTTAGCTCTTGCAGCCTTTCTTCAGATATGCCGGATGCTGACAGATCGCCTGCCACAGCTTCCAACATATTTGCGGGTGATGCCGAACCATATTCCCTGGATACGATACCTCCAAACGTCAAAGCAAACGCAAGAAGATTGACAAGCAGGAGAATGAGAGCAAACACAAAAAAGGAAAGAAGATACTTTGAGATATATTTTCCAAATGCTTTCATCGGTTATTTCCTCGCCAGCAGTTTATAGCCTAGCCCCTTGACTGTCAGCAGGGAAACCGGCTTTGACGGATCTGCCTCGATCTTCTCCCGGACACGCCGCACATGGGCATTCAGACTGTTTTCATAGCCAAAAGGGTTGTCCCCCCATAGGGCCTCGCAGAGCGTGTCCACGGTCACAATACGTCCCTCATTCTTCGCAAGAGTTTCCAGCAGCCTATGCTCCATCGCTGTCAAGGGAAGTATCTTACCGCTTCTATCCACTTCAGCCCGGCTGAAATCCACCGTACAGCTATCCAGCTTCAAAACGGTTGTGTCCTCTTTGTAGCATCGGCGCAGAACCGCATAGACCCGCAGCAGAAATTCCTGGGGCAGAAAGGGCTTCGCGATATAATCGTCCGCGCCAAGGCCCAGCCCCGCCAGCTTGTCCGCAGCCTCGTCACGGGCTGTCAGAAAAATCACGGGAATATCCGTCCATGTGCGCATCTGCTCCATCAGGAAAAAGCCGTCGCCGTCCGGAAGCATCACATCCAAAATTGCCAGATCAGGCTTTTCCGCTTTGGCGGCAGCAATTCCCTCTTTCATGTTGGCGGCGGTCACAAGACACGAAAACCCCTCGTCCGCTAAAATAGCCGATACCATTTTCAAAAGCTCCGGCTCGTCATCGACCAGCAGGAGTTTTTTGCTGTGTAAAAATGAATGGTCCATCGTGACACCTCCTGTTCGTTCCCATTATAACATACTCGTTCCACTTTATGGATGGCCTTTTGAAAAAGTAAGGTAAAAGTAAGGGCGAGAGAATGTAGAAGTCAGGTTGATGCTGTATCATAGGGGCAGAAAGGAGATGTGTCTATGGACTATATTATCGCCACAGAACAGTTGACGAAGAAATACAAAAATTTTACTTCCGTCAACCATGTTTCTATCCATGTCCGCAGGGGCAGTATTTACGGTTTTCTCGGCCCCAACGGAGCGGGCAAATCCACCACTATGAAAATGCTCCTGGGGCTGACCGCTCCCACAAAGGGCCGTTTTACTATTGACGGGAAACAATTTCCGGGTGACCGGCTGAAAATTCTGCGGGAAATCGGCTCTTTCATTGAGGCCCCCTCGTTCTATGCCAACCTGACGGGCCGGGAAAACCTGGATGTGATACGCCGGATTTTAGGATTGCGGAAAAACACCATAGAGGATGCCTTAGAGCTGGTAGGGCTGTCCGAATTTGGAGATCGCCTCGCAAAGAAGTATTCCCTGGGCATGAAACAGCGGCTCGGCCTCGCCGGGGCATTGCTGGGCCGTCCGCCTATCCTCATTCTGGACGAACCGACCAACGGCCTTGACCCCTCCGGCATCCATGAAATTCGCAATCTGGTGAAGTCCCTGCCTGATCTGTACGATTGCACCGTCCTCATTTCCTCCCATATGCTGTCGGAAATTGAGCTGATGGCGGACGACATCGGCATCCTCAATCATGGGCGGCTGCTGTTTGAGGGCAGCTTGGATGATCTGCGGCACAGCGCAAGGCAGGCGGGAATGTCCGCCGATAACCTGGAAGATGTGTTCCTCTCCATCGTGGAGCAGGACAACGCCGCCAGAAAGCAGAGGGCAAAGCTATGAGAGCGCTTGTGATCGAACTGCGGAAAGAGAAGCGGACAGGGGTAATCCCGGTACTGCTGGCTGTTGGTATTTTAGGCGCGGCCTATGCCTTTGTCAGCTTCCTTATTCGGAAAGATACGCTGCTGGGACTCCCGCTGGCCCCTATGGACGTACTGCTGACTCAGCTTTACGGCATGATTATGATACTGAACCTGTTCGGTATCGTTGTCGCGGCCTGCATGGTCTTTCATCTGGAGTTTAAGGGCAGCGCAGTCAAAAAAATGTATATGCTTCCCATGAGCGTACCTGGGATGTATCTCTGCAAATTCCTAATCCTGACCGTCACGCTCTTTGCGGCGATAGCTCTGGAAAATCTGGCACTGATGAAAATCGGGCAGAGCTGCCTGCCGCAGGGGACATTTGAAATGGGAACACTGCTTTGCTTTACGGCCTATTCGTTCTTCACATCCATGCCGGTGCTGTCCTTTATGGTGCTGATTTCCTCGCGCTTTGAAAATATGTGGGTTCCCCTTGGCGTGGGAGTTGCCGGTTTTTTAAGCGGGATGGCCCTGGCGTCGTCAGCCGCAGCGGTCTTGATGGTGCATCCGTTCATTGTGATGTTCAAGCCTGCGGTGGCTATGAGCGCACAGCCCGATATGCTGGCCGTAATGTTTGCGCAGATCGAAACGCTCCTTTTCCTTGGCCTTGGACTGTGGATGGCAAAAAATCTGCGCTATGAGTAAAGGAGGAGCCGCATGAACTTTTTGGATTTACTCGGCATTGAGCTTATGAAAGTGAAACGCTCAAAGATCGTTCCGCTGATTTTTATTGCACCGCTGTTGGTTGTGGCCTCCGGGGTGGCGGCATTAAGCCGGTATTTTACGCCGGAGTACCTGAACGCATGGCCCGCGATGTTTATTCAAAGCGCCCTGGTCTACGCCTACTACCTGCTGCCGTTTAGCATGATCGTAGTCTGCGTGATGATTGCGGGGCGGGAAACACAGAACAACGGCATCCTGAAAATGCTGGCCCTGCCGGTCAGCGGTCAAGCCCTTTCCTTGGCAAAGTTTTGTGTCCTGATGTTCTATCTGCTCATGGAAATGATCGTCTTTCTGGCGGTGTTCGCAGTCGCCGGTATAGTGGCTGCTTCGACGATGGGTATTACCGAAACATTGCCCGTTCTCTATCTTTTGAAATGGTGCGTGGGGCTGTTTCTGACAATGCTCCCATGTTTGGCGGCGATGTGGGCAATCACAGTGTTATTTGAAAACCCTCTGCTTTCAGTGGGGTTAAACCTGCTGCTGGTTATCCCTGGTATTCTGGTCGCCAACACGCCGTTCTGGATTGCTTATCCCTACTGCTACAGCGGCTATCTGGTGTCCTGCTCTCTGCATGACTTTACGGCAGAAACCTCTGGCGCCGCATTTGCGCTGATGCCGTTCCTTCCCTGTGCAGTCGCTGTATTCGCCCTTCTACTTACCCTGTCAATCACACAATTTGGAAAAAAAGAAATGAGGTAATTGTATGGAAATCACGAAAAAATTTCAAAAGCTTAGCCTGGCGGCACTGATCATCAGTCTGCTGCCACTGACAGCCCTTGTCCCGATGTTTCTGAAAATCACCCTGCCGGATGGTGTGCATATGGTTTGGGCCATCTGCAACATCGTCCTTACGCTGACGGGCTTCCTGCTCTCTATGATCTGTGTAAAAAGCGTGGAAAGCCGGAGCGTCGTCAACATCATATCCGCGGCAATCAGCGCGGTACTGATGTTGATGATGCTGGGGATTGTCGCCCTTGCTCTGATTCTCAACATCCTGCAGTAATACCGGATCAAGAAGCTGCTAAAAAGAATGAGTAAATCACGCAAAAAATCTGCGTGATTTACTCATTCTTTTTTACAGCCCCCACATTACAATACTATTATCAAAAAGGCAAAGGAGAATAAAAGAAATGGCTGTATTATTGAAAGCGAAAAACGTAACAAAAATTTATGCAAAATCACAGTACCCAAGCCTTAACAAAGTTTCGTTCAGTGTAACGAACGGCGAATTTATTGCCATTATGGGGGCTTCCGGATCAGGAAAGACTACATTGCTTAATGTTCTTTCTACGATTGATACACCCACGAGCGGCAGCATTACAATAAACGGCATCAATCTAAAAAATCTGACTGATTCCAAAGCAGCGGATTTCCGCAGGGATAATCTGGGTTTTATTTTCCAGGAATATCTGCTGTTAGACAGCCTTACTATTTTTGAGAATATCGCTGTTCCGCTGACTTTACAGAAACTTCCGCCTCAAAAAATAGAAAACACGATAAGGAGCCTGGCGAAAAGCTTTGGTATTGACGCACAGTTAGAAAAATATCCAAGTGAGCTCTCAGGCGGACAAAGGCAGCGCGCTTCCGCTCTAAGGGCTATTGCGAAACATCCAGACATTTTATTTGCAGACGAACCGACTGGAGCATTGGATTCAAGTTCTGCAACAGATTTGCTGAACACTTTAAAGGAATCAAACGAAAGTCTCCATACTACGATACTAATGGTCACACATGATGCTTATGCTGCAAGTTTTGCTGACCGCATCCTGATTTTTAAAGACGGCTGCATCATTCAGGAATTATGGAAACAAAATGCTGACAGGCGTACATTCTATGAATCCATTGCACAGACAACCGCAAAATTAGACACTGAAAGGTAGGGAAGTACCCATGAACCATTTATCTATGGCACTTAAGAATCTAAAAAATAATTTTTCCTTTTATGCCCTCTATTTATTATCCATTTCCTTTGTAATTACTATCTTTTTTGCTTTCACTTCGTTTTCCATGAATAAAATTATGCTTGAAAAAATATCAGGCGACGGGCGGGTGGAAACCATGTGCCGCACGATTTCTATGTTCCTTATGGCATTCGTTATTTTTTATATGTCATATTCAAACCGTTTCTTCCTGCGCCGGCGCACAAAGGAATTGGGTATTTATGCATTATTAGGATATCGGAGATCCACAATACTGTCTTTGCTTACAGCAGAAAATCTGCTTTCCTGCTTCGGGGCTTTCGTAATCGGAATCCTTTTGGGCGGTCTGTTTCACAAAGGCATTGTATTTGGCATTACAAATTTACTGGGATTGACAGTCAGCAATTCAGAAATACCGTTTTTTAACCTGAATGCCATGGTAAAGACGGCTTGTTTTGTTTTTGCCATTATTATCATATTATCGCTGTCCAACAGCAGATTTCTTTTTAAATCTTCCCTTATGGATTTCGTGCGGTTTGAAAAAAGTGCGGAAAAGCACACAAAATTCCATGCTGTTCCTTCTATCATCGGGTTTGTATCTGTCCTTTTGGGATACGGTATTGCCCTTGACATCCTGCGGGGCGAAAAATCTGTCTGGTTTTCAGTCGGGTTTTATGCTGTTGGAATGCTTACATTTGCACTTATTCTTTTTGGGACAGTCCTTTTTATTGCATCTTTTCTCCCTTACGCGGTACAGACCGGAAAGAAAAATAAGAAGAAATTTTATACGGAAACAAGAATCATTACTTCACCGGGTTTTATATACCGGATGCGCTCCAATTCAAAAACGATGATCATGCTTACATTGCTGTCAGCCGCAACTCTGACTGTTTCGAGTGTTATGGCTCTCTCCCTGTATTATCCGATTGCAGCCGTATCCCGCATTGCGCCGTCAGAAATCGAGTGCCGTATTGAAAAAGAAAGCGATCTGTCCGCAGTCACGGAGATAGTGAACAGCTATTCATCCGGAGATGATATTACTTTCCTGCAGACCGATATTTATAAAGTTACTTCCACTGCCGGGCAGCTTCCCATGGAATATAGTGTCGGAACTTCCAAGGGAGATGCTGACAACGAAAAAATCCTTCGGAATGCAGGTTTTGAATGTATCTCATATTCTGACTATACTGCTATTCTGAAAGCACAGGGGCGTCAAAAGGCTTTGGAGCAATTTACAGCACTAAACCATAATGAGTGTATTTTTGTTAGATACCAGCCAGCTTCCGGCAAAGATGAAACAGGCAGCGCTTATCCACTGCTTATAAACAATACAGAAATACCTGTCACTGTGACTATGACCACATTAGATAATCCTATTTCTTTTGCAAACAGTGTTGGTACTTTGATTGTAAGCGACAGTTTATACAAAATGATATCTGAAAATGCTGCCCCGGAAACGAAAGTCTTAAGTATAAACGGAAGTTCCATAACAGGTAACGAGGAGCTGTTTCAGGCCCTATCTGCATATTTGGATAAAAGCCCTTACCTGCAGAGCAATTCCCACAGGATACATGAAGTGATTTCCCTAAGCAGTTCCACCTTCCTGCTGATAGGCTTTCTTGTAGTATTATTCTTTATAGCAACCGGCAGTATTTTGTATTTTAATAATATTTCAGCGATAGCCGATTCAAAATCCGATTACGATATCCTCGTAAAAATGGGATATACGAACAGAAAGATTAAAAAAGTCATCCGGAAACAGACAATCACATTTTTCAGCATTCCGTTTCTGTTCGGATTGGCAGACTGTATCTTTGCCACATTCGTATACAAAGCAGCGCTCATGCAGAACCTCTTGGCGAACAGCATTGTTTTATACGCCCCTGCGATATTAGCCATTGCAATAACACTTATCATTTATCTGTTTTATTACTGTATGACTGTCCATACCTGCTGTAAAATGGTTTTGAAAAAATAAAGACTATGCGAAAATTGATATGCCGCCTCTTTATCATTCGGCATTTTCGCAGGCAATATGCAGGGCTATCGGAATCATGTAAAAATTTTAGTTGTGTACACACAGGTAAATGATATAATTTAGGCATGGATAAGGGGGCAAAAATATGAAGCGTATGATCTTTAAGCTTTTGCTTTTTATAAATTCCATTCTGCTTATAATCTATATGGGGCTGGAAATAAATATTCAGATGCCTTGCAGCATGAGCAAAACCGTATCAGTATTCCTGTCATCGCTGATGCTGATAGACGCTGCTTATGTGAGTTCCTGCAATATCAGAGATAATAAAGCTATCTCTTTGTTTTGCGGTCTGCTGGCATTAGACAGTTGGTATATATCTCTTTCCGTTTCGGACAACGCTATAACAAATATTGCTTTTTATGCCTTAAGTCCAGTGATATGGTACATTTTTATCAATTTCATACTTGTGTTTTTATTTCAGGGAAGCGGTTATAAATTCAAAAAAGCAGCAAACTTCTGTCTGACTGGAACTTGTATCTGCTCACTTATCGGCATTGTTATATCAGACAATATGTTTGCATTGTTATATGGCATTCAGTTTTTGGTAAACTGGCTTTGTTTCTTTTTTGTTATTGCTTACCATAGAAAAAGAACTGCTTTTGTTCTTAAAGCAGAATGGAAATGCATTCTGCTCTCTCTTGTGGCCGTAATCATCTTATTTACTGTATACTGTCTTACCACAAGAGGAATAAAAGGAAATCTTTCAAACTTTGGCGTGTATATCCCTGTCCTGCTTTTCTCCATAAGCATTCATGGTATTATTCTGAAAGAGCACCGAAGCTTTCCATTATCAGCCATATTTAGCAGTTTTCAGTTAATGTTGATCCTGCTTTTCGGTATTATCATTTGCGGACTGATTACAATGACTCTGGATATCGGCTGGTTATCTTTCCTTCTTATGTTGGACGCTATGTTTGTGTTAATCTATATTTGCAATATCCTACTGGATTTTAATTTAAGGCAGGGAGGGGGCAACATGGTTATGGAAAGCAAATACAATGCTGCATTGGAACAGTTACAGCAGGAAGAGCAGATAAATCTTGAGTTTTCAAACTTTCTTCATGACAATATACTTCAAGATCTGCTTTCCATAAAAAATATGATGCATAAATCAGCAAATCCTGATATACAGAAAATAATCACAGAAACTCTTGATAATATGAACATCTATATCCGTGAGCAGATGCAGAATTACCATCCTGTATTGCTGTCAAAGCTTACGGTAAAAGAGAATTATCAAAATTTGCTTGCATATATTGCACAGTCATTTCCTGATCGCCACATCAGCATTGTTTTTGACTGTTCAGACTCTTTATTTTTAGTTCCTCCATATGATATTTTCATATACCGACTTTTGAAAGAGCTCGTCACGAATGTTTATAAACACTCTACGGGAGAAAAAGCATGGATAACGCTTACACAAGATAATGGAATGATCGTATTATGCGTAAAGGATAATGGGAGCGCTGATACCGACAGCCTCACCTATGCAGACTCATCAAAACACAGAGGTCTTGCATTAAGCACTGACCGTGTGCATAGCATGGACGGCACGGTAAGTATAACCCGAAATTCTCCACATGGAATCTGCGTCTGTATTAACCTGCCAATGAAAGGAGATGCTTCTTATCAATATCTTATTAATCGATGACCACGCCCTATTTTCCAAAAGTCTGGAAATTGCATTATCAGACTACCCGGAAATAAAAACCTTTCAAAGTATCCATGATATTTCCCTGTTGGGTAAATTCATTGCAGAAGATGCCCCGGACATCCTGCTTATGGATATCAATTTAAAAAATATATCATCGGAAGACGGTCTAGAATTAGCAAAGCAGATATTATCCAATTATCCAGAGCAAAAAATTGTTATCCTGTCCGGATACGATCTTCCGGTATACCGCAACGAAGCCAAAAAAATCGGGGCAAAAGGATTTATCAGCAAAAATACAGAACCGGAAAAGCTGATCGCTTTTCTTTCACAGATCATACAGGGAAAACTTGTCTTCAACGGCTCAGTTCCATTTTTAGAAGAATTAACGGACTGTGAAAAACAGATTTTGCAGCTTATAGCAGATGGCAGAAAACGGAAAGAGATTGCAGGCACGCTTTCTATCAGCGAACGTACCCTTTCTAATCATTTACAGCATATATTTGAAAAACTTGATGTTTCCTCCTCTGTCGAAGCTGTAACCAAAGCGATTCAATTAGGATACCTCCCGCCGATTTGTTAATAATGGCCTGAAATGTCTTTCCGGCAAACCTGTATATTTCATTGTTGGTATAGAAATCCCTGCTGCCGGAAAGCCTAAGCGGCATGAAATTCGCAAATACATGATTGACTTCAAAACTTATCATCTTCTCCATGATAAGAAGCAGTATCCAATAAAAGCTGACGGCTGCGATTCCTGCCATAATCTTCTCCATTAAAACTGCAAGCAGGATTGTCATGGAAATCACAAAAATAAGCACTATATAGCCGCGGCTGCAGTTCCAGACAAACTGCTCTGCATATGTGATGTGGAATACGGAATAAAAGGTTTCTTCATTGCTCTGTATATACTCACCGCCTCCGGAAAATTCAAACGGAATCATTTTCACAAGAAAATAGAAAATGACTGCCGCAAAGTATAATATGCTCCCCACTCCGAAGGCCGTAGTAATCCTCGCCAGATCGAACCTCTTTTTTCCATTCTTTGCGGACTGGCAAAGTTCCTTCATCTTAGTCTGTGCATCGTCGGCAAAGAGCGGCATTATGATGATGGATATCATCTGGCTGTAAGTGCCCGACAGCCTTGTCAGGGCTGCAACTGCCAGCACCGAAGCTGCGGAAGCTATCTTCAGGTTTCCGGACAGACAGGACAACAGCATCGTAAAGTTTGCAAATACCAAAGTACCAGACAGACCGCCGACAATCTTAAAAAGCATGCCTGTACCAATATTTATATTCAAAATGCAGTGAAACCAATAAGTCTGTGCCGATGCCCCAAAACCTCCAAATGTGGCAACCGCACCATGTTCTATGAGCAGCACCCCGATAAAAATTATATAAACAGAAGCCGTAAACAGATTCCCCGCTATCCATCTTGCCCGGAAGTCTTTTTTTCTTCCCTTTGCCGCTGATAATGTCAGCTCATTGATACCGCTCAGACTGTCTTTTGCATATGTGCAGGCAAGGGCAAAAGCAGCCACAATAAAGATTACCGGATACTCCAGGTCATACCAGTTCATAAAATTAGAGATCCCCTGACAGTATGCGATACGGACAGGGGTATCCCCTGTGTTCATCCAGATACTGCTTATCCGCACTGGCCTCATATTGTTTTTTTAGATTCAGCAGATATTCACCATCCACTGTGCCCTGGATTTCCTTTGATGCTTCCTTTAATGCCCTGTAAGATGCAAGGCCGCTTACCACCTCTCCGTTTTTATCAATAGCCCTCCACTGGGAATTCATATTCAGATAGATAAAGGTATGAAAGGTCGAGAGGATGCACATTGCCATGACAGCAACCATGGATACCCGGTTCCAGAGTTTCCTGTATTCAAACTTAACCAACGTCCTCACAGATCTAACCTCCGGTTTCCCTATTCCTTATAGCTGCTTCCATCATGGATGACGCTCCATGCACTGCCCTTACCGTCACGGACAAGAATCAGATACTGCCACACACCATCTTCATTGCAGTATTCGCAGACAAAAATATTGCTGCTGTCATACCCTGCTGCAACACCTTTATCCTCGTCATCATAAATCGCCAGCACTCTCGGATCGATACACATATAAGTCACCATCTTTGTACTTGGTTTGAGTTCAAGTGTATCTGTCACATAAATCCGTGCGACAGCATAGGCTTCCATCGTTTCCCGTGTGTCAAACCTGCTTGTGTAAAATGATCCAGACATATCAAAGGAATAATTGTCCTCATCTGGTGAACCTCCTTCCACCAAGCCGTTAGCCTCCTGGATCATATCCTCCCGCTCCTGACGATACTTTTTCAGTTCCTCCTCCATCTGCGCGTCTGTCTGTTCCTCCGCACTCCCCTCATCATTCTCCGGGGTTGGTGTCTGCACTTGGGATTCCCCCTGTCTTTGTGCATCAGATATATCAGCATCCTCCTTACTTTCCTTTTCATCTCCTATGACAGAGCCTTCTGTCTGTATCGGCGCATCCGGTTCATTCCCACTTTCCTTTTCACATCCTTCCAGACCCATAACCATTGCAAATATCACCATTGCTGTAAATAATTTCTTATTCTTCATTTCCTGTTCCTCTCTTTCTGTCAAAATTTTCTTCCATGACTCCGCCTGCAAAAACATAGTAATCTTCCAGTGTCGGCTCTGCCCGGCTGCCCTCTGCATCCGGATATTTCTCCCCGACGAAACGCCCTGCACTTCCCTTCCCATCTGCTTTAAATGGATGACAGAGCGTTCTTTCCTGAGTTTCTGGTATACCTCCTGGCTGACTACTGTTTCCCAGACTTGTCCACAGGCTGTTCGAACCAGTTCATCCACATTCCCAGTCTCCAGAACTTTCCCTTTCTTCACCACTACAAGCTCTGTGGCAATCGCTTCAATATCCGACACAATATGGGTAGACAGCAGCACGATCTTATCCTTGCCCATATCACTGATGATATTGGAAAAACGAATGCGTCCTTTCGGATCAAGCCCGGCAGTAGGCTCATCCAGTATCAATATTTTCGGTTCGTTGATGATTGCCTGTGCAATCCCTATCCTCCGCTTCATGCCGCCCGAAAAAGTCTTCACTTTTTTGTCTGCAGCTTCTGACAGGTTCACAAATTCAAGAACCTCCATGATCCTGTCTTTCAGCTTTGCCTTCGGTATGCCTTTCAGGACACCCATATATTCCAAAAAATCTTTTGTCGTAAATCCGGGATAAACATTATAATCTTGCGGCATATACCCAATCAGGCTGCGGTATTCTTCATCCATGCCAAAAATATCCATCCCGCCATATCGGATGTTTCCTTTTGTGGGAAAATCCACCGTAGCCATTATCCGCATAAGGGTACTTTTTCCCGCACCGTTTTCTCCCAGCAGTCCGCAGATCCCTTTTCGGAGTGTAAAGCTGACATCCTGCAATGCTTCTTTTTTCCTGAAAGATTTGCATAGATGTTCCACCTGCAGTTCCATATTTGATTCCATCCCATTGCCTCCTGTTTCTGATATATGCCCTGCCCACATAAAAACACCCGGTCAGGTCATATACTATCCTAAACGGGTGTTGTGTCATTTTTTCGTTATAAATGTGTTATTGTTGTAAAATATTTTAATCTGTCAATATTTCATAGGTAATCACCACATACCGGTTATGAAGCAGCTCCCTGCTGGTATACTCTACTACGGCAGTATCCCCAAGGACTACATTATTGTAATTAATCCCCGCATACAGCAGACCGTCTTCCGCCGCAAGGACTGCCTGCGTTTTTTCTTCATTTATTTCTGCAGTGCCATCCGTTACCTGCAGACCTGCCCTCTCCGCAAACTGCCCCAGTTTTTCACAGGGCAGTTCCTCCAAAAAATTATCATACAAGGTGATCTCCGCTCTCCATACCCTGCCGGTGACAGCATTCAAATACAAAACTGCATCTGTATAGGAACCTGAAAAATGCACTGTCCAAAAACTATAATATGGTTCCAACGGCACCCTTGAAGAACCCTTTTGTATTCCAACGCCCAGCGCTGCTTTTACAAATTTCAATCCATCCTCCGTTCCCTGGGCTTCTCCTTCCCCAATTCTCATTGATATCAGCCATTCTTCCCCTTCCTGTACCGCTTCCTCCATGGAAATCTGCTCTTCTACCGGATCGTGAAGTATCTCCCCCAGTCTCTTATTCCATCTTTCCGCAGCAGCTCTCACCTGAACTGCCGTAAGGGTATATCTTTCTCCATCCTCCTTCTTATCCGGTTCATCTCCCCACTCCTGCCATGGGCGGACCGGCGATTCCGCCACCGCTATTCCGCTTTCCGACAAAAGCTGTCCTTCCCTTATGTACAATATAAAGTTCATGGCCGCCATACTGCCAAAGATAAAAGCCAATGCAAGGAACATGGTAAGAAAAGTATTTTCTCCGAAGCAGCGCCTCTACACGGGCGAGCAATTCCCCTATCTGGAATGGTTTTACGATATAGTCATCCGCCCCTGCACTTCCGTCATAAGCACAGGTGCATTGGTATCCTTCCGCTGTCAGGTTTATCTTTATTAAATTTGCAATCGCTTCTTCATCTTCAACAATTAATATTTTCATCCCAAAACCTCCAATATATTTATTGTAGCAAATAGATGTGTCAAAGTTGCAACTTTTTCCTATATCTCTTTGTCTTTGTCACGTTTTAAAAGATATGGAACAACTGTATATTGCAGATGATGGGTAGGTATCTATTTCCAAAGAAAAAGATTATGGGATTGCAATTGATATGGAAAGTTGCTATACTTTATTTGATGAAGTAAAACTCTTTATTGTTTTTGCAGCGGACTGTCCAAAGATCCGCAGTTGCCGCCACTGGAGCCGGATAACCTGAAGGATTTCTGTATTTCTGAAGAAAAGTATAAACAGAATCCTGAAAAATACTTTGTAGCAGGAACTTTTAATTGGGATATAGATACTCCGTATGGATTTTCCCACCTTGGCACATACGGATGTGCTTGCGATTATGATCTGATTACAGCCGGGGAAAGGCGTAGTCATGTACTCCGTTATAACATGGAATGTGGCTTTGAGCCGTAAGCCGGCAGCTTTCGGGAGTTTTATCTGGAACAACTTGACTCTGTTTCAGATACAGAACAGTTTCAGAAGAAGGCGGATGAGAGGAGAAGAATCCGAAACAGATAACTTCCAGTTTGCAGGACTATTAAGTGAACGCAAAATCAGTAATTATATACAAGAAGATGTACTATATTACGAGTTTTATACAGTAGGAACACCTGCTCTGCAGTACATGTTTGTACTTTTACCGTCAAATATCCGTTGTAGGGCAAGAACGGACACCACCCAAATCATTTTGAAAAGGAAGGATACCAAAATGTCAGAATTACACAACATTCCACTTATCTATAAAGCAGGCGTATACAGCATCGCTGATTTCAGCAAGAACATTGACAGTGACAATGCGATTTCCCTTGACTATGATGCACAGTATCAAATGCTCACCTATGACATTCCTGTCGGGAATGACTGGCGTGGGATGACGCTGTACAATGTGCCAAAGGACGACCTCATCCGGATGCTCCGCGCCGTCTATGGCAAAGATGGAGTACTCCAGAACATCACCGCTATATTGGGCGGCCATGAAACACTTTTGTACATCCGCTATGAAAACGAGGAGCACGCCAGACAGGAAATCCGGAGATTTGCTATCCAGAATGCAGATGCTATTATTGAGCAAATCCGGCAATGCACAGATGTTGTGGCAAGACTTTTCATTGAGTATTACTGCGACTCTGATAACATGGATTACCATGCTGTGATTGGCACTGCGGATCAGATGGAAACGATAAGGCAGAAAGGACATTACAAGGATTCCTGCGACTATGCCGGAAACTATCCATCTGAAAACCTTGCGGGTGATAACGCGATGCTGATAGTAATGGTGCGCTGCGCCGCTGGTCATCCATGTGAAAATTTCCGATATTCAGTGGAAATTATGTCAAAGCATATCGAGGAACACGCATTGCCAGCGATAAACAAGACAGAGGATTTCAAATATATCTGTGCAGAATATGATTAAGAAAAAGCCTCCTGTGCTGCCTCCATTGAAAGTGTAGTGCAAGATATGGGATCCGTCAATAATTTAAAACTAATTCCTGCTGCTTTTTCAGATACGCCCAGAATACCGCCCCCATAGGAAAAACCAGGGCCATGGAAGCCACAGCGTACAGCACATAGATGGTAAATTCCACCCCAGCAGCATATCCGGCATGACAATCCGCCTCCTTTTCTAAATGTTCTTATTTTCTCCTCCATACCCCAAACAGGCTTTTCTTGTAATGTTTCAATGCCTCGATTGCCGGCTCATAATTTCCCGCCGCTTTCAGATACTCTACACCTTTTTCAATATCCTCCCGCACACCAATCCCCTCGGCATACATCATCCCCAGACCATAGCTTTTATAGGGCGAATCCTGACTTTTCTCCAAAAACGCTTTTCCCCGCGCCGGGTTCTGCTGGCAGCCGCGCCCCAGCAGATAGCAGATTCCCAGAAGATCATACTTGACATATTCCGATTCCTCATCCCTCTCCAGCCACTGGACCGCTCGTGCATAGTCAGTTTCCGTCCCCCAGCCGTGGAAGTACAAGCGTCCCAGTTGGCGGCAGGCATAGCTGTCGTTACCATAGCTGGCGGTTTTTTCGTAGCACTCTAAGGCATAGGGCAGATCGCGCTCCACCGCCTTTCCGTTCCAATAAATATCCCCTATGATATGCCAGCTCCAGAGATGTCCTGCCTCTGCCGCTTTCAGCGCCCAGGGAAGAGCTTCTTTATCGTTATCCTCTGTATAGGCCAGATAATGGGCATAGGCATACATCCACTCCGGGTAGCCCCGCTTGGCCCCCTGGCGCATAATGGGAACTTCCTTTCCCGGCTCCGGCGGAATGTATTCTCCCCGTCCATACTGGTAATAATGACCGTAATTCCGCCCCGCCAGTATCATACCGCCGGAGAATGATTTTTCAAACCATGGAAGGCATTTCTTGATCTGCTCCCGCTTCCAGTCATTCCATGCTTTCTTATTTGCAAATTCCCTTTCCTTACGGTCTTCGATCTCTATGATGTCCAGAAAATAATAGGCGTTCCCAATCATGTACTGGCAAAAAGCGCAGCCGTTTTCGGCCTTTTTATAGATCACATCCCATGCTTCTTTTATGCACTCAAAGGGCATGATCTCCTTAAACTCCGGTGTCAGCAAATCCATACGCAGCGCCCCCAGAACCGCAGCGGCGCTGCCCAGGGAAATTGCCTGATGGAGCATGGCATAGGCCGCTGCCTCGTTTTCTTCAAAGGGATGGTATTCCCAACTGTAGCAGGAACCGGAAAAGCAACGAGAGAGGATATAACAGGCATCCCCATCGCCTTCCTTTGCCACAAGCAGCAATGCGTCCGCAGCCGTTTTTGCCTTGTCGTTATCGCAGCAATAATAAAGGTCCTCAATGGCTTTATCCACCACATCGCTAAAATACTTACCCATGTTTCTTTTTTCCCTTTCTGTTTGCTTTTTCTATCTGGTCGGTAATATCAGTCCATCCGCTCATTTCTTCAAAAACACCGGAATTCAAATAGTTGACCAGCCAGAATTTCACCTGCGTCACCGTTCCTTCTTTCGCCAGAAACCTGGTAACCCCTTTTCCTGTATTATTGGTACACCAGATCACCATCAGGTCATTTTGAACGCCGGGAAAGAAATCAATCGCCTGTGTTCCCCATTCCAGGAATACCTTTGTGTATATTCCCTCATGGATGCCGTCAATGGCCAGTTTTACATCCCTGACGGAGAAAAAGGTATGTTCATCATGCCAGCTCTCCCCAAAAATCACCAGAATCTGGCGCCAGTTCCGCATTTGGCCTTTCTGTTCCCTTTGAAGCTGCTGCCAGAAAGATTTTATGTGTTCCTCCGTCTGCCGGGTATCGGCTTCGCTTTTCCCCGCCCCAATCTCTTCTGTATTTCTCAAAGAGTCTGGTTTGTCAGAATCAGCAGCCGGCTCTGCTGCCTCATTTGTACCTTCCAGGCTGTCCTCCGTTTCGCCTGGACAGATGCTGTTTTCCTCCCATTCGGCGTCCTCTTCCCCGGTGCTTTCCTCTTCATCGTCATATCCATTCTCAATTTTTTTCCACCCCGAAAGATCAGCGCTGCCAGTCAGGAGTTTTTCAAACCAGTCCTTCGCCTCGTCAAACTCTGCGCTTTTATGGTACGATTCATATCCGCCCTTCGATTCGTCCAAAAATACTGTTAATCGAAAGAGTTGGTGATACATGCAGAAAATCTGGCTTATATTCCCTATCTCCTGTACAGCAAAAGGCGGCAGGATCTGGATTCTGAAAACGCCCCCTTTCTCACTTCCCATCAGTCTTTCCATCTGTTTTTGTAAAACCTCCGCCGTAACATTGGAGGTCCTGTTTCCGGATATGTCCGTAAGGATAAACTGGCTGGCCGATGCCTGTTCCGGCTTCTTATCCGGCCTGACCAAATCACACACCCCGTCCCATATTCCCAGCAAGCCGAAGCCCGCCATGCCAATCCCGATCAGGAGCCGGACAATGCCGATCCCTTTTTTCATTTCAGCAAGTCCGATCACTATCAGACCAAAACCCAGAAATGCCCCGTAGCCTCCCAATATAAGAGGTTTCAGCCGCAGCCGTTTTCCTGTTCTGTTATTTTTTCTCATCATCTGCTCCCTGCCAGCTTTCTCATTTTCCTATTCTGCTGGCTTGTTCCTAAAATCCCACCAGAAACAGCCCATATGCGTCCAGGGCATGGTTAAACCTGGGTTCATGCTCCAGCTTATGAATGTTTAGGGGAGCGTGGAGCAAAGGGATATTCCGTTTTTTCCAGTATTTCTGATAGGCTGCCACAGCCTTTCGCTTTCCCTCCTCATCCCCCTCCTCACAAGCATCTGACAGTTCATCCAAAATCTGTATCAAGAGTGTATTTCATAAATTCCCTCCTTTATTTTTCTAAACCAGAGGTTGTGTTCCCTCTGAAACCAGATGTCCTTCCCGACGCATTTCCTCCGGGGATAAGAAATCACTTTTCCGCCAGTAGCTTCCTGTTTCAACATAACATTGGTTTTGATATTTATATACTATTTCTCCAGCTATATAGCGGATATAATAATTCTTCTCCCTTTTATGCAACGACAGGCCGTACCCTTCAAATATTTTCATGTTGCTCCCCTTTTTAGCATCCATATCATATTTTCTGAAAAGCAAATAGACAACCATGCTTTCGGATATTACATCATACGGACTATTTCTATATCTTCTATGATTTCTTCTTTTGTAGGTAACTGCGGCGGCGTTTCAGAAGCTAGCTTTTCTATTAAAATGCGATATCTTTATAAGCAATCTCAACAATTTTTTCATTTTGTATGCAAATGCCAATTCCATTATCATCATAATCTTCGCCTCCCCATGACCTTGAAAAAAGTAAATATAAACATCTATTATCTTCCAGCATAAAATCCCATGCAACAACAATCGTTTCTAACGTGACTGCCTGCAAAAGTGCCTTTTTCGTATCAATCTCCGGCCACCATTCTGCGGCTTCAGCCTCATCATCCGGGCCATAGCTGAAGCGCTCTTCTTCATTATAGTATTTAATTAAGGCATCTATTAAATCTTCCTGCAATGCTGTCCATTTCTTTAAAAAAGATTCATAGGTCTTTTTCTGCTTTTGAGAGATTTCTTTCTCTTCATCATCATGGATCAATACATCTACAGTACATGGATTTCCACCAAACTCCAGTGTTTGTTTCCCCCACCAACCCAAACCATCTTCATATCTTATTTCACCAAATACCTGATCTACCATAACTTTCCCTTCCTTACCTCTTAGATTCTCGCTTTACTTAGTTCTCAATAAACAGTAAGCAGCCTGGATTTAATTGCCAGCATTTTTCGTTTTTCCCGGCCCTGCATAGACTGCAGAATACATCTGCATAATATCTTCTTCTGATAATTGATATGTCTGGACTGTATGCTCAAGAAAAGAGTGTGCGTAAGCGGCTCCCATCTCGTGCAGCATCTCTCTCACTGGCCCCCGTACCATATCCACATATCCCTTTTTATCCCATAAGCCATGAGCCTTTCTGTAAATGTGCATACCTTTGATAAATAGCAGAGTTCCACATTTTTCTGTACGGAAATCCCATGCTGCTGCCTCCTCTTTTGCAATATCGGTGCCTTTTCCTTCTGAATTCAAGAAGATCAGGATATACACACAAGAGCTTTAAAATCCTGTTCTTCTTAAAGCCGCAGGCGTGAGCCAGAGACGGGATATCAAGCACCGTCTTTCCAAATAGTTTCTTCTGTCTGATCTGCAAAGTAAATGCCATAACAAAATCTCCCTGTTTATTTGTACAAATAAATGTGTTTTCAGCTTTTCGACTTTCCTTTTTCGGAAAAGTACAAACTGAAATTTTTTGTGATGTGTGATGTCTTTTTGGAGACAACGAAAACTGTTACTCCCGCTTCCTTAATTTTCTGAAACCACGCTCAAGAAAAGCACGCATCTCCTTTTCATCATTGCACATCTTTCTGAACCACCTGGCAAACAAGGCAATATCATCTATGTACTGAGAATATACACAAAAAATTTCCTCATCGGAATCGAAGTGGAACATATCTACACCACTATTATTTTCCTCCCATTCTTCAATAAAGCCCATTGCAAGTGTTTCCCAATCTTTGCTACTTCCATGAAGCCCTAATTTACGGAAAGTATCCGCCTGAAATCCATCATCGATTTTTAATAAAACAGACAAGGCATAAGGGTGGTGTTCCACAAAAAAGAATGGTGCAATATCTTCTGGCTTGGTGTGCAGTTTGAATGGTGGACGGGTCTCCGGCGGCCACCATGGAAGCCAGGGGAACCAATCCCACTCGTCATCTTTCAGTTGTCCATATTGTTCAATTTTTTTCATTTGCCCCTCCACGACTTTCGATTTATATTCAACTATATTGATTGGCTCTCATTCTTGCTGCCTTTGCCAAAATCCTCATAGAAAATATCCTTAGCGGCATTTTTATCAAAATTGAAAGTACCAGAGCTTTGGGCAAGTCTTCCCTGGCGCTGTTCTTAAAAATATAAAAAGCCGTAAATCAATATAGCTGAAACAATCACTTGTGCCACTGTCAAAAGACCTATCTTCCAGGTTTCAGGAACATCCCTCAATACAATCCTATTCCAAACTGAAACTGCAGCAAAATATATGACAAAACAAACAACCATACCGATACCTGCTTTTAATACGCCATATTGCGCTATCTTACGCAAAAGGCACTGATAGCCAAAGAATACGAACAAAACCGGTGAAATTGCATGGCAGATGCCAAAAACAATGCTAAGGATTTTATATCCTGTATTTTCTATCAAACTACATATTACTATAAAACCATAAAAAAGTTGAAAAAGTGTAAAGGCAATTCCGAGTATAAT
>CAJTDB010000028.1 GCA_910574965.1 Lachnospiraceae bacterium | reverse complement strand
AATGTATCGCATACCCTTTGAGGGCGGTCAAAAAAGCCTTGATTTACGGGGGTCTGGAATATCCTAAAGCGTGACATTTATCCCTCTGTTTCCGCTTGCGCTGTGTGGCTTTGATTCTTTTCATGCGTCCGGCGCAATCCGGGCAGTATTTCCCCCGGTTAGACTTGGGGAGAAAATACCCACCGCACTCGGTACAGCGTTTCCTGTCTGCCCGGTGGAGTAGGGCGGCTTCCAGTTTCCCGTCCAGCGGCAGTACGGCTATACGAAACCAGCGGCATATAAGCGAATAGCTGATACTCTGGACGCATACGCAAGACTCGCCGTTATCCAGCAAGATACAGTTGCCGTTATCGTAGTTGCAGCACTCATGCACAAGGCGGCGGGCGGCTCTGTACTGTGGGTAGTCCATGTAGGGGCGTTTACCGTTCATTTTCCCGCCCCTTTCCCCGTTCCGGCTCACGGCGCAATATTTTGTCAAGATTGCTTTTCACGGTCTGCAATTCCCGGACGTTCGCTTTCTTCTCCCGGTACTCGTTGTAAAGGGCGTTTTTCTCTTTGGTAAGCTGCTCAATCTCCGTTTGTAGGGCTTTGGACGCTGGCAGCTTGGAGATTCCCTGTGCCTTGAAATACCGGGCGGCAGATTCGGAAATGATAAACTCGCTTTCGTGCTGCTCCCGGTAAGCTCTCCGGGCTTTCTCCGTTTTCTGCGCCCGCAATCCGTCACGGGCTGGCTTGGTCTTGATGTACGCCAATAGCTGTTTCTGCAAGTCCTTTTTCTCCCGCAAAGTGCTTTCCACGGCTTTCAGTTCCGCATGGACGTTTGACAGCTCTGCGCTGGCGGCGGCAAGGGCGGCTTCCAGTTCTTCCGGGGAAGAAAAGCCGGATTCCTCGTAAACGCTCATGGTCGCCGCCATTTGCTTCAGATTGTGCAAACTCGCCCACTTCTCGTAGCCTTTCCCTTTGCCCTCGGCTCTCTTGGCGGCTATGTCTACCATGCGTTGTACTCCGTCATTTTTCGGGGCGTTTATGGCGGCACTGTTACGCTGTAAGCGGTCTTTTATGCTGTGGGGGTATTCCTGTTTGGGTGCGGGCGTTTCGGCGGCTCTGGCGGCGTTCTGTGCGTTTATGGTGAGTGCTTCCAGTATGGCGGCACGGTCAAAATCATCACCCAGTTTCCGGGCGGTGATGGGCTTCGTCCTGTCCGGGGTGAGATAGGATAGCCGCCCCCGGCTCTCCTTGACGGTCACGCCTTGCTGTAACAGTTTCCCAGAAAAGTCCTCAAATGAGATAGCAGAGGACAGAGCGGCTCGGATTGTGCGCCTTAATTTCTCCTTGTCGGTTTCAAATTTTGTAAGTTTGGGCGGTTCGCCTGTGGCGGCAAGGGAAGCGTTCTCTTTATCCAGTGCGGCTTGTCCTTTCCGCTTTGCCCAATACTCACGCTCGGTAATGCGGTTCTTGCTCCCATGCAATAAGTCAATCTGATAGAGGTTTTCCCGGTGGCACATCTCCATGACTTCCGCTTTGAAATACTCCATAGCTGCGTCCGTACAGCGGTGCTTGCAGCCCTCCCTTGTGTCGGCTGGTCTTTCCATGTAGGGCAGCAATGGCACTTCCTCAATCCGCAATGAATTGATTACGATATGCACATGGATATTTCCGCTGTGGTTATGCCCATCTGGGTGGGTGCATACAAGGGCTTGGTGTCCGGGGAAATGTTCTCTGCAAAACTGCTCGCCTAACTGTTGCGCCCGGTCAACCGTCAAGCCGTTGTCGGGTGCGTCACGGGGGTCAAAACTGATAATGTAATGGTGGCTTTTCACGTCCTCCCGTTTCTGGTTCTTGCCGTATTTCAGATTGGAGCGCATACACGCTATGGCGAAATCTTCCCCGCCGCAATTCAGAGAGGAAATGCGGTAATCGTCACGGGGGAGAAGCCGCCCATTTTTATCAAGGGTGGGCTTCATGGTAAACTCGTCATGCTCAAAAGTTAGGTACTGCTCGGCAGCTCCGTAATCGGCATTTTTAGAGCTGATATGTTTGAATGTTGCCAACGGCTTCACCTACTTTCTGCAAGACTTCAAACTTCAAGGCGGCAAGCTCCGCTGTGGCGGCTCGCACTTCTTGGGAGAAGGCGTTATAAGGTGCGCCATACTCATTCAGACAGCGGGCAATCTGGTTCAGATTCCCGCCGATTTTCCCGTATTCGGCTGTGAGTTTCCCAACGGCAGAAAGCAGTTCATCATTGACCGGGGAAACGGTGATAACCGGGCGTATGCTTGACTTAATAAGGGCTTGCCGGATAAACTCGGCTTGGCTCATTTTGCAGAGGGTGACACGCTCGGAAAACTCGGCGTATTCTTCCTCGGTCAAGCGTGTCTTGATTACCCGGTGGCGGTGGGGCGTGTTGTATCTTTTCATGGCTTTCAGCTCCTTTCTTTTTATGGTTTGCCCTCTCACCAATAGGAGAAAAACAGGGGGCAAAGCGGAAGTGTTTTTTGAAAAATCCGAAAATATTTTTTCGGGGATTTTTCAAGCGGCGCAAGCCGCAAAAAGGCGGGCTTGGGGTGGCAACCCCAACAAGATTCCCGCAGGACAAAATTGAGCGATTAGCGAAATTTGGTACTGTGGTAGAATCTTGCTCTAAGAAAGTGACGGATTCCGCTGTGTGGGCTTCCCTCAATACCTTTAGTGCCGCAAGCGGGGATTTTGCCAAAGTAACAGCGATATTCTCCCCCTACTACCTACAACACCACGCAAAGCAAAAATGACGGAGATTTGCGGAAATTTCTTCACTTTCCTTTCAGTTCCCACACCACCGAAAATTGAAAACTGCCAAACAAAACAGGTGGGATTTTCCTTTGCCTGCCCTCCACGGACAGCTTGCGGATTTGCCAAACAAGAGAGAGAATTTCTTTCAGTCTTCCTTGCACGGTATAATACTGACAATTTTTCAAAATGCCAAAAATGGACGCAAAAAAACAGGAAACCTTTTTTGATTTCCTGTCTTGGTGTGCCGTTCTATGTAGCGGCGGTTATTCAGTTTTGATGTATGGCTGTTCATCAAAGCGGAACTTGAACAGGGCAGCGACAAGCCGCTGTTTTATGCTGTCCTCGGTATCCCTGTCGATATGCCCGTTTTCAATGGCGGCGATTCTGATACGCTTGCTGTAATGCCGTAAAACCTCGTCCACGGCTTCCGGCTCGCCGCTGGTCGCCCGGACAATCGTTTCATAGGGCAAAAGATTCGGATTCCCCATGTGAAAGCACCTCCATTTTCCTTTGCAAGAGTTTTAACGTCCTGCGGATTTGATACCCGGTCGTACTCCGGCAGCGTCCGTACATTTCCCCAATTTCCTGTTGTGTATAATCCCCGAAAAAGTAAAGGAAAATGATTTCCCGGTTCTTCTCTGGCAGAGATAACAGGGCGGCGGCAAGTTCTCCATTGGTGAGAATAACTGTCTGACCGCATATCGTAATGGGGTATTCTTCATAGGGTGCTTCAAAATATTCGTCTGTTGTGCCTAAAGGATAAAATTTTTCTTCTGTGAGGTATTCAAGGGATATTTCTTTTTGCCGCCGTCTGCTTCTGTCACGCCATGCGTTGATAGCCGCAAAGCGTATGACGGTCTTGCAATAGCCATTGAAAGTATACATGATGTGTTCTCTGTATGCTTCTGTGCAAGGCATAAATGATTCCCCCTTTCTCCCACATAGGGCAGATTGATATTGTTAGCTGCAACGGTTAATGTTAATCAAATTCCCTGCTTCGTTCGTCCATTTTTTCAAAACTTACAGAATCTTCACGAATTATAATTGTTATTTTATCGTTACTGTATTCTGCTGCAATTTCTTTCAGCTTACTTACAATATCATCTTTTGTCATGCTTAACATTTTTTCAATATCTGTTCTGTTCCAAAAATCTTGTATCTCACTCATCATATTGCTGATACAATAGTCACGTTCTCCAACAGTAAGCGTCTGTTTGTCTGCGATATGATAGGAAAATTGGTAGAACAAATCACACCATGCGCCGTATCCGTTTTCTTCCGTTGTTTTTGATGGAAGATACTGATTATAGCTGGGGTCTTCCTCTTCCCGCCCCGTATAATTACTTTGTACATATTTTCCATTTTCTGCCCCGGAAAGCCATGTAGTCAATGCTACAAAAGAAAGCTCGTCATTACTCAAATTCACGGAAAAATCCTGATAGCCAATATCGCCATTTATCCGTTCCATTCGTTCATAATTTTCATTTGCCCATTCCAGTAAATCCATATTAAAATCTGCAACTGATTTACTTTGGTAATCGGCTGTTTTCAAATTCAATAAAGAACGATAATCTTCCTCTGTGCCATTAGGATATTCCCGGCGCTCCTGTTCTTGCTGTATATTTTCCTGTTCACCCTTTCCGGCGTCCAATTCCGAAAGGGGCATGAAAGAATATTCCACGGAAATTTGCAATTTATCTGTATTCCATTGCTCATTCAGTTTTTCGATTTCAGTATGGATTGCTTCCTGCATGAATGAATCATTCTGCAACTGTTCTTTCGTTTTGCCTTGTAAGATATTTTTTAATCCGTTGGTAACGCCCAAACGTGCGGCATTGTACTCACCGACAGTAAGTGTATCAGCATTTTGAATGGTAAGGCTAAAAACAAATTCCAACATGGCATTATCAGAAGCACCGGGATAATCAGTTGCTATGCCTCCTCCAAAATCCCGTGTCTGCCACTTTTCAGCCGTGAGAGGTTCTAATGTGTAAAACAGAAAAGATGCAATCTCATTACTGTCCTTTTGCTCATATAGAGCGGTATTTTGAGAGAACTTCTCCAATAGATTACGATATTCTTCCGTATCTGTTAATTCCCATACTTTATTTTGAAATTCCGAAACACTCATATCTTCGTAACCGTCAAATTGTAAGGCAAGCAATTTATCAATTTCTTCATCAGAAAAATCTGTATCATGGATAGTATCTTTCTCTCTGCTGCTCCCCGCTGCGGAAGTCGCAAAAGTAGTAGTTACGCCAACAATGAGTATCGCAGCAATACAAATTGCAAGCAGTGAAGTTTTTTTAATTTTCATAACCGCTGTAATCCTTTCTTCAATAGCATTTTTACTAAAGTTGTTACAAAATGGCAATAGACCACTTTTTGTTGCTTCCATGTTGATAAGCATTAGCGAATAGGCGGATTTTGATTTTTCTCCGAATTGCCGTATAACGCTTTCATCACAAGCCAGTTCTATATCACGATTAAAAAGAATATACATCACCCACACAAAAGGGTTGAACCAATGAATACAAAGGGCAAGTGTCGCAATCAACTTTGTTACTGTATCATAGCGATAGATATGCACATACTCATGTGATAGGACATATTGCAGTTGTTTTTCATTTTTCCAGTCCGTTTTTTTCGGCATTAAAATAACAGGACGGAAAATGCCATAAGTTAATGGGGCGGAAATCCTATCAGATTGCCTTACCAAAATTGGACGTTTCAATGGGCGTTCCGCCAGCCACTTTTCTACATAATGGTTGTGAACGGGTAAAGCTGTCCGAAATTCAATCAGACAACGCCAATAGGATATTACGAAAAACAATGTAATAATTATTATTCCTGCACACCATACAACAAACCACATGGAAACAGATGATGAAATATCCACTGGCGGCTGTTCTACTCCCTGTGTTGTGACAAACAGCCCTTGCATAGTGGGAATGTTATAATCTGTTCCAGCTTCCGGCAATGTTGTAGAAGATATGCTATGAGTTACCAACGTATAAATACTGAACATTGACGGAATCGAAAACGGGATAAGCAGTCTTAATATCACCAATTCCCATAAAACAAGAAAAGTCTTTTTCGGCAGTTTATTGATTGCCACCGCACGGATAATCACTACCGCAATAATGAAAGCAGCCCCCGAAAAGCTCATTTGCAGTAAATTCATTTACACCACCTCATTCCAAATCTTCCACAATCTGCCTGAGTTTCTGAATCTGTTCAGCGGAGAGCTTTTTTCTGCCTAACAGGGCTGCAAACAGTTTGTCAACTGAACCGTCATAAATCTTGTCAATCAATTCATTTGTTTCTGCTTCCTGTACTTCTTCTTTGGGAATAAGGGCATGGCACATGAAATTCGGTTCGGAACGCTCTATCGCTCCTTTTTTGATACATCTTTTTATCAGTGTGTAGGTGGTATTCATGTTCCAGCCAATTTCTTTTTTCAGAACATCAGATATATGTTTTGCCGTGGTATCGCCCTCACTCCAAAGCACACACATTACTTTCAATTCTGAATCGAAAAGTTTAATATCCATTTTTATCCTCCTTTCCATAAGACCGCAGTAGTTTCTGCTTGATTATAGATTACAACTTTCTTATTGGGCTGTCAACACTACCGCAGTAGTGTTAAGAAAAAATTCATAATTTTTATGTCGGATAGATATAAGAATGAGGGGGATTCCGTAGTAGTCGGCACTGTGCGTAATGTGCATAACTTGCTGTCTTATGGAGTTGTGGGAAAGCCTGTTTGCAGAATGTGGGAAAGCTGCCCCTTAGCTTTTCCATGTTCTGTGAACGGACTTTTCCATGACGGAATAGCAAGTTGTACACATTTCCACGGTGCTTGTCTTTTGCACTTTGGTTTCTCTTGGGTTCGGAATGTGTGGTGCTGGCGGTCTATCTCTTGTTTTCGGTTGCTTGCTTCTTTACCGTACATGAGCATTTGCGCCAGGATTGTCGTTGCCGTAACCCTCCAGCAGATTGATCACGCCCCACACTGCAAGACCTGCTCCGATTGCCACTACGAGTGTCTGTAAGATTCCGATTGCGGATGTAAAAAATGCCATAAAATTCTATTAGCCAGAATCACTGTTTTTGTTTCAGGTTACTTCGCGATCCAGACAGGACTCAAAAGAAGAGCAGACTGCATTCCCCCGCAGCCTGCTCAACGTGATTCTGGTATCTCCCTTCTCCATATTTTTGTTGTTTGATCTCTTCTGAGTCCTGCTTCCTGCCATTGGCAGCCATCTGCCTGGTCGGTGACCGGATATGTATTTTCAAGTCCCTCCTCCTTTTCTTCAGATACAAAAAGGCCGCCTTTCCTCTGATTTAAAAAGCGGCTCCTGACATGAACGATTTGATCCTGTTTTAATAATCAATGATCTCCTTATCCGGAAACATTTCCATCAACTGTTTCACGGCTTCCTGTGTTTTTGGATGCCGGTAGATTTCCGGTGTCAGTTTGAGCATTCCCACGTCAATCCCTTCTCCGGTAAACACGTCTACCTGTGAATCTTCCCAGCTTTCTGTTCCATCCACATGAAGGCGGATTCCGATAGACGGAATCCCGTTCATGCGTTCTGGCGGTATCGTGTTAAAAATCCGAACAGCCTCTTCCAGCGTCAGAATATCTTCATGGTATTCACCAAAACCATGATATTCTCCGCACTCTGCTACAGTAAAAGTAATGCTGATCTTCTTTTCTGTCATAACGACTCCTTTCTTCGCTCTACACGGTTAAATACTGTTCTGTCTTTTTTGTCATGTACTGCTCCAGATATTTTTCCCGATGAGGCATGACAATCTTTAAATTCCCATGAATATTGATCCATTCAATTACAAACCAGAAGCCCAGCCCCCGGTTATCCGGTTTCCAGAGACCGTCTTCATCAAAGGCCCCTCCGCGCATCATATAGTCAATGATCGACGGATTGGAAAGCGTTTCTGCCAGTTCCCAGCGGTTCGGAGATTTCTCCCTGTGGCAGCCAAAACCACAGAAAACGCACCCCGTCCTACTGCATCCGGTGGTGCTGTAGATCGGCCTTTCCAGATCAAAAATCCCCAACTCCATGGAATCCGAAACTTTCGACCCCTTTGTATTCCCTGTATACTCTGCCTGTACACTTCCATATACGTCTGCAATCGGAATATGAAACGTATGAATATATTCCAGCACATCCTGTTCCACCCAGAAAGACATGGGATTGCTGATGGGACTTTTCATATCAAATCCATTACAGCCGTTTTTCAGCCATTTCATCGCTCTGAGCCGACTTTCACTTGCCATCTGTGCGGTCATCGGCTTTCTCCCCGTTATCCTTGCGTATTTATGTATTGGCGATTTCTTCATCACGGAGCAGCACTCACTGGAAATTTCAAAGGGTGCTTCCAGAAAAAACTTATATCTTTCCTTGTTGTACATTTTGGAATATTCCGAAGTTGCTTCCCCATTTTCTTTATGAATGTATTTTCCCTGAAGAATCAGATAGCGGACCGGTGTCTTTATCTCCGTACTTGGTATCTCCCCATGGATCAGGCTCTGATAAAAAGCATTTTCCTTATCGACTCTGCGGTCTATGCCCACCAGATCTGCTATGTTACTGTGATAGGGAATGATTTCATTCGTATGAAGACCCTTTTCCCGTTCAACCAGTTTTCTCACATATTTCCGTCCATAATAGACACATCCTGCCACTTCCTTACTGATAAACGGGTATCCGTATTTCATAATGACCTGCCGAAAATTCATCTTCGGTTTTAAAATTTCCACGTTTTCATGCTGCTTCACAAACTGACGAACCTCCGGATACTCCAGACCGGTATCCACATACACAGCCTGGAGATTCGGATACAGTTTTCTTGCCAGATGTAAAAGCACACTGCTGTCCTTCCCACCACTAAAACTGATATAAACTCCGTCCTCTCCATAATGGTCCACCCATTCTCTGATCCGGTATTCCGTCATCTGAATTTTCGCTGACAACGGAAGGGACTGTTTCTGATACAGATCCCCCATTGTGTGTTTATTCATTTACCCCTCCTGTGATATTCTTTTTACTTTACGACATCGTGTCGTAAAGTACCCGACATCGCTCTGTTGCAGACAACAAAAAAGAGCATCGTCCCCCAACGCGCCCTTATGCTTCCGTTTTATTTGAATCTTCCGGTTCTTCTGTATCCGCCTCACTCCCATCTACTTCAAAAAGGTCAAATTCCTCTTTCATCCGAAGTTTTAACGGATGTTTCATATATGCTTCGATGTCAAACGCATTTTTCTTATCGTAATCTGACAGTTCCTTATACCGCTTATGTCTGGTAATATCAAACTTGTCGCTGAAAAACGGCCTCACACCTCGAAGCTGCAGGATGCATTTGTTTCCATCCATCACTGCAAGTTCATCCCGGCTCATGAGTTCCTTTCCGGTCTTCTGATAATTCAGACCATAGGACCGGCTCTGACCACGGGTGTCGGATGTGTTGTACAGATCAATGGTTTCCTTTCCAAGCGTTTCAGAAATTTCCTTTAAGGTTGAACTTTCCTTACCGCCGAGAAACAACATGGTGTCACAGTTTCCGAGAATCGTTTCTGCTGCATCCTTATAAATGGTCTTCAACTGACTCTGAGACTGCAGGATGATAGAAGCAGAAATTTCACGGCTCCGGATGGTCGCGATCAGCTTGTCAAACTTCGGTATCTGACCGATATTGGCAAATTCATCAAGCAAAAGCCTGACATGATATGGAAGTCTTCCCCCATGCACATCATCTGCCCGGTCGCACAGAAGATTGAACAACTGCGTGTACATGATTGCGACAATAAAGTTGAAGGTGTCATCTGTATCGGAAATAATTACAAACATCGCCGTGCGCTGATCTCCAATCAGGTCCAGCTCCATTTCATCGTAGGAAGTCAGTTTCCGAAGCTCCGCAATATCAAAAGGCGCCAGCCTTGCTCCACAGCTGATCAGTATCGACTTTGAGGTTTTTCCTGCCGCAAGCTTAAACTTCTGGTACTGACGAACGGCAAAGTGTTCCGGTTTTTCCTTTTCCAGTTCTTCAAACAGTTCATCCACCGCATTTTTAAATTCTTCATCGTCCTCCCTGGTCTCGGAAGCATTGATAAGTTCCAGAAGCGTAGAAAAATTCTGTTCTTCCTCCGGTGCTTCATAGTAGATATAGCCTATCAGCGCACAATACAGAAGCCTCTCGGCTTTTACCCAGAAATCCTCGGAAGATTTCTCCCCGTCCCCTTTGGTATTGGCAATAATGGTATTGACCAGTTTCAGAATGTCCTTCTCACTCCGGATATATCGGAAAGGATTGTAATGCATACTTTTTTTGAAATTGATGGTATTCAGCACTTTAATCTTATACGGCTCGTAGATCACTTTCCCGTTTTTATCCTGTACCGGTTTCCCATTCTTCATTTTCGGTGTGCCGCGCCGGAGCATCTCTCCGCATTCGACCAGAATTGTACCTTTTCGGACGGTGTGTCAAGGACATATTTACCGTTACACAAGCTGAATGTCCTGTTCAATCAATCTCTTGATTTTATCAGCCATTGTTTCCTTGCTGGTATCACTGAAATGTATAGATACCTCATAAGTGGTCGTGCCTATCCGCCGGATAAGCCGCGGCGCTTCCTGTCTTGTGGTGATAGTTGTTGTATCTGCTTTATTCATTTAGATTTCCTTTCTGCTGATTCAAGTTTTTGTCTTTCCCTTCCGTTCCACCTATCCAGCCAGTCAAGGGTCGGGTCGTATTTTCGCCGCTTCGCTCTGAAAATCTCCACCCTTTCCCCCTTGACAGTCTGGATTTTTGCCGTGCCATTGCGCTGCCGACAACGGGGAACAGGAAAAAGAACTGTTTCCCGCTGTCGTCCGCTCCATTCTACGGCAAAACCGGCTCCACTGGTGTACCGGCGGCGTTAGTGCTATGCGGTGGCTCTGCCCCCACACCCCCGACCTCATCCAAAGAACAGGAGGGAGGGTCAGCGTTCCTGTTGCCGCTTCCTTTTGGGGGATTGCGTGGGCGCGGAGGTTTCCGGTTCCAGCCGTTTCAGGCTTTCCAGTGCCTTCCTTGTCTGTTCCGGGTGCAGCCGTTCCAGTTCCATATAGTCTTTTGTCCTGTCTTTTAAGTCCTGCCAGCGGGTACGGTAGATTTCCAGCCCCTTCACCGCTTCGGTAAGCTGCCGTTGCAATTCAAGGACTTTCCCTTGTGACGCAAGCCCGGACTTTGCAAGGGTCAGCAGCTTCTTAAATTCTTCCGGGAGTAGTTCCATGTGTCCCCAAAGGTTCTTCTTTCCCATGCGTTCCAGTTCGCTATACATTGCGCTGGCTTTCTCCGTGACCGTAAGCTGTTTGTCCAGCCCGGCTAATTGCTTGCCTTTCTGCTTCAAGGTTTTATCCAGAGCCGCCGCCTGTTCCTCTTTGTCGGCAACGTCATCGGCAAGCCCGGCAAGTCGCTCCTTGTCCTGCTTTATCTTGTATTCCAGCACGCCCAGATGTGCCGCTGTACTGCCACGTTCCCCGCGCTCAAAGTCTTTAAACCCTGCCGCCTGCATATGCTCAAAAAAACGGTCTTGTAGGAGGGAATAAGCGTTGATTAGAAGGGCTTTCCCGTTTTCGTCCCGCTGAATGTTCCCTTCTTTATCCAGCGCCTTTTCAGATGCCCATTTCTTGCTATGACTGACCTGATGAATCACTTCCTTTGTCGTCCCCACAAGAGCCGGGTCTTTGCAGCGCTTTGTCCACTTGACTTCCTTTTCCACCACCGGCACATACACCACATGGAGATGATAGTGGTAGATGTCGCGCCCAAGCTGTTCAGAGAGCGCCCGGTTCCGTTCATCCGCGTGCATGACTGCCGAGAGGATATATTCCTCACCCCCGGCTTCCTTCACTGCCAGCCGGTAGGCTTCCTCAAAGAACCGCTTTGCATACGCATAGCCGCCATTCCGCTCAAAATATGCGGAGTTCACGTCAAACACCATTTCGTCAACTACTTTAGCGTCCTGTTTCAGCCCCCTTGTGCTGATTGTGCCGTTTTCTACCATATGCTCAAATGTTTCCGCATAGCTTCCCTCACAGCGCTTGAAATGCACGTTGAGGGCGGCGCGTTCCCGGTCAATGTCCGTGTTTGCATAGCCGCTGTTCTTGCGTTCGTTGTGCCGTTCCCGGATTCCAAGCCCGGCTTTGCGGTAGGCTTTGTTCCGCACAACACAGCGGTCAGTCTTTCCCATAAATGCTCCTTTCCGGGGCTATGTTACGCTTTAGAAGCCCGTTTTGGGGGCAGTTGGTATAAAACCCCGCCGGGCATGGAAAAGGGGCTGGAAACGCCTGTAAACAGGCACTTTTCAAGCCCCTATTGCGTAACATATGCCCCCTGTTGCCGCCTGTCTGATGACGATGACGGTATTTATCTATGTACCCCTGTTTTGGGGGTATCGTCACCCGCCGTAGATGACGGTATCCCTTCCGCACCCATATATATATTTTTATCGTCATCGTCACCCATAGAGAGGGAAACAAGGCGGGCGCTCTTTGTCCGGGTGAAGCCCATACAGATATGGTGCTGTTTTTCCAGTATCAGGGCGCGTTCCTTCAGTAGCCGGGTTAAACTGTTGGGAGAGCAGGAAACGCTGCTGTCTATCCCTTTCAGGCTGTCTAACAGTTCCGTAGCTGTCCCGCTGAATGTTTTCTTGCTGGAAAGGAACTTCACCAGAACCGGCGTGAGTGTATCGGCTGTCGGCTCCCCGGAAAGGTAGGACACGAACCGCCAGACGGTCATATCCCGGTCAAATTCCAGTAAAAGCTGCATATCCTCTATATCGCGCCCAGTAACGTGAAGGGTCGCTTTGTTGGCTGTCCGTTTGTCCTTTTCCAGCACATACATACTGTCAACCGCGCCGATTATCCCTACCGAGCCGGAAACCATGTTGAAGGGGTCGCTGTCCGGCATCTTGCGGACGTGGTGAATCAGCAGCACGGCAATCTTGAAGCGGTCAGCAAAGGACTTGATTCGCCCGATTTCGTCGTAGTCATTGGCATAGGCGTTCTTATCATTCACCGCCCCGCGTACCCGTTGGAGCGTGTCAACCACCACAAGCCCCGTGTCTGGATAAGCCGCCATGAAGGTTTCAAGTTGTGGTATCAGGGAGCCGGACAGGTTATCCGCTTCCGTGGCAAAATAGCTTTGTTCCGAGCCGTCGTCGGTGATGTGGGAGAGCCGGAAATGGAGCCGGTCAATGGTATCTTCCAATGCCAGGTAGAGCGTCCCGCATTTGCGCGTTTCAAACTCCCATACCTTCCCACCAGTGGACACTTGCTGGCAGAGCCATAAAGAAAGCCATGACTTCCCGATTTTGGCGCTGCCGGATAAGATATGCAACCCCACCGGCATAAGCCCGGCAATGATAAATTTAGGCGGTTCCACGTCCAGCCCTAACAGGCTTTTCCCGTCAATGACGGACAAGGTTTTGATTTCTTTCATAAGTTGTTCACTCCTTTTCATTCTGCTTTCAGTTATCTATATAAAAAGCCCTATAACAGCGCTAGCAACCGTTACAGGGCTTGAATCGTCTTTTATTCTGTTCTTTGGAGGAGGTCGGGGGTGTGGGGGCAGAGCCACCGCAGGAAAACTCCCGCCGCCAGTACACCAGCGGAGCCGGTTTTGCCGTACAATGGTTGGGACGAAAAACGGGAAACAGTTCTTTTTCCTGTTCCCCGTTTTCGGCGCAGCCATAGCACGGCAAAAATCCAGACGGTCAAGGGGGAAAGGGTGGAGATTTCCAGAGCAGGGCGGCGGAAATACGACCCGTACCTTGACCGGTTGGATAGGAGAAGCGGCACGGTCAGGCGCACCGTTTCTTCTGTCTGGCTGTCTATTCTTTTTCTTCTTGATGATTGCTGAAAACTTCATTCATCAGCATTGCACCCAACTTGAAACCGTACTCAAAGTTGGCGTAGGCTTGTATAGTGGAAAGCTTTGTCCTTCCTTTATCCATTTCCTCAAACCGTTTAAGCTGTTCTGGTGATAATTCTTTTAGGAAGTATTCATAATCATTTCCCACTTGTCCAGAAATAGCGCGGTACTCCGCGTAGTTTTGTGGAAGGATTTCTTCACAGGGGTAGACTTTCCCATCGTAAAGGCGTTCTAAAATGCTCATACGCTTTCCCCCTCATGGAGAATTAAATCATCTTCATCAGAAATGACCTCAATCATCATAAGTACCCCTAACCGGAAGCCTTTAACAAAACGGTCAATCCCATAGAGAACGCTTTCTTCGCTTTGTGCCGCGCTGTAGTCATCCAGCATTTTTCGTTCTTCCTCATTGAGTTTCGCCATCAGCTTTTCTCCGAGGGTGCAGTACCGGTTTCTTGCCCGGTTAAATTTGGAATCCCCTTCATAAATCACTGGCTCAACGCAAAGGTGGTCTGTTGCGATTGCCTCTAAAATTTTTCCCATTCGTTTCCGTCCTTTCGTTTGATATTACGCACAAAACCTTGCCAGACGGAGCCGCGCAGTGTATAATATTTACGCGGTCTGCCTGTTAAGGTAGCTGTACACTGAAACGGCGTACTTTCTTCGCCGGAGGTCGCCGTTTCTCTGTTACTTTTTCAGGCTGTCATGCACCATATCAATTCCCTTTCGGACAACATCAGAACGAGAAGTTTCAAGTTCTTGTGTACATTCGTCGAGTTTTTCTTTTGTTTCCTTGCTTACCCGAACAAATATTCTGTCCGTCATAGAATCGTCAGAAGGTGGACGCCCTGTCTTTTTTTGCGCCATCGTTTCACCCCTTTCTTGTGCGCACAATAATTATATTCCTGTACGCACAAAAAGTCAATATATTATGCCCTATTTCAGCCGCCGCAAATGCAATCATATACTTTTATCAAGTATATGACCCACTCTGACACTTTCACCGCTTCGCGTTGCAAAGTGCCGGCGTGGGCTCTCCGAGGGTTTACGCCCGCCGTTGGCGTGGCGCATAAAAGAGGACGCTGCTTTCTGCCTTGCGTCCTCTTTCTGGTTCCCCTTATACTAATTTGCCGCCGCTGCCAGTTCCTTCTGTCGCGCCCTGTACCGTTGCATACGCAGCCGGTTTTGTTCGCGTTCCCTGTTGCGGGCTTGCAGCTTCCTTTGTTCCCTTGCTTCCTGTTCGGCGGTCAGGGCAGCTTCCATTTTTGGTACAGTAAATGCCCCGATAAAGTTTAGATATATGTCTACCTTTTGCACCCTGTCCCCGGTTGATTTGTCCGCTTCATGGACAACTACTTTTTCTATAAATTCATTCAACATAGGAGTGGTAAGTTCTGAAAAATCCGTGTACCTTTTCACCAATTCAAGGAACCGGTCAGCCCTCACACTGTCCGCGCCGTAACGGTCAAGCCCGGTCTGTAATTCCTGCATTTCTGCTTCAAGTGTGGTCTGTTCGTTGTCATACCCGGATAGCAGACGGTCAAAGTGCTTTTCTGGAATCTTCCCGGTAGCAAAAGATTCATATAGCTTTTTCACCAGGTCGTCCAGTTCTTCATGCCGCCGCTTTGCCTTTCCCAATCTTCGGCGGTATTCTTTCATAGTGGCTTCCTGCTGAACGTCTGACGCTTCCCGTACCTTCTTGACAAACTCCTTTTCGTTTGAGAGGGCATAGGCGCTGACTTCCCGGATAGTTTCCAAAATCAATTTTTCTACTACAGATACCCGGATATAGTGCATGGTACAGTTCCGGGTATACTGCCGGTAGCTGGAGCAGCCATAAGAATTGTCAGCGTCATATTTGTTTCTGGAATTATACCGGTGTGACAACTTCGAGCCACAGTCCGCGCAATAGAGTAATCCGCTTAAACGGCAAGGGGGAGCGCCATTCTTTTTCGGTCGGCGTTTTGTTTCTATCAGGCGTTGTACATTATTCCATGTTTCTTCGTCAATGATTGCTTCGTGGGTGTTCTCAAATATCATCAATTCGTCCTCTGTAGCTTTCCGGCGCTTTTTGGTTTTATAGGATTCACTGATAGTTTTACCCAATACCGTATGCCCCATATATTCCCGCTTTTCCAAGATATGAATGATTGTTTGATTTGTCCAGCGGATAGGGTCGTGGAAACTCTTGCTATGCTGGTTTTCAGGATAGTATTTTTCAGCATATGCCGAGGGAATCAATATCTTGTCAGCGTACAGAATATCGGCAATCCGATTGACTCCATTCCCTTCCAGAACCAGCTTGAAAATGCGCCGGACAACTGCCGCCGGTTCCGGGTCGATAATCAAATGCTGCTTGTCGTCCGGGTCGCGCCGGTAGCCGTAGGGGACACTGGGAGAAACCCGCTTCCCTTCCTGCATACGGGCTTTAAAGATAGCCTGTATCTTGCGGCTGGAATCGCGTGCATACCATTCATTCATAATGTTCAAAAACGGCGTGAAATCGCTGTCCTGCTGGTTGCTGCTGTCTATGCCGTTGTTGATTGCTATAAACCGGACGCCTTTTTCTTTAAACATGACTTCGGTATAGAACCCTACTTTCAGATAGTCGCGCCCGAACCGGCTCATATCTTTTACGATAATGACCGCCACGTTCCCGGCTTCCACTTCGGCAATCATGGACTGGAAACCTTCCCGGTCGAATGTCGTCCCACTCACTCCGTCGTCGGTGAAGTGGCGTATATTGACAAAGCCGTTCTTCCTTGCGTAGTCCTCTAAGAAATGTTTTTGGTTTGTGATACTGTTGGATTCGCCCTGTAGCTCATCATCACGGGAGAGCCTTTCATACAGGGCGGTAATCTTGATACTGTTTAATTGTTTGCTCATTATATAACCCCCGTTCTGTTATGATGTAACGCTTTTTAGTTCCTTATAACACTATCACGTTCGGATCAGTAACCACATAGCTGACATTTGGTGTCATCTGCATCAGCTGTGGCTTTACATAGAACCGCGTCTTACCGGAGCCGGAACCGCCGATCACAATGACGTTTTTATTTCTTGCATATTTAGGCTGCTTCGGTCTGCTGTTCATGGTCAGACGCTCTGTCTGTGTCAGCAGAATATTGTTTTCAAACACCGGGTCCATAAATGGTTCGATGTCTTTGGGTGTCCCCCATCTGGCAGAACCATACTCCACACCCTGACGATACTTCTTTGCATTTTTCCCCTTCATGTGAACCACCATTTTGATTGCTGCCGCACCCAGTATTCCAGCAAACAGATCATAAATGTGAAAGCTGGGAAACGGATTCCCAAACGCAAGCTGAAAATTCAGAAATACAATCCCGGCTCTGTCCATGATGGAATCCCCTGCACAGTGCCGAAACAGCCACGAGATTTTATCCACCAGATAAAACACCACCGCAAACGGAATGTTCAGCATAATCAGACGTTTTATTTTCTGTTCTCTGCTCAATGTTCCGGCCCCCGATCTTTCTGCCTTGTTTTCTCCCGCTGTCGATGCTTTGTGACTCTCTCGATGGCCAGTGCCAGTTTTCTTCGGATGGACGGTCTCTTATTCTTTTCCAGTGTACCTGCCGTATATTCCCTGAATGCGGCAGTCATGACATCCACATCTTTTGCCTTAAAAAACACATAGTACCTGGGCGGTTCTACCGATTTGTCTTTTTTCAAGCTGAAATCAATACTGTATTTCCGCGCATATTTTTCAAAAGACTTAATATTGCCATCTGTAATCTCAATATTGGACAACTGACAGTTCTGCTTCATGAGTTTCTCCATGCTCTGCTTTCCATGATAAATCGTCGTATTTTTTCCCGCCGCTTTCTCTCTTTTATGTTTCTCCATCTTTGCCAGCGCTTTTGTAATGGCAAATTTCAGAATCCGCCCGGATATCTTTCCTCCGGTAATGCATAAAGAGATGGTTTTATCGTTGATCTGTTCCTGCATGGTGCTCATCCCCCTTTCCACTCATCTGCCTTTTCTCTTTCATTTCCAGAAGAATTTTCCGCAGGCAATAGCCAATGCAGGGAAAATTTCTTCCGTATGGACAACTTTCACAGTCCCATACTTCTTCAGCGTCTGACGATATTTCCGATCCCATCTCTTCATCCGAAAGCAGATAATAACATTCTGACCGTCCACAGCTTTTCCTTTTTTCTTTCCAGAAATAGCAGTATATACATTCAGATGGTTTCGCATCTGCATATCTCTCATTATCTGCTCTCTCTGTCCGCATCCTGTCCCTCCCTTCTTCATAAAATCCGCTGTTCTGATAACAGCACATCAATGCAGGAAAGCCTTCATTCACACAACTTCCCTGCATGGCATCTACTGTTATCCAGTCCGGTTCCCCGGACCGGCTGCTTTCATTGAGCGTTTTCCTGTCTTCCCCAGACCCGTTCCCTGTCCCGGTTTTTCTGTTCCGCAACGTTTGCTCTGATCAGGCGCGCTGAAAATGCACACTCAATACCAGGTATCAATCTGGGCAGGCTATGAAATTTTCAAGGTGCAGTAAAAAGGATTTTTGTTACCCTTTCACTAATCGCAGGCTGGAGAAGGGGAAAGTTAAACAGTTCGAGGAAAATTTCAGAAAATTTTGAGATTGTGTTGAATAGATATTTGTGATAAAATTTCGAAGATAATTCAAATTAGAATTGATCAATTTTGATTTATAAAGGAGGCCGTAAAATGGAAATCATAGATAATTTAAGAAATGAATTTAATAGTTCATTTAACAAACTTAAAGAAGCAGAAATAAAGTTCTACAAATCAAAGTATCCGGATGAGGAATTTCCAATACCTGAAATTGTAGCTTCATTTAATTTTAAGGAAGACACTATCAATACATACAAAGAATTTAATTATCCAAATGAGTACATTTTAAAAGTAGATAAGAGAGCAAATTGGAATACTACAGCGGCAATAACAATTTTTAATTCTAATATGAATTTACAATCAAAAATTATTGTAAATGCTTTTAACTCTATCAATGATACTATATTTCATGAATTGACACATGTTAGTGATTACTATAGTTATTGCAAAAGTCATAATTATTTAAATTATTTAGAACTAATACAATTAAAAGAGTTTATTTGTATTTATTTGTTTTCCGAATTTAGGGCCTTTTACAGAGGCATTTTATATTGTGATGAAGAAATAGAAAAACGCGTGAAATATGAAACAACGGAATTTTCAAAAATTCAACAAGCAACTATTGATAAGCAAAATTTAGAAGTATATTATTATCATTCTATTAAATATATCAGTTTATATTGTGTATATCTGGAGAAATGCGTATCAAAAGAAGAAATAACAAATATTTTATTAGATGAAGACAAAAATATACTTCATATTATTCTAAAATTTTTGTATCCATTAAGGAACAAAAAATTTAGTGAGATGGAAATTTATTTTAATGATTTTCAAAATATTCTTGATAAAATGATTAGCAAATCATGAAATTGTTTATTTAGGAAATTCCAGTTTTAGGTAAATTAAAATGCTTTCAATATTCGCCTACAGTTCTGTAGACGAATATTGAAAGATACAGAACCCCATAACATCTACGTTATTATCATTCCTCAACCAGATTATCCAACAAAAGGTTAATAACCCTGTCTGGCATCCCTTCATCCCAGTGTTCATTCACTAACGACAACAGGGAATTTTCAATCGCGTTCTCTATTTTCAAATTATGTGTATACAGCAACAGAACAATAAACTGATAAAATCCATTATCCCTAAGACTTCTTATGGCGTTCCTGAATTCCTGGGCAACTGACATATCCTGTTCGATAATGGAATTTGTAATATCCTGCCAGCTACTTCTATTATTTTTGATCCAGCAGATCAGCCTTCTTGTTTCATCTCTTCGGAATTTTTCCAAAGCGTCCATTTTCATGTCCTCCATATGAAATATCCGGTTAATGTTTCAAGCCAAGATGCCAATTTCTTTTAGCAAATGAATACAGTCTATGTAACCCTGTCTGTATAAGATCCGACAGCAACAGCTGCTTTTTTCATTACAGGCAACAAGCAGTCTGTCCAGTTCCTTCCTCTCTTTTTCGGTCAGTTTCAGCTTATCTGCTCTTTTTAATTTCTTATCCAGTTTTCTCTGCAGCTGCTTATACTCATCGTTCATGAATGTAACCTGGTCCAGCCGCCTGTTGGAATTTTCAATTACAATATCCAAAATTTTGCCTTCCATAAAAGCTTACCTCGTTTGTATGTATTGTTTAGAAGCATTGTTTTCGGTTAATGAGAAATCATTCTTCCTGCTCTGGCGGCATCCGTGATCTTTCCAGATTCTGCTGTGCCTGAATTCCCATAATATAGATTCTGATTTTTTCCAATGTTGCTTCATCGTCAATATTTTCGATATCCTTTTTCAGCTGTTCTTTTGCTCCAGTCATCACTCCCACCTCCTTTTATTGCTTTAAGCAATACTATATATTGTTATAAGCAGTATGTCAATACCTTTTCTCATTATTATCGTTGACATAGGCAATACAATTTGCTATGCTAATGCCAGCGAGGTAACTTAACCATGATTTCAGAAAGATTAAAAATTCTATTGACTGAACTCCATATTTCTCAACGCCAGTTTGCAAAGAAGATCAATCTGGACGCCGGTTATTTTTCCCGGATCATGCAGGGAAAAGTAACGCCTCCGGATCGGATTCTCCTGCTGATTGAAAATGTATTCCATGTCAATAAAAAGTGGCTGGAAGAGGGCGAAGGAGACATTTTTTCCACCCCGGATCTTTCACTGGCCAAAAAACAGGTTCTGGAATCCATAGATACTCTTAACGACGAGCAGATAAGCGCTGTATCCGCTTTTATCAAATATCTCACAGAATATAAAAGCGACTGAGTAATTATGGAATTTCAAATATTCCAATCTTCTGTTTCTTCTTTCTGCATCATCTGGTAAAGCTCTACCAGGATGCGTTTTTTCCTGTTTCGGATAGATGCCTGACTGCACTGATACAGTTCTGCCGCTCTTTTTATTGTAGTTTCTTCACAGTACAGAAGACAGATCAAATTCACATCCTGTTCCGGCAGTTTTTTTAACGCCTTCAGTAATCTGCTCTGATCAAGTTTCTTCAGAACCAGCTCTTCCAGTCCCGCTTTGTCCGGAACAGATACCGGAGAAAATATTCCTGTTTCTTTCAATGCATTCAGACTGCATACCCCATGTTTCCGATCCCGTTCTTTCTGATATTTTTCTCTCCGCCTTGACTGATACCATTCCAGATAAACTTCTCTTGTCACTTCAATCAGTTCTCCATTCTGCACCCGCAGAACATATTTTTCCCGTTCTTTTGGCTTTTTTCCTCGCTTCATTGGATCACCTGCATTTCTCTATGAACTGACGGATACTTTCTCCGAATCCTCTGAATTGCCTGTGAAAGAATCGTAGACACTGCCGGACTGCTGATCCCCAGTTCCTTTGATATCTGCCTCTGTGTTTTCTCCTGTAGAAAAAACCGGATCACTACCATACGCTGTCTCTCGGTCAGAAGCTGCAGGACCTCTTCTATTGTTTCGCGTTTCTCAATCTGCTCCTGTATGGGCAGCCCTGCATCTTCCATCACGTTCCATTCCTCGGACACCGCACTGTATGAGACCGTCTTATCACGTTCCCTCTCTTCCTGATTCCGGTTCAGCCGGTCCTCTCCTTCCAACGCAAGCCGTACATACCACATTTCATTTTCAAACACACTCCCCGACAAAGAAGCCATGTGACTGTTGGAAATATAAAGATAACTCCCACAGGAATGAAGCGGAAATACGGTAAAATGTCTTCCCACCTGATACAGCACATATCCATTCTGATACGCTGTAATCTCTGCGTCGACGCCTAATCGCTTTTTCTCGACAACTGTTTCGTTTCCCTTCAGATATTTTGCTGTAGGAATTCGATTTCCACGTTTCGGAATATCCGCAATCTGTTTCAGTTCCTGTAATGTCAGCATATTGACCGCCTTTCTGCCCGAAGGCTGCGGACGGTCCTGAAAGCCTGATATCACAGAAAATAATTTAAGACAGTAAAAATGACTTCCGACCCGTCCGTTTTTTTTAACGGGAGCCAGAAGCTCTCTTTTACTCTCTGTTCTGCTTTTTCCCCTTTCCCCTGATTTCTCGTGCCTGTCTCTTTGATATTTACAAGTTTAACAGTTCAAAACCAAATTTTCCCTGCCGGATATGTGGAACTTTTAAAATAACTCACCATATTTGTGGAAACTCTTTTATCTGGATCATCTTAGCTCCTCGATCAATGTTTTTACTGTTTTCATTACCACTGCCTGATCTCTCTGCTTCAACTGCCGGATTCTGCGCAGAACCTCCTGGCACTGTCTGTCTTCTTCCGGCAAAGCCACGATCCCCAGAAGCCGGTTTGCATCCATATCCAGTATTTCTACCAGCTTCATAAAAATCTCTATGGACATGGCAGACTGGCCCCCTTCGATACGGCTTATCGTGTTTGTACTGACTCCTGCTTTCTCCGCAACCTTCTCCTGCGACAGTCGGATTTCTCTTCTCCGATCCCGGATGCGGTTCCCCAGTTTTATCAGCTCCTGTGACTCTGCCAGATTTCCCAATGCGCACCCCCTTAGATGATCCAACATCTGCACTTTACGACATCGTGTCGTAAAGTTTGACCACAGCAAAAAAGCAGCCGGATATACAGCTGCTTTTTCAATCACGATTTCTTCTCTGTTCTATTGATCTCTGTTTTCACTTCAGAATCAGGATACCCCTGACAGTTTTCTGACGGTCCATGCCGTTCCTGTTACCGCCATTTTCAGGATATACCAAACTGCTACTGCCAGACGCCAGATCACTACGACACCACCGATCACACCGCCAATCAGAAAATTTAACGTCCAGATCCCAAGAGTACCTCCAAGATCATACCCTCTCGGAATCATCCAGAAAAACATCCGATGAATTCCAAACGGAATACCGACAATGATCCACAGTTTCAGATAATCGCACACTCCATCTTCCATGCACACCGGACGGAACATAGCGACTAATAACAGCACTGACACAACAGGCACTACTACATGTTTTACAAATTTCATGATCTTCCCCCTTTATTTATTTTCAGAATAACATACTTGATCCGCCAAAACAATTTATTTCTGAAAATGATGCAGAAACTTTTTATATTACCCGCTCCCATACAGATCATGATTCACTTCTGCTGCATAATAATTACTAATGGTCATGGGAGCATTATACAACGCAGTCAACAGATAAGACTTGATATTTCCCACCTTACTTGTATTAGCGTCCAGACAAGTAAGAACATACTCTATATGCATTTTTCTCAGCTTCATAAACCGGTTTTTTACAATCGCCGCCGACTTCTCAACTCCGGCAATCCGCAGAATACGGTTATCCGGCATCATCATAACTTCCACGATCAGTTCCACCAGTTCGTCCACTTTTTCCAGACAATGATATCTTTCATCCTGGAAGCACTCATAAAAGATATGTTCCCGGATCACATTCCGACAGGTTTCCATCTTTTCAATCACATCCAATCCCCTCACTGTCTTAGACAGGCAGGATGATATCTGATCTGGATAGATAGATTTTGTCTCACTGTTTTTATTTTCGTTTAACTCTGTATCGTTTATATCAGTATCATTAGACTTCGATTTTGGAAATTCTGGATTTGTGATTTTCACAATGCCTGAATTGTGATTTTCATCATTCTTGAATTGCGACTTTGGAAATTCTGGACTTTTGATTCCTGAAATCCCTGAATTTTGATTTTCAAAATCCCTGATTTGTGATTCCGGATATTCCTGATTTGTGATTTTCACAATTCTGGAATGATGATTTTCACAATTCTGGATCTCTATAGTGTCTCCCTCTGATTCTATTTCTGTTTTCTGGTTCTCTGTCTGTTGTATCAGAAAATTTTTTACGTAAATAACATTAGGTCTTCCAAGCCCTAACCTCTTTTTCTCGATCAGTCCGATCCCCTTTTCCACATCCAGTTCTTTTAAAAGCTTTACAGCCTTTTGAGTCCCACACCCCATCAGTTCGGCTATTTCGTCCACGGTAAAAATAATGTATACCCTGCTCTCTTTATCCAACCACCGATTTTTGATGCTGAGACTCATGCGGTCCAGTAACAGACCGTATAAGACTTTTGCTTCACAGGAAAGAGAAGAAAAACATTCTGCAGTAAAAAGTATCTTTGGTATCCGGAAGAAGGTATACTGATCCGCCTCCATCCCCCGAAAATAATCAAAATGAACTCCCTGCATCTGCTCCTTCCTCCCTCTCTTTATTCTCTTTCCACTGGTCCAAAAGCGTATAGATCACTTCCTCTACCTGTTCTTTGGAATATGCAGCCGGGAAATAACTGCGAATCTTCCTAGCAGAAATCGTCACATTTACATTTGCTCTTTCCCTCTTAACTAATATTGCATAAACCTGTGCCGGTGTCAGTTCGCCTGTATCACTTCCTTCTTTTAACTGCTCTGCCTGTCCCTTTGATGGAAACATCTCACTGTTTTGGATAGCTTCCACAAGCCAGTTTTGCTCTTCTCTTTTCAGATAAGACAGTTTTTCACCCACCCCCATGGGAATTTTGTTTTCATCTACAAAATCTAACAGCTCCTGCACCAGCTCTGCCAAGCGAATATATCTCTGAACGGTTCTTCCACTGTCTCCAGCAGCTTCTCCAATCGCATCCGCCGTATATTTCTCCCCTTTGCTACCCTGATGCCGCATCGCCTCATATTTCATCTTATAAGCCCTTGCCTTTTCGCTGATCAGAATATCCTCTCTCTGAATGTTCGCATCCACCATAATGATCGTGGCTTCGTCATCATTCAGGTTCCGGACAATAACCGGCATTTCTTCCAATCCTGCCAGCTCACATGCACGCCATCTACGGTGTCCTGATATCATTTCATATCCGTTTTCTGGATGCGGACGCACAATTCCGGGAACCAGAATCCCATATCTCTTTACGCTCTCCACTGTCTCCTGCATCTTTTCATCATCGACCACCCGAAACGGATGGTCTTTGAATGGATGAAGAATATGGACCGGAACGGAAATAACCGCTTCGCCTGCTGCCGGTTCTCCGGCCCCGAACAGATCGTCATAGGATTTCAGATCCAGCTTTTTCAGCCCTTTATTTTTCATCTGCAAGTACCTCCTGCGTCAGAGAACGATATCCCTCTGCCACAATCCCTTTCGGTGCATACAGATAGATGCTTTTTCCTTCTACAGTTGTCTCTGCCGCTTTTACAGACAAAGGAATGCAGTTTTTAAAAATATGTATCCGATCTCCGTATGCTTCCCTGATCTGCAGGGAAATATCTTTCGCGAAGTTCGTCCTGCGGTCTACTTTGGTCAGCAGAATTCCCATAATATCAAGTTTTGGATTCAGCCTTCTGCGCACTCTTCCAATGGTCTTAATCAGCTGCTGTAAGCCCTTCACAGGCAAATATGCCGATTCCACGGGAATGAGTACACTGTCCGCCGCCACAAGCGCGTTAATCGTAATCATCCCTAAAGACGGGGTACAGTCTATCAGTACATAATCATACTGTTCTTTGATTCCATCCAGATACTGACGCAATACCATCTCACGGCTCATGGCATTAACCAGCGACGTTTCCAGACCTGCCAGCTCAATATTGGCCGGAATGAAATCAACCCCTTCCGCATGATGAAGGATTCCCTCCCCCGGTTCCAGGTCTTCCTCATTGATGATCTTTTCCATGATGTTTACCAGTGTCACATCCAGTTCGTCCGGCTCCTGAATACCAAGGCTGACCGCCATACTTCCCTGGGCGTCCGCCTCCACCAGTAATACCTTTTTTCCGGCTCCTGCAAGCCCGATCCCAAGATTCACACAGGTTGTTGTCTTCCCTGTTCCTCCCTTTTGGTTAGAGACTGCGATCACTCTGCACATATATTTTCCTCCTGCTTATCTTTCTTCTTTACATTCCTCTATGAACTTTTCAATGGTGATCTGATCCTGATTACAGATCACGGTGATCTTATCTCCTGCGGAAAATCCCAGACTTTTCAGCCACTGTCCCTGCAGGATGATCTGCGGAAACGGGTTCCGATAAGTCCCGCCTCCGCTGTAGACCGTCAATTCTCTTTTACTCATTATCTACCGGCTCTCTTTCCACTTCCGCATATACACGGAAGTACCTGCCTGTCCCCTTGTTGGCATAGATTTCTGAAATCCGTATGATATTGATCTCCCTGCTGTCTTCCAGAAGCCGCCGGAACCAGCGAATGTCTTTTCTGGTTCCCTGCATCCTGATCTTCAGCATATACATCCCTCCATTTCACAAAAAACAGTATTCCGGATAGCGCAGACGGATCGCCTCCCAGAAATATCTGGCATAGCTGCAGCAAAACAGATCTTCCACTGTATAAGACTGACACTCCTGAATCTGATCATCCTTTTTCTTATAATCAAATACGCTCGGCGTTCCATTACAATAGAGGTTAAATGCCATATAAACGATCCTTCTGCTTCCGCTGGTCATCCACCCTTCGCGAAGACATTCCGTTTTCACGCATCCGGATTCAAAATCATAGATCCTGTCTACGTGGGATCTTGTATCTCTGCCGATTCCAAGACAATATACCAGTGCTTTATGGTATTCATCCTGACATCCACATTTCTCTAAATAATTCAAATAAAAGTCCTTATGTTTCTGATCGATGAAAATAATTGTGCGGGTAGTCTCTGCTCCTGTCGCTGTACCTGTTGTCATAGCTTGTCCTCCTTAATCTTTTTACATAAGTGGGAGCTGTACCCCCACTTTCTCATGGACCCATGCTGTCAGTGACCAAAATACGACAACTGATACGACAACTGACAGCAAAATCTGCTTCCTATACCGGTATTTTCATGTTATACTTTTTGTAACGTTACTTATGTCTATGCTCAGGTGTAGAAAACCTGATGAAATGAAAAATGGGACTAAATAAAGCCTTTTCGTTAAAGGTTCTTTATTTAGTCCCATTATAATACATTCGTTCGCAATACAATTCACCGCAATCTGCTCCATAGCCGGATGCCCTTTCGGTATCCTTGGAAACAGCCAGCGCAGTGCCGGACGAATGCATCCTGTCAGCTTCCCGATAAGTCCTGCTGCCCCTGCAATCTGCATCAGTCCCATCCAGAAGGAGAGAATGCCAAGCATGGTAATGCACAGTGTTACCGCCTCCTTGGCAGAATCCAGCGCGGCCTGCGTTACCTCCGGAATTGTCCCGTTTAAAGCACCATATACAATCGCCGCCAGCATCATGCCTGCCCATAAAAGATTCATATTCTGTTTCAGCTCCTATAAAATTTTTACCCTATATTTTATGGAAGCTCTCCGGATTGTATGAATCGCCGGCCGCATTCTCCACTTTGCACACATGTGCCGTTTCCCCGGCAATCCGGAATTTCACATTATACCCCCCAAAGCTCACTCCATAGATCCGGTCTTCATCCTGTACATACGCCGGTCTTGGGTCTTCTGCCAGTATGCCCAGAATCGCCCTTTGCTTCTCCTCCGGAAAAAGGGCGAGCAGCTCCTTTGGAAAATCCACCGACAGCCTGTGCTGTCTTGTCTCTTTCGTGTAGCCTTCCAAAGCCTCCGGGTGACAGTCCGACATGGGAATGTAAGGCTTAATATCATAAATGGGCGTTTTATCCAGCAGATCAACACCCGCCACATAAAGTACCGGGCCGAACTTCTCTGTTATCTCAATTCGCTCCAGTCGGACGCAGGACAGGCCGATTCCGTTTGGACGGTAAGGAGAACGGCTGGCAAACACGCCCACCCGTTTCTTTCCTCCCAGGCGGGGCGGCTTTACTGTTGCTGACCAGTGGTCTTTTTTCGACTCCGAGAACTGCCATAAAAGCCAAATATGAGAAAACTGCTCCAGCCCCCTAACCGCTTCCGGACTGCGGTACTCTGGTTCAAAGACAACCTGTCCCTTCAGCGCATCTACTAAGCCGCTCTGTCTTGGTATACCGAATTTCTCAGGAAAATCCGTATGTATGTAGGCAATACTTTTCATTCCTTCAGTTTCCCCCTCCATATCACCCTAAGCATTGTAAAAAAGCAGGCGCACCCGCCGATCAGATTTGAAATAGGTTCCGCTAAAAATACACCGTGAAGACCGATTCCCGGCAGCAGGGGAAGCAGAAGCGTCAGCGGCACTACGATCACGATCTTTCGAAACAGGGAAAAGGTAATGGCATATTTTGCCTGTCCCAAAGCCTGAAATGTCGTCTGGCCGGAAAACTGCAGCGCCATAAAACAAAAACCAAAAAAATAAATATGCATGGCCGGTACCCCGGCTGCTAAAAGTTCCGGTTCCGAATTAAACATATGAATAAAAAATTTCGGAAACGCCAATGTCACCGCCCAGGCTGCACAAGTATAGATGATGGATGCTGCTGTCATAAAACGGATGCCCTGGCGCACCCGGCCTTTTTTACCGGCTCCATAATTAAAGCTGATCACCGGCTGCGCACCGTTTGACATCCCGATCACGACCATCGTCAGCACTTCCCGGACAGAATTAAGCACTGTCATAATACCCACATACAAATCACCGCCGTAAAACTGAAGCTGCCGGTTGCATACTACCTGTACAACACTGTTGGTAAAATTCATAATAAAATTAGAAGTGCCCAGCGCCGTAATCTGTCCCACAATCTTCCAGTCCGGCCGTCCAAACCTTAATTTCAGCCGAAGCAGGGGCTTTTCCCCGGTCAGAAAGAAAAGCACCCACACTGCAGAGCAGCACTGTGCCATTACCGTTGCCAGTGCAGCTCCTTTTACACCCATATGAAGCACAAAGATAAACAGCGGATCCAGCACAAGATTAATCAATGCTCCTAAAGCCACAGTGACCATGCCTGTCTTTCCAAATCCCTGGGCATTGATAAATGGATTCAGCCCAAGCCCGATCATAACCGCAAGAGTGCCTGCCAAATAGATTTTCAAATATTCACTGGCATAGACATATGTGGCATCACTGCCCCCAAGGGCATACAGAAGCGGCCGTTCTGCCGCATATCCGGCAATCATAATCAGGACCCCTGTCCCGGCCAGCATCCAGAACGCATTCTGCATAATAGCTTCTGCCCGTTCCTGGTTTCCTTTCCCGCGCTCGATAGAGCAAAGAGGGGCGCCGCCCATGCCGAACAGACCAGCAAAGGCTGTTATCATGCTTACAATCGGAAAAGTCAGTCCTACTCCGGTAAGCGCCAGAGAATCTGCCCCCGGAATATGGCCAATATAAATACGGTCCACCAGATTGTACAGAAGATTCAGAATCTGTGCCACGGTCATGGGAACCGCCATACTCATAATATTTCCGGCTACGCTTCCTTTGCCAAAATTACTTCTCTCTTCCATACCCATTCCCCTTATTTATCATATGAAAAGAAGCCCTCCGGCGTGTGCGGCGGCTTCTCAATATCCATAGATCTCATAGATCTCGTCCATATAGATTCCTGGCTTCTTGTAAATAATCAGAGGCTTTTCCACAGTCATCCCCTGCCTGCCGCCTTTCAGGGCCTCTATCAATATCATATTCGGCTCCCGATCTGTATAAGGGTGTACGAAGCGGATCCGCTTCGGTTCAAGCCCATAGCCACACAGGCATGTAAGGATCTCCGCCAGCCGAAACGGACGATGTACCATATAAAAACGTCCGCCCGGCATCAGTACTTTCGATGCCTGAGAAGCCACATCTTCCAATGTACATAAAATCTCATGCCTCGCAATGGCTTTGGGCTGCTGGGGATTTTTCAGACCATGATGATCGATCATATAAGGCGGATTGCAGGTTACCACATGATGAGAACCGCCCCCGAAGAGACGGTTCGCTTCTTTGATGTCACCGGTTACAATGCGGATTCTCTCCTGCAGCCCGTTGAGAGCAACACTTCTTTTGGCCATATCCGCACTCTCCGGCTGAATCTCCAGCCCGGTAAAACACTTTCCCCTAGTTCTGGCTTCCAAAAGAATGGGTATAATTCCTGTACCGGTTCCCAGATCCAGCACCCGTTCTTCCGGCTTCACGCGTGCAAAACCGGCCAGCAGCACTGCATCCATTCCAAAACAGAACCGCTTTGGGTCCTGAATGATTCGGTATCCGTTTCTCTGAAGCTCGTCTAAACGTTCTCCGTCCCGAAGTTCTGTTTCCATTTTCTCATTCCTTTGCAATCAGTGCCTGATAGACCTCTCGCTTTGTAATGCCGCGGTCTTTTGCAGTCTGTTTCATGGCTGATTTCCGATCCATGCCTTGTGCTTCATAGGACCGGACATGATCTTCTAAAGACAAATCGGTATACTTCTGCTGCCGTTCTCTCTCTACTTCTTCAAGAGGCTTTCCTGCAAGGACCAGCACATATTCTCCCTTTGGTTCCTGTTCCTCATAACAGCGGCATGCTTCCGAAAGCGTCGTTTCCCAAATCGTTTCATATCGCTTGGTCAGTTCCCTGCACACGGACAGCCTCCGCTCCCCGCACTGCTCCAAAAGTTCCCATAAAGTTTTCTTCAGCCGGTGGGGCGCTTCGTAGAGGATCACCGTTTTTGTCTCCCCTGAAAGCTCCTCCAGTCTGTTCCTGCGCTCTTTTTTATCCACAGGGAGAAATCCTTCAAAGCAAAACCTTGCGGAATCCTGTCCGGACAGTGCCAACGCTGTCACACAGGCACACGGGCCTGGGACTGCGGTTACTGTAATCCCGGCCTCATGGCACATCCGTACCAGCTCTTCTCCGGGGTCCGAGATCCCCGGCATCCCCGCATCGGTAATAAGCGCAATATTCTGTCCTTCGGAAAGCTTTTTTACCAGACTTCTTCCTTTTTCATATTTATTGTACTCATGATAACTGGTCATGGGGGTATGAATATCAAAGTGGTTCAGCAGCCGGATGCTGTTCCTTGTATCCTCTGCGGCGATCAGATCTGCTTCCTGAAGAACCCGGACCGCCCGGAAAGTCATATCTTCCAGATTTCCGATAGGCGTTGCACACAGCCAGAGGGTTCCTGCCTTAGTTGTCATTTAATCTGGACTTTCCTTCCCTGCGCTCCAGTTCTTCCAGCACTTTTAATTCCTTATCTTCCGAACGGCGCTTGTTGTTCTTTTCCTTTTTCCGGCGGGGACGAAACTTCAGTTCCTCCACCCGGTATTCCCGGATTTCTTTTTCTTCATTATCCAGCGTTACAATGACTTTCACCAGTTGTCTAAGCACATTAACGGAACTTACCTCTCCCTTGCTTCCATCCCTGGCCGTCACATGATCTCCCACTCCCGGCAGACGGCTGTTCAGCTCTTCGTATGTCTCTTCTTCATGTTTCAGACAGCACATAAGCCTTCCGCACACTCCGGAAATTTTTGTGGGATTTAAAGACAGATTCTGTTCTTTTGCCATCTTGATGGATACCGGAAGGAACTCCGACTGATGGGTATGGCAGCACAAAGGTCTGCCGCAGATGCCAATCCCTCCCAGAATCTTTGTCTCATCCCGCACGCCGATCTGGCGAAGTTCAATTCGGGTTTTGAACACCGACGCCAGATCTTTTACCAGCTCCCGGAAATCAATCCTTCCATCAGCAGTAAAATAAAACAGCACTTTATTATTATCGAACGTATATTCGGCATCGATCAGCTTCATGTCCAGCTTATGCTTTCGGATTTTCTCCAGACAAATCTGAAACGCTTCCCGTTCTTTCTCCCGGTTGCCTTCCTCCTGAGCATCATCCTGGGCCGTCGCCAGTCGGATTACAGGCTTCAGAGGCTGTATAACCTTGTCGTCCTCCACCTCTTTCATCCCGATCACCACATGCCCGTATTCTACGCCTCTGGCCGTCTCCACAATCACATGATCGTCCTTTTGTATATTTAACTTCCCCGGTGAGAAATAATACACTTTCCCGGCCCGGCGGAAGCGCACACCAATTACATTTGTCATCCTAATTCTCCTTCATGGTCAGAAGCAGAAGCTCCAGAGCCATATCAAAATTTACATTGGCATTCAGGCGGATCTTGGCCTTGTCAATGGCCTTAATCACACACTCCAATCCTTCATAGGAGCTTTTTGCCACCTTTTCGCGGATACTGATCAGCTCATCTGAGAAAACCAGACTGTCCGCATCACGAGTCGCCTTGAACATAAGCACATCCCGGTACCATACCATCAGAATATCCAGATAATCATTGATCTCCATCTTGTATGTATCAATCCGCTTCAGATCCGTGATGATATCGATCACTTCCATCTCCTGAATATATTTCACCAGATGAAGCGCATGTTCTAACATCTCGGAAAAATCACCCGAAAGCGCCAGTCTTTTTGCCTTGCCTACATTTCCCTGGGCAAATGCCGTACAGATCTCGGCCCGGTATTCCGGAAGCTGAAGCTCCTGCATCAGATATTTTTTTACCAGTGCGGAAGGAACCGGTTTTAGATCAAGCGTCACACATCTAGACCGGATCGTTGGAAGAAGCATCCCTGCATTTGCTGTCAAAAGAAGGAGCACCGCATAGACGGGAGGTTCTTCAATGGTTTTCAAAAGAGCGTTCTGTGCCTGTATCGTCATCTTTTCCGCATCTTCCACAATATAGATCTTATAAGGACTGCTATAGGGCTTAATCAGAATATCTCCATTGATCTGCGTCCGTATTTCCTCCACGCCGATGGTACCGGTTTTCTTCTCATGAACCAGACGGATAATATCCGGCTGATTCAGATTTATCGCCTGCCTGCAGGAACGGCACTCCATGCACGGCTCAGTTCCTTTTTTCTCACACTGCAGCGTCTGGGCAAAGATCCCGGCTAAAAGCCTCCGTCCAGACCCCTTTTCTCCGCTGATAATATAAGCATGGGACACTTTATTCATCTGAACCGCATGCTTCATATGAAGGATCGTCTGCTCATGTCCAAGCACATCCGAAAATCCAGCCATAACACTCACCTCCTGCTCATAAACAACAACTTAATTATACCGCATTTCACTCTGAATGAAAAGTTTTATCTCACGCAGACACATTTCCAGGTTTTCATTTTGAAACCGTTTTACGATCCCTTCTTCTGTCAGGATCTTTTCAGAAAAATCCTTTCCATCCGCCCGGTATCTCCGGCGCATCTCCGGGTAATCCGGCACCTTCTGCTCCTTTTCCCTTGCAATCGCACGCTTCCTGCGGATGCTGTTCTTCACCTCGATATAAACGGGGATTACCTTGTCCCTGCCGAAATGCCTGCACATGCCGCGCCAGGACTCCAATGTCCCGATTACCAGATAATCTTCCGTTTCAAGATTCATCTGTTTTTCGCAGACTGTAAAATAATACCAGGTTCCATGAACCGTCTCATAGGCACGTTTCTCTATCATTTGTCCGGATTTTTCATATTCGAACATTTGTTCGGCATTTACAAAATGATATTCAACCCCTTCTTGCTCCCCCTGGCGGATTGGCCTGGTCGTATAAGGAACGATCCTTTTTAGACGAAGCTCCTGATCCGCTATCAAATACTTATATATGGTATCTTTTCCCGACGAACTTTTGCCCATCAGACAGAATATTTTCCCCATCTATCCTCCGTTTTCCTCTTTTACTGCCCAGATCCGATCCATATAAATGCCGCGTACTTCCAGTTCCCGCTCCATATACTGCCGGATTCTGAAGAGCAGTTCTTCCGTGATAATTTCTCCGGGCGCCAGAAGCGGTATTCCCGGCGGATACAGCATGACAAAGGTTCCGCTGATTCTTTTGCATGCATCTTTTAAAAGGACTGGTTCTTTCTTCGCCTCTTCTGCCTGCAGAAGCGTATAAACGCTTTTGGTCCGGATCACTTCATCCGTAAAATTCTCTGTATCGGTTCTTCTGCACAGTCTGCTGTCAGCCTGAAAGAGTGCATGACGAAAACGTTCCAGACTCCTTTTCGTATCCATGACTGTCGTAATGGCGCATACATAAGTTCCGCAGGCCATTTCCGTCTCAATATGATGCTCTTCCCTTAGAAATGCTGCCAGCTCGGTTCCATGAATGCCCGTATGGCGAACAGACAGAAGTATCCTTGACAAATCCATGCCCGGAATCTTTAGAAGTTCCAGACTTTTCATCTTCTGCAGTTCTGCACGAAACTTCACAAGCTCCTCAAAAAAATCTTCAAAAGCCTGCACATGTGTCCGAACCCACTCCATACATTCATCGATTCCTGCCATCAGCACATAAGACGGACTGCTGGTCTGATAGACTGCCAGATACTTACGAATCTTCTCCCGGTCGACAAGAGGGCCGTTTAGATGAATCAGGGCACTTTGCGTCAGCGCCGGAAGAGTTTTGTGCAGACTGTGAATGACCACGTCCGCCCCGCAGCTAACAGAGTCTTTGGGAAATCTGTCCGAAAAGGGAAAATGTGCTCCGTGGGCCTCATCCACAATAAGCGGCACCCCGTAGCTGTGTACAATCCTTGCAATCTCTTCCACATTCGATACAACGCCGTCGTATGTGGGAGAAGTAATTACCACCGCCTGGATTTCAGGGTTCGACTGAAGCGCAAGATCCACATCCTCTGGTAAAATAACACCATTTATCCCCAAACTGCTCATGGATTGTGGATAAAGATACACTGTCCGAAGCCCTTTTAAAAGTGCCCCATGATAGACAGACTTATGACTGTTTCTGGCCATCAGAAGCGTTCCTCCGAACGTTGTGCAGCCGGCCACTGCAGACAGGATGCCGGCAGTGCTTCCATTAACCAGATAATGTGTCTCCTCGGACTGATACATCTTTGCTGCTCTTCCCTGGGCGTATAGAAGAATCCCTTCTGCATGATGCAGATCATCCAGTCCTTCAATTTCTGTAAAATCAATTTTGTACGGATCTCCAATCCCTCTCATACACCGCTTATGTCCCGGCATATGCATGGGAAGATAATCCGAATCCGCATATGTTTTTAAAAGTTTCAGCAGTTCACTCATCATCACATACAGAAGATCAGGATGCCTAAAATCGTAACTGCAATGGAAAGAATCTTTTTCTTTGTGGGTTTTTCTCCCAGAAAAAAGACCGCCAGTATCGTCACCCAGATGATCCCGGTTGACTCGATCATAGGCGTAATTCGAAGTTCCACTTCCCGATAGGAAAATACATTGAGAATCGTTGTCACAAACATCAGTCCGTATCCTGCAATCACTCTCCAGTTCAGAAATTTCAGGAAAATATTTTTATGCTCCGCCTGGGCTGACTGTTTTAATAAAATCTGAGAAATCGACGCTACAAATACAGAAAAAAAGGCAATCAGATAACTAATGTTCATCCATTCCATGTATACATATCCCCGCTATGATGATAATGCTTCCAATGATATTGTTTATGGTGACCTGTTCTTTAAAAAGGATCACCGACCAGATCAGAATCAGGATATACAAGATCCCTTTCCGCAAATACGCCGTCGTCAGAGGAATCAGCTCCAGCAAAAACTGCCACATAACAGCAAAGATGCCAAGGCATCCGATGGCCAGGGCATAATAAAAGAAAAACTCTTTGGAAAATGTCTCATACTTTCCCGCATATTTAATAAATACAGAGCTTAGACTCTGAATGACCAGAGACAACGACAAAAGAATCAGTATCTTCGTCCGGCTGCTTTTCTTAGGTTCCGCCATTTACCGCTCCTCCTCTTTCTTTTCTTCCGCATTGTAGACCGCTTTGATTACATACTGCGGTTCCTTATTCATGCCAAGAAACATCCTTCCTAAATATTCCCCGATCATACCCAAGAACATAAAATTCAATCCGAAAAAAAAGAAAATCGCACACATAATAGACGGCCATCCCATCGATACATGGGGATCGATAAATTTTCGAATCAGCACTGCCAGCGCGGCTAAAAGCCCGATGCCGGCAAAGAAAAAGCCAGTAATGGATGCCACCCGAAGGGGAATTACCGAAAAGCCAATGATGCTGGACCACAGACGAATAAGCTGTTTTAAAGTATAGCCGGATTCGCCGACTTCTCTTTCAAAATGCTGTACCGGCACACTGGCGATGTTTTGCGTACAGCGCATAAACAGACCGAGCAGATACGTATAACTGCCTGTATATTCTATCGCATGATCCCGGATAAATTTGCGCACGACAAAATAACTGGAAGTGTGCACATCCTTTGGTTTTTTAATCATAAGATTAACTGTCAGATCGTTAAAATGGCTTCCCAGATTCCGAAACCAGCTATGCTTCTTCTCCGGATAATATCCATACACCAAATCGTATCCCTGATCCAGCGCATCCAGAAGCTTCGAAAGCTGAGAAGGATGCGTCTGTCCGTCATCATCCATGCCGATAATCACATCCCCTTCTGCATACCGTAAGGCCGCCATAAGCGCATTGTGCTGACCGGAATTAGATGCCAGATCGATCACTTTTACATCGGCATTTGTATGAGCCATCTCGATTAATTTCCGGATGGTCTTTCCTCCATCCGGAGAACAGTCGTTGACCAGAACAAATTCTGTCTCTCCTCTGTTCAGCTTTTTTAACTCTTCCCTTGTCTGATTCACTACATGCTCTATCGTCTGGTCCGAGCGATAACAGGGAATAATCACTGAATATAGCATGATGCTCCTCTTTTCCGTTACAGATCTTCTGTTGTGATATAATATCCCAGTCTGGTAGAGCTGTCCGACACCTTGCCGAGATTAGACAGATGAATGTCGCTGATCCGATAGATCTTCTCCGGATGTTCTTTTTCCAGTCTTCTCATTTCCTCCACGTCTTCCATTGTAAAGAGAAAACGGACGGCTGCCTTTTTGGGAACAGTTTTCTGGACAAATCTTGGCGGATTTCCGCAGGCGGTATCAATAACCATTTCCATATAATCATAACCGGTAGAAAGAGAGACCAGATCAGAGCCAATGCAGTCTCCGCCCATACGGGAACCAATTTCAATAATACGAACTTTTCCATCAGGTGTGATCTTAAATTCTCCATGAGAGGCACCGTCCGTAATCTTCAGTGCCTTTAAAGCCTTTTTCATCACATAATGAATTTTATACAGCATGTCCTCCGAAAATTCGCAGGGCTCCACATGACCGGTCTCAATAAAATTCGGAGCGCCTGTAGTATATTTCTTCGTAATGGCCAAGTTCGTATGATTTCCTTTATAGGAGATCGTTTCGTAACTGTATTCTTCACCCTCTATATATTCTTCCACAATGGCCTGCTTTTCAAAAGACTGACTGACTGCTTTTTTGATGGCGGCTTCCAGATCCTCAAAATCCGTTACCTTTGTAATGGCACGGCTTCCTGAACGATCTGTAGGTTTCACAATAACTGGAAGCTTTAATCCAAATAAGTACACCTCCATCCGGTCCACCCGGTAAAACCGCGGTGTGGCAAGTCCTGCTTTTATAAATGCCTCCCGCATGGCATATTTATTCGTAGAAATATGCACGCACTCCGGACTGTTGCAGGGAAGTCCCAGTTCATCTGCCACTTTACCCACTGTAATATTAGCCAGATCAGAAGCTATAGAGACCACCGCATCCGGCTGAATCTCCCGACATTTCTCCAGAATCTGATCTGTCTCTACAATGCTGATGGGATAGAAATAATCTGCCGTCTGTTCTCCTACAGAACCATCTTTCCATGCAAATACATGTGTTTCAAAACCCATCTCTTTTGCCTTCAGAATCAGCCGATTCTGAAAATCGTTCGCCCCTATAATCACGATCTTCTTCATAGCATTCCTTTCATTCCTCTACCGGTAAAATTCTAATACTTTTTCAGCGATATAATGTACCTGCTCCTCCTTCAGACCATAGAACATAGGAAGCCGAAGAAGACGCTCGCTTTCTCTTGTTGTATATTGATCCTCTCCATGAAATCTTCCATACCGCTCTCCGGCCGGTGCACTGTGAAGAGGAATATAATGAAATACCGCCTGAATATCTGTTTCTTTCAAAAAATCAATAAGCGCAGTCCGTTCTTCCAGATCCTTTGCCTTTATATAGAACATATGTGCGTTATGTGTACATTCATCCGGAACGCAGGGCAGATCAATTTTTCCCTTTTCTGCCAGAGGCAGGAGCAGCTCTTGGTAGAGGTTCCAGCTCCGCATCCGATCGTCAAAGATCTCATCTGCCCGATCTAACTGCGCCATCAGATATGCAGCATTCATATCCCCCGGCAGATAAGAGGAGCCTGCATCCACCCAAGTATATTTATCGATCTGGCCGCGGAAAAATTTTGCCCGGTTCGTTCCTTTCTCTCTTATGATCTCCGCCCGCTCAATATCCTTTTTATCCTTAATCAGAAGGGCGCCCCCTTCTCCCATACTGTAGTTTTTCGTCTCATGAAAGGAAAAGCATCCAAAATCCCCAATGGTCCCCAACGCCTGTCCCTTATAAGTGCTTAAAATACCCTGCGCCGCATCTTCGATTACAAACAGATGATATTTCCTGGCCAGCTTCATAATCTGATCCATCTCGCAGGAAACGCCTGCATAATGGACCGGAACGATGGCTCTTGTCCGTTCCGTGATGGCTGCTTCGATCTTTGTCTCATCTATGTTCATCGTATCCGGGCGAATATCCACAAAGACCGGAACACCGCCCCGGAGGACAAATGCATCCGCAGTAGACACAAACGTATAAGAAGGCATGATAACTTCATCACCTTCTTTGATATCCGACAAAAGTGCTGCCATCTCCGTAGCATGGGTACAGGAAGTCGTCAAAAGCACTTTTGCAGCTTTGGTCCTCTTTTCCAGCCACTCACTGCATCGGTGAGTAAAAGGACCGTCACCGCAGATCTTATGGTTTTTTGCCACTGCTTCCTCCACATACTTCATCTCTGTTCCTACATAGGGAGGTACATTAAAATCGATCATGTTTTATCCTTTCCTGCCAATTTACACTCATAACCTCAAACTCCCCGGCGCAAAAAGACGATTCCGCGCCGCATGACCACAGGTTCATAACCCTGATCTGTAAAATAATATGCAAATTCCGTCTCCAAAATGCCTTCATCCTGTTCATAACAGTACACTGCCGTCGGAAGCTTCTCTTTACGAACCTCATAATATACAGAAATCAACGGATCCGTTTCCAAAGTCTCCCAGGTTGAATAGGCGGCACACTCTGCTTCTGTACTCAGATAGATCCACGGTGCAATCCCTGTAACAAAAAGTTTATCTTCCGAAGTAAGCGAAAGTTCCTTAAGATCCAAAAGGACTTCTTCATAAAGCTCTTTGTTTTCTGCGGAAGTATGAATTCCCTTTAATGGCCCCTGATCCAATGTCTGGGTCAAATATGGAAGATGTTCGTCCCCCCATACATAAAAGATTCTCTGCCAAATACATCCTGTAAACTGTACGGCCAAAAGCACAGCGGTCAAAGCAGAAAGCCATGGAATCTTTCCCTGTTCCCTTACTGCCTTCCCGATCAGAAGCATCGACGCCGCAGAGGCGATCATATAGGAAGCAGATACCGTAAGTATTCCCGTATTCGTTGCAAAATGCGCCAGCAGCGTATAAAACAATCCTGGTACATACCAGCCGAAGAACAGACGATGGTCCTTTCTCTCAGACACCAGATATGCTGTAAATCCCGGAAACGCAAGCGGTATCAGCATATAATTGATTCCGACCATCTCCCAGAAAAATCCATAATATACGATATACGGAACTGCTGTTAAGAAAACCACCAGCAGATACAAAGACGGCGGAATTCTTTTTTTCCGGTCTATGATCCATATAAGTATTTGAACACCTGTCACATAAACCAGAATCCGGTAATATCTGTGAATCCGCACAAAATACCGCAGAAATTTCTCCATAAAAGACTTCTGCCGTTCTGTATCCATTACAATATAAGTCAGACATTCCAGTATTTCGTCCAAAGTTCCCCTGGAAAATACAAACAGCATAAAGAGCACAAAGATAAAAAATGCGCCCAGACATGCAAACAGATAATTTCTGATCCAAAGCACCGAAGGAGCATCCACCCATTGCCTGCGAAAATAAAAAAATGCCGCCGCACATACAAGACCGTAAATCACAAACAACAATACGGTATAGGGGTTTGCCAGCACTGCACCTGCCGTAAAGATGCCTGTCAGAAAAAAATCATGAAATACAGGTTTTTTTGTACATGCCAATGTGACCAGGGATAAAAGCAGAAATCCAAATGCAAGTGTATTGTAAGAAAGCCCGTTGATATTATAGGGCGTTGTTACAAAATAAAATAGACAAGGAAGAATTCTGACCCACCCATATTCCTTCATGCGCCAGAAACAATAGAGAGAGACCAATACCTGAAAGACTAAATAAACGATACGGAACATCAGTACGATTCCTTCATTGGAATCCTGAAAAAGTCGGATGAATCCAAAGAGCGGATACGTTACAAAAGCAAAAAGCTGTACATTGTTCCACTCGTCAATAAGCATGGCATCCCCCTGGAAGAACCGGTATACCGTACTAATATAGAAGATCTCATCATTTTTGTTAAACCCGTAAAACTGTCTCCATACGAACACGGAAAAGAGCAGGAGCAAAGCTCCTGCAAAGATCCAGCACTCGGTTGTCCGCGATCCTCTCTTCTTTTCCATCTTCCTTCATCCTGTCAATATGTTCTATCCAAAATTAATCTGCAAATTTATTTAAAACATCCTGAATGACTTTTACACACCCTTCGATGCCCAAAAGACCGCTGTTCAGACACAGATCATAGTTCGAAGCCATTCCCCACTCCTGATCGGTATAATATTTATAATGATTGTAGCGCGCTTTATCCTTTTTCTTCAGAACCGACGCCGCATCCTTTTCCGACAGCCCGTAATATTTCACTGCGCGTTCTAATTTGCTCTTTTCATCTGCTACAATAAATACATGCAGACAGTCCTCTCTGTCCCGAAGTACATAATCCGCACATCTGCCGACGATTACGCAAGGTTCCTTCTCTGCCAGATCTTTTATAATCCGGTTCTGTATAAAATAAATCTCATCCTGCAGAGATGTTCCGTTACCGGTAAATACATTACTGGCATAGGTAAGACTGCTGGCAATATTAAAGAGAAGACTTCCTGTAATCCGTTCTCCCTTCTCCTCTACAAAGTCCAGAGCAAACCCGCTTTCTTTCGCTACCATATCCATCAGTTTTTCATCATAGCACGGAATGTTCAATGCCTTTCCAAGCTGTTCCCCGATATACCTTCCACCGCTTCCATTCTGTCTGCTGATGGTAACAATTCTCTTCTTCATATGATCCTACCTCCTTTTCTATATTTTACCCCATTTTTTTAATTTTGTCATTTGTTTTGTAGGAACTGCTAAAATATCTATCTTTCGTTTACAAAAAAAACACCGCCTTGACAACGGTGTTCTCCTTAGAACATGAGGCATCGGGGATTCGAACCCCGGACAACTTGATTAAAAGTCAAGTGCTCTACCGACTGAGCTAATACCCCATTTTTATAATATAAATTACAAAAAATGCCCAGAACCGGAATCGAACCAGTGACACGAGGATTTTCAGTCCTCTGCTCTACCAACTGAGCTACCTGGGCATATGAGCAACATTTACTCAAATTGCGGGGGCAGGATTTGAACCTACGACCTTCGGGTTATGAGCCCGACGAGCTTCCAGACTGCTCCACCCCGCGCCGTTATTTAATTGTAGATGAATGGTTCATCTGAATGGATGGAGGTGGATTCGAACCACCGAAGCAATTTGCAGCAGATTTACAGTCTGTCCCCTTTGGCCACTCGGGAATCCATCCATTATGGGACCTATAGGGCTCGAACCTATGACCCTCTGCTTGTAAGGCAGATGCTCTCCCAGCTGAGCTAAGATCCCAAAGCAATATTTAATTGCAACGACCCGGATGGGGTTCGAACCCACGACCTCCGCCGTGACAGGGCGGCGCTCTAACCAGCTGAGCCACCGGGCCATGTACCTTCAAAATCACATACAGTTCAAAAAGATACGCACTTTTCTACACCTTCCCAAAACTTCCTTCCCAGAAATCCTTCTGGTCAAGCCCTCGACCGATTAGTGACAGTCAGCTCCATACATTACTGCACTTCCACCTCTGCCCTATCTACCTCGTCGTCTTCAAGGGGTCTTACTTCTTTTCAGAATG
>CAJTDB010000027.1 GCA_910574965.1 Lachnospiraceae bacterium | reverse complement strand
CCACCTCGGTCCTGGGGGCGCTTGGCTGTGACATGACCGTATTCCTCCGCTACTTCCCCGCCGCCGAGACCATGTATAAGGTCTTTGTGGCGCTGGCTATCGGCATCATCCTCTTAAACTGGGTATGGCAGCTGTTCAAGAACTTCGGTTTAGGCATCGGCATTGAGGCAGAGGACCCGGTGCGCCTGAGCATCCGCTCCGTCCTCTTCATCCTGCTGGCCTATTTCTCGGACGGGATCGTGGATACTATCTTAAAGATTGGCGGAACCCCGTACCACTGGATCATGGATTCTGACCTGCCTGCTCTAAGTTTCGCGGACTTTAATTCGGTGATGTTAGCCATCATCGGCGTCTGCGCCAACGGTGCGGTGGCGCTGATCACGCTGATTATCGTTCTGATTCTGGCATGGAACTACCTGAAACTCCTTTTGGAAGCGGCAGAGCGGTATGTCCTTTTGGGGGTACTGGTCTACACAGCGCCCGTGGCATTTTCCATGGGAGCCTCCCAGTCCACCTCCAACATTTTTAAGTCCTGGTGCCGGATGTTCGGCGGGCAGGTGTTCCTCCTGCTCATGAACGCCTGGTGCCTGCGGCTGTTCACAAGCATGGTCGGGGCGTTCATCGCAAACCCGCTCTCACTGTGAGAAAAACAGAAAGGAATGACAACAACCATGAAAAAATATAAAAAGGTACTTACTGCGGCCTTTCTGATGGCGCTCATCCTCTGCCTGTCCTGCCAGACGGCCTTTGCCTTTTCGGAGAGTGACGCCCAGGCCCAGGTGGATGCGGCAGGCCGGGAGGCGGTATCGGGCAACGTCTTGGTCTGGTTCCTGTGCGCCATCGCATTCCTGAAAGTGTCGCAAAAAATTGATTCCTTCATGTCCAGCCTGGGCGTGAACGTGGGACATACGGGCGGTTCCATGATCGCAGAGGCCCTGGTTGCCGCAAGGGGCGTGGGCGCTGTCCGCAACTTTTCCCGCCAGCATTTCGGCGGCGGCCACAGCAGCAGCTCTTCCCATGTAAACAACGGCTCCGGCTCACCCGGAAGCCCCGGCAGTCCGGGCGGGTTTATGGCAGGCGGCCTTGCGGGGGTAGTCAGCCGGCAGGTCACAAACAGCGCCATCCGCACAGCCACCTCCCACACGGAAACAAACAGACAGGGCGGGAAGGCTCCCGGCGGCAGTATCGGAGGGTTTGCGTCCGCCATATCCGCCGGCATCGGGGGAAACATGTATGCATCTTCCGTTGCAAAGGGCGGCGATTTTGCCAATAACGTTATCGGCACAGTAGCAGCCGGAAATATTTCCTCCGTGGGCACCATGACCGGGGAAAAGGCTGCCCAGGCCCTCCACTCCTACATGGGCTATGCCGCCCTGGAGGAAGGCGCACAGTATGTGCCGTCCTTTACAGGCGTGGAGATCGGGGGCGGGCGCATCACCGGCACGGAGATCTCGGAGGAACACCCGGAGGGCATTTCCTTCGGCATGTACCACGCAGACCAGTACGCTGCGCCGGAGGGGGCTTATGCTACCGTGCAGGCCGTGGACGGCACTTCCTGGTACAAGCAGTACGCACAGGACGCCGTGGAAAAATCCCCTTACATGGCGGCGGACGGCTCCATCGCCTATAAGGAATCCATTGTGAAAAAAATGCCCCCGGCGCCCAAAAGAAAGGACAGGCTATAAATGGAAGAAAGACAGAAGAACGGGCTGGAAGAAGCCCTTGAGACCGGCGCGTCTGCGGCACACCTTGCCAGGGGCGCCGTAAAAGCGGGGAAGGCAGTGTCCGGGGCCGCAAAGGGCGCCGCTGTGGGCGGGCCCTATGGTGCAGCGGCAGGGGCGTTATGGGAAGGGCGTAAGTTTGCCGGAAAGTTCCTGGCAGCCGCCGCTGTCCTGTTACTGCTCCCGGTGCTTTTTGTGCTGATGCTCCCCGGCCTGATCTTTGACGGCTTTTCCTCCGCCTTTTCCCCCGCTGACACGGAAAACCCCATCCTGAACAGTGAAACCGCCATTGTGGAGAATGCCAATACCATCACCTTCACCATCAGCAGCATCCTGGGGGAAGGCATGGAAGATGTCATGGAACGGATCGAGCGGGATTTTGCCGCCTCGGACGGGGATGAAATGGAGGTCATCAACCCCTACGAAACAAGCCCCGTATACAATGCCAACCTTTTCGTCTCCCAGTACTGCGCGGCAAAGGATAAGGAATTTGCGGATATCTCCATTTCGGACATGGCGGCTGTCATGCGCCGGGGGAAATCCCACCTTTACTCTTATAAGCGGACCGAGGAGATCCGTGAAAAGACGGTGGAGGACCCGGAAACCGGGGAAGAGACCACCGTGTCCGAAAAATGGATGATCTATACCATTTCCTATAACGGGGAAGATTATTTTGCCGGCCAGGTATTTTCCCTCACGGAAGAACAGAGGGAGCTTGCCGCCGATTATGCACAGAACCTGAGCCTTTTTCTGGGGGACGGGTTACTTCAGAACCTGGAAAACTGGGAAGGGAACAGCATTCCCTCCCTGGGTGATGTACGCTTTACGGATGGCAGCACGGAAGTTGTCTATTTCAACCAGCTGGATGAACGCTATGCAGGGAAGCCTTACGGCACCGACCATATCGGCGGTTACGGCTGCGGGCCTACTTCCATGGCAATAGTGGTGTCCTCCCTGGCCGGCGAAACTGTTGACCCGGAACGGATGGCACGGTGGGCTTATGAGAACGGCTACTGGTGCAAGGGCAGCGGCTCCTACCATGCGCTGATCCCCGGCGCCGCAGCAAACTGGGGGCTTGCCGTTTCCGGCTGTACCCCTTCGGAACCCCAGCGGCTGCTGGACGCACTGGCAGACGGGAAGCTGGTGGTGGCCATCATGTCAAAAGGGCACTTCACAAGCGGCGGCCACTTTATCGTGCTGCGGGGAGTGAAGGACGGGAAGATCCTGGTGGCGGACCCCGCCAGCTACAAACGGAGCGGACAGCTCTGGGATCTTTCCATCATACTGAACGAAGCCAGCAGACGTGCAGGCGCAGGCGGCCCATTCTGGATCATCGGCTGAATGCCCTGCCACAGTCCGGCCATGAACCCTGTTTACAGATGTTCCGCTCTGACTTACTTTACCATGGCCGGAACTGACACACTGCGAAAGAGAGGTACTACCATATGAACACTCAGAATGACCACGATACCTATATCATCCCGCCGAATTTTGTGGATACAGGCACGTTTTTCGGCGGCATGTTCCGGGCAAGGAACGTGATCGAGGCCGGCATCCTGGCCGCCGTGACCGGGCTGCCGGTATTTCTGTTCCTGCCCTTTAGTCTGACCGCACGGATCATCGTGCTGTGCCTGACTACCCTGCCCCTTGTCCTGTTTGCCCTGATTGGCATATCGGGGGAAAGCCTGTCGTCCTTCCTTGTCATCTTCTTGAAATACATGAAGAACCGCCGTATCGTGGGCGGCGGTGAAAGCCAGGAAGCAATGCGGGCGGCCACATCAGCAAAAAAGGGCAGGAAAAGCGGCAAAAAGAAAAGCTCTGTTCCCAGCGAGAATGCGGCATCCACCGGCACCAGTCAGGAGATGAAAACGGACAGAAAGAACCATAAATCCGGCAAAAACGAAAAGATTGGCGGCATATCCGGCTGGCGGCGCAGGGGGGAGGAGGATTTCCCCGCAGAGTTTGACCAGGTAAAGGGATATGAGATCCGCCAGAAGCTCCGCCCCAGCCAGACACAGAAAAAACAGCAGGCCGGAACGCAGCGAAAGAAATCCGCAGGGGGAAAGAAACGGGGCCCACAACAGGATTCCAGAAAAAAGGCTGCCGGAAGACCGGGAAGGCCGGAACGCAGAAACAGCAGGCAGAAAAAGGGCCGTTCCCCCAGAAAGCCACTGCACACACCGGAACCGCAGATTACCCACTTAAACCCGGTAGCGGACTACCTGCCCATCAGCAGGATAGAAAACGGCGTCATCTATACGAAAGACCACAGGTATGTGAAAGTGGTGGAGGTGATCCCCATCAACTTCCTGCTCCGCAGCGCCAGGGAACAGAGGAGCATCATCTATTCCTTTGTTTCCTATTTAAAGATAAGCCCGGTAAAACTCCAGTTCAAGGTGCTGACCCGCCGTGCGGATATCGGGCGCCACATGGAGACAGTGCGCCGGGAGATGGCCCAGGAAACCAACGGACAGTGCCGGCTCATGCAGGAGGATTACCTGCAGTTCATCCAGCAGATCTGTTCCCGCGAGGCAGTCACACGCCGGTTCTTCCTGGTCTTTGAATATGAACCCTGGAGCAATGCAAGGCGCACGGACGAGGAAGGGGAAGCCATCGGCGCCCTGCAGTCCGCCGTCCACACCGCATCCAATTACCTGCGCCAGTGCGGGAATGAAGTAGTGCTGCCGGACAACGAGGACGAGTTCACCATAGACGTACTCTATAACCTCCTGTGCCGGAATGAGAGCGCCGCAAAGCCCCTCCCCGTCCGGGCAAAAGAGGTGGTGGCGCAGTACCTGGCAAACGGGCGGGAGACGGAAATCGACCATATCCCTGCCGGGGAGTTCATCGCCCCCACAGGCATTGACTTCACCCACGGGCGCTACATCTGCATTGACGGGCTTTATTACGCCTACCTGCTGATCCCCTCGGACGGCTATAAGACCCATGTGCCGGCTGGCTGGCTCAGCCTGATGGTCAACGCCGGGGACGGGATCGACCTGGACATGTTCCTCTCCCGCCAGCCCAAGGAGCGCATCATCCAGAAGGTGGGCCAGCAGCTTCGCATCAACCGCTCCCGGATCAAGGACGCCAGCGATACCAACACGGATTTTGACGATATCGACAGCGCCATCCGCAGCGGCTATTTCCTGAAGGAAGGGCTTGCCAACAACGAAGATTTTTATTTTATGAACCTGTTGGTCACCATTACAGCCCCCAATGAAGAGGACCTGGAATGGAAGGTCAGCGAGATGAAGAAACTCCTGCTCTCTCAAGACATGCGGGTTTCCACCTGCCACTTCCGGGAAGAGCAGGCATTCCTCACTGCCCTGCCCCTGGTGTCCGTGGAAAAAGGGCTGTATGAGCGCAGCAAACGCAACCTCCTTACCGGGGGCGCCGCAAGCTGCTACCCCTTCACCAGCTATGAGATGTGCGATGACAACGGTATCCTGTTAGGTGTGAACAAATACAACAGCTCCTTAATTATTGTGGATATCTTCAATTCTGCTGTCTACAAAAATGCAAACATGGCGATCCTGGGCACTTCCGGTGCGGGCAAGACCTTCACCATGCAGCTCATGGCCCTGCGGATGCGGCGCAAGGGGATCCCCATTTTCATCATTGCCCCGTTAAAGGGGCATGAGTTCCACCGGGCCTGCGCCAACGTGGGCGGCGAGTTCATCCAGGTCTCCCCGGCAAGCCCCCACTGTATCAACGTGATGGAGATCCGGCAGGTGGACCGCACCGTCAACGAGCTGTTGGACGGCCCCGGCATCCAGTTGTCGGAACTGGCGGAGAAGATCCAGCGGCTCCATATCTTTTTCAGCCTGCTGATCCCGGACATGAACCATGAAGAGCGCCAGCTTCTGGACGAGGCCCTGATCCACACCTACAACAAGAAAGGCATCACCCATGACAATGCATCCCTGGCAGACCCCAAAGACCCGGCACGATACCGGGAGATGCCGGTACTGGGCGACCTTTATGGAATACTGAAGAAATCGGCCGCCACAAAACGGCTGGCAAATATCCTGAACCGCCTGGTAAACGGCTCCGCCAGCACCTTCAACCAGCAGACCAACGTGTCCCTGGACAACCGATATACCGTTCTGGATATCTCTTCCCTGACCGGGGACCTGCTGATCGTGGGGATGTTCGTAGCACTGGATTTTGTCTGGGACCGGGCCAAGGAGGACCGTACCGAGGAAAAGACCATCTTCATTGACGAATGCTGGCAGCTCTTATCCGGAGCCGGCGCCACGGGCACACGTCTTGCCGGCGACTTTGTACTGGAGATCTTCAAGACCATCCGAGGGTACGGGGGTTCCGCCGTCTGTGCCAGCCAGGACTTAAATGACTTCTTTAACCTGGATGAAGGGCGGTTCGGGAAGGGCATCATCAACAACTCCAAGACCAAGATCATCCTGAACCTGGAGGATGACGAGGCCATGCGCGTGCAGGGCGCCCTCCACCTCTCCGATGCGGAGGTCATGGAGGTCACCCACTTTGAACGGGGCAACGGCCTGATCAGCACCAACAACAATAACATCATGGTGGAGTTCAAGGCGAGCCCCCTGGAGAAAGACCTGATCACCACGGACCGGAGGGAGTTAAAGGATATCGTGGAACGGATGCGCCGGCAGAGTGAAGCCGGATAATGGGACGGATTACGCACCGTATACGCATAGATTACGCAATCCCTTTTCCCATACGTCCGTTATACGCACAGATTACGCATTTACAGAAAGGAAGGTGGCGCCAGTGAAGACCAGGGCAGACCTGTATGGCGGGGAAGCCACGGAACTGCTTCGGATCATATCCATGTATCCGGGGCTGACAGAAAAACAATTATGCCGGTTCTACCCTGGCCGGGAGGATGTCACCAGAAACCTGCTCTCCCACCTGGCCAGGCAGGGGCGCACCCGGCAGGCAGACACCGGGGGATACTTCCCTTACCGGACAGATAAAGAAGAATCCGATCCCGGCATGGTGCGGGCGGCATGGGTCCTGCTTGATTTTATCGACAGGGCGGACTACCACTCGTGCAGTGAGTTCCCCGTAAAGATTGCCTTTTTCTCCGGGGGCGAACTGTATGAGATCGTCCATGCGGCGGCCGGGCAGGAGGCGCTTGTCACCCATGCCCTGCGCCAGAGCCGTGACAGCGGCAGCCGCCGTATCGTGCTGGTGGATGAGCCTGGGCAGATCCCCCTGCTGGAATTTCCGGGGATAACCGGATTCTGTACCGTGGATGGTAGCGGGAATGTAAGCTACTACAAAAAATCAACATAAAACAATCTTTGCCCTGACCGCTATGATGCAGGGCAGCTATATTACAACATCCAAAGGAGGGATGTAATTGGACCGAAAGATTATCTCACGCCGGATCGCAGATATCCAGAACAGCCTGTCACGGCTGAACAACAACATCTGCGCCATGGATTCCCTGGATATCCAGAGGTATCCCGAAAACTATGAAACCATGTCAACCGAAGCCGCTTTAAGAGCGGAAGGGATCGCCTGCCAGCTCAGAAATCTCCTTTACGCTTCCACCTCTGTCCCCAAGGCAGAGTACCTTGTGAAAGCCGGGGAAGTGCATGGCATTGAGGTCAGCTATGAAAACGGCATCCTGGAGGTAGCCCTTCCACGGCTGCTCCCAAAGAAAAAAATGCGCCAGAGCAGCCTGTTCCTGCTTGATCCGCTCCATGCAACACTGGGACAGTACGCAAAAGAACATCCTATGCCACACTTCCGGGAATGTGTGGTCTGCATCTCCCATGTGTATGACCATGAACTGCCGGACTGGTGCCTGCTGGACTATGACAACCTGCAGCAGAAACAGATCCTGGACACCATCGCCCTGTATGTGATGGCGGATGACAGCGGGCTTTTATGTGACGCCTACAATACCACGGAGCTTGGGGATAAGGACGGCACCCGTATCTATATCATGGAGAAAAGCCGCTTTGCAGGATGGCTCTCCGGACGGGAAAAGGAGCTGAAATCCATATCGGATTTTTAATGGTTTTGGCACCATTTTCACCCCATACAGCCAGAACGGGAAAAAATATTGTATTTATTGGACTTTATCTGCGGCTGACAGAGTTTTATTTACCGAAGTCTTTAGCCGCCCCGGTACAAAACCGGAAAAGGAGGTGATCTTTTTATGTCCGATAAGGGCACATTCCCCAGGCAGGACACATTAGGCTTTTGCCTGCTCGAACTGGCCGCCATCTGCGGTGAGTTCCCGGCCAGCCTCCTCCCCCGCATCCCCGGCAGTTCCAGTTATAAGGAGGCGGTCATAACTTCGCTGAAAAAGGAGGGCCTGCTCCGGGTATTCTACAAAGACAGGCTGCGTGGTTTCCGTCTGGGACGACGGGCAAAAGGCAGGCTCCTGGCAGAGAACCCCGAACGGTTTTCTTTTTACCTTACCGGGGACACGGATACCAACCGGATCAGAAGCGAAGTAACGAGAAGGATGCGGCTGCACCGGACAGCAGAGACCTATGCCGCCATGCTGAACGCAGGAGCCGCAGTTTTCCGTGATGAAAAGCCCCCTGTTTTTTTACCGGAGGCTGTACCGGTGTCTGTCCTGAAATCCCCTGCCTTTTATGGTTCCCGTGAAATCAAAGAAATGGGGATCGATATGGTAAAGATCCGAAGCTCCCGGATGATTGGCGTACTCCTTACCCCGTCCGGCATCTTCCTTACCTATAACAGCGGACCATATACAGCAAAATGGGACTACCGGGCAGAACAGCGGGCGCAGGTTCTCCTGAAAATGGTCCTCTGCCACCAGCGGATGGCCCTACAATACGCCCGAACGGAGGCTGCCGGCCTGCTGTTTGGCGACACGCTGGAACCTTTTTATCAGATTATGTCAGAGAGTGACAGCCATACCCGCTGTTTCTTCCTTCTGGATGGCAATTATGAACATTTTTATTACCTGACCAATGACCATTACGGGGATACGCTGCTGAAGCTCCTGTGCAGCCCGGAAAAAATAACGGTGCTTGACCGCATGCTGATGCAGGGGCTTTCCCCAAAGGACGTGGGACTTCCCATAGAACATGACGCCCTGGATAGGGACGGCAGCCCGGTGCTGTTCGGCTATTTCCTGGACATCCCCCGCATCAACCGTTTCCACACGGCGCTCCAGCTGCAGGAACGGACGGGAACCCTGGTCTGTTTTGACTTCCAGAAAGAAGTTCTCCACCGCTTCTGTGGCAGACAGGTGGAGTTTTCCACCATCAGCTTTGAAAAATTTGAAAGGAGGCTTTTCCCATAGACAAGAAAAAATTACTGAAAGGGCTGGTTACTGCCCCCATCGCCATCCTCGCCATCCTGTATGCGGGCGGCTACCTGGGGCAGTTCATCGGCAACTATGCCCTCTGGAAACAGGGCGGCGGCTATCCGGGGGACGGCACTTCCCCTCTGCCCGCATCCCCCGGCCTGTCCGCCTGCCTCCACGCGGCGGTTCATCCGCCATACGGGATCTACGGGATATTTATCTGTATCGGGCTTTTGGCCGTGCTGCTCCTTTTCGTCATGCGGATCGGGTACAGCGATACCGGGGAATATGACGAGGACCGGAATTTTACCTACTCTGCCAAAGGCACCTATGGCACCTCCGGCTGGATGAGCCGGAAGGAGATGGCAGGCGTCCTGGAACTGGTGGCTGACCTGCGCCGGTATCAGGGGATCGTCCTGGGGATGCTGGACAGGAAGGCGGTCTGCGTGCCGGAGAAAACCCGGCTTAACAGCAACCTGGCAGTCTACGGCGCCAGCGGCTCCATGAAGACACGCTCCTTCTGCATGAACCGGATTTTACAGGGGGTATCCCGCGGGGAATCCCTGGTCATCTGCGACCCGAAATCGGAACTGTACGAAAAATCCAGCGAATACCTGCGCGACAAGGGCTATACGGTCCGTGTGTTCAACCTAGTCAATCCGGAAAACTCGGATTCCTGGAACTGCCTCAGTGAAGTGGAAGGGCAGGAACTGATGGCGCAGCTTTTCGTGGACGTCATCATCAAAAATACCACGGGCGGCGGCAAAGGGGACCATTTCTGGGATTCCGCAGAAATGAACCTGTTAAAAGCACTGGTGCTGTATGTGGATAAGGGCTATCTCCCGGAGAACCGGAACATGGGGCAGGTCTACCAGCTCATTACCTTAAACTCGGAAACCGCCCTGAACAGCCTGTTTGAAGTGCTTCCCATCAACCACCCGGCCAAGGCCCCTTACAGCCTTTTTAAGCAGGCGTCCGATTCCGTGCGAAGCGGCGTCATCATCGGCCTGGGGAGCCGCCTGCAGGTGTTCCAGTCGGAACTGATCAAGAAGATTACCGCACGGGATGAGATCGACCTGGAATTACTGGGCCAGAAGCCCTGCGCCTATTTCCTCGTGACCAGCGACCAGGACAGCACCTTTGACTTCCTGGCATCCCTGTTTTTGTCCTTTGTGTTCATCAAGCTGGTGCGGTATGCGGACAAAAACTGTGAGGGCGGCCGGCTCCCCGTGCCCGTCCATGTTTTGGGGGAGGAGTTGACCGCCTGCGGCACCATCCCGGACCTTTCCCGGCGCCTGAGCGTGATCCGCTCCCGGAACATCTCCATGTCCTGCGTGTTCCAGAACCTTGCCGGGCTGCAGAACCGGTATCCCTTAAATCTCTGGCAGGAGATTCTGGGGAATTGCGACGTCCAGCTCTTTTTAGGCTGTACCGATCCCCTGACGGCGGAGTTTGTCTCCTCCCGCACCGGGCTTGCCAGTGTGGCGGTCTCCAGCAAATCCAAACAGTTAGGCACCTGGCGGATCTCCAATTACACACCGGAATACCGGGAGACCAGCGGCGTGGGGAAACGCCCCGTGCTGACGCCGGACGAAGTGCTGCGCCTGCCCATTGACGAGGCGCTGGTCATCATCCGGGGAAAGAAAACCTTAAAGGTGCACAAGATGGATTATTCCAAACACCCGGAATATCCCCTGCTGCGCTCCTGCAAGGCATCCGCCCACATCCCGGAATGGAGGCGCCTGGAAATGGAAGCTGCCGCCATACCGGAACCGGCGAAGCCGACCCCGCAAAAGCAGGCACCAAAGCAGACAGCGAAAGCAGCATCAAAGCCCGCCCCAAAAGCAGGGACAAAGCCTACGGCAAGAGGGGCGGTAAAGGCACCGGCACCTGGCGCACAGCAGAAAGCGCCGTTCCCTCCGGCATCCGGACCGGGAAAGGCTGCCCCTGCCGTATCTTCCGGCACGCCTGCCGGAATTGTATCTGCGGACAAGGATTCCATCATGTCCTGAAATGCAACTGCTATGGAACGGCCCGTTCTGGGGCTGTGAGATAGAACAACAACACTATGGAGGTAAACACATGGCAAGAAAAAAAGAACTTATGGAACTGGAAAACCCTTCTATGGAAGGAAACAACCCTTTGGACGGAACGGGCGCAGAGGCCGCGGCCTTCCCTGGAGAGGGAGAGGGCACACCGCCTGAAGCGGACGGGGACGGCATGGACTTAAATGAACTGCTTGGCAGCATGGACCAGGAACCGGCTGCCGCACCGGATCTGGCAGAGGGGGATCTCCCGGAGCTTACAGAGGAAGAAATCTTCGGGGAGGGGCCGGAAGGTTCCGGGGGCACCGGCACCACGCATGCCGCTGACGGGGAAAGCGATGCTTCCGGGGAAGCACAGCCGGAACCGACAGCTTCACCGGAAACAGACAGCCCCCTTGCAAAGACCAGACGCACCACCCGCAGAAAGAAAGAAAAAACAGGGATGCAGGAGGACATGGATGCCGCACCTGGCAACGTGCCTGATCCCCTGGCGACCGATGCTGATACCGATAAGAGCGGGCTGGCCGATGATACCGCAGCCGGAACGGAGGAAATCATTCCCCAGAAAGAAACAGAACCCACTGAATCGGGACCGGAAGATACGCCTTTCCCCTCTGCTGAAGACGCAGCTGGAACTGCAGTTCCGTCTATGGCATTCCCCTCCCGCCGTACCGCTGCCAAAGGCAGGAAGGATGAGGCGCCAGTACTGACACTGGAGGTGCGCGGGGAAGTGGAGACGGAAGAATCCCGCGGGGATGCCATCTGGCATGAGATCCACAATGCCTACCGTACCCGGCGCATCCTTACCGGGCAGCTTGGCGGGATTGAGCAGACGGACAACGGCAAGACCATCACCATTGTAGACTATAAGGGCTTCCGGATCGTGATCCCCTTAAAGGAGATGATGATCAATGTAGGCCGCAGCCCTTCCGGGCAGGAATACGCAGAACTGATGCTGCGTCAGAACAAGATCCTCGGCAACATGCTGGGGGCGGAAATTGACTTTATCGTAAAAGGCATTGATTCCAAAACCCGCAGCGTGGTCGCCAGCCGGAAGGAAGCCATGGTCAGGAAACGGCAGACCTTCTATCTGGATACGGATGCGGCAGGCATGTACCGCATTTACGAGGGCCGTATTGCCCAGGCCCGCGTGATCGCCGTGGCAGAGAAGGTCATCCGGGTGGAGGTTTTCGGAGTGGAGTGCTCCATCATGGCCCGCGACCTGGCCTGGGAGTGGATCGGAGATGCCCATGAGCGTTTTTCCGTGGGCGACCAGGTGCTTGTGCGCATCCTGAACGTGCGCCGTGACAGCCTGGAGGATATGGGAATTAAGGCCGACATCAAGAGCGTATCCCAGAACACCAACCATGACAACCTAAAAAAATGCCGCATCCAGAGCAAGTATGCCGGCAAGGTCACGGACGTACATAAAGGCGTGGTTTATATCCGGCTGTCCAACGGCGTGAACGCTGTGGCCCACTCCTGCTATGACTACCGGACTCCCGGCAAGAAGGATGATGTGAGCTTTGCCGTCACCCGGATTGATGAAGAACGGGGCGTGGCTGTGGGGATCATTACGAGAATTATCAAACGGAATCTATAATGAAAACAATCCCTTGTCCATTTTCTATAATCATATTAAAATGGACAAGGGATCAAATTTTCAAAATGCTGCCATACTTATATTCTGTCACAAACAACATGTTCATTTCTGTTTTTATCAATCATTTTGATTGTTAATTTTTATGCGGTTACACACAAATTTCATTTGCTTTCTATATGTTAATAAAAACAACACTATAATCCCTAACAGTAAAAGATCTTTCCAATTTTTCTGAAACCAACCTATATTTATAGAAGGGCAAATTACAAATTTTACAATTAGTAGGAACAAGCAACTAGTCAACATGGATCTGTAATAATTGCTTGTCTCCATTAAAACTTTGATTTTGGAATCTTTTTTTTCTGCTTTCACATACTCATCATATGTAACCTCTTTTATAACATTAACTTTTAATAAGCAGGGTTTTACTATAATTGATCCTACTCGATTAATAATTAGTCCTACAAAATAGTATATAACGATTTCTTCCACCATATTTTCTGTTGGAAATTCTAATCCACAAAAAATTCTAAGTGATATGCAGAAAAAAGTTCCTGGTAGCAGACTTGTCATAAGCTCATAAGAATCTAATTTTTCAATAAATTTTCCCATCCTAATCCTCCGAAGTCCTTCGGCAGAAGAACCGGCGAAACCGGTTCAAATGCCATACCCAATGCTTGTATAAATCCCTTTTTTCGATTTGCAAAAAGCATTCTTTCAGATTTTGATGTTAAAAATCCAAAATTTCCAACTAAACTTAATAAATTTGATTCTCTTAATTCATGCCCTTTCCCTATTATTGATAACTCTTGCTTTGCAAACCAAAGGCGTACCTGAGGATTACTAATCATCAAATTACTCAATACTTTTTTATCTGACAGTTGATCCCATATACATGTATTAGCAACTACAAACTCATTGTTAGCTAACAATTCCGTAATACTTAGCAGTATAATGTCATATATATGAGCTGTTATAAAACTTCCATTTCTTTCATCTAAGGAAGTACAGATCAGAAATTTTAAATTAGAATTTTTTATTGATAGATTACGCCATGGTGTCACATCAACTCCTGTTACCTTTCCAATATATCTGCTTCGTGCAGAAAGCTGTTCTGTATTTTGAATAATATCTTTACCAGCCCCTATAATCCACTTCACCTAATCGAACCCCTCTTGATGCTCCGCTATTACTTCCAATAATTCCCACAGTATTTTCTGGTATATTCACTATACCATCCTTCGTATTTTTTGCAGAATCAAAATTTTCTTCTTCCATGTAATCAGCCAGTTTATCAGACCCGCCACTGGTCTCACCTGAACCTGTATTATCCGATACAAGATATATTTTACTATATGGATCATCCAATTTTTCAAAAATCAACTTCGCACTTTCTAATTTTCCATGATGGGGAAGCTGAATAATATCATACCTATCCAAGTTATGCAAATACTTAGGTGTGGCATCTCCACATAATAAAACGATTTGTGCATTATCCAGCTTTATTTTTAGCTGTACACTCGCTGCATTCATTACTGTTTCACCATCAATCTTTGCCCCTGCGTTATTTGTGTCTATTGCTGCCGCAACAACACCAGCAAACTCGTCCACTTTTGGTCCCACTATTGTTCCAAGTGAAACGGAAGTATTGGCTTCTGCATTTATGACACTAAAATTATATTCTTCTGCTTTCTGAACAATATCACAAATTTTATCAAATATTTCTAGGATATGTTCTCGCGTAGCTTTTGGAGTACGTCTCTCATCATCCAAAATTTCTAATACTTCCTTAGTATTTTTTAGATATAAGGATGAATACAATGTTACTGTATATCCGTTCTCATAAAGATAATCCAACAGGTTAATCACCCCGTTAGTATGGTCTTTGTCATTGTGTGATATTACGATATGTATCCGATTTATCGAATAATTTTTTTGCAAAAAATTTTTAACTTCATTTGCATGTCGTTCGTGACCACAATCGTATACAATCAACGTGCTATTATCATAGATAAGAATACAATCTCCAAATCTTGTGTCCTTATCTCCATCATAACTACTCAATGCTCTCAACTTCATATATTGATTCCTTTCTTTATAAACAAAACAACTTACATGAATATTTTTATTAGTTTTATAATTAGCACTCGACGTCATTGTTTGCTAACAATCATATATTACCACATCATACAGAATAGTGCAACATATTTTTTGCTTATATTCGTAATTTTTTCGCAAATAAAAGAAAAACATTCTTGATTATTTTGTTTTTTGTGGTATAATGATAGTGGAGGTATATACCATGTTTGAATATATAAGACTAAAAAACTTCAAATCTTTTGGAGATATAGAATTTAATCTTCTTGACAAAAAGGGAAATCCTAAAAGGTTGATTTTACTATATGGTGAAAATGGCATTGGCAAATCAAACTTAGCCTCTGCTTTTTTTATGTTATCTGAGACCTTGAGAACTATGGATGTTAGAGATATCATGCAATCAATCCTTTCTGAAGAACCGGATTCATTAAGCAATGAAGAATTTGCACGTTTTTTTAAAATGCGATATAAGGATATTGAAACATTGATTCGTGAGAATAAAATGGTTGCTTCTGAAGATTCCATGTCTATGGAATTCGGCTTCCGTATACATGAAAAGAGTGGTCGTTATTTATTAGAGACTAATGATTCCCAAATTATACATGAACGCTTAGAATACATTCTTACTAAAAATAAGGGGGTATACTTTGATATTACTCCAGAACAAATTACTATTAGTCCCAAAATATTTCTTGAAAAAAGTGCATATCAAGAAATTAAATTAGCTTGCTCTAAATACTGGGGAAAACATTCTCTGCTTTCTATTTTAATGCATGAATCTGAAGATAAAGCAGATGAATATATCAAGGAGCAATTAACCGACAATTTTGATTATATCATGGAATTTCTTTCTCGGATATCTTGTAAGGTCAAATTTGGCAGTCGTCAGGAAAGAGGTATTATTGGATTGCCACATGAAATATTTGGTGATTTTGATGAAGGTACTATTTCTAAAGAAGATGAAATTTTATTAGATAGAAGCGAAGCCATGCTAAACATCTTTTTCAAAAGTACAAATCGGGATATTAAAAAGGTATTTTACAAACGTACTGCTAAAGAAAATACTATTCACTATCAGCTAATGCAAACAAAGTTGATAGCTGGACATGAAAGATCAATAGAATTTTCTATGGAGTCAACGGGTACACAGTCCCTTTTACAATTACTGCCATTTATGCTTGTGGTCGTTAAAGGCTCTGTTGCAATAATTGACGAATTTGACACTGGTGTACATGATTTATTGGTACAGAGCCTTGTAAACTCTCTTTATGAAAATCTCTCAGGTCAGTTAATTATGACTACACATAATACCCTGCTTATGGAATCTGGACTTCCAAAGGAATGCATTTATGTGATAAATGAATTAGAAGATGGGGATAAAGAAATACAATGTATAACCTATTATGATAATAAAATTCATGTGAATACCAACATCAGAGATCAATACATGAGTGGAAAATATCAAGGCATCCCAGAACCAATAGCTATAAATTTTGTTTCACTTTTATCTACATTAGGTTTAAAGACTAACTAATAAGATTTTTCTTGAAAACTTGATAGTACAATCTCTTTTGCAGAAAATAGTAGAAAAATTGATGTCAGAGCGTTTGCGGAAGGATTCGAACCTTCGGTGCGTTACCGCACACCACCTTAGCAGGGTGGCACCATAGACCACTCGGACACGCAAACAGAAAGTGGATGGGGCAGGACTCGAACCTGCGGTGTTTCTTTGTGACGGATTTACAGTCCGCTGCCCTCGCCACTAGGCATACCCATCCATGGGGTGACCAGGGGGAATCGAACCCCCATAAGCAGAGCCACAATCTGCCGGACTACCATTGTCCTATAGCCACAGTAGCTCCTGTGGGGCTCGAACCCATCATTTCCGGCTTGAGAGGCCGGCGTCCTGACCTTTAGACTAAGAAGCCATAACGATCCCCATGGGACTTGAACCCAATACCTCCGGCTTGAAAGGCCGGTGTCCTGACCTTTAGACCAGGGGACCTTGTTGCAGGCATTTTCAGCCTGCGAATCAACGATGTTCTTTCTTTTCTATATCATGCGCCAATCTGCATCTGGGCCGCTGCATCTATGACCAGAATATCATCCAGTCGTACCTGCAGGACTGTCGCCAACACTACCAGATTATCTATGGTAGGCAGAGCTGCACCCTGCTGCCACTTGTATATAGCCTGCGGTGTGGCAAAACCAAAAATATCCTGTAAATCCTTTACGGATAATCCTGCCTGCTTCCGCAGTCTGTTGATGTTCTGTCCTGTTCCTATCATATCTATGGTTGGCAGATTTACCATGTCTTTCACCTCCTGTTATCAAAATTCAATATCCAGGCGGTCATGCTCCATATGGGACTCGAACCCATGGCCACTCGATTAAAAGTCGAGTGCTCTCCCATCTGAGCTAATGGAGCATAAAAATACCGCCTACCTCATACAAGATAAGCGGTACACAAATCCATGTCTTGCTTCCGGCAGGCTTTTTATAGTCCTGCCTTCCGGATATCACACAGTTTTTCGCCGTTTCCTTACCTTACATGAGCGCATTTTAACCAGACTCTGTTCTTTTTCTTTACTGAACAGTGCCTTATAATGTTCGCTATGCAGATAATATGCGAAAACATTCGCTGCGAAATTAACTGTTGCCATGATTCTTTCCTTTCTGGACTCATCCGATCCGCTTTGTTCTAACTGTAATCACTATAACACTAATTCTCGGAATTGTCATTATACCAGTAATATAATCTGTGGAGAGATCTCTATCCAACAAAATCTATCACATGATAAGACAAAAAATATAAAACCATATTCCACCAGCTGTTTTAGATTATATAATTAACAATGCCATTAAGCTCTAACAAGTCCAAGCCACTGCTCCACTTCTTTCACAGAAGCATCAAGAATATCTGCAATATCCTCTATGGAACTGCCTTTTTTATACAATTTTTGAGCCGTTCCTATTTTCATCTTTTCGGACCCTCTTTTTTCTGCTTCCTGCTTCTCACTTTCCACATAAGTTTTTAAAATATATTCTTCATTAAACAAAGTCATCATAATATCCACAACCTCCTTTTCACGCCCTGACAGATACTCACCCAGTACATTCTGATCCTTGCAGATACGGATTGTCTCCAGGACTGCTTCCCTGGTCCTTCCATACAGTTTCACCTGTTCATTATATATCTTTGTAAAGGTCACATACTGATTGATGATATCTCCCTCTTTTCCATCATAGATCATTTTGACCTTTACATCAAGCACACTGTCATCCCCGCCAAAAAACTCCTTTGACAGATACAGATACTCCGGCCTCGTCTTCCTGTTTCCTGTGAAAATGACGTACATCTCCGGTTTTGGAAGTTCCAGTTTTTTACTCCCATACACATTCTGTTTGGTACTCTCAAAATACTCCTGATAAGTCTGGGCAAGATATAACAGACAGCGTACCACGATATTGATGCTCCAGCTCGATTGCTGCTCTACCAGAATGACGATCTTTTCCCCAATCTGAAAACCCACATCATTATAATACTGGTCCAACAGTACATTTGTGATCGTCACATTTTTGATGCTGTCTTCCGTTGCTTCATGGTCTTCCGGATGCAGTGCCTGATATAACTGCAATAGATATTTCGGCTCCCGGAAGATCGAAGTGAACACGCTGTCTTTTGCGGTATATTTTGCCACCTGCTCAGGCTTCTTTTCAGCATCAGATGATATATTTTTTACTTCCTGATCCATTCTATGCAGACACCTCTATCCTATTGTTTCCATTTTTGTCTATCCTATTTGCAACGCAGTCTTTCTTATTTCCTATCTTACCATAAAAAAGCGAAAATTACAATTTGCTTTCCTGCTGACAGCCGCTGAACTCTCCTGATCCGCTTTTTGACCTTTAAATTCTTTCCTATTTTTAATTGGCACACCATCGGCACAACATTGGCACGGTTCTGCTCTTTCCCCGTAAAGGCATCCATGCTATACTTGGTACAGTCAAAAATATGTAGAGCAGCCGTTTTCCATTCCGGGAGACGGCTGTTTTCGTCAGAAAGGCGGTGGTTTTACTTTGTCCCAAACAATGTCCAAAGCAGCCGGCAGGGCGTCTCCCCAGAAGGGCAGGCCCGGCAGGAACCCGGCGGCCATACTGAAAAGTGAGCATGGCGATGTCAACTATTTCAGTACGGTGGTGTTCATCTTCATAGCGGTGCTCCTGCTGGCATTCATCCTGGACCTGTTCAGTATCATCTCCACCAAACAGGAACTGGACCACTGTGCAGACCAGATGGTGAAGCAGATACAGCTTTCCGGGGGCGTCAATGGAGAGACAGAACAGCTTTTTAACTTCCTCTGCTCTCAAATTGAAGGGGCTGAGAATATCTCCTACTCCATTGACGCCTCCTACAAGTCGCCCACCCCGTCCGGCATGAGCCGGGCCATCCAGCTGGGGACACCCTTTTACATCACCATCACGGGCAGGGCAAAGCTGGGCGGCTTCTGGAACTTCAACCTGGTGAACATCACGGTTGTCTCCAGGGGCGCCGGCGTCAGCGAGCATTACTGGAAGTGAGGTGGCGCATGAAAAAACCGTACCAACGTATGAAAGGCAGTGCAGGCAGGAATCCCCTCCGGAATGACCGTGGGGATATTTCTATCTTTACCTGTTTTTTTGTGGTGGGGATCGTGATGCTGGTCTCCTTCCTGCTGCTGTATGCCTCCATCCGTATCACCTGCATCAACATCCGCAATGGCGCAAAGATGGAGTTGAACAATTTGAGCGCCAGCATCTATGCGGACACCTACCGTTCCCAGAGGGAGACCAACTTCAGCGAATACTTAAATACCCTCTACTCCAGCGGGGACTATACCGCCATGCTGGAGGACATGGTGACAGACGGGCTCGCCAGCAAGATCCCCCTTTCCACGGATGACTACCGGGTAAGGGACATCAGCCTCGCATTCCATGTGACAGGCGACCGGGTGGAGTATGTATTCACCTGCAACGTGGAGTTCTATGTCTACATGTTCGGCCACTCCTATCCCGCCATCACCCGGCCTGTGGAGCTGACCGGTTACCACAACACCAAATTTTAGTCTGCCAAATAACAGGCAGCAGCCAACTATGAAAGGAGCTTACCTCTTATGAAGAAACTGTTTGTATCTAAAAAATTTATCCTCACCACTCTTCTCACGGCCCTTGCCGGATTCTTGACCTTTCGCTTTATCGGATACTACCGGGGAAAAAATGGAAATTTTTGAAATTTATGTTGGGAAAGGCTCCGTTTACTCGTAAGTTTTTTATATAAAGCCAAAAAGGAGATGACTGCTATATGAAAAAAATTTTTAAGTCCAAAGGGTTCCTGGTGACCGTCCTTTCTGTTTCCTGCATCGCCATCCTCGCCGCCTGCTGGCTTGTGGGGCGGGATACAAAGACCGCCTTCCTGCCGGATGGGCAGCCCCCGGACGCTGTCCAGGAGGAATGGAAGGATACCCCGGATGCCACGGAAGGCTCCTGGGAGCATGCAGACAGCAATATCCAGAACCAGGACAATGCAGCGGACAAGCTGGAAGATTACCCCAAAGTGGCAGAGGAATCAGAGCAGGAAGTTGTAGTTGACTTCGTTCCCACGGAAACAAAGGAGGAAACACCGCCTCCTCCCCCGGAAGGCAAGACTGTCATCACGGACCCTGGTGAAGACCATCCCGTGAACCCGGCCCCGGAAACAGCCCCTTCTTCCACAGATACCGGAAAGGACAGTACGCCTCCTGCCGGCACCACCAATGAAAACGGGGCTGTATACGATCCAGTTTTTGGATGGGTTGTTCCTGGACAGGTCAACCAGGCCACTGTGGACAGCAGCGGAGATCCTAACAAGATGGTCGGGAACATGGGGAACTGACAGCCAATCCGGAACCTATCCCCGCATGATACTTACAGGGATTGCCTGAATGAGTTCCCAGCCAGATATCGACAGCTGCATACACAACTGAATACTGAAACCGGAAAACCGCCTCAGAAATGGCGGTTTTCTTTTTATGCGCGAGCAATGAGCCAGGCGGGAGTGCTTGCACTCACATCTGGCGAATGCCGTGTACAGCGAGTAGGGGAACGCATTTCCACTACTCGATTAGAAAAAGATTGGAGTGTGATATTGTTTGAAACGCTTTTATGCCCTCCTCTGCGCCGCCCTCCTGTTCTGCCTGTGTCCTGCACAGGCTTTCGCTTCCGGGCAGGGTAACATTGACGGCGGCGGGGGAAACATGAACCAGGGCACCTCCACCAACTTCTGGTCTCCCGGCAACGATGGCGTACGGGTGACGGTGGTGGATGCCCAGTCCGGCTCCGCCGTGAGCACGCCCGTGGATTTCTCCAACCGAAGCCAGGCATCCACGATGCTCCATTTCGGCAAGGTGAACAAGATCCAGTACCGGGACGGGACTTCGCTCTCCCTGCAGTCCGGCGTCCCTTACAACTGCCTGCAGCCGGCCTATTCCATGCCGGCCATCATCAACAGCAACAGCCGGCCCGCTTCCATCGAAGCCATCAAACGCTATTTCTGTTCGGAATACGCCTGCATGATGGTAGCCGATGCCACGGGGGTAAACTACGAGAGCATGCTGTCAGGGCAGTACAAGATCCTGCTGGAGCCCATTGCCTATGTGACCTTCAACGGCACAAAATACGCTTTTACGGCAACGGAAGCCGCCCTCTACGACCAGCTCTCCGGAGGGTCCCTGCGGAGTAAGCTGCCCTCGGTGGCTTTCCAGAACCTCCCCCTTTCCCTGTTCCTGGAGTACAGCGACCTGGGCTTTCCCGCCTGGACCGGCGGCAGGCGCGGGATACAGTCCAACGGGGATATCATCAGCTCCTTAGGTGTCGGCATTGTCTGGTTTGAAGAGACCGAAGAACCGGGCGGGGAGATCGAGGCGCCGGATGTGGAATACCGGGTGGATACGGATGTGATCACTGCCATCCGGCTGCGGACAGGCGGACGCCTTACCCCGGACAACCCGGCAACGGTCACGTTCCATATCATGGGCAGGAGCTACACCGTCCGGAACTTTGTCATACCGGCCAATGACTCCCAGCTGGTGTGGGTGAAATGGCATACGCCCGATACGCCCCAGACCATCACGATCACAGTGTCATTGAGCAGGGGCTTCACCGCCCAGGATACCTTTGTGGCGAAGATTGTGGACCTGAACGAAAAGATACCGCCCGATCCCCTGGCAACAGACGTGAACCCCGGCTATTCCGTTCCCGCACTCCCCTCCAATCCGCAGAAGCTCAGTGCGAACTGGGGCGTGTGGAGCTGTTACTGGGTCCCGGACTGGCAATGGTGCAGCCACGGGGAAGATGACGGCCACTGGGTAGACCGGGGAGACTGGGAGTATGACTATACCGGCTATTCGGCCTCCATCAGCGGGACTATGACCCTGATGCCGGATGATATCGTCCCCACCGCCAACGGGAAGGACATGAAGAGCGGCTACGGCGTGAAAACGGAAGTACGGGCCGTGCTATCCACAAACTCACCGGACGGGCACCACAGCAACCCTCAGACTGCTTTTTCTGTATTCCCGGAATTCCAGTATAAGACTTACCTGCGGCTTTTGCAGCGCGTCTCCAGCGGGCGCAGCGCAAGGTTCACCTTCCAGCCCAATGAGTTCTCCACCTACGGGCGCACCGTGCATTTCACGCCTGTATGGTTCCCGGATAGCACCAGCTATGTGGTGTATACCCAGGTATGGGACGCATGGACGCCGGACGGGATGCTCTCGGTCAACCTGGATGACTACATCACCATCCACCAGAGCGTGTTTGATGACTGGTATACCAACCGTGAATAGCAGCCCCATTTTCCTTTATGAACTGATGGCCTTTGCGTGCATCGCTGGATTTGCCGCATATGACCTGAAAAAGAGGCGGGTGCCCGGCCGGGCGCTCCTGCTCTTCCTCCCCTTTGCGCTTGCGGCACCCCTGGTACATGCAGGGCTTTTCGGAACCGCCCTCCTGCCGCTTTTATTCCTTTTCTCTTTTACCGGGGCAGCAGCCGGCTTCCTGGTCCTGCTGGCCGCCGCACTGGTGTCAGAAGAAGGCGCCGGGATTGGGGGCGGGGATATCAAGCTGGCCGGGATCATGGGACTTATCTACGGCCCCTCCCGTATGCTGGCCGTCCTGCTCATTGCCTCCGGCCTTGCGGCCTGTGTTTCCCTGGCAGCAGGGCGGAAAAAGGGGATGCTTTCCCTTCCCTTTGTGCCGTTCCTGATGGCCGGGAGCCTGGCCGTTACCATAACTGCGATCCTATAACCGCATCTGCCAAAATAATTGCGCTGCGTATCGTAGAAGCGCATAAGGCCGGCACCTGTTTTATCTGACAGGGCTGGCAGGCAGATGCCACACTTTATATGACAGGAGTGAAAACAACCATGAAACTGAATAACCGCTTTATCTTCGGCCTGCTCAGTATCCTGCTGGCAGCCGTTATCGCCTTTGTCGCCCTGCCCACCATTGCGAAGCAGACCAACGGCAAGACAGAGATCGTCCGGGTCACAAAACCCGTGCTGAAAGGGGAACAGCTCTCGGCAGACAATACGGAGACCGTGGAGGTAGGGAGCTACAACCTTCCCCCCAATATCGCCCACTCCCTTGAGGATGTGAAAGGGCTCTATGCCACGGCAGACTTATCCCAGGGGGATTATATCCTGGCCTCCAAGACCAGCGCCGTCCCGGTATCCTCGGATGTGGCCTTAAACAGCATCCCCTCCGGGAAGGTGGCCATCTCCCTGACTGTGAAAACGCTGGCTTCCGGCCTGTCCGATAAGCTGCAGCCGAATGACATCATCCGGGTATACCATTTCCTGGACACGGCGGAGGAAGTTCCGGAGCTGCGTTTCGTCCGGGTGCTTTCCGTCACGGATGCCAAGGGCGTCAACGTGGACAACACAAAGGAGCCGGTGGAGGATGAAGAAAAACAGCAGTCCGCCACCATCACGGTACTTGCCAGCCCGGAACAGGCACGGGTCATCACCTCCCTGGAAAATGACGGGGTGGCCCATGTAGCCCTGATCTCCCGTAACAATGAAAAGCTGGCAGAGGAACTCCTGGCAGAGCAGGATGTGATCCTGCAGGAGATCTACTTCCCGGAGCCTTCCGATGAAGAAACAGGGGAAATGGCCGGGGACGGGGAAGCAGAAAATCCGGAATCGGACGCTGCGGGAGAAACCGGGGAAGAACCTGCCTCTGGGGAACAAAAAGAATCGGGAAAAGAATCCGGAACCAGTGGGGAAAGCTCCCCTGATAAAGAAGGAGACAAGGAAGAAAACAAGACCTGACCGCAGGCAGAAAGGAGGAATGGTTTCCATGTCCAAAACAATCACGGTCTGGGGCAGCCCCGGCAGCGGCAAATCCATGTTCTGCTGCATCCTTGCCAAAGCGCTGACCCGTGACAAACGAAAAGCCATCATCATCAGCGGGGAGCCCGGCATCCCCATGCTCCCGGTATGGCTCCCGGAGCAGATCACCACCACAGCCGTCTCCATCGGCCAGGTCCTGACCAGCGTGGAGATCGACACATCCCAGGTAGCCAGCCATGTGACAGTGCTGAAGAATTACCCCTATATCGGCCTTATGGGATACTGCGCCGGGGAGAACCCGTTAAGCTATCCGGAGACGGACTACCAGATGGCCCTGCAGCTCATATCCTCGGCAAAGAAACTGGTGGATTACGTCATCCTGGACTGCGGCTCCGCCATGACCAACGTATTCACGCCTGCTGCCATTGAATCCGGCGACCTGGTGCTCCGCATCGTGACGCCGGACTTAAAGGGCATCAATTACCTGAAAGCCCACCAGCCCCTGCTGGTAGACGGGCGGTTCCACTACCATGAGCACATGACCTTTGCAGGCATGGCCCGCCCCTTCCACGCCTTTGACGAGATGGGGTACATCATCGGCGGCTTTGACGGTCTCCTGCCCTACGGGAAGGAGATCGACCGCTGCGCCACCGAAGGGGGCATGTTCCAGGCCATCAAATACTGCAACTCCAAATATACCGCCTCCTTAAACAAGGTCCTGGAAGCCCTGGAACAGATGGAGCTTGCCGAGCGGCAGGAAGAGGATGCCTATGAAGCGGAATACGGAGACGGAGAATACACAGAGGATGAGTATGAACAGGAGCCGGACGGGGAGGAATACAGCGATGAATAACTTAAATGATATTTTCTTTGCCCCTACGGAAAACGGAGACCTGACCTATGAGCAGGTGCTGGAGGATGTGCAGCGCTATTTTTCCGAAAACCACGCCTCCACCATAGCCGGCGCCGGGGAAAATGATTCGGAACGTGCCGTCACCGTGTTAAAGGAGCTGATGGTGCAGTACCTGGTGAAACGCAAGTACGCCATCAAAGGGCTTACCACCGAGCAGCTGTGCGCCAGGCTTTATGAGGATATGGCAGGCTACTCCTTCCTAAAGAAATGGATCTACCAGCCGGGTGTGGAGGAGGTGAACATCAACGCCTACAACGATATCGAGGTCATCATGAACAGCGGGCGCAGCATCAAGATCCCGGACCGGTTTTCCTCCCCCCAGCACGCCATTGACGTGGTGCGGCGGATGCTGAACGCCTGCGGCATGGTCATTGACGACACCATGCCCTCGGTCATCGGTTTCCTGGACAAGAACATCCGTATCTCCGTGGATAAGACGCCCATCGTGGATTCGGAAGTGGGCATCAATGCCTCCATCCGTATCGTCAACCAGAATACGGTGTCCGAGGAAAAGCTCCTGGATTCCGGGAGCGCCACGCCGGAGATGCTCCACTTCCTGACCGCCTGCATCCGCTACGGGGTTTCCGTTTGCATTGCCGGCTCCACCGGTTCCGGGAAGACAACCATCATGGCATGGCTCTTATCCAACGTGCCCAACAACCGCCGCCTCATCACCATAGAGGAAGGCAGCCGGGAGTTTGACCTGGTGAAACGGGATGAAGACGGGAATATTTTAAATTCCGTGGTCCACCTGCTCACAAGGCCCCATGAAAACCCGTCCATGAACATCAACCAGGACTTCCTCCTGGAGCGCGTGCTGCGGAAACACCCGGACGTGATCGGCGTGGGCGAGATGCGGTCGGCGGCAGAGAGCCTGTCGGCGGCGGAAAGCTCCCGTACCGGCCACACGGTCTGCACCACCATCCACTCCAACTCCTGCGAGAGCACCTACCGGCGTATGATGACCCTTGCCAAGCGGAAGTACAGCATGGACGATTCCATCCTGATGCAGATCATGGTGGAGGCTTACCCTGTGGTGGTGTTCACCAAGCAGCTGGAGGACCGCTCCCGGAAGATCATGGAGATCATCGAGGGGGAGGATTATCTGGACGGGAAACTGATGTACCGTCCCCTTTATAAATATGAGGTAGTGGACAACGTGACCGATGAACACGGGGCCGCCCACGTGGTAGGCCGCCACCGCAAGATGGGCGCCATGTCCGAGACACTGAAAAAACGGCTGCTGGACAACGGCATCTCCCACAAGGAATTGCAGGAATTTTTAGACAGCGCCCCACCCCGTAAAGGGGCTTCGGGGAAACAGCCGCCAGGAAAGGAGGTGTAGACATTGCACTGGATCTATCTTATCTGTTTTACCCTGCTGAGTGCCGGGCTTCTGGCTCTTTTCCAGGTGCGGCCGCGGGACTTTACGGACGTTATCTTCAACACCGGGAGAAAGACCGCCACCCTGTCGGATGAGCTGAACGTGCTCATGGGGACGCCGGCCAGGGGATTTTTCAACCAGGACTATGAGATCCGGCAGATTTTAAAGGACACCGGGCGGGCTGACCGCTATGAGGCAGTCACCCGGCTGACCCTGATCCTTTTTGCGGTAGGGGCAGTGCTGGCGCTGCTGATCGGCAACGTGTACCTGGTCCCCATTTTAGGCATAGGCTTTTCCCTGGTGCCCATATGGTATCTGCGCAGCACGGCCGCCAGCTATAAGAAACATCTGAACGAGGAACTGGAGACCGCCATCTCCATCGTCACCACGTCCTACCTGCGGACGGAGGACCTGCTGCGCTCCGTAAGGGAAAACCTGCCTTACATTAACGAACCAATAAAAGCCAACTTTGAGGCATTTGTATATGAGAGCGAGCTGATCAACGCCAACATGACCAGCGCCATCAACTCCCTGAAGATGAAAATACCCAATCGGGTATTCCACGAATGGGCCAATATCCTGATCCAGTGCCAGTCTGACCGTTCCATGAAGAATACGCTGCCCACCATTGTGCAGAAATTCTCCGATGTCCGTGTGGTGCAATCGGAACTGGAAGCCATGATGCAGGGCCCCCGGCGTGAAGCCATTACCATGATGTTCCTGGTGATCGCCAATGTGCCCCTGCTGTATTTCCTGAACAAAGACTGGTTCCATACCCTGATCTTCACCACACCGGGAAAGATTGCCCTGGCCATCTGCGCGTCCATCATCCTGTTTGCCTTCACGCAGATCATGAAGCTGAGCAGGCCCATCGAATACGGAGGTGACGGAACATGACCCTGTTAGCACTGATCGCCATTATCCTTTTTGGCTTTGCCACCTATAACCTGTCCACGGCCTTTGCGGACATCCCCACCAGCAGGACATCCAAAATGATGATGCTGGCAAAGAAACAAAAGGGCGCCAAAAACGAACAGCTCCTGGATGTATATATCACCAAAGTCGCAAAGCTGTTTGCCCCTTACCTGCGCCTGGACCGGCTGAAACGGAACAAGCTGCAGGCGGCCCTTACTATCGCCGGGCTGGAACTGACACCAGAAGTATACACGGCCAGGGCCTGGGTAACGGCTGGGGTCGTAGGGCTTTGCGCCCTCCCCATGGCGTTCCTGATGCCGTTGTTTGTGCCGGTCCTGATCGGGACTGCCGTGGCGCTCTGGTTCTCCACCTACTATGCGGCTTTCGATTTTGTAAAAAAGAGGCGCAAGCTCATCGAGGCGGAGATCCCCCGCTTTGCCCTGACCATCGGGCAGAACCTGGAAAATGACCGGGATGTGCTGAAGATACTCACCTCTTACCGCAGGGTGGCAGGCCGGGACTTCGGGACGGAGCTGGACCAGACCATTGCGGACATGAAGACCGGCAACTATGAAAACGCCCTGATCCGCTTTGAAACCCGTATCGGGAGCCCCATGCTCTCGGATGTGGTGCGGGGCCTGGTGGGTGTCCTGCGCGGGGATGACCAGCGGATGTACTTTAAGATGATCTGCTTTGACATGCGGCAGATCGAGCAGAACAACCTGAAAAAAGAAGCTGCCAAACGGCCGAAAAAGATCCAGCGTTACTCCATGATGATGTTAATCTGCATCATGATTATTTATCTGGTCGTCCTTTGTACGGAAGTTTTAAGCTCCCTTGGCGCTTTCTTTGGATAAAGGTAAAACAGCCTTTTGTCACAGGCCCTTTACACAACAAATTTAGGAGGTGATAGTTTGTATTCCAGCGGCTTTTCTTAAATCCATGCAACTTATATAACAACCGATTATGATTCGGCCTGCTTTGGCAGGTGCGATTACAGACAGGAGCTGCCATGAAAAAACACAGAAAACATGCCATGTCCCCGCTGACAGCAACAGATAGGCATCGGTTCCGAAACCAGCTTTTTCAGAAGCCTGCTTCCTATCCGGACAGACCTATGCGCAGAAATGCCAGCCGGAAAAAGCTTATCCGATGCCCTTAAACCTGATACATACAGCAATACCAAATCATCCATATTTTAACAGGAGGTTTTCTATGAGAAAAATCAAAAATTGTATCTGTAGCAAAGCAAACCATTTCCTCAACCGTGCCCGGATGGCAGTCTCCAACCAGCGTGGGGATTTCTATATCTCGGATGCTGTGAAGATCATCATTGCCGTTGTGCTGGGTGCCCTGCTGCTGGCAGCCCTGACGCTGATCTTCAATGATACGGTCATCCCCAGAATCACACGGGAAATCGAAGGGCTGTTCGGATAAAGCGATACAACTGAATAAATATTTTAGGGCCAGGTCGCAGAAATATGCGTCTGGCCCTCCTTTTTTATTTGTATAAGAAACTTTTCGGAGAAATCATTGAAGTTTATAAAAATTTTAGAAATTTCCGGCTCAAATTGACCATTCCAGGTTTTGAAAAAGTGGGTAATGAAAGTGAAGAGATTTATTCACCTTCATTACAAAAATCTCTCAATTCAAATGAACCATGTAATAGGAGGTGAAAGAAATTGAATCAACAACATTGTAATATTTATCCCTTTTTAAAAGCGGTACGTGGATGCTGGCATAACGCCCTGTTTGTCAAGTGCGAGCATACAGTCTGTCCCCACGGCCAGTCTCCGCCCTGCGGCGGATTCCTGATGGCTGTGGATGCGTATGGCTCTCCCATCCTTATGCCTGCAAAAGTCTTAAAGCAGATATCCGGGGAGTCCATCGAACCGGAAGAGTGCCGGGCTGTCCTGGGAAAGCAGACCTTTGAGACCGTATACGGTCTGTATATTGAGTGGCACACCGTATCTTCCACGGACTGCCCGCTACTGGAACTCTGCCAGACTTCCCATCAATGCCGCTGCCTTTAAAATACGGGAGACAAACAAAACTGCCATGGATGGCAGGAACGGAGGTGACCAATGAAAACCATGAAAAAATATAACCTGAAATGCCCTTATTGCGGCGCCCCGGCCATCTGCCGGCCTGCCAGTTCCGTCTATGGGGCGGATACCATTGACCGGGGCAGCTATCTGTATGTCTGCTCCCGCTGGCCTGCCTGTGACTCCTATGTGAGCGCCCATAAGAAAGACCGGAAACCTATGGGGACTATGGCAAACCGCAGCCTGCGCCAGAAACGCATCCTGGCGCACCAGGCTTTAAAACGGCTGCAGAAAGAACGGCATATGGACAAATGGGCCGTTTATGTATGGCTTCAGACAAAGCTGGGCCTTGATGAAAGCCAGGCCCATATCGGTATGTTTTCAGAACAGATGTGTGAGAAGGTCATTTCCCTGTGCCGTCCACCTGTAAAGCCTGGCGGCGGCATGGCGGCCTGAAAAGAGGTGAGCATTTATGAAACGGGATATCCCCCTGACCGAAGAACAGCAACTGCTGGTGAAAACTCATTTATATATTGTAACCTTGGTTATCACAGAAAGTATCCATGTAAATAAAAGTATCTATGGATTTGAATATGAAGATTTATATCAGGAGGGCTGCATCTGGCTGTGTCATGCGGCTGCCACCTACAATTCTTCTGGTATGTTGTTTTCTACCTATTCCAAACGGGTAGTGCGCAATGGCCTGCTTTCCTATTGCAGATTGATGTGTGCCCGGCAGCGTCATTTCAGTCCTTTAGTCATTGATGAATATGGAGATTTTGCCGTTGATGGTGCTCTGCTTCAGCAGACTGATAACTTTAATGCCCGCATAAGCATTATAGAAACTTTGGATCTCCTCACGTCTGTTGAAAAAAACTACCAAGGCGTTGCCAGACTCGGAATCAAAGCTCTTAAGTTAAAAATTAGTGGCATGAGCACCTTTGATATTGCTCAATTATATGACGTACCATCGTCCCATGTGAGCGCATGGATTTCCCGAGCCGCCTGCAAACTTAGAAACAACCGTAAATTTTTATCCAGTATTTTATAAGCATCGTAATAAATGATTCGATCTATGTCTGATAACCAAAAGGAGGACTTCTCATGATATTAAAAACACTTTATACCGCTGCCGGCCGCTTTGAGCGCAGGACAAACGGATGCCGGCGCTACTGCCCCGTTATTGTCCTTGGGGGAAAAGAATACATGGTCGATATGCAGGAAATGGTCATCTGGAGCTGCCTGAACTGGCGGATTGCCCGTATGGAGGAAATCGGGCGGCTCTATACGGCGACTTTACCGGTACAGAAAGATATCGTAAGCCGTTCCTGGAAGGACTGCGTGGAACGGCTTCTGACAAGGGGCCTGCTGGTCTGCGGGAAAGGGGAAACGGAATATGACGCCCTTTATGACCTGCTCTCCTCCATGTACATCATTCCCACAGACGGTTCTGCCCTGCTCAGGATGCTGTCTTTCCTGAAACTGACTCTTGTAAACCATGTGCCCTTTTCCGCTGCCAGAAAGCTCTTCCGCCGTGACCAGCGTACCGAAAACGAGAAACAGGTCATGGCCCTTGCGAGGCAGGCCCTGCTCTCCACTGCAGAACTGATCCGGTGCATGGAAAAGGATATCCGTTCCCTCCCTACGGAGGAAAGCATCCTGGAAGGGCTCTATGACGATGCGGACACCACCAGCGACAACATCAGCTGCATGATGCGGCTCTCCTCCAAAAGCCAGGCGGTCACGCTGGCGGTTGCGAACCTGTACCTGCGCCAGCAGATTATTTTTGAAAGGATATGACATCTTATGGAACAATGGTTGAACGCCCCTTTTACCCTCCGGCTGAAAGTGTTTCTGATCCTGTTTATGGGGATCGGCAGCCTTTTCATCGCCGCTATCGTATTTTTCCTCTCCCATGACCGGCTTTTGCTGATTTTAAGCGGCATCATCTTCGGCGGCTGCCTGTTCCGCAGCGCCGGGCTCCTGGTCGTGATCCTGCACGGGGATTATGAAACCATCACGGGAGTCTGTACCGCCGTTACATCCCTGCCTTTACGCAGGTATCGCAAAATAGAGCTTACGGACCGTCAGGGAGCCGCCATTATCCTGCTTTTGGGGAAACAGGTAAAAATAAAGCCGGGCGGGTGTTACTGCTTTTATTTCCGGAAAGCCTCCCGCCCATCCCTGGGCAGCGAATATCTGGACGCCTCCCTCTCCACGGACCTGTTTTTAGGCTACGATTCCAGCCTGCCGGGAAATCTGCCTGAAATAAATAATCAACTAAATAATCAGGATACTGCAGAATAAACGCGGCTTGATCCCTGTTTATAGATAGGAAGCCCTGTGCGCAATCTCCGGGGCTTCCGGCTACAAGATATTGTATTTTGCCACTCCAAATATCTATATATAGTATTTATTGACTTGACAGCCACCAGATATAGTGTTATACTTACCTTGTAATTGATTTTTGTGCGTATCCTTGCAGGATTGCAGGCAGGCTTGTCTGTACGGCGATGAAGAAATCGCATTGCACACGCTGTTAAGTTTGTATATAAGTGTCAGTGGTATTACTGCGCCCATCCGGGCCGGATTCCCGCTGGCACTTTTTTTATAGATAATAAGGCCAGTGGCAGAAAGGAGTGTTATGGCACAGATTTTTGCATTTGGACGTGTGGAGAATGACCTGGTTCCCAAAAAGAGCCAGAAGGATTCCACCTATGTCTGCTTCGGTTTTACCGAGCAGACAGGCAAGGGCCAGTTCCAGTATTACCAGGTATGGGCATGGGATGATGAAGTATCCCGCCTTGTCCGGCTTGGTGTTAAAAAAGACAGCCGGTTGTGGATCACCGGCACACAGCAGCTGGTGGACTGTACCGCAGGCCATGGAAAGGAACGGACAAAAATCCTGAAGATCTATCTATCCAATTTCGGATTTCTTCCAGGGCGCATTTCCAAAGAAGGCTCCGCCGATTTTCCAGATGAACCCGGGACCGCAGACGCCGCCCCTCCCCCTGTGGAGGTACTGGATGGGGAACGCGAATCCCTGCCGGAGTGAATCCGCTCCGGCGCCAAAAGAGGAACCCTATCGGTTTTTCAGAATGAACCTGAAAAGCCGGTAAGGTTCCTCTTTTTTGTGCATGTAGGTTACTTTTAACAAAGGCAAAGAAAGGATGGTAAAAAAATGAAAAGTGACAAAGCCCTGTGGGGCAGCATCAGCATCCTTGTGGGTGCAGTCATCGCTATACTGGCGCTCATTAGGGGAGCATGGCAGACCTGGCTCCTGATCGGGGTATTCACCCTCTGGGGGCTGTGGGTCATTATGGTGCTTTTACGGCCCTGTATGCAGCAGGCGAAACGCCGCAGGATGCGTGAACAGCTTACAAAGAAACGGCTGGCAGAAGGGATCACGGGCACACAGTCTTTTGATCTTTCAGCCACAGAATCCCCGGAAATGGAACTGCTCCTGCTCCGCCATGTCAACCACCGGATCTCTGCCTATCTCCGGGCGGTTTATCCTGACGTGCGCTGGGAATGGTGCGAAAAGAGGCCGGAAAAACTGGTGCTGGCAGGAGGGACCGGGCGCATCCGCCTTTACGGAATCCCGGATTTTGACCATGCGGATGTATGCGTGGACCAAAACGCCTCCATCACCTGCAACATGTTAAAGATGGTCCCTCTCTCGGAAGCCGGAGGCGGAGGGCCGGAAGATACTGTCCCGCCCAACAAGCAGCCGGTGGACCCTCAGATCTGGTACGAGGTTCAGGGCCGGAAGGTTCTGGAGGCTCTTGTGGCAGACTTGAATTCCCGCGGCCACAGCTGTCTCACAATCCATGAAGACGGTGATATCTGTATCGAGGAGGACACGGAGGAGGTGGCAAAAGAGCACCTTGCCGGCTTTCCGGAAAAGACGTACTGGTCACGGCTTTTACAGGTTTTTGAACGCAACGGGCTGGCGGCTGAGGTCACAGCGAAGGGCATCCAGATCTCCTGGTAAGCCCTCACACAACAAGAAAGGAGCTGAACACGAATGAAAGAAGGTCTTACCCTGAACGAAATGGCCGCTGAGATCACACGGCAGAACAGCATGAAGGAGGATTATCTGGTGGATACCCGAAGCCTGCAGATGGAGCCTTATGACTCCCAGATCTATCTCCACATGTTTGACGGGAACACCGAACCGGTGGAACCCATGCAGGTCAACACCATTGCCCACCGGCAGTTTGGAACCCACTTGAAGATCCCTGCGCCTTATTATGACCGGATGCTCACGGAAAAGCCGGAGCTTCTGGCCGCAAATGTCAACGCCTGGCTCCAGCATTCCCCGTCCAAACGGCTTCTGCGTACCATGGGAGGCACTGCAAGGGCTTTCCTTAGCAACCGTTACCGGCGGATCGATAACATGGAGATCGCCCAGGCAGTCCTTCCCATTATTGGGCGCATGAAGGGCGCACGCTTTGAAAGCTGTCAGATCACGGACAGCCGGATGTATATCAAGGTAGTCAACCCCCGCCTGGAAGCGGAGGTTGTGCCTGGGGATATTGTGCAGGCCGGCGTCATCATCTCCAACAGCGAGACCGGCATGGGAGCTGTCACTATCCAGCCCCTTGTCTACCGCCTGGTATGCAGCAACGGCATGATCGTCAATGACGCACAGACACGCCGCAACCATGTGGGCCGTGTCAATGACATGGAAGATAACTTCCAGCTCTATTCGGAAAAGACGCTGGCTGCGGACGACAAAGCCTTTATCCTGAAAATCCAGGATACCGTCAGAGCCGCCGTGGAAGAGGCTCGTTTTGCCCAGGTGGTCGGCCTGATGCAGAATGCGACCCAGGCGGAAATGAACACCAAAGACGTTCCCGGCATCGTCAAGCTGGCCAGCCGGGAATTCCACATCACAGACGATGAGGGGGAAGGCATCCTCCAGCATCTGATCGAAGGAAAAGACCTTACGCTGTACGGGCTTTCCAATGCAGTCACCCGGCACAGCCAGGATGTGGAGAACTATGACAGGGCCACCCAGCTGGAGAGCATCGGCTATAACATTCTCTCCATGCCGGCCCACCAGTGGAAACGGATCAACCAGATGGCCGCCTGACACAGCCATTTTGATACCATTACAACACGATTTCATTTTTAAGGAGGAAAACAGTATGTATAACAATCAGAACAACGCTTTGGCAGAACAGAAAACATTTATGCTCCCGGCAGCTATACCGGAAGGCGAGTTTACCCAGGAAGAACTGGCGGAGGATATGGACGGCCTGCAGATGAGCTTCCCCCGGATCAAGATCCCGGCTGGCGGCGGGCTGGTATTTGAGTTTCCTTCGGATGATCCGGAGAATCCGGACTTTGCTAAAACGCTGGAAGGGGTTATCCTTTTCAACCACCCCAACAATGCTTACTGGCCGGAGGGCAGCGAGTATGACGACAATGCCACTCCCCTCTGCTCTTCCGTAGACGGAAAACAGGGGATCGGGGAGCCGGGCGGTTCCTGTGCGGCCTGCGCTTTAAACCAGTTCGGTTCTGCTGCTGAAGGAAACGGCAAGGCATGCAAGAACATGCGTGTGCTCTATCTGCTCCGCAGCGGTGAGTTCATGCCGTTACAGGTGACCCTGCCGCCTACCAGCCTGAAACCCTTCCGTGAGTTCATGAACCAGTCCTTTATGCTCCGCCGCCGTGCAACTTATGGCAGCGTGGTGCAGATCGGGCTTAAAAAAATGAACAACGGAAAGGATGATTACAGCGTTGCCACTTTCCGCCGCCTGTACGATTTCAGCGGGGAGGAACTGGCACAGATCCGGCAGTTTGCAGACGGTTTTAAAGAGCAGATCCGCCTGATGCTCCAGCAGCGTGCGGCTGTCAATGAAACCCAGCATGACGATGGCTGTGATTATGGAAGCGGCAATGTGGAAGTCCTGCCTGTAAACGGAGGCACAAAGTTTAACTACGGACAGCCCCTTGACGGAGAACGTGAAGCCCTGCCCGCCTGATCAATGAAACCAATATGGCATAGCGCTATATGAAACGTATGGAAAGGATTCTCCCGGTTATTTACCGGGGGAGTCCTTTTCGCATTTTAAGGAGGAAATTTTTATGACGTGTGAAGTACCATTAACCCCAGAACAATGCTTATTTGCAACCGAACACCATAGTCTTGTCTATAAATTCTTAAATGAAAATCATCTTTCCAGTGATGAATTCTATGATGTCGTCATTTTCGGGTATCTTCGTGCAGTTTCCCGCTACTTCAATGAGCCGGAATTGCAGCAGTATTCATTTACCACGATTGCATGGCGCAGAATGTTGGCATGTGTATCTGATTATAAGAGAAAACAAAGACGCCCTAAACACAATGCAGATGTTATCAGCCTGCATAACAAACCAAGTGAGGAAAGTTTGCCTTTGGAAGAAACCATAGCAGCGCCCAATCCACTCATGCGCCAGCTGGAAGAACAGCTGCTCCTGCATGATCTGGCAAAACGGGTATCCAAACAGCAGATGAACATCGTGCATCTGAAATCCTGCGGCTACAATGACCGCGATATCGCCCGTCAGCAGAACACAACCATGAAACGTGTCCAGGAACTTCTGGAAGAGGTACGCAGCGTGCTCCTGGAGATATGCTATGGATAACGCAGCCGTTCCCATTTTAATTCTGAGTAGAATGGAGGTCAGTAAGAATGAAAAAGAAAAATAATGAAGAAAAGAAAAAAGTAATGCTCTGCGGAACGCTCCTGTTCCCGATCACTGTCGGAAAGCCTGCTGTATTTGCGGCTGAGGGAAGTATCTACCGGACATCCAATGTGGTAGCCCTGCACGAGCAGACCGAAGACAATATCCATTTTGAAACCAGGAATACCCATTATCACCTGTCTATGAGCCCTTTTCCGCTGGCGGCCATGAGTCCGCTCCCTGTGAGACTGGCCGCATGTGCGTAAATGGACTTTGAGCAACTGTGGCAGCCGCACCTGTGCTGGCTGCCTCCATGTTCCGGCCGTGGCTTATCCAAACCACGGCCTTTTCTTATGAAAAAGGAGGATTTTTATGGATTTACTCACCAAATTTGAAAAGGTTGAAATGAAAGCGGATACCCGAATCTCAGAAGCAGACCGGATATTCTGCGAGGCACACCAGGCAGCCTATGACAGCGCCAGGACTTCCCTGCCGGAACTGGGATTTATCTGGGATGATATGCTGAACCAGCAGAGGAACCTGCTGGCACCGACAGGAACATCATCAGAAACTTATCTCGCCACCTATGACGGCCTGAAACTATCTGATAATGCCATCCGGCAGCAAACCCATTCCCTGCACCCCCGGTTCATATGCCAGATTGTTTCCTATTTCAGTAAGACTTACCATTTTTCCATCAATGCAAATGATATCATAGATAATCTTGTCCCGCAAAAGCCAGCGGACAGGTGGATGGAGAATTATAAAGAACAAGTTGAAAAATATACAAAGGATCTGGATGAACTGTCTCTCCGCTATGTTACTGTCCTTGAGCAGATATTCCTCCAGACAGGCGGACGTGCCTTTTTCGAGCAGGCGCTCCATGAACTCAAGGACAAATGCCATCAGGCATCCTGGATCACCAGCAATGGGAGTCCGCGATTTGAGCAGAAAAAAAGCATTATACAACTCACAGGCTATGCCTGCAGTTTCCGGGACAGATATGGCGGAGGGGAATGGTCGCTGGCTGACCGGACAAAGGATCTCTTACGGGGCATCGCCCATTTTGAAACAGATTCTTTTGACGCTCTTCCCGGCAGTTTATCAAGAATCCTTAACCGGTATGACTGCCCTGATAACCAATATGAATTTCCCGACTGTGAAAAAATCCAGTCCCTGCGGATGTTCAAGAACGGAAGGGTTGATCTGAAATTTGCCAGTGAAGCCCTTGCCTCCCAGTTTATAGAGGACTATATGAAAACCATATGTTAGCGAGGTGATACGAATGAAATATGCCTATCAGGGGGAATCCATCCCCCAGGATAAACGGAAAGCACTGAATGAAAAAGTCCTGTACCTGATCGACAGCGGCCGCTGTGGGGAATGCTCCATCAGCCCGGAGGATATCTATAATGCCTATACCGGCGATGGCGGCCTTCATGGTCTGGAACGGGCGGACTACGAGAATTACCATGCATACAGCGAGGCAAAGAAAGAGATTGAAAACGGCCAGTTCTTTACGCCACCCCGCCTGTGTGAATTTATTACGGCCTGCCTGAAATTGTCTGAGCATGACCTAGTGGCAGACCTTACCTGCGGCATGGGGAGTTTTTTCAACTTTATGCCCACAGAGGCCAACATCTACGGATGTGAGCTGGATGTAAAGGCCGTGAAGGTGGCAAAGTTCCTTTATCCGGAAGCAACGGTGGAGTGCCGGGATATCCGCACCTGCCAGCCGGAGACACGGTTTGATTATGTAGTGGGGAACCCGCCCTTTCATTTAAAGTGGTGGACCAAAAACGGCAGGGAGATACCCTCCCAGATGTACTACTGCCTGAAAGCAGCAGAGGTATTGAAGCCTTTGGGAATCCTTGCGCTGATCGTGCCCCAGTCTTTTCTGGCAGATGATTTTACTGACAAGGGGCAGATCCGGGAGATGGAGAGCCGGTTCAGCTTTCTGGGGCAGGTCCTGTTCCCGGACAATGCTTTTTCCAGTCTGGGCGTCAGCAGTTTCCCTACTAAACTGCAGTTCTGGCAGAAAAAGACAGCAGACCAGGGATGGAAGCCCCACCCGTACCGGACAGAGGCCGACTACATCCTGCCGAAAGACTTTGATATCCGGAAGGATGCGGAGTGTACCCATCAGAAGATACTGGCCTTTGCCAAATCAGCGCTGGAAAATAACCAGTCAAAAATCCTGCTGGAACTGGCAAGGTCACGCCATACATCCGGTGATTTCAGATACCGGACGCAGAAACTCCTATACCATATCAAGGCACATCCGCTTACCAGGCCATCCTATGCCAAATGCTGTGAGTACCTGCACCGCTTTTATACCCAGCGTCAGCCGGATAATATGAGTTACGAACAATGGTGCCGGGTCCAGCTTACGGAGAACAAGGTGCTCACCTATCTCCGGCAAGCATTAAAAAAGCAGAATCCTGTACTGGAAACAGACTGTATCAGGCTGGTCAAAAGGAAAGGCGAGTTTGCCTATAAAGGGTACAGTGCAGCCGCCCGCAGACAGATTAAAGACAGCCAGCGTTTGCCTGTGCCAGTGTATCAGGCAGTGCTTGAAAACACCCCAGAGTCCTATCCGGGCTATGAACGGCTGCTTTGCAGGAAACGGGCAGAATACGAGATACAGAATATGCCCTATGCGGAAATGGATGAAGATCCGGCTATCGCCAGGTGGCTGGAAGATTTTTCGCTGTGGGATTCTTCCCGTATGGAGGAAATCCGCCTGAATGAAATCCAGCGGCACGACATCAACCTTACCCTCCAGAAACGCTATGCGCTGCTGCAGTGGGAGCAGGGAAGCGGAAAGACCCTGGCCGGCATTGCAACGGGATTATACCGGATGCAGAACCAGAACGTACACAGTACGTGGGTAGTATCCTCTGCCATCTCCATCCGCAACAACTGGGACGTGGTATTGGCAAATTATGACCTGCCCTGTATATTCATCAAACGCCTGGCGGACCTGGAACGTGTCCGACCCGGAGATTTTGTGCTGCTGACACTGAACAAAGTAAGCGCTTATAAAAAACATTTACGGAGGCACATGAAACGCCTGCACCAGAACATCCAGCTCATACTGGACGAGAGTGATGAAATTTCCAACCCTAACAGCGCCAGGAGCCAGGCGGTGCTCTCCTGTTTCCGCCGCTGCCGGATGAAGCTGCTCACCACGGGAACCAGCACCAGGAACAACATTTCGGAATTTGCCCCACAGCTGGAACTGCTCTACAACAATTCCGTCAACATGATCTCTTGGAACCGATATATTTATCACCATAATAAGGACAGCGATACGGATGCCGAGCCGGATAATGACATCAATCCTTATTTCGGACAGCCAATCCCTGCCTACAAAAAAGGATATTCCCTGTTTGCATCCTCCCACCTACCGGAAAAGATTACTGTATTCGGCATGGAGAAGCGCACCCAGGACATCTACAACGCCGATATCCTCAGTGATATTTTAGGAAAAACAGTCATTACACGGACCTTTGAGGAGGTGTCATGCAAGGATATCAAGCAGATCCATCAGCTGCTGCTCCAGTTTCCGCCAGAGGAAAAAGAAGTCTACCAGAAAGCAATCCATGAATTTTATGAGATGCGCTATAACTATTTTTCTTCCACAGGCAATTCCAGGAAGGATTCCATGATGCGCCTGGTCCAGCAGATCGTGCTTCTCCTGCGCATCAGCGCCGCCCCGGATACGGTACAGGAATACACGGGAGATACCCCGGTAAAGGTCATGGCCGCTGTTGAGATGGCTGCCGAATGGGAGAATGAGATCATTGCCATCGGAGTGCGGCACGTTACCGTACTGGAATCTTATGAAAAGGCACTGCGGGAATACCTGCCGGACCGCCCCCTGTTTGTGGTAACCGGTGCCAACACCAGCTTTGCCAAAAGACGGGCGCTTCGCCAGACACTGCAGGACAGCGGGAACGGGATACTTCTCTGCACCCAGCAGAGCCTCCCATCCAGCGTCAATTTTGATTACGTCAACAAAGTCATCATACCGGAACTGCATTACAACAACTCCGGCATGAGCCAGTTCTATTTCCGGTTCATCCGGTATACCTCAACGGAACAAAAGGACATTTACTTCCTCACCTATGCCGGAAGTATTGAATCCAACCTGATGCAGATGGTGCTGGCAAAAGAAAAACTGAACCTGTTTATGAAGGGCCAGGATGTAGACCAGGATGAGATTTATGACCGGTTCAGTGTGGATTATGACCTTCTCTCCCTCCTGATGCGTCAGGAGCGGGATGAAAACGGAGCGCTCCAAATCCGTTGGGGCGAGCAGAAGATTGCATGAAGTACCGCAGAAACAGCACTCTGCCCTATCACACGGGCAGAACAGCGAAAGGAGGATCACAGATGAATTTTCACGAAACAAAAATGGGTACTATCTTTTTCAACCAACAGATTCCAGAACTGATTAAAGCCCTCCGGGATATTGCCACGGCCCTTTCAAAACCTGTCCCTGCTGCCATACGGCTGGCAGAAACTGGGGAGCCTGACTTTTTACATAACCTGTTTTACGGGAACTATGAGCCTGACATTTACGGATGCGTTACGGTTCCTTCCAGGCTGGATCAGAACGTCAAAGAGGCAGAAAAAGCGCTGCTGCCTGCCCTGGGCCAGTCCCAAAGGCTTTTTGAACAGTACCAGACGGCAGTTTCCGAAAGAGACAGCGCCATAGCAGAACAATCCTACTGCTGTGGATACCGCACTGCCGTCCAGATGATCGTCAGCGGGCTTACCGCTCTGCCGCCACAGGCAGGAGGTGAACCGGATGAACAATGAGAACACTGCATCCACAAACATGCCGGAGTTTCCCAGGGAAATCTATGAGCCGGTGCTGGCACACCACATGGAGGTAGAGGAATATCTGAAACAGGAACTTACACTCTCCTATGTGGATCTGGATGGCTCCCACGAACTGCAAACCTGCTATGGCGACATCTTAAAGACTATCAACGCCCTTATGGACTACACCCGTATGCTGGATCTGGTGTGCGAACAGTGGCGCCTGACCGGTTTCCACAAGGCCACCTATGAGTACCAGGCCGGAAAATTAAGGGAGATTGCGGAGAAATTCCAGACTGCCATCGGCTACGATTATGCTGCCGCTGTGGAAAAATGCCGTAAAAAGCGGGCAAAGAAACAGCGTTCGGATGATGTTGGGGAAGAAGCCCTGGCACTCACTATCCGCAGACAGCAAAATGCAGCAGAGAAAAAAGCAGAGGACGCAAAAGCAAAACAGCCAGAGCCGACAGAGACAGAAAAAAGTTCCCCATCCCCAGCCGGAGATATCTTGTCCCCCTGGGAGGACGATTTTTAGGAAAACAATATTTTACAGGATTGGAGGTATCCATATGAAAAGCAGCGAATTGCGAAATGCATTGGAAGAATATCTTGACCTTTTAAAAAGAAACCTTGACGCAGTATCCCTGGAAGTATTGAAGACGAAATATAAAAAGCCTTTTGACGAGTTGCGGCAGAACATCAGCGCCACGGCCACGGCCTATGTCAAACAGGTCACACTGGAGAATATCCGTATCCGTGTGGACTTTATGGAGGAAGCACAGCCATTGATTCAGTCAACCGTTGACCAGTCCGGCATCCTGAAAAAGATTTCTGCGGCTGCCTTTAAGCGGCAGGACATTACAGAAATCGACCAGCTTGCCCTGTCATTGAAAGAACAGATCCGCCAGGCCCTTATCCCTTTTTATGACAGACATATCTGCCTGTATCTGGATGATGAATGCTTTGGGAATCCGCCCAAAGCCCCGAAGTTTTACAATGTGGCAAGCGGCTGTATGTGGAAAAACAACGCATGGACGCCTGCAGAGGTGGAAAAAGGGGTAATCCTCCTCCCGGCACAGGACAAGCCAAAAACAGCAGCATAATACAGGCACACAGAAAGGAAACAATATGAAAACATTTGATTTGGAGAAATATGGAACCACCTATAAGATTGAGCTGAAAATCACTTCCTATATGGAAGGGAACCTTGCTGTCACTATGACTTCCTGGGAGAACGGGGAACCGGAACCCTGGAATGTCCTGACCGTCAATCTGGATTCTGTCCGGCCTCAAAACTGCGCCTTTATCGACACCAACAATAACGGCGAAGAAATCCTGGCGTGGATCATACGGCATGGGCTGGCGGTTCCCACCGGAACATATGCCGGGAGCGGATACTGTCGATACCCAGAATACCGGTTCCGCCCAGAGAGATTACAGGAAATTGATCCGGAAGGGTACTGCGCTTACCTTCATGGCTGGAAAAAAAGATATGGTTCATAAAAGCCACTGCCGTGACAACCGGTATGTCCATGATTACATGAAAGAACAGGAGACAGATTATGAGTGAACCTAATAAAGAAAATATCCTTTTTATCTGTGAAGAACATAAAAGCTTCTATTATGAAAGCCTCAAAAGGGTAAGGCAGGCAGACGTTTATCATAACGCTCTCTGCTACTGCCTTGGAATCAGCAGTGATACCAGACGCAACATTGACCGTATTTATGATTTTGCCACAGGCAGCGTAAAAACGGAATGTCTTCGGGAGGGCTGGCAGACCAGTGGAAGCATGAGGGTCATCAGAATGGCTTTCGGCCTGTACTGTAACCACACGCCCAGTGTTCATGATTATGAAGCCCCAGAGGAGCAGCTGGACGAATGCAGACGATATGCAGCGGAGGATTTATTCTGCTGTTCCTATGCCCCCTACTTCTGGCAGGCGGTTCAAATCCGTTATCCGGAGTATACAGCATCTGCATAAGAAAAATGCAAAGCCATTGGATACCCGGCCACGGGCATACAGCCGCCCTGCACAGGTACAGAAATCAAAAGGACAGACAGCAGGGAGAGGGAAAATCCCCCTCTCCTGCCGCCTGCTCCTTACATCCGGAATAACTGGATACACTTTAACAGTGTGATACATAACTCCTGGTACAGATCTTCATCAAACCTTCCATTGATGATCGCATACTTGACCAGAAGCGGCTTATACATCTCCAGTAAAGCCATGATTGCTGACTCCCTGCTGGCTTTCGCCTGCAAAAGCATTTCCTTAAAATTCATTTTTCATCACCTCTATCTTTCTTTTGATCTTCTGTACCGTCCGGTAATAAACCGCTGATACGCCTTTATATCCCAATCCCGTTTCCTCTGCCAGAACCTCAAAACCTTTCCCATCCAACGCCCTTGCAAGGAATATGTAACGCTCCCTCTCGCTCAGTTCCTTCAGCGCACAGAGAAGCGCACTGTCCTCCAGCTGCATGAGAACAGGCAGCCCCAGAAGCATATCCTGTTCTACACCACACTCCGGCATAAACAGGAAATCTTCGGTCAGGCTCTCAATCTGCCGGCGCCTGTCCAGCTGCTGTAAATAATCGTTCCTGCGGCGCTGTACTGCGGTTGCCAGATATGCCGTAAACTGATTCTGTAAGATCTCCGTTTCACTCTTTCCGTTATTTTTCTGCCACATGGCTTTTCCTCCTTCAATTCCAGACTTTTTGCTGCAAAAAGTTTGGAATTGGAGGTGACCGGCATCTGACAATAGATTTCCTGCGGAAAAACAGATTTATCTGCTTTAATTTTTTTAATACAATAAGAAAAGAACTATTATCTGCTTTATTGCATAGATAATCGTTCTTTTGATATAAATGGGCCTTTTCCTCCGAAAAGTAGCGTATAAAACTACTATAGAGGGTGTAGGATGCCCACTGGAAGCTTATGATTTTTTTAACGCAATCCCCCCGCCGGTGCCCAGCTTATGAAAATTCCCCACTTACAGACCATGTACCTCTCCCATGGCCGCAAAAAGGCACCCAAACAAAACCCTGATGAACCATGTTTTTTTTGTTCACCAGATGTCTGGATGCCTAGTAGTTTATTGCTCTACTTTTTAGCATGTCTATACCATTTTTACTTTTATAAGGTATGCCAATACACTACTATTAGGAGGTGACCGCAATGTCTTTATCTATCAATGATGCCAGAGTTTTCAGCGCCGCCTTGAAGAAAGCCCGAAAGAAAAAGCATCTGACCCAGGCGCAATGTGCAGAATTACTGGAACATTCCCTATCCTTTCAGAAGGATTTGGAACGTTGCCGCTGTTCCCCAAGCATTGAAAATTTCTACCATATCTGCAGGACATTGGATATCTCTGCAGATGACTGCATTTTCCAGGACAGCCATGACCGGACTGCCTCTACATATCAGGCACTTTTAAGGCTGCTCCCGCTCTGTGATGAAAAAGCCTTGTCCGTCCTGGTGGCCACGGCTTCCGCCCTTGCAGAGAACAATGCCTCTGTTATGTATCCTGATACAAAAAGCAAACAAACGTAGTATGTAAAAAACAGAAAAGCCAGCAGATCAGACTGGTATCTGTGCCGCTGGCTTTTCTGTGTCATGCCTTATGAAAACTTTGTTTTCATTCCTGTTGTTTTATAAGTTTCAGCTAAGTGTACCTTTATTTATAATTCCCCTTTTGTGCCTGTTTTGTAGGCCGTAATCTTCTCCTTTGTTTATGTCGGTTTTCTTATGTCGGGCTGCATATCACATTCTTTTCTATAATAAGCCGTTTTCCATGCCCCATGTGAAGGCCGATTGTTCAAATCTTTCTGTTGGATAAAAAATGCTATCTCTACCATCAGTATGTATTTTTTAGCAGTTATTACACTATGGAAAAACTCTACTTAAAAACCAAGCCCTTGTTTGATCTTCTCCATGATTTCATTATCAAATTGATAATTCATTTCCCTTAGTCCAATCGTAGTTCCCTTTTTGGGGTATATCCATAAAACACCCATATCTCTTGCAGCCTGTTTCAAAGTGAACTTTTTATCTGATGTGGCAGCTACAAACACCACATCTTTAATTTCCGAGTAGGGCAGCCGCTTCTTTTCCAATACCATGCCCTTTTCATAAAAACGGGCTGCACCATCTCCCCGTTTTTTCGGAACCTCCACAATCAATTTTCCAAACTCTGCATCTGGCGCACCATCGGCAAGGTTTCCGTTCCACTCTAAAATGCTTTCTCCGCCATGTTTACTACGGTGTTCCGCCGCCTTTTTTGCCCGGTTATCACGTTCAGCATAAAATGATTTCAAATACCAAACAATGAGCGCTATACCACCTACAAAAAACAATGTAACAATTAGTACTGTCAGCATAATAAAATCTCTCCTTTTATCTGTTTGTTTTATCTGGATTGCTTCCATAATTAGACTTCACGTTCTTTCAATAAATTCAAATACTTTTTGCTGTTGTTATAAAAACCTCCTTACTAGAAAATATCAATCATTGTTTCCAATCGTTCCTGCACCGTTTCATCCTTTGCCACAAACCAAAACGTACCTTCTTCGTTGTCATAAAGCCCAACAGCCTGCCCATCCATGGCCTGGTAAAGCCTCCGGGTATTGCCTGCGGCGATCTGATCCGTAATACCTGCAATGGAAGACAGGTATGGACTCAACTTCCCGCCTTCAGACAACATTGATGGCTCAAAATCTGGAAGCTCCCAAAGGACCAGATTCAATTTTTCATCACAAGCCAGCATCCACAAAAATTCCGCTGCAAGAAAACCATCTAAAATACCATATGTGTTCCATTGGCCTACACCGTCATTGGCACGGCGGTATAGAAACGGGCTGTTCAATTCCGCCGCCCAGTGATACACCACCTGATTTTCTGTGAGAAAGTTCAGTTTTCCATCCTTTGTCTGCTTCAATCCGGAAAGAGGACGAACCACGTTATAACTGTGATAAAATCTACTTGGCAGACAACGATAAAATTCTTCCAATGGCAGTGGAAGTGAACCCCCCAGACGGGCTTCTGCCCGCCGGATACTTTCCTCTTTCGCCCCCTTTCCCTCAATCCCGGCAAATTTGCAGAGAAACTGTAATACCGGGGCAATGGATTTCAGTTCCCGTTCCTGCGGCGGCTGGGGTGGAGCCGAATTAAAAACAGGATGCCCGTCCTGGCTTTTCATCCAGACATATTTGAATCCCATCTGTTTCATAAGCTGTTCCAGTTCCTTATCGGACCTGCCAGCAAAATAGGCCGTCCCTGAATAAAGAATACTTCCGCATAAAAACCTGGATGGTTCCTCCACAAAGTTTACGCTAAAATTTGTTCTGTGGCTGGAAAGCTGCTCCAGAGGAACATGATAAAACGTATTCGGAAGATGCTCCCACATTTTTTTCCAATAACTTTCCACCTTATCCTTATTGACGGCTGCCACGCTGGGCTGCGCCAAGGTCTGCTGGTATCCTAGCCATTCCATGATCCATTGAGAGAGTTTTGACTGATTGCACGGCACTTCACGGCCCTCCAAATGCTTTTCTTCCTTGCGTGTTTCCGGCAGCACATAAAGCCCCCACATCTGCGGATCTTCCGGATCATTGCGGCTCATAGTACCCTTGCTTTTGTGATACCGGCTTACTTCAAAGCCATAGCCGTACCGTTCATGCCGGCAAAAAGGCAGGATCGTAATGATGGAATCTGTCCAATAGACACGTTTGTAAATTTTTAATTCCTCAAGTGGAATCAGATTTCCCTTTTCCGTAAAAGCAGGATCATCTGGATGAAAGATTAGATATAATTCCTGCAGAGCCTGGGGCAGCGTAAATCCCAGTTCCTTTTCTTTGTCTGCAATATCCCCCAATGTAACCGTACTTTTCATATCGCTGCCAAAAGACTTTATCCTATATAATTCCGCCTGTATCACCGCAATGTACCTCCATCTGTTCCTGAAAAATATTTTAAAAGCATTTCTATGTCAGCCAACTCAACTTTATTTTAGTGACTTTCTCCAGATTCCGCAGCGGTTCTCCACCAACAGCTGCTGCATACAGGGTTTTCAACTGCTTATCATAGAGAACAATGATATCATTTTCAGGAGAGCAATACAGCTGCTGCATATTCTCCCTTGTCAAATCCTGAAAGTAGGGTACTAAAACTTTCCCTAATGCTCCCCTTGTACTTAAAGATTGTTTTGAATATTCCGGGACTTCTGCCAAAACAATGCCCAGATCTTCTCTGTTCATAATGTTCCAGGCTAATTGCGTTATAACAAATCCATCTATCATGCCATATTCGCTCCACGAACCATCCATTTCCGAACGATAAACAATCGGCGATAAATGCTCAAAGGCATAATCAAATACGCCCTGACCGCCTGATAAAAACGGTATTTTTCCCTCTTCATTTTTAAGGCGCCCCGGTAAAATAAAGCAATTCGGGGCATTCAGATAATTTCCCGGAATGCGGCGGTACAATTCTTTCAGCGGTTCAGGTATGGCAGCTCTGATCCGCTGTTCCGCCTCCACAATTTCCTGCTCCTGCGATTGCAAATCTATCATATCTATGAAATGATTCAGTGTTTCCATGGCTGGTTCTATACTCAAAAGCGCCCTCTTCCTGATTGATTTATGTGGGGCCGGTGTTTTCTCAATAAATTTCCCATCCAGTTTATACCATTCAAATCCCACATGGATATTCTCCATAAAGTCTTTAACCAGGCCGGAACTGCCCGCAGATACAAATACACACCGCATTCCAAAATCAATAAACCCATAGAGAGCAGAATCCTTCGTTGAACAGGCCCTCCCTATATTGTTTTCTGCCTGTCCGATGGGTAACATATGAAAAATTTTTAAGACAGCGTTCCGGTCATTGTATGCAAGTCCTTTGGGATCGATCCTGCCAATACTGTTTTGGCTGAAAAGTTGTTGTGCGCTAACCCACCCCATTAGAGAGGAAGATAACCGATAACCCGATCTGCATATAGATGCCTGTTTCTGTTTCTGGTTTTTCGGATTGTTGTAATATGTATAGGTATAAGGATCATGGATGTCCTGGGCATTGGTTTCCTTCCTGATTCCAACTCCCCAGATCCCGTAAGTATAGAATGTAATTACTTCAACATCTTGAGAACCGATAAGGTGACGCTTCGTTCTTTTCAGCTCATGCAAAGGAATAAACCGGTTCTTTGCCGAAAAAACTGGATCATTTTCATGAAAGGTAAAATAAAAATCCTGCAGAGCCTGGGGCAACATAACCCCCAGTTCTTTTTCCTTGTCCGCAATATCCTCCGGTGTCACGGAGCTTTCCATGTTGCTGCCAAACGATTTGATTTTTTTCAGTTCTTCTGATATCATGGCGCCGCCTTCCTATTTTTTATAATAAATCACGGGGACTCCTTCAAACGCCAGTCCTTCCTTCCTGCACAACTCGTAAAAATCGCCGTTCCTGTTATTGTTCTGCCATTCAAAATAGATTTGATACAATTTCATGTAATACTCAAACTCTTCCACAAGCTGCGGATCTACTGTTTTTTCTGAAAGGATTTTCTTTGCTACACCTACAATATTTTCAAATTCCTCTTTTGTAATGCGGATGCTCTCCGGAAAATGATGCTGCCCCCACCATAAGGAATCAAGCTGCTCCCTGAAATAGAGCTGAACCGTCTGCGGATCACATTTTTCATGCATGTATGCACGCTCCAGGATGGGATAAAAATCATGTTCCAGCTTTGGATCGTGGGGATTGTAAATGTTTCCAAAAATCTGGTATGCCCACCGCATCTGCGGCATCTGATTCTTCTCACATTCACGGCTTAAATAATCGTCAAGCAGCTTTGTTAATTGAAATGGCAGGTGGCGTCTGGGCAACGCATCCCCCGGAAATTTCATCTCGTCCAGGTATTCTCTGCAAAACTGAAACAAAACAGCTTCTGCATCCGCATCCGGCACATTTTCTTTAAAAGATTTTGTAAATGAGAACAGAAAGCTGTTTGCCTGCTTTTTCAGTCCCTTTTTACGCAGATCCCAATATTTCTGTATCTCTGTGATAAACTGCTCATAATCCATGTCCTAACTCCTTTGGAAGATTCTTTCCGAACAATTCCCGGATCAGAAATTCCGGAACTAATTTGTTTGTCGTCCGCAGGAAAAAATCTATTTGCGGTTTTCCTGGAATGATCAGTGGCATGCCGAAGTTCTCCAATCTGTTAACAGGAATAATCCTGCTCTAATTCCTCCTGTGTGGGGAATCTTGCTTCATCCTCGTCAAGAAAGTCACCAGTACAGGCAAAACGGAGAAAATCATGAAAGTCCTTACAGATATAAAGTTCCCGTGTTTCCATATACTTCCTTACTTCCGATTTGCTGTTCCATTTTACCCCGGCGCCCATCATGTCATATACGCCCTCTTCATGTATCGTGACAACGCCGCCGTTTACCACATCCAGATACACCAGATATCCGTAAACCTTTCCAAGCCCGATAAATCCTGCCTCCAAAAAGCAAGGGCAATCATCCTGTGTTTTCTGTTCTTGCTGGAGGTTCTTCAAAAATTCTGTTCCGCTGTTTCCCTGAATATTATGCCACTCGAACTCAACCGTTGGGCCAATGTCAAATTCGGGTCGGGGAACATAGCCATTTTTCTCCCGTGAAAAGGTTTTGCTCCATGAACAGGCAAAGGAATCTCCGCAAAAAGAAACAAGTACAGTAATGTCACCTGGCATTTTATAGCTTAACAAAAATTCACGGTAAGGCGCTGGCAGCTTATATCCAAGTCCTTTCTCAATCTCTGATAAATCACTCTCCGTAAGGACAGATTCTTTTAATGGTTCTTCCCATAATTGCGGTTCACGTTCTCTCAATGTCTCCAAATACTTTTTTGCTGCTGTCATAAAAGCCTCCTTTGATAAATCATAGTTACCAACTATCCCAGTAACTGGGGTTTATTGGATCAAATTCATCCTCCCAATAGCGGTATAAGTCATATATTCGGTTCTTGTCACGGTCTTTTCCGGATTTTATCATACACACAAATACAGTCTGGCTGGGAGGAAAATACTTTAGCTTGCTTTTCAACTTCATTATCACAGGTTTATTGACAAAGAGTTCCCGCTTCGGCCTCGCAAAATGCCCCCAATACAGATTGGGATAATTCTTTATGACTGTTTCCCCAAGATAGATAGAAATATCCAGCGCAAGGGATAATGTTTCATCTGTATATTTCATGGTTATTTTTCGGACATTTTCCTCCATCCACTTCGGATATCTTGAAACATTGTACTCAATTTCTTTCCTCGTCTGGGGAATCTGTTTGATTTTTGTTTCATACCAATCCCATAACGGAATCAACGATTCCGGCGAATAATCAAAAGGCTGGCTTTCCGGACGTTCCTCTTTCATATATTCCCAGAGCATAGTGATACGGTTAGGGATTTCATTCTTAAACCACAAAAAATATTCCTTAGCTCGTTTGGGTGTCAGCTCAAAAAATGCGTAATTATCAAAAAACTGTTGCGCTGCAATTTTATTATGGTTAGCAAAATCGAAAGGCGCAATCATTAAGGAATAGCTCATGGACAATCCGCCTCCTTTTCTAAATGTTCTTATTTTCTCCGCCAGACTCCAAACAGGCTTTTCTTGTAATGTTTCAGCGCCTCGATTGCCGGCCCGTAATTTCCTGCCGCCTTCAGATACTCAATACCTTTTTCTATATCCTCCCGTACGCCGATTCCCTCAGCATACATCATTCCCAGACCATAGCTTTTGTAGGGTGAATCCCGACTTTTCTCCAAAAATGCTTTTCCCCGCGCCGGGTTCTGCTGGCAGCCGCGCCCCAGCAGATAGCAGATTCCCAGCAGATCATTCAGGGCATATTCCGGCTCCTGATTTCTCTCCAGCCATTGAACCGCCCGTGCATAGTCCACAGCTGTACCCCAGCCGTGGAAATATAGACGCCCCAGTTGGCGGCAGGCATAACTATCATTGCCATAGCTGGCTGTTTTTTCGTAGCACTGGAGCGCATAGGGCAGATTACGCTCCACTGCTGTACCGTCCCAATAAATATCCCCTATAATATGCCAACTCCACAGGTGCCCGGCTTCTGCCGCTTTCAGTGCCCAAGGTAGAGCTTCTTTGTGGTTATTCTCCTTATAGATAAGGTGATGAGCGTAGGCATACATACACTCCGGGTAGCCCCATTCTGCACCCTGGCGTGTGATAGAAACTTCCTTTTCTGGCTCCGGCGGAATGTATTCTCCCCGGCCATACTGATAATAATGGCAGTAATTCCGCCCCGCCAGAATCATGCCTCCGGAAAATGACTTTTCAAACCAGGGCAGGCACTGTTTTATCTGCTGCTGTTTCCATGCATTCCAGGCTCCCTTATTTGCGAAGTCACTTTCCTTATGATCTTCAATCTCTATAATGTCCAGATAATAATAGGTGTTCCCAATCATGTACTGGCAGAATGCGCATCCGTTCTCGGCTTTTTCATAGATTACATCCCATGCTTCTTTTATACTGTCAAAGGGCATAATCTCCTTAAACTCCGGTGTCAGCAAATCCATACGCAGCGCCCCCAGAACCGCAGCGGCGCTGCCCAGGGAGATGGCCTGATGGAGCATGGCATAGGCCGCCGCCTCGTTTTCTTCAAAGGGGTGGTATTCCCAGCTGTAACATGGGCCAGAAAAGCAGCGGGAGAGGAAATAGCAGGCGTCCCCATCCCCGTCCTTTGCCGCAGACAATAATGCGTCCGCCGCCGCTTTTGCCTTGTCGTTATTACAGCAATAATAGAGGTCTTCAATGGCCTTATCCACCACATCGCTAAAATACTTACCCATGTTTCTTTTTTCCCTTTCTGTTTGCTTTTTCTATCTGGTCAGTAATATCAGCCCAACCGCTCATTTCTTCAAAAATACCAGACTTCAAATAGTTGACCAGCCAGAATTTCACCTGCGTCACGGTTCCTTCTTTCGCCAGAAACCTGGTATTCCCTTTTCCTGTGTTATTGGTGCACCAGATCACCATCAGGTCATTCTGAACGCCGGGAAAGAAATCAAGCGCCTGTGTTCCCCATTCCAGAAATACCTTTGTGTATTTCCCCTCATGGATGCCGTCAATGGCCAGTTCCACATCCCTGGCGGAGAAAAAGGTGTGTTCATCATGCCAGCTCTCCCTAAAAATCACCAGAAGCTGACGCCAGTTCCGCATTTGGCCTTTCTGTTCCCTTTGAAGCTGCTGCCAGAAAGATTCTATGCTTTCCTGCGGGGTATCTATTTCGTCTGAATAGGTATCTTCATCGTCCCATTCGGTATCGTCCTTGTTTGGGGCGGCAAGATTTTCGTTCTGCTGTTTTTTGGTTTTTACGTTATCCCACCCGAAAAAATCGGGCTTGCCTGCTAATAACTGTTTCAGCCATTCCACTGCTATATCCGGCTCTGTACTTTTCTGGTATATCTGGTATCCATCCTTTGGCATTTCAAAAAGTGCTACCAAAATGATGTTG
>CAJTDB010000026.1 GCA_910574965.1 Lachnospiraceae bacterium | reverse complement strand
GAGACGGAACTCCATTCTTCAATTCGATATACTGTCTCAGATACTCCTCATTCCACAGTGCAAAATCTGCGATCTGCTCCCATGTGTCCGCATTGGCAAGTGTTGCAAACAGCACAATGATCAAAATATCCTTTATACTGTGGCGTACTTTTCTGTGCTGCCTGACATCCTCGATGATCTCCATCCATTCCAGTAACTGCTCCATATCACCATCTCCGTTTTTATTTCCATTATAACGGATAATGGAGCAGTTTGTTCACATTTTATTTACTCATGCGTTTGTCGTGCTGGCTTCGTCTGTTCAGTGCTTTGCACAGATATCTTTGGGTGAAATGCAGAAAAGAACCCAGCTTCTTTCCATTATAGGAGACACCATAATACCTGTAGTGTCCTACCAGCTTCTTATTCAGCTTCTCTATCAGTTCCTTCACAGGCAGGTCATTATTGGCATACAGCCATTCCTTCATAGATTTTAGCTTCTGTGCATATTTCTTTCTACTGGTTTTCAGCTTCACACAGAAATTTCCACTCTTTCTGCCTTTCCCGCAGTAAAAAGTAAAACCCAGAAAATCAAATGTCTCCGGCTTCTTACCATACCTACGCCTGCTGTTTCCCTCCGCAAACCTTCCAAACTCAATCAACCGGCTCTTGCTTTCCTCAAGTTCAAGATTGAATTTCCCCAGCCTTTCCTTCAGTGCGGCATAATATCTCTCCGCGTCTGACTTGTGCTGGAATCCCACAATAAAATCATCTGCGTAGACAGCAAGAAAGCATTTCCCTTCTGTCTCTTTCAGCACTACAAACCTGTACCAGAGCGTCAGTACATTGTGCATATAGATATTTGCCAGAATCGGACTGATGATATTTCCCTGCGCTGAACCTTCTTCACTTGCCTCGTAGACACCTTCTGTTATTACTCCGGCTTTCAGATATTTGTTTATCAGCCATAGCAGATTCGTGTCCTTTATATACAGCCCCAGAAACCGCATGAGCCATTCATGGCTCATGTGGTCAAAGAATCCCTTAATGTCTGCGTCCACCACATAGTTAATCCATTCGTTCTGTAGCTGGCAGTGTACTTCCTTTATTGCGTCATGGCATCCTCTGTTTGGTCTGAACCCATACATACAGTTAAGGAATCTCGGTTCATAAATCGCTTCCAGTATTTTCTTTACTGCAAGCTGCACAATCTTGTCCTCATAGGAAGCAATCCCAAGCGGCCTCATCTTCCCGTTGCTTTTTGGTATATATACCCTTAGCGACGGCAGGGGCTTATATGCCCTGTTCTTTAACCGCTCTACAAGATTCGTGATGTTCTCTTCCAGATGTTCTTCGTACGTTGCTTTTGTCACCTTGTCAATTCCTACTGCTTTCTTCCCGTCCAGTTCCTTATGGCACTGTATGAGCATTTCAGCATTTATCAGATGGTACAGCGACGTGAACTCTGGCTTCGGCGTTGTTGCCGATATTTCTGCTATTCTTTCTAATTTTGTTCCCATCAATACCTCCGTTCCTGAGCACGGTTGATGTGTCCTCAGAAAGACCGTTACTATGTAGCCCCCTTCCCTCCACTGGCATTACCCAGCTTCTACGGTACTATGAAGCTATCCGACTGCCTGCTGCCCATCCGCTTATCTCCATCTTCTAGTTGATAATGCGTACTTGTTTCCAAGAAGCGGCAGGCTCTCCCCAGTTGACAATTAACCATAATGTCAAGCATGACTGGCTCTTTGACCCCGCAGTGCCGGACAGTTCTCGCCTTTTACGAACTGCCCGATTTTGCTTTCCGCACCAGTTAAGACGTCAGCCCTCTGAATTTCAACATTTCGAGGCTCTATCGCATTGCAGCCCTACTTGCTCGCTGTCTACGCTTCGCAACAGCCATTACTGACTGCCACGCAAGACTCGCTACTGCTGGTTGGCTAGACCTTCGCAGACAGGATTCACACCTGTTAGGTTAATTGCCCTTTGCTGGGCGCACAACTGGAAGTTATTGAATCGGTAACAATTCTATATTTTTTGCTCGTTTTAGATTTATTTTAAGGTCTTCATATTCAAACGGCTTGCCATGTCCCGGATATATTAGATTTGGTCTAAGTGCAATGATTGTTTCCCAAGATTTCAGAAAAGCCGTTTTGTCCTCTACCCAAATGGTTATTCTATGTAAACTTGGCAAGCCGTTCATAGCAGCGTCACCACAGAATAGAGAACCGTCATTTAGTAAAAGCGATATGGAATCGGAGGTATGACCGGGAGTATCAATAATTTTTCCTTGCAGTAAAAGTTCCACTTGCTTACGGTTTTGTTCGGTCACTTGAATACATCTACATTGATATTCTTGTTTTATTGAGGGAAACAAATGCTTACCTTTGCCAACGAACTTCATTAAATAACAAAAGAACAAGGCAATCTTAGTTGTGCAACCGCCATGAAAAGAGTTTTGCCCTCTAAATAATCTTTCTAATGCTTTGTCGCTCATAACGATTTGGAGGTCAGGGCATTCCGAAAGTACTTCATTCAGATAACCTGCGTGGTCATCGTGAGCGTGTGTCAAAAAAATATATCGTATCTGTTGAAGGGCTATTTGCATCTTTGCCAATTGCTTTTTAAAATGTGCAAATCCGCTTTCATACCCTGTATCAATCAGTACATAGCCTTTGTCAATAGGATATATCCAATTATTTACTATCCTGCTTCCTGCATTGAGCATAGGTGTTCTCTCCTTTCATTCATTTTCATCGGCGTCAACTTTCGATTTCTCCACGAGTGCGTTTTATTTGCTATTTTTAACCCATGTGCCGACTTCCGATGATTTTATCATGCCAAGATGTTTGTAGAAATCCTGATCCAAAAGCACGATTGCCCTTTTTGCACCTTATACAGCCCTCCAATCAGCACCATTTTCTTTTTCATATGCAGCTCCCTGACAAGCAGGAAGTTACCAAGTGAATAATTATTTGCCTGATTTTTTATACAATAGAGTACCAACAAAAATTATGATCGCTAATACAACAATGTTATATTGTATCGGCGCTAAATAACATATATTAAAAATTGTGTGCATAATGGCAATCAGCAGTATATTTCTGCATTGATAATAGGTTATTCCCAAAACAACGGAAACAAGTAATGTCCATATACAAAGGCAAACAATTTGTTCCACGCCCAATGAATTTCTGATGATCCACATTGGTAAATGCCACGCTGCCCAAACGGTGCCAACAAAAAGAACACTTTTGATGTTCTTAAAAGGAAGTCGTTCCAACAGAAATCTTCTCCATGCTATTTCTTCAACAAGCGCTGTTAGCAGCAGATATATACAGCTTGTTAACAGGGATATTACTGTCGAATATGTATTTTTAAATACGTCAGTTTTCACTATGAACGAATAGCAATAAGAATCAAATATACCTGCAGCCATATATGTAACCCCTGCTAAAATATATTTGATTGTTATTTTCCCTGAAAACATTCGCGTAAAGTATACCTTGATGTTCTGCTCGCAAATCAGCAGAAAAATAGCAACTATAGTAGGAATACATACATATAAGTATTTTAAGTACAATAATCCATTGGGAATGATCATTCCGTTCTGTTCTAGCAATGTAGGTACATAGCATAGAAACGATAAATCATATACGACAGAAACCCATAACGTGAGTTTCAACTTATTTGTGTATCCCGCCATCACAATTTCTCCTTGCAGTGCGAAAATCTTGCAGAAATTCCAGTTGCTCGTTCTCGGCAAATTCCCGATAAACTTGAAGTTATTGAAATGTAATTCTCAAAAGGCAAAAATCAAATCCTTATCCAAAGAGAGGTAAAGTTGTTTCAAGTTATTTGCGGTATCTTCTAACCTACCATTTTCGTTACAATAGCACTCTTGGCGAATGTTTTTTACCGTTTTTTTATCAAATCTATTTTCAAAAATAGCAGATAGATTTTCTACCCACTCGGCTCGAATGTCTGGTGTTGAATTTATAGATAATGGAATTTTATCTCTTACGTAAATTTCTTTTCTATTTCCAAATCAGTTTTATAAAATCCCCAGAACAAGAACCCCATTCCTAAAAAACTCCAACACATAAAATCTCATGAATTGAAATATGAAATAAATACATCGCTACGCTTAATACAATCTCGATTAGCCCCAAAGCTTTTCCGAAAAATATAAAAATATCGGGCGCAATACTTTGTGCATACTCCCAATGTTCCCTTGTTTTTCGTGAAGTTGGTGTGTTATATCCATTATTTGGATCCATGTCGGATGCAGGATGTTTCTTAAAGGTATATCCCACTGAAACCATTACAAATGGCATAATAAAATTTAGCACCAGTAAATAATACACTTTTCATACCTCCACAAGTATTTCTTATGTTGACTTCTTTTCATCCAAATCACTGATTGTCTTATCCGCTTTCAAAGCCTCCACTCCTCGTTCTATTCATCAATCTCAATCATCCGTTTATATACACCCGAAGATTTTTCGTCAATCAGAATTGCGTCTACACATTTTTTATAAAAATCAACAGCGGATTTTGCAGGCCATCCTATAATGGCATAAGCATAGCCAAGCTCCTGCATGGATTCCAGAGACTTCAGCAGCAGGGCTTTCCCTATTCCCTTTCTTCTTTCACTTTCCAGCACAGCCATAGGGCCGAAAAAATTTCTGGCTGTTGCCTCATAACATGCAAAACCGATAAGTTCCTTCTCTCTGGTCGCAATATAACAGGTGACAGGGTTATTAGCAAAAGCGGCCCGCACTTCATCTGAATAATCATCTTTTGCACATGTCCTGGCGAAAGTGATGATTTTGCTCCTGTCAGGCGCTAATGCCTTTTTGATTCTGATACCACTCTTGGATAAATTTTCTTCTATGTCGTGTGAACAGGGAATATTATATAGTTTAACCAGCATATCTGCCATATGATTACCTCCCTGGATACCGGTTGCAATTTGTGTTTCTCAGAAAACGGAGGTAATCAGTCAATCTTATGAAAACACACTGTCTGTTCTTTCATAGATATTTTCCCGACCTGCCAGCCATATTCTGTAAGCTCTTTCTTATATTTCAGAAAAGAGTGGTCAATCGGTATCCCTGCGATCTCCTGAATCTCCTCAAAGGTCAGCTGAAATGATTCCTTTCCGCTTTTCTGAACATATTCCCATAACGTGTTGTATTTACTCATTGCCTTTCTCCTCTCTAATGATTACAAAATTACAGAACTTATTGCCTCTATGTTCTTCTTTACAGAACCTGAAAGATTACTGTAATGAACATGATGATTCCTATCACAATGGCTGCTATGCCAAAGAAATAGCTTCTCTGGTTTCCATTTTTTCCGTCAGCAATCCAAAACAGACCGCGCAGTATAAGAAGCAATCCTACAAAAACCGGAATAAATCTTTGAACAGCTTCTGTCATTTCTTTTCCCCTTTCTTCCCTCTCTTTTTCTTAGAAATATAAATGACCGTATTGATAATACATAACAGCACAAAAAGACTCGTAAAGTTAATCCAGATGTCCCTGTACGCTGTTTTCGCCAAAGGTTCCCGCAGTCCGCTGAACCAGACACAGGCAAACGCCAACAGCTGAGAGGGAATATACGCAATCAAATATCTGAGAGCCAAAGGCTTAACAGGGAGATTCGTGCATAGTTCAAATGCCGCTATCCCGATCAGGAGAACAATAGCCCTGTCTAATTCATGCCAGTTGCCACTTGGGTCTTCATAAATACCGTTATAAAGATACAAAACGCTGCTTAACAATGTAATTGCTGTATATATCATCGAATAAACCGCCACAATACGGATCCATTTTTTTCTGATTCATTTTTCCCTCCGGTCTCAATTTTCCAAATCTGATAACACCATTATTCCGCTTCCCCCAAATTGTATATCATTGCCAACGCAATTTTTCCGGCCATATCCCTGTCACTTGTATTCTGGGGCGATTTCCCATAGACAGCAAAGCAGTATCCGTTATATGCCCAGTCTATCATAAACATATCCCCTGTTTCATTAACCCTCATATAAGGAAAAAAATATTCCCCATCTGCGGTGGATGCCGTCCATTCAATTTTGGTGGAATCCACAAAACTTTCATCCGGCAGAATGAATTTCTCTCCTTTACCGGCAGCAAAAGTGCAGGGGTCCACATTCTCTAATTCAAACTCAATTTGTAACTCATCCTCTCCTGTTTTTATAACTGTAACATTTGATACAATCGGCATATGATCCAACACTTCTTTTGGGTTGCCAAATTCGGCTGCGTTCACAATCTCCATTTCACCCAAACCGGTATCATCTCCTGCCAGGTCTTCAGAATCCCTTCCCGTATCCGGTTCCTCTGCATCGAAGTCCCTTTTTTGATTCTGCTCATCTGCATCGCATTCTGTCGTAGTATCATCAACGTCTGAGGTAATTGTTATTTCTTCTGTCCGGATTGGTTTGGATGGCATACAGCTGCACCCAGTCAATCCTGATAAAGCACCAGTTACAAGAACCATACAGCTTAATGTTTTAAGATTTTTATTACACATAGTATTTTCCCTTCTGAAAATGCTGATTTTTCTTTTATGTGTCTTTCCTGTAAAACTTAATTTTATCATTCCAAAAACACCGAAACAATCTGCTTGCCGTAGACGGTTTTCTAAATGACGTGAAATGTCCGGGCATTTCAAAATCCACCTGAAAAAAGGTCGAATTTTTATCATGCCCGGACATCCCCAAAATTTATGAACTATATTTAATTCAGAGCATGCCTGCAATAAGAGCGGACAGCCAGGAATGCAAACAGGGGAATCTCAATCATGCAGGCCCCAATCATGGCATACGGCATCCAGACGGACAGCCCTGCCAGATTCAAAAACTGGAAGTCCGTAATTGCGTAGAGAACGCTCGCCTGAATGCTCGTTCCGCTGGCGGGCAGGATGCTGCAAAGCCATGCACCCAGCGCCCCAGGCGCCGTCATGGAAATAACCACCGGAGCAATACAGAATACCAGCGATGATGCCAGGGATGACACAGTGGTCCTGCATCTGGCGGAAAGAAACAGCGTAAAGCTCACAGAAGCCAGAACCGAAAGCAGTCCAGAGGCAGCAAAAAGGAACTGAAGGCCTCCTATGTTCATGTCTGCCAGGGTCACAATGGAGTACATCATCTGAATGGATGTACGGGTGCATTCCCAGCCGAACAGACTGTCTGCCACCAGAATATGGACGGCAGCACAGAGCACAAATGCAGCTCCGCTGATGAAAAGGGCTGCAAACATCTTTGCAATACCAAGAGAGACTCTTCCATGCCGGGTACAACGCAGGATATCGTCTGCGCCGGACTGATAATCAGCAGAAAATATTGGTGCGGCAATGACCACACAAAACAGCAGCACCAGAAAACCCATGATGTTCTGATAATCCATGACAGCGGAAGTCATGCCCGGATAAACCTCAAAGGGCTTCTTTGTATTCTGGTACATTTCTACGGCTTTGCTTTGTGCCCTGGGGCTGTCCGGCTGTTCCATCTGCATCAGGGAGGCAATCCGGCTCTCACAGACGGAATAGTAGTCGTCAATCTGCTCCGGATCAATTTCCATAATCGCAGGAGCCATTCCAGTATCCGGATCTGCAAAGGCCTCCTTTACACCATGGAGCAACGGGGCAATGGGGAGAATTTCCCGCTCATAGACACCCTCCGGCAGATCATAGGATTCCGTCACGCCGTAGGATGCAAGGCAGGTCTGATAGGTCTCCACAGCCTCCCTCACCCGCTGTGGGGTAACGATTCCGGCTGCTTCCGCCTGCCGTTCCTTTTCATGGGCGATGGATGCCAGGCCGGTGAGATTCACCTCATTTCCGGCCTCGTCTGTGTAATTACTGTAGCAGTAAGTAGTGGGCAACCAGGCAAGCAGAACGGAGAGTAGCAGCGCCAGCGCCAGCAGAATCCAAGTAAGCTTTGACTTCAGTACACGTTTTAATTCCAGATAGAATATTCTCATCTATGGATACCTCCTTTCTTTCGGCTGGTTCTTTTTGGGTTTTCTACGCCGCCTTGTGGGAACAGCCACAAATACAGGTCTTCCAGACGGGGAACAGACGGGACGGAAATGTCATTGCAGGGATTCTCCGCCAGATAGCGGATGGAAACGCTGCCGTCGTTTTCATTCCGCAGGCTGATAATCTGGAGCCTGCTTTCGTATTCTGGCACAGCTCTTGCAGGGATTGTACAGCTCCATACCTTCCCCTCCACCAGTCTGACCAGTTCCTCTGTAGTTCCTGTGGCTAACAGCCTCCCGTCCCGGATGATGGCATGGCAGGTGGCGATGTACTCCACATCAGGAACAATATGGGTAGAGATCAAAACAATACGGTCATGGGCAAACTCCGACAACAGATTGCGGAAACGCACCCGCTCGCCGGGGTCCAGTCCCCCGGTAGGTTCATCCAGAATCAATATCTCCGGATCATTCAGCAAAGCCTGGGCAATCCCCACCCTGCGTTTCATGCCGCCGGAGAGTCTGGCGATCTTTTTGTTATAGACGTCCGTCAGGGAGACTCTTTCCAGCAATTCGCGGATCCTCCGCCGGCTCTCCCTTTCGGTCAGCCCCTTTAGGGCGGCGACATAAGCCAGATAATCCTTCACCGTGAATTCCGGATAAAAGCCAAATTCCTGGGGCAGAAAACCGAAGACATCCCGGTAACCCTCCCCCAGTGTCTGAATTGGCACACCGTCATACAGCACCTGGCCGGAGGTGGGCTGCATAATCCCGGCAATCATCCGCATCAGTGTTGTCTTGCCTGCGCCGTTGGCGCCCAAAAGGCCCCAGACGCCCGGCATCAGCTCCAGGCTGATGTTGTCAACCGCTTTTTTGTCTTTAAATTTTTTGGAAACCTTATCAATCAGCAGTTCCATGTGAAAACTCCTTTCCTATTAAAATCTCTGCGCGATGGCACTGAAGGGTAAAGTCCCTTCGGCATTAAAAAAAGTGCCCATGCCTTAGTACGCTCATTGTACCAAAAACAAAAGCACCATTTCCTTGTTTGTTCACACGGTATTCCACTCTTTTTCTACGGATTTTCTTACAATTTTCACACGGAATGGTTATGTTTCCGCCTTGATTTGCGGGGACGTTTTTTCCGGACCAGCTTAGAAATGATAAAAAATGCCAGATACCCCAATATGCCGCCTGACGCATTCAGCATAAGATCATCAATGTCTGCTGATCTCCCGGTAAAATATTGTGCAGTTTCAATCGCCAGGGAAAATAGTGTTAGGGAAAGAGCGGTTTTCCAAAAATATCGCATGCCTCGAAAGGCAGTTGGCAGCATAAATCCCAATGGAATGAACATCACAATATTTGCGATGGTCTGGGCAATTTTCTTAGGCTGTGGCATATCCCAGGTTTCCTGAAAAACCCGGAAAGGGACAAGATTCAATGACCGATCAGCCGCAGCCGTTCCTGTCGCACCAACCACGACTGTTGCAGCGAGAACCATAATTACACAGGCTCCAAACAGAAAACAGGCAATCTGCTTCTTTGGGGGCACCCGTTTTCTCAGTAAAAAGCAGACAGGTGCATAAAGAACGGCCATACAGACAATTCCTATGACACTGATGATGCAGTAGCCCAAAATTTCTCTTATCATAAACATAGTTTTTCCTCCCAAAACAAAAATCAGTAGCTTTAGCAGTATTATACTAAAACCACTGGTTCTTATTCTGTGTTTTCCCTACGGATTTTCTTACAATTTTCCTATAAAACAGGAAGCGTTACAGTAAAAACCGTCCGCTCATTTTCACTTTCCGCTGTGATTGCCCCCTTATGAAGTGTAACGATCTGTCTGGCAATGGCCAATCCCAGCCCGGTTCCGCCAGATCTGCGCTCCGAATCCAGTCTGTAAAACTGTTCAAAGATCCGCTCCAGCCGTTTTTTTGGAATGGTTCCGCCATGATTGGAAAATCTCAGTACCAGGCTGTCTTTGCCCTGTTCGGCTTCGATGATAATTTCGGTTCCGTCATAGCTGTAAAGCACGGCATTGCGCAAAAGATTGTCAAACACCCGCTGCATCTTATCCGCATCACATTTCAGCAGAATATCATCCGCAGCCGCAAGGCGGCAGGTCAGCCCCTTTCTGTCCAGAATCGGCTGAAACTCATATACAAGCTGCTCCAACAGACGGGTAAGGTTGATTTCCTTATATTGTAGTGTTATGTTTGACAGGCTGTATCTCGCAATTTCCAGGAATTCGTTGATTAAGTCCTCCAGCCGTTCTGATTTGGCAAGGGAGATGGAAAGGTACTTCTCCCGCAGCTCCTCGGAAATCTGTTTTTCATCCCGGAGTAAATTCAGATAGCTGATGGTGGAAGCAAGCGGCGTTTTCAAGTCGTGGGCCAGGTACATGATCAGATCATTTTTCCGCTGTTCTGCCACGAGCATATCACTTTTCTGCAGGAGCATCGTGTGCTTTGCCAAGTTCATTTTCCTCTCAATGGAGAACAACTCCGGGGGAAGGGAAATCTCTCCTGGGGCATCCGCAAGCAGAAGATCCATTCCTTCACTGACCGTCTCAAAGTACCGTGTAAGCCAACGGAGATAAAAATAGAACAATACGGCGAATATCAGCAGAATGGAAAACAGAATCATGGCATCCATATGGCTGCGAAATATCCGCTCATACAGTTGGAGAGCCGCATCGTATTTTATTCCAAGGGCAGTCTGAAAAAGCGCCACCATCCCATCAGCGAAGCGGCCGCGCAGTAAAACAGAATATGTGATATAGATGACAGAAACGGCCACTACCAGCGCGGCAATCGTCCGGAGGAAAATCTTTATGCGGAGCTGGCGAAAATCTTTTCTATTTTTCAATGATATAACCAACCCCCCATACTGTTTTTATAAACCTGGGATTTCTGGCAGGCTCTCCCATCTTTTCCCGCAGCCGCCCGATATGGGCCATGACGGTATTATTATTCTGCAGGAACTTCTCGCCCCATACCGCCTCAAAAAGCTCCTCGGAAGGGACCACTACGCCCTGCCGCTCACAGAGATACCAGAGGATGGCAAATTCAATAGGAGTCAGCTGTAGTTCATTTCCAAACAGAAAGCACTTATGACTGTCCCTGTTGATTACCAGTCCCCTTATATCATACTCGCGGGCCGGCTCCCCCTGCTCTGCTGCAGAATGATTGTAAAGCCGGTACCGCCGCAGCTGGGTTTTTACACGGGCAGCCACCTCCAGCGGGTTAAAGGGTTTTGTAATATAATCATCCGCTCCAATGGTCAGACCCATGATCTTATCCACGTCCGTCCCTTTTGCTGTGAGCATAATGACAGGATACCAGAACTTCTCCCGGATTTTTTTACAAATTTGAAAGCCGTCCACATCAGGGAGCATCACATCCAGAATTGCCAGATCCAGGTCTGTATGCGCGATGCACTCCAGAGCTTCTTTGCCCGTATAACATTTATGAACCGTGCAGCCGTCTGCTGTAAGATAAAGCTCGATTACATCGGCCAGTTCTTTTTCGTCATCTACTACTAATATATTGTAACTCATTTGACTCCTGATTGTATCTCATATGAAACCAATATGATTTTTCTGATTCTTTTTATACGGAAACAGAGAGAGTTGCGCCAGGTTCAGGTCCGACTGATTCCCCGGTCTTCGTATAGATTACAGGCTCCATCTTAACAGCATCCACTGTTTTTTCTGCAGATATGCCATTATCTGCACCATTCTGAACCGAATCCGTCTTCTCGTCCAACGCGGCCTTTCCACGCTCGCTTATGCTTACGATATCAGTATCCTCATTCTGGCTTTCCGCTATTCTCTTTTCCAGTTCCTCACGCTCTTCCCTGCGCTTCTGAATGGCATTTTCCTGCTCCGCCTTCGCTTTTTCCCTCGCTTCCTTTGCATCCTCTTTCATCCCTTTTTCTGTGACTTTCTGATAGTCTTCTGCTTTATCCGCAAAGTCCCCTACATACCCCATTGCCCGTTCCATGACGGCTGTATCTCCTCTTCGCTCCGCTTCTTTATAAACTCGCAGCGGTGTATTCATCAGTTTCATACTCATGCTTGCCCCTGTAAGGCCTTCCATTGTTTTCGTATGCATAATTATTCCTCTTTGAATTTTTCCTGATATAATATTTTTTAGAAATCCAAATAATCCATTTCCAAAATCCCGGGAAACAGTGCGCATTTGCCACCATCTCCCGGTATTGATACCACACTAAAAACTTAAGTCTCTTTTATTCTGATACAGAAGCATTCTGCCGCCTGTATGTATCATTGTCCTTCTGGCTTAACTCGTTTTCTACCTGTGTCAGCTTTTTCTCCAGCTCCCGGATTTTCTTTTCATCTCCGGAAGCAGACTGGATCTGCTGTTTGAGCTGCTGCTTTTTCTCTTTCAGCTTCTTGATCTCCCTGTCAACCTTATCCGTATTTGTGACACATTTCTCCGCCGGCTTTCCCTGGCTGTCTCCGCCTACCTTCGGTGCTTTGCCATCTTCGTTTTTCTCGGAACGGTCATCCTGTTCCTTTGCATGGCCAGCTTTCGGGTCATCAAAAAAGATTTTCCGGTTTCCGTTCTCATCCTGGCCTACCCGGTACAATCCCGTAGGCTGATTCCCCGATTTTTCACTGCTGATGTACTCGTCCTTTGGTTCGGACAGTCTGCCGGAGTTTTTCTCCTCTGCAGCCTTTTCTGCCTCCTTTGCCTTTTCCGCCCTCTCGGCGGCCTGTTTTTCCTTCACCCGCTCTGCGTAGTCGGCGCCGGAATGATCATAATTTCCTTGAATCTGCATTGCCATAAGCGTGTTCCTCCTTCAAATTGATATTGTCAAGCGACTTCTTTTCAGTCGCTTTAAGCTGCTTTGCAGCCGCTCCCCGCCGCAGACAGCTTCCTTTTTCTTTTTTTTCGGCTGTAGTAAGCAGCATTTTAATCCATTTGCTGTGTGCTGCTTTCTGGATGCTGTGGAATGATCAGCAGCACATGGAGGACAAATACATGCTCCTGAGTCTCTATACTCATGGCGCCGCCATATTTTTCAGCCACTTTTTTTACATTCGACAGACCTGTCCCTTTTTTGAACGCGCTTTTCCCATGGAAGCTGTTCTGAATTTCCATCATAAGGAAATCCCCCTGGATCCGCCCGGACACACGGATATACTTTTCCATACCGGCGTCCAGGCTTTTTACTGCATGGATTGCATTGTCCAGTGCATTTGACAGGACAATACAGATATCAATATCTCTGATGCCACAGGGGTATGGCAGAAGGAGGAAACAGTCCACATCGATCCCCATGCTTTTTGCAATCCCCAGTTTGTTCCCCACCAGAATATCCACGACCGGGTTGTTGGTGCTGCAGGGAAATGACATTTTTTCCGCCATATCGTCCAGATCCTCCATATAGGTTATGGCTTCCTCCAGTTTTCCATTCTGCAGGAGCTTTTTTACCACTGCGATGTGGTTCCGGATATCATGTCTCAAGGACTTTGTTTCATCGTAACGGGTTTTCGCTTCCTCCACATACTGGTTCAGGGAATGTTCCTGCTGTTCCAGCAGTGAAATTTCAGTGCCTAAACGAAAACTCTGCTGCAGTTTCTTATAGGAAAACAGGATGCAGAACAGGCTGGCAAGTCCCAGAAAATACATGGACAGCATCTGCCCATGGCTGAAAAAGTGTTCCGCAGGCCCTTTGTCCACCGAGATCTCAAACTGGAAATCATATTCAATCGCATTGATATAGTTACTCATAATAAATATCATCAGGATCGGAATGAAGATCAGAACCATCTGCTGCATTCCCATTGTGTTTTCAGGAGCATCCACGGGATCAAGATCATCCCGGGAAAAATAACGGTACACCATATAATAACAAAAACCGGTCAGAACCAATGATGCGGCCTCACTGACCAGCATGGCCGCAATATTATCTGTCTCATGGAAAAAGGCCGGCAGCCATGGGTATGGAAGACTAATCATCGAGTTTACAATTCCGCCGCAGAGCAGCATAATTTCCGCTGCCAGAGCCGCATACAGAAGGGAATGCTTAAAACCTGCACGGCAGATAACAGTCCCGTATGCTGTGAGCAGAAAAATAAGTACCGCAAAGCCAATGATTGTGCTGGCTGGAACAAAATCATTGATAATCACTGCACCTACTGAAAACAGGAAATAAAAAGGAGGCCACATTTTCTTTTTCAAAATTTTTGCCAGGAAATAAAACTGGAAGGACATCTCGACAGCGCCCATTATATATACATTAAAAAAATCTAAATACTCAGCCATGCTACCTGCCCCCATATGTAAAAAAACCTTACATATTCTTCATATACTGCAGAACAACACTGGAAAACTCCTTACTCCGCAGCCGTGATACGGGAACCTCTTTGCCGTTATCCATACAGGCAGTCCCGTTTTTATATCCTTTTAAATGCTTCAGGTTGATGAGATAGCTCCTGTGGCACCGGAAAAAATGGCTGCCCAGCTTCGTTTCCAGATTTTCGATCCGCTCATAATAATCAACAACCTCGCCGGAAGCCAGGTTCAGATATATTTTCCGGTCTATGATCTCGCAGAAAACAATCTCCTCCTCCCGGATAATGCGCCCCTCATATCCCTTTTGCACCAGCAGGCTGTCTTCGCTGGCATTTTGCATGGAAGTGTAAAGGCGCTCCATCGTCTTTTCAAACTGTTTTTCCTCCACCGGCTTGACCAGATAATCGTAGGCCTGCACCTCGAAAGACTGAAACACCATCTCTTTCAGTACCGTGATAAAGATCAGGAATCCCCGGAACTTAGAATCCCTCAGCTTCCTTGCCGTTTCTATGCCGTCCATGCCCTTCATCTGGATGTCCAGAAACAGGATGTCGATCTGCCCGTCGTAGCTTAGCAGCTCTTCGCCACTTGAAAATGTCCGAAGCTGAATCTCCCTGTTCTTTTTACGGAAAAAATCGGAGGCCATTGCCCTTATATGATCGGACATGTGTTTTTCATCATCACAGATTGCAATACGGATCAATGCGCCACCTCCTCGCCATGATATCATCATTGCCATAAAAAACATTTTATTATATCCTGCCAAAAATACCAAAACAATTTAATTGCTGTGAAATGTTTATCTGTTGCCGTGAAATTCTGTGCGAAATTTTATCAATTTTTACCTAAGTTAATTTTAACTTTATGCCCTCATCTGTTCTACCAGAGATTGCTTTTTCTGCCTGCGTACCATCCAGACAGACAGGACTACCTCCATGCCAAACAATACCAGGAGGAACAGCCCCATTTGCAGGAACGGGAACTGGTATGGGACAACTGCACCTGCAAAGGATTTCTTGCTGACTTCCGCACAGACTGCCATGGAAATCGGCAGCCCCAGGATCACGACGGTAAGCGCCGCAAAAAGCGCATGACACATCCCCTCGGTGACACTCATCCGGCACAGCTGTTTCCCGGTCAGGCCAACGGAGCGCAGGATACTGTTCTCCCGCTTCCGGGACATCTGGTTGGAAAGCGTCGTATTGATCAGGTTGACAACGCCGAACAGGAAGATCAGCCAGGAAAGAGCCTGCAGGCTTCCAAAAATAATGCTGCTCTGCATTTTCTCATATTCGATATGTGCGTCTATCGTATCCATTCCAAGATTGCTGCGGCCTGATACCAGCTCCTTAAGCCTGCTTTCCACAAACTCTGCTTTTCCGGGATCATTCACAATACTCCAGGAGTAGTCAAAGCTTCCGATTTCAGGATGTATCTCATGAAACAACTCCTCTGGTGCGAACAGGGCTGCCGAATCCATGGCAAGCGCACCATGTCCGTTTGCTGCCTTCGACGCATCGAACAGTCCGGATATGGTAACTGTCACGGTTTTCTGGCCCAAGGTCAGCTCCATGGCGGCCCCGACATCCATATCGGCATGGTGCTTTTGATAACCCGTACTCAAAAGGACGCTGTGGGTATCCGCCGGCATGGCGCCTGATACCAGCGCAGCTTCTACATCCATGCAGTTTGCGTCCGTCAGCATGTCGCACATACCGGCTTCAGCACTTTCGGAAGTCCTAAATTTGCCGTGCAGAGACCGGCGGGTGGCCAGCACATCTGTCACCCCGTCCACAGAAAGGATCTCCTGCCGCAATTCCTCATTCAGCGGATTGCCTGCAGCCATAATCTCTTCCTCCGGCTGCTCTGAAGACAGATATATCTTTATATCCCCGTCCGGGAAAAACAGCCTTGCAGCCTGCTCCGGCGAGCGTGTCAGAACCATGGAGGATACCACCAGAAGAAGGATCCCACCCAGGCTTAGGGATACTGCAATGCTCACTGACTTCTTGCGGTCGCGCCCAAAATTTGCAAATCCCATGGATATGGGACTTAATTTCCGGTGTTTCTTTCTGTTGTGTACCTTTTCCTGACCTGCGGAAAAACGCATTGCCTCCAACGGTGAAATATTGGCAGCTATTTTGACCGGTCTATGAACTGATATGGATACCATGAACCAGCAGACCATCACGGTCAGAAGTACGGCTACCCCATAATAACCTCCATGGAAACCTTTGGGAAACAGGAGCAGGCCGCCGCCCACACCCAGCAGGACACCCATCAGGATTCCAATACCGCCCAGCCGACCGCTCTCCTTTTTCACGATGCGCCGGATCTGTCTGGGTGTTGCGCCAATGGTGCGGAGCTGTCCATAGCTTTGTATTTTATCGTTCACAGAGATACGGAAAATACTCTGGATGACTACATATCCGCCGGCAAGCACAAGGGCGGCTATACCAAAAACAGTCACAAAGTCAATAGACTTTGAGTTAGAAGCAAAATAATTGCTGTTCATCCCTACATGCGCAGAGCCAAACTGCGCGGCAATCTCCCGGCAACGGGCAGCCATGGTCTCCTGGTCAAACTGCCTGTCATTTTTGAAATGCACATAGGCACGGTATCCTGCAGGGTCAAATCCGGCCCACTGCGTCAAGGCCGCTTTGGAAACGGCAATGGCACATAGATTCGCTTCCTTTTCTCCCACATTAGACAGGATTCCGGTCACGGTATAGTCGCCATGAAAGCTCTCGGTATCCAACCGGACCGTCTCACCGATTTTGGCATTGGAACCGTAAGCGGAGAGAAAATATTCGCTGACCGCGACTTCATTCGCCTTTGCCGGGAGTTCTCCTTTTACCAGCTCCATCTGGCTGCGGGCAATATACACCATATCGCTGTCGCAGTACACATAGGATGCGTTGTATCCCTGCCCCGAATGCTCCTGCCCCAGTAAATAGTATTCACCCACGCGGGCAAGCTCCGGAAGGTCTTTCAGCGCCGCCACATGGTCCGCCTCCACGCCGGTGAAGACCGCCTCATAGGTGTCGGCCACCTGATTACGCTGGATCTGCGCAATCGAAACGGATATCACCGCTGACAAGCAGACCAGGAACGCCGCCAGGGCCACTGCAATTACCACCATCCGGTTTCGGCGCTTCTCGCTGGCGAGGCTTCGCTTCGCCAGCTTCTTCACAATAGCTCCGGTATCATTTTCAAAAGGCCATGTCATGGTCTGCCACCTCCTATTCCGTCACACGAAGCTGCTCTACGACACTATTTTTTCTGCAATACCGACCTGCCCATTTTGTAAGGGCTAATTGAAGCATAAAAACTAACAGAACATATAAGAGAACCGGTACTACAGGAAAAGTATAATTTACGAAGCTGAATCCAGGCACGTTCCCTATGGCAGAGCATATTGCTTTTCCAATTCCCAAACCGCAGATAAGGGAGGCGGCAAAACTGCCAACCGTTTGAAATGAATTTTCAAACCCTATCATATGATAAAGCTGTCTGTGGCTTAAGCCAACCGCCCGGAATAACCCCATTTCTTTCCTTCTGGAAATGATATTCGTCATACTGGTATTTGCCAGGTTGATAATACTGAATATGACAATAACTACCAACAGTGCATATGCCGCAATGGAAATTGTGCTGAATACGCTTTTGTATTGCATCGTCATATCTTTTAATGTCTTCAAGCGTAAAGTATCGCTTGCCAAAACCAATGAATGTAATTCATCCTCAATTCCGGCAAAACTGTCTGTCTTTACCCGGATCACAAACGCACTGTTTGCATTATAGGGAACCGTCTGTTCCATTTCACCTGCCGGAAGGATAAAGCTGACAGAGCTGTCCCTGTCAAAAACAATCGCAGATACGGTATAAGTAAGGCTGTTTCCTGCCTGTGAAAAAGTGACGGTATCGCCCACCTCATAGCTCTTATGCAGGTATTCCAATTCCGGGCTGCCCATGTTAATGACAAGGGAGTTTTCCCCTGTATGGTCATAATCCGGCAATTCCCCGATCATTATCTTGTTCTTTAATTCCTTATAATCCTCTGTGTTCATACTCCGGATTGCCGTTTCCATTCCATCTATCCCGACGCATATCTCCTGCTGGCAGATGATTTCATCTACCCCGTCAATTGACAAAATATCATTTTTCAATTCATCTGTCAGTAGATTGTTTTCCTGCAGCTGAGTGAGGGAAAACGTAGGCGTGACCAGCGCCCGGTTCAATTCCACCACATAACTTCCCTCATAAGGGAAGGCCTGTTTCGCCCTTTGCTCAGGATCAAGGGAAGATAGCAGGGAAGAAATCCCTATAAACATCATTCCGCTCAAAGCCAGTGAAATAAAGGTCAATATACTTTTCTTCCTGTTACGGGACAGATTCATAGCCGCAAGTGAAAACGGCGTAAGATGCTTCCCGCTCTTTTTCCTCTTTTTTGTTCCGCTATAACCGCTATAATGGAATGCTTCCACAGGTGAAACTGACATGGCAATCTTTGCCGGTTTTAAAACAGACAGCCTTACACAAATAAATACAGCGATTCCTGATAAAAACGCAATCACAATATCCGGAAGCAGCTGAAAAGCACTCCAGTCTATCAAAAAAGATAACACCGCGCCTGCCATACATCCAAACGGAATGAAATGAAGCGCAAGATAGTTTCCTTCCCGTGAAATAATTTGTCTGATTTGCTTCTTCGTAGTACCAATCGTGCGCAGCTGTCCAAAGGAAGCTACATTATTTATAACCGAAATGTAAAATATATTGTAGACAACCAGGGAACATACACCGATTAAGACCAACCCAACGAGCAAAACCGTCAGTACCGTCTCTTTTGACATGTTATTGCTGTCAATGTATAAATTATTTACCTGAATATTGTCTGCAGAGATCCCACAATCCAGGCCAATCGTCCGTATCAGCTCTTTTAATTCCTGATTGGTATATTTTGCAGTATCATGGACAGAAACCATAGCTGCCACCGGCCCAGTGGAAAGAGCAGGGTTTTCCCGCACAAAATTTTGTGAAACAACGGCGTTATAAGCAACCCTGTCCCTGTCATTCTCAGCGGTTGTCTGAATAAAACCTGTAATCCGGAAATCTTTTGATTCTAACTGGCGGCTTGCCTGGTTGCGGTAATGAAGGGATATTGTGTCGCCGATCCCCGCTTTCAGAGACAGGGCATCTATATATCCCCTTTCCACGAGCAATTCATCCGCCGCCTGGGGCATACGTCCTTCCAACAGTGTGATGTTGGAGAGCTGCATGGTTGTTTCATCAGAACATACCATACTCATTGTGATGCCATTCTCCTGTTCCGTCATGCCGACAGACTGGTATACACCCACTTTTTGAATATGGGGGTCTTCTTTCAGCAAAGAGATATTCTCCTGTGAAAGGTTTTGGAAAATTCCCTGATATGCAGTTGATGCCGCATATTCATTTGTAATGTTATATGCATAAGAAGAAACAAACGCCATAATGGCTGCCGCCATAAAGATAATGATCCCAATCAGACGATTCCTGAAACGGTTCTGTCCAATACGGGCATTTGATAACCTACGGGTAACAGTACTGGTATCATTTTCAAAAGGCCATGTCATGGTCTGCCACCTCCTTACTCTACGATCCTGCCGTCCTCAATCCTTATGATCCGGTCAGCAAGCTGGGCAATCTCGTTATTATGGGTAATCATGACAATGGTCTGGTTAAACTCCATACTGGTACGCTTTAAAAGCCCCAGCACATCGGCGCTGGTCCTGGAATCCAGATTTCCGGTGGGCTCATCGGCCAGGATAATGGCCGGTTTGGTGATCAGGGCGCGGGCAATGGCGACACGCTGCTGCTGTCCGCCGGAAAGGTTATTTGGCATATTCTGCAGTTTATCTTGAAGTGCCAGCATCCCCACGATCTCGTCCATGAACTTCTTGTCTGCCACATCTCCGTCCAGCTCCACAGGCAAAACAATATTTTCATAAACATTCAGGATCGGGACAAGATTATAGTTCTGGAAGATAAAGCCGATGTTGCGGCGGCGGAAGATGGTCAGCTCCTCGTCATTCTTTTTGGCCAGCTCATCCCCACGGACAATAACATTGCCGGACGTGGGCGTATCCAGCCCGCCCATCATGTTAAGCAGGGTGGATTTACCGCTTCCGGACGTTCCGACGATTGCCACAAACTCACCCTGTTCCACAGAGAGGCTGACGCCATCCAGGGCGCGGGTAATGTTTGGCTCACTGCCATAATACTTTTTCAGATCGATTGTTTGTAATACATTCATAAATCAAATGCTCCTTTCAAGGCTTTCTGCCTGTTGATTAAAGAACAAAGTTCTAAGAACCTTGTTCTTCGGACATTATAAAATCCAAATGTCACAGAAATGTCCGAAGCGGCATAAAAAATGCGGCTGAAATGTTACAAGACTCGGACATTTCAAAAATTATCTTGTAGGGAGCATAATGGAAAATTCCGAACCCTTGCCCGGCTCCGAAACCACTTTGATATAGCCGCCCTGCCTCGTTACGATCTCGCGGGTCAGATACAGGCCGATGCCCACGCCCTGCTGTTCGTGTACTTCTTCCTCACGATAAAAGCGCCGGAAAATAGCGGCCTGATTGCTCTCCGGGATACCCTTGCCGGTATCAGACACACTCAGTTTTACATACATTTCCCATTGTTCTACGGAAATTCGGATGGCTCCTCCGGCCGGGGTATACTTCACCGCATTGTCCAGCAGGTTGAATATGGCTTCCGCCGTCCACTTGCTGTCATGGGAAAGGCACAGATCCTCCGGACAGTCCACCGTTACGGATATATTCTTTTTCTCCGCCGCATATACGATGCCGCTTAAGGCAAAAGCCAGCGTGTCGATCAGCAGGGCGTCTTTCTTTTCCAACCGGATTGCCCCTGTTTCCAGCCGGGAGGTTTTCACAAGAGCCTGAAAAAGGAACTCCAGCTTGTCCGTCTGATTCCGGATGCCTTTCAGGAACTCCAGCTGTTCTTCTTCTGTGACCGGCTTTGAAAGCAGTGTGTCCGTCACCATTTTCAGATTTGCCACCGGTGTTTTTACCTGATGGGAAACATCTGACACCAGCATCTGCAGCTCCTGCCGTTCCTCATCCACCTTCCTCCGGTTCTCCTGCATGATCCCATACAGCCGCGAAAGACGGTAGCTGATACGGGCAAAGAGTGTTTCACTGTCCGCAGCACGCACAGGCTCTCCGCTTCCGCTTATCATCTGATCCATTGCCCGGCACAGCTCCCTGGTAAATATGGAAAGCCGTTTGCTGAAGGCAACCGTCAGAAGGAACATCCATGCAAGGGCGCAGAGCATCAGTAATATACCGACAATCAGTATCCATATCTGTCCTGTCACCACAAAGAAAACCGCACAGATGGCCAGCATGGAAACCGCCATACCGCCGCTAAGCAGCAGGAATATCCTTTTTACAGAGATTCGTCCCAGATTCATTTTCTCTCGCCTCCCATCCACTGATACCCGATTCCGTAAATCGTTTTGATATAAGTATCGCCATCCGCCTCAATCTTGCCCCGGATACGGCTGATGGAGGTTGTCAGTGTGTGTTCGTCCACATAGTTTTCATCCGCATCCCACAGCCGCTCCAGAAGGCGCTGCCTGGTCAGGATCTGTTTTGGATTTTTGCAGAACAGGTACAGCATCTTATATTCCATGGGGGAAAGGGTAAGAGGCTTTCCATTCAACGAAGCTGTCTGTTCTGAGAAGTCCAGGAACAGCCTGCCGTCATCATAAAAATCCTTTGCCATTCCCCGGTGTTCCAGCATAGCGAACATCGCCCGTATTTTCCGCAGCAGCGCCCCAATGGAAAAGGGCTTGGTGATATAATCCACCGCCCCCACTTCATACCCCCGGATCTGGTCGCTCTCCTGGTCGTTGGCCGTCAGGAAGATCACCAGCGTGTCAGGGTTCTCCGGTTTTATGAGCCTGCACAGGTCATAGCCGCTGCCATCCGGCAGGTTGATATCCAGAAGTACCAGGTCATATTCCGTCTGCGTCAATAACTCGGTGGCTGTGCCGGCATTCAGAGCTGATACGGTATCATAACCCTCAGAGATCAGGTTATAAGTCAGCGTTTTATTTAAAAGGTCGTCATCCTCTACCAGTAAAATCTTTTTCATATTCACACTCCTCTGCTTTTTTACATAGTATAACAAGCAAATGTCCGCGAAATGTTACAGTAGGCAACTTTTTTCATCCTATGCCCGGATTCCTTTCCAGAATATTTGTCTATCTAAATTCCATAAATTTTTTTGGGGTGCAGACAGTCTTCGTCAGCTGTCTGCACCCCGCCTCTTTCATCCTATATTCATCAGCTAATATCCCGCTTCCGATATACCTTTACCGCAATCCGGTATGAAATAAAAAAACAGATACCAGAAATGATAAGTACAATATGGAAAGCCAGAAGGATATTCTCCTTTACAGGAAAAAGCAAATTGATAAGAAGAACAAGCCCCGTAATAATCCCTGTTGACGCCATAAATGACATCATAAAGACAATCTGCGATTTCTCCGGGTCAAACAGATATGCACACGGCAGGCTGATGCCCCCTGCCAACAGGGTAGCGCTCATCCCGATAGATCCGTACAGTAACAGCGAGTGAAGCGTGATATCCATACCGAAACAGGCAAGGACGGCACAGGGTACCAGCGCTGTCAGCATTCCCAATACGGCAAGCAGGATATAAAACAGAAACTTCTCACCAATGATCTGATTCCTTGATACCGGCATGGTAATGACATTTTTGTTCCATTTGGATGCCGCGTCACTGGTAATGCTGATAAAGGCTGCTGTTGTAGCGGCAACCGGAGCCAGAACCAGAAGTGCGCTGGTTTCCAGCAAAAAGGATAACCCAAAGCCCAGAACAACCAGGCTGACAATCGTTACGAGAATATTGCTCCTGGCAATATAGAGATCTTTCACCAAAACACCTTTCATCACTTTTCCCCCTTTACATAAAGAAGCATAATTTCATCAATCGTTGCCGGGACAACCAGGGCTTTCGGATATTTTTTCTGCATCCTCTCCCGGTCTGAAACCAGTATCTGCCATTCATAGTCCATTTTACGGTACGATATAATATCGGATTTATCCAGCGCGTCAAACTGCGCCGCACCGCACTTGATGATGCCATACTGTTCGGTCAGTTCGTCTTTGGGTTTCTCAAAAACCACTTTCCCTTCATGGATGAATACGATATAATCGGCAATCTTCTCTAAATCACTGGTAATGTGGGAAGACACCAGAATGGAATGTTCTTCGTCCTGCACGAAATCTAAAAGCATATCCAGAATATCATCCCGGACAACCGGGTCTAAGCCGCTGGTGGCTTCGTCCAGGACCAACAGCCTGGAATGATGGGAAAATGCAACAGAGATTGCCAGCTTCATCTTCATTCCTTTTGAAAACTGTTTGATCTTCTTATCCGCCGGCAGGGAAAACTGTTTCAGCAGACGCAAATAAGCCTGTTCGTCCCATGTCCTGTAAATGTTTTTCATAACCCGGTTCAATTTTCGGGGAGAAAGAATTTCCGGATAATTGCTGCCATCAAACACGACGCCAATCTGTTCTTTGACGTCCCCGTCCAGTTCCTCGCTGTCCAAAATGGATACAACACCGTCTTCCTTTTGAATCAGCCCTAAAGCCGCATTGATGGTTGTGCTTTTTCCTGCGCCGTTTTCTCCAATCAGTCCGACAATGGAGCCACTGGGAACGGTAAACGAGACGTGGTCCAAAACAAAATCCTGATAAGTTTTGGTAAGCCCTGATACCATGAAAGCATTTGTCATCGCTAATCCTCCTCGTATAATAATGTTAATAAGCTAATTAGTTTATCAAGCGGTATTCCGCTCATACGGGCAATTTCTATCGCGTCATTGAAACAGCCCTCTATCTTTTTTTGCTGTTCTTCCAAATAAAAGTCCTGATTTTGGACAGATACATAGCAGCCTTTCCCGGCTGTTGTTTCAATAAAGCCCTCCTCCTGCAGGATGTCATATGCCTTCTGCACGGTCAGAACACTGATCTGCAGCGATTTTGCAAGGGAGCGGATAGAGGGAAGCGCTTCCCCGGATTTCAAATCACCGCTCATAACCTGCGCTTTTATCTGCGACACAATCTGCTCGTACAGAGGACGACTTGCCTTATTACTTACAACAATCTCCAAACTGCCACCGCCTTCCCGTCTTATACTGTATTGTATTAACAAGTACAGTATAAGACACTATGAAGTAACTGTCAAGAGAATTACAAAAATCCCATTGCCTTAGCGACGGGATCTTTGTATATGGCTATGTAGATATTAAAATCTGGTTTTGCAAACATTCTCTGTATCAGCAAATTTATTCAACTGTGATCACAACAATTTTCACAGCTTCATCTGGATGCTCTTCATCAAAATCAATCAGCCCACGGTAACTGATCTCTACTTTATCGCCCACGGTAATCGAGGGTTCCCCTTCTGTTTCTTGTGCACTCTCCGTAGAAAACCCTTCCAGTATCTGGGCATTCTCCGTGGAAAAATAATAGAGCATGTCATCATCCGGGTTTTTGATTGCGATTGTGTTACCTTCATACTTTTCAACAATTCCGGCAATTGGATCGCCCTCTATGTTTTCCTCGTCTTCCGGAGAAACTTTTCCATCCTCTTCTGTACTCTCCGGCTTTGACGGTTTCACAAGATTCGTTTCTACTTCCTCAGCTTTTGTATCTGCGGTTTCTTTCTGATCCGTTTCCTGTGGGGAATCAGTCTCCACAGATACTGCATCCTCTTTTGATTCGGATGAGCAGGCGGTCATCCCCATTGCCAAAACTATCATAAATATTAGAATACATTTTCTTTTCATAATCTTCCTCCTCTTTTTCTAAAAGAACCGTATTTCTGTAGCATGAAATTCATCATTTTTAAAGCTGCCTTTCATTTCAACGGACATATGCTCTTTCAAATCCTGAAATCCGGCCTCTTTGTTCCCATAGCCTTCTTCATTTTCATCCGTGTCTTTCAAATAAAAACAAGTATCTTCTTCAAAAACTACATGAATCAACTGGGAATCGGGAATATCCGCATCGGAGCTTGGAGAACTGTATACTATGGAACCATCATCAAGAATTTTCACTTTCCTCTCAACGATGAAAAATGAGTCCTCTTCTATCTTCCGAACCTTACCCAGGAAATCCGCATCGACAGCAGCGGCAACATCCGGCTCTAAAACCTGCCATTTTCCTGATGTATTTTCCTGATGTTCCTCTGCGCTCCCATCAACGCCTTCTAATGGCGCATCATTTGATTCCTCCGGTGATGCTTCATCTGCCTGGTTTTCTTCTGTTTTAACAGCAGATTCAGAATCGGAACCGCAACCTGCAATCATTGTGCTCAATATACAGACAGTACCAAATAATATCATTGCCTTTTTCAGTTTCATAAAATTTCTTACCTCCTGGCTATTTATAGAAATAACAGCTATTATAGTCTGTCTGATTCATTCAAACAACCTGTTTGCAGTGAAATGCATCCTGGATGCCGCAAATGTCACTGAGCTTTCTGATGAATATCTACTTTTGGTCTACTTTCTCCGCCCATTTCAATCCTTCATTTTCCTTCAGAAGCCCCATGTGGTACAACACCTGTACACAGTCTGCATAACCCTGAATGTAAGCTCGTTTCTCCTGAGCAGACGCAAAATCCTCCAAACGCTCCTTCAATTCCTCTGCCTTCTCCTGTTCTCCTGCAGGCAGGGTTTCCAGAAAGACTTCCCATTCCTGCTCTGTTTCTTTCCATGCCTCCAGAGCCGCTTCATATTCCGGGGTACGCACATAGCTTTCCCGTTTTACATTTTCCCCGTTCAAAGTTCCTAAAAACTGGGCGATCTTCAACCACACGTCATTCATACCATACATCTCCTTTATTTCACTTTCTACATCCAGTATTCCCCGATTTTCCACTATTCTGTTTCTATTTTTCGATACTTCATCTTTAGAAGTATATTATCACGCCATTCCGGTAAAATCAATTCATATACTTCATCTTTAGAAGGGAGCGTCTATGAAGATCTACTGGAATGGAACTTCCAAAAACATCATAGGTCCGAAAATAAGACAGCTCCGCACCAGTCAGGGGCTCTCCCAGGCCGCCCTTGCAGGCCGGCTCCAGCTCCTGGGCATGGAGTGCAGCGACCTTACCATTCTGCGCATCGAACAGGGCAGCCGTTTCGTTCCGGACTACGAGGTGGCAATCCTTGCCGAATATTTCCATATATCCACGGACGAACTGCTGGGAAAAGGGGAGACAGGACAGTAATCCTCCTGTGTGCTCCCCTTTTATGTTCCCTTCATCCCTTAAACGCCTCCAGAGAGGACAGGATCCCTGCCATGGCACCTTCGTCCAGCTCAAGCCCCATCCCTCCCGGCATCTCCCCTGTCTCCTGTTCCCCCTGATTTTCCATGTGTACTTCATGGTGGTTCTCCTGCCGTTCACGTTCATCCAGCACCTGCAGCACAAAGCGCCGGATTTTTTCATAATCGAGAGGCGACCCCACGGAGCCTGCCTCCCCCGGATTTCCTCCGTTCTGCCATGCCAGCACTGCATTGACGATATACTGGGCCTTCCCCCGTTTCATACTGTTTAACAGCTCTGCTACTGCCACATGGTTCGGATCATTTTTATTGAACCCTATGGTCGTCACAAAAGCATTTTTCTTCCCCATGCAGTTACCTGCCTTTCCTCTGGATCTGGTAAAGGAGCCCATAGCCCTTTGCATTGGCCCGGATATCTTCTATGAACACGCAGTGTCCTATCTTCTCGGAATGCGCCAGATATTTCCGGAGCAGAAGGGCGCCTCCTCCGATAAACACCACACATCCTGTCTTCAGGTCAATCCCACGTTCCCTAAGCGTGCCCAGCAGGTCGTCCACATAGGTCCTGGTCATTTCCCGGACCGTTTTCTGGATCTGTGTGCCATAGTCTGTTTTCTCCTCCCGGATGATCCGGTCCACATCACTGTCCTCCAGCAGGATATCATGCTCGGAATTGATGCGGGAGATCACCTTATTATACAGCGTAATTACGCCCTTTTCCAGAGAATCGCAGGCAGACAGATCCGGTTTCCCACTGCGGATCAGCAGATAATCCAGCGTAAAGCCCCCTATATCCACCGTCACCACTTTGTTAAACTCCGATATCTTCGGATAAATAGTCATGGCAGCCGCATAGTCCTGGGGAAACGCCGATACCTGTTCTATCTCTATGGTATAAGCCTTCCCTCTGTATGTAAAGCTCTGCCGGCCCCGCCCGCTGAAATACTCCTGGAATTTCTGATACAGCGCTCCATAATGTTTTGGGGGCAGGCCAACGGGAAGCGACACCTGAAGGATGGTATCTTCTTTACAGAGCGCCTGCCTTTCCGCTTCCATGGCGATCCCGAACAGCGTAAGGATAAAGAACCGGTCATCTGCCGTCTTATCCCTCATGTAAGGGATCCTCTGCTCTGTCAATGCATAATAGCGCCCATCATAATACAGGTATTCTCCCAGCGCAGGCCTGCTGTCACTCTCCACCAGGCCGGAGGTAAAGATGAACTGCTCTGTCTTCATATTGCGGTTCCCATGGTCTACGGGTATCATCATTTTCTGGTACATACTCCTCGTCTCCTTTTCTTTTATTCCCGCGAGCAACGAGCCAAGCAGCCACACTTGTGCGGATATTTGGCGACTGCCGCGAGGGTGGAATACTCCGTAGCTTGCTGCGGGGTATTTCACTTGTTATATACGCACAGATTAAGTAAAAGCCAACAATTTTTTACACATTCCGCAGATTTTACTTATTGTGTGCATAAAAAAAGGGAGTGGAACCCCCGTTTCGGGAAGACCACTCCGGTTCTCAAATATTTTCATGAACTCTCTTTTTTCTTCTGTTCCAACCCATACAGGTAATCATCCACGCCCTTGACATGCTCCGCCCAGTCGCCTTCCACGTCGCAGTCCCAGGTCAGCATCTTCATAGGCATCCCAATATCCTGGCAGATCTCCGCAAGCTTATGGCAGCCCCTCTGGATATTCTGGCGTTTGATGTCCTTCTTTTCACATGGGATGCGCTCCTGCTTCCAGTTTTTCCGGTAAGTTTCACAATACCTGCATTTCTCATTGTAGTCGCCCCTGCAGACCGGCTTCAGCAGCTTGTCCATGTCGTAGGCTTCATACACGAACTCCGTGCCCAGAAGTTTCATTTTCTGGAGAAACGGGGGAAGGTTCGCATACTGGTTGGCTCCTGGGACGCAGCCAAAGGTCCTGCCGGATAATGCGTGGGCAAGGTCCCCCTTCAGGGGTCCCTCCGTGATAAAGACCGTTCCGTCCCCCGGCTTTCCTGCCAGATGGGTAGGGCTGCCCGGAGAGGTCCCCATGGGATAGTTGGTACTGGAGAGCCACATATACTTCCTGCCGTCACGGGGATGGTCCAGACGGATCTGGATGCCAACGATCAGGCCGTCCAGGTTCCGCACAGGCACCATAAAGCCCGAAGACTTTGGATAAAAATGTACGCTCCACCCACCATCCTTCTCCTGATAGAAACCCGGAACGCCTTCCACCGTGCACCCGCTTTCCAGCAGGCGCTCCGTCAGCTTCCGGAAACCGAAGACCGGCGTGCTCCTGTAGCCGTTATCCTCTATCTGCTCCATGGTAAACCCTCTTTTCAGAAGATTTTCTTCATGGGGCCTGGCTAACGGCAGCATGGAGAGCAGCATCGCATAGGTTTTGTCCTTTACTTCATCCGCCGCCTGCGGGACATTGGGTATCTCCGATTCTTTTGGCGGTATCTTCACCTGCCTTACCCGGTATTCCGGTGCTTTTTCATTCCGTCCCAGCGCTTCCTTGATCTCTTTACAGGCCGTGCCGTTATCGACGCCATAGATCTTTCCGTACAGGGAAAGCATGCCGCCGCTTTCCCCGCACCGGTTGCATTTGAATACGTTCTTTGTCAGATTCAGGTTCAGCTTGCCCTTGTGTTCTCCGCAGAAAGGGCAGTCCACATCCAGACTCGCCGCATTCTTATGCCTCACATGGAGGTTCAGAATCCCGGCCACCTCCCGGATGGTAAATGGTAAATCCTGATACAAGCCTCTCCTCCTTTCTGCAGTCCGGCTTTTATACCGGACTGCTCCTCTTTAACATAAGGACAGCCCGTAACGTGTGCCGTCCGTTGTTTTTTTACTGTCTCCTCAGCCTGCCCGTCCCAGTGCCGCATCCAGCAGGAACTTTGCCGCTGCGCGGAGCAGGTTGTCGGGCCCACCGTAGGAACTGATATACCATTCCAGCGCTTTGGGCTTTTCCAGTGCCAGCTGGCCCAGTGTCTTCCCCTTATGGTATCCCATGGGGATGACCACCGACGCTGCCGTATCCCGGTTCAGCTTCGCATAAATCTGCTCCACAGGCATCTCCCGGCTGATCCCGGTCTGGTCCGTCCGGTTCTGCCTGTCTCCCGCCCGGTTTCCGGCAACGCCTGTTCCCTGCGGTACATTTCCGGCGCCTGCCACACCACGGCTCTGTGTCTGTGCAGCCTGGGGACGCTTCCTGCTGTCTCCTGCAGGGGCTGTCGGCGCTGGCTGTGGGTTCTGCTGCATGGCAGGCGGCATTCCCATGGACACTCCTACCTCTTCCGGCATCGGGATATACTGTTCTATCCCGTATTGTCCGGAGATATTTACATCCTCTTCTGACGCTTCCTGCATAAGGCCGGCTCCTGCTGTCTCCTTTAAAATCTCTGTATTCTCCTCTTCCGGCATACCTCCTCCCTGAAGCATCCTGCGCTCCATGGGGGCTTCCGTTACCTCCGGGTCCAGGTCTCCTTCCCGGTCTGCAAACTGCAGCCCGAACCCGGCATCCGACAGGGCCCTTCCTACTGCGGCAGTCTCTGCCAGCTCCACATATTTGTTCCCGAACTGGGTATCCGCCGTCATATATTTCTGCGCCAGGGCGTTGGAGATAAAATTATCCGGCTCGTCATTCCGGTTCAGGTACACCCTTGCTTCCACAATGGCTACCTGGTCTGTCAGCTTCAGGATATGTTTTACGATCTTGCCCTCCGGGTATTTCAGGCGGAACCAGAGCTTGCGGAAAGCCACATCCAGATAATACCTGGCAGGCTGCCCCTCATCCTGGATCGTCCGCATATACCTTCTGGGATCGAACCCTTCCACCCTGTTCAGCTTCTGTATCTCCGGTACTTCCTCATACATGGATCCCATGTTCATTGTCATTTCACTCATTTGTTTCTCTCCTTTCCTGTGGGGAGGGGATCTGTAAGATAAATATCCGCCTCCCGTGTTTTCCTTGAATTTTTATGATGCTTTTTTCAGTGAGAATGTGAACTGGCCGTCGCTGCCTTCCACAAACTCCATATTTCCCGGCAGGCAGGTTTCTTTCACCACCACTTCCGGCATCCTGTCCTTTTCTGTTTCCCTAACACGTTCTGCAGTTTCTTCCATTCCGGGCCGCTGTGAAAATCTCCAGCGGTTCAGATGATAGAACGGCGTATACCACACATCATTATCCGGATGGAGCATGGGCTTTGCCAGCGTATCCCCGATAATGATAACTGCGGGGCATCCCAGAAGGGAAAGCTGGATGTAGCACATCATGGCTGCAGTATGGTCAATGTCCTGGGCCACAAACAATACCTGCTTCTGATAGTTGATCCCATGCCTTTTCGCTGCATTGGCAAATGCGATCAGCATGGCGCCTGCACCACAGGCTGGATCGTTCACGCTGATATACCCCTTCTTTTCCAGCTCTTTTTCCATATTTTGTCCGGCAAACTGTATCTCCGCCATAAACCTGCTGATGTCATAGGGGGTAAAAAACTGCCCCTTTTGTTCTTGCTGAAGGTTCAGGACATGGTAGAGGCTCCCCAGAAAATCCTGCTCCGGATTTTCATCCAGCGCCAGCGTAACGAGCGCCATCATCTCCGGAAAAACTTTCTGTTCCTCCGCTGTATATCTGCCAATGACCGAAAGGTACTGTTTTTCCCTTTCTTCCCGCTCCGGCACCGGAAACACGTTTGCCAGGGCCGCCGCGGTCAGATACAGGAAATCATTCCATATCTGCCATCTGGAATACCGGCTGGCATGCCGGTCGATGAGACTGCAGAACTCCTTTTGATAATCTCTTTTTTTCATGTACATAACCTCTTTCGCATCTGCCACATACAGGAGGAAGCTGTTTACAGATTCATTACCATCTGCCGGTATCCGTCTTCCTCCGGCAGGGCTTTCTTTTTCTCCTCCAGTCTGTTGTATTCCTGTATGACACGTTCTCCCAGACGGGTATTGCGCTGGTCACATTCCGTATTATGGATCGCCATCGCCACCGCTCTTTTATCTCCTACGATCAGTACCTGGGCCTTTGCCCTGGTAACGGCTGTATAGAAGATATTCCTTTTGAGCATGCCGTAAAAGGCTGTGATCCACGGAAGGATCACGACCGGGTACTCGCTTCCCTGGCTCTTGTGGACTGTGGTCGCATAGGCATGTTCCACCATATCCATCTCGTCACAGGTATAGTCTACGTTGCGTCCGTCTGAGAAGGTAAGCCTTGCCTTTCTGGTTCCGTCCTCATCTTCATAGATTTTCGTTACATAGCCGATATCGCCGTTGCTGACCTGTTCCCTGTTTTTGTTATGGATGATCCGGTCCCCGGTACGGAAGGTATGCCCCCCGGACTGGAGCTCCAGGCTGCCGCTCCCTTTCCGGCTGCAGATTTCCCACAGCCGTTCATTCAGGGAATTGACGCTGGCATCCCCTTTCCTGCGGTACGGGGACAGTACCTGGACCTGATCTATCCCATAACGGTCTGCACAGGTGCGGTACAGCTCCACCACAAGGTCTCCCGCAGTCTTCGCATCCTTTGCCGGGATAAAGGTAAAGCCTTCCCCGTAGTCCAGGGAAGTATTGTTCTCCTGCATCCGGTGTGCATTGGTGATGATCCTGCTGTCCTCTCCCTGGCGGAATACCGTGTCAAGGACTGTCACCGGGATCACGCCGCACTGTACCAGCTCCCGGAACACATTGCCGGGGCCCACACTGGGCAGCTGGTCAATGTCTCCGACCAGGACCAGACGGCTTCCTTTCCGGATGTGGCAGAAAAACTCATAGGACAGGCGCATATCGGACATGGTAAATTCATCCGCTATGATAAAGCCTGCCTCCAGCATGCTTTCCATTTCCGCGCTGTCTTCATCATAGGTAAGCCCAAGGGCACTGTGCATGGTCATGGCCTCTGTGTGCCCTGTGCTCTCCGCCATCCTCCGGCTTGCCCTTCCTGTAGGCGCTGTCAGAAGGATGTCCGTCCCTCCCAGCTTCTTATGGATATGGAGCATTACCTTCTGTACGGTGGTCTTTCCTGTCCCCGGTCCTCCGGTGACAATGGATACCAGATGGGTAAATGCCTTCCGCACTGCATCCTCCTGTCTGGAAGACAAAGTGAGGGAAAGCTCCCGCTGGGCCTCCTTCAGAAGGATATCCAGTCCTGCCGGCACAGCACATTCCTGTGCTAAAAGGCCTGCAATCGCCCTGGCAGCACCACACTCATACCCGTACTGCTTTGCCGGGTACAGCGCCCCTTCCGTATAGTAGAGGTGTTTTTCCTTCACCAGCTGGTAGAGCCTCTGATAGACCTCCAGCTCCGTCACAGCTTCTTCCCTGCAGCCGGTATTCAGCTGCTTATATACGTTCTTCTGAAATACCTGCTTTTCCTGATAAAGGTTCCCCAGCTGCAGCTCCTGCTCCATGCAGTAATCAATGCAGCCGTCAATCCTCATGGGATCATTCAGGCGGCATCCCGTAGCCCTGGCGATTCTGTCAACGGTCAGGAATCCGAATCCGCTGACGGAGCAGAGGGCAAAGGGCTGGTTCTTTACTGTCTCCAGGGATGCATTTCCAAAGCATTCATAAATCTTCTGTATCTTTTTGGGGGTAACATCAAAAGGCGCCAGATGTGCCGCAAGGTCACGGACTGTCCGGCTTTCCTGATAGGAGTCCATGATGGCATCCAGCTTTTTCTGCGTGATCCCCCGGATCTCCAGAAGGCTGTCCGGATACTGCTCCATGATGTCGAAGGTCCTTGTACCGAAACGCTCCACGATCAGCTTTGCGGTCTGCGGCCCGATCCCTTTTACCATCCCGGAAGACAGATAGGCCTGTATCCCTTCCTTTGTCTGGGGCCGGATCTCCTGCCAGCTGTCTGTCTGGAACTGGAGCCCGTATTTCCCCTTTATCCATCTTCCCTGCAGGTCGGCTTCCACCGCATCCGTGTCGGGCAGGCTGTCCCCCTTTGCGGTGAACTCTGCGCCTGTCCCCGTATAATGCGGATCCTTTGCCTCCTTTGGGATCTCCTCCATCGTATGGAACACAAAGACACAGTATCCGTTATCTTTGTTGCAGAATATTTTCCGCACAAATCTGCACCTCATCTTTTCTCCTCCTTTCCTCTGCCCTTACCAGGGCAAACCCGTCCGGGCGTTCCCAGAGACTGTATACCGGGATGCTGCATTCCCGTGCCGTCCTTATCTCTCCTTCCATCCCGCTGCTGATGCGGTTCCCGCAGACGATCACCGCCCTGCACAGCTTCAGCACGGATATGCCGAATGCAAGGCAGGCTTCCCTTTCCTCCGGGATCCGGTCATCCAGATACGCCGGAAGGAAACTGTGGGGCGCAATGGCCCGGCAATGGAACTGCCGGACTACAAGCTTTGCATACTCGGATGCTTTCTTCATGTTCTCCTGCATCTGCTGTTCTGTGGGTGCAGACAGCGGGGAACAGATATATACCAGTTCATTTTTCTTTATCATGCTGCTCCTTTCTTCTTTACGGAAAAGCGCCTGCTCTCCGTCGTATTTACATAGTCATCATAGATATCCGGGTACTGCACCTTTAAGCGCTCCAGTCCCTTTTTGTCTATGCCGGTACGGTAAGCCGGGTTATAGGAAACAAGATACTCTACCGGACCGTCCTTTAAGACGCCGGAACAGCTTACCCCCATCTCCTCCACGATCCTCGCACAGGCTTCCTTCATCAGGCCGTCCAGCTTTTTGGCTTCCCCCTCATGCTGCGCCTTTTCCTCCTTCAGCTTAAGATACCTTTCCAGGCTGAGGATATGCTTCCGGTCAAGCTTTACCTGGTCCGCATCCTTTTCTGCGGGGCCGCAGTGCCTGCGGATGCTCTCCAGTACCAGGTCCGGCTTCTCCGTATAAGGGGGCTCTACGGCTTTTTCCACGTTCTCTTTCCAGAAATATTCCTCTTCTGCAATCAGGTCCTCCTCAATGTCAAGGTCACGCTCCACACAGCGGATGAAAAACTCAGTTTCGTTGTTCCCATACAGGCAGGCAATCATTGCCCTGTCCAGATTCAGGACTGCCATGTAGTGCCGCACCTGATATTCATAATTAACAGGGAGGGAATCATTGCTCCACTTGTTCTGGCAGTTATAGTTGGTGGTCTTACATTCCAGGATGCCTGTTGTCCCGTCAGCAAACTCAATGAAATAATCCACATCTGCCAGCATGAACGGATAGAGCGGATGCTGGAACATCTTCCGGACAGCGTAAACCTTAAACCCGGTCTTCCGGCCGAAGATCTCCGCTACCAGCTCTTCCAGGCGGTGGCCGACTTCCTTTGCCACCCAGTTATCCTCTTCCTCATCCACGACCGGCCGGATGTCCCGTTTGTCATAGTACAGGTCACGCTTCGTACAGAAGGGCGACAATCCCATGACTGCGGCAGCGTCACTCCCGCCGATCCCTCTGCGGCGCCAGGAAAGCCAGTCCTCCCGGCTTAAATTTTCCGTATCTACCAGTACCGCCGCCTCATAATTTAAGTTCAAACCCATAAATGCTCCTTTCCCGGCAGAAAAAAGAGAAGGGCTGTTCCTTCTCCATCCTGCCTGCTGTATTTAACTGTTATTCTGTTCCTGTGCCGCTTTCTTAGCAGCGCTGCGCTTCCGCCTGGCTGCCAGGACCACGGCATCCTCTCCCACATCCTCGTCTTTCCTGTGGTTTTTCTTCCTGCATTTTTCAATCGCTGCTTCCCGGTCATACCCGATCTGCTCCGATATGAGCTTCTGAATCTTCAGACAGCGTTCGATATGCAGCTCATACCGGATCTGTCCGCAGGCATCCATCTGCCCGCCTTCCTCCTCCAGGTATTCGGACAGAAGCCCGGCATAGTCTGCCAGTGCATTGCAGATGACGATCAGGTCTCCCTGACAGCTCTGCACGCAGTCAAACTTACCCCGCTCCAGATGATAATAGCGCACCGGGACCCCGGCTTCCTCATCCTGGATAACCTCTCCTGTAATCTCCACTGTCTCTCTCACCATTTGTATTCCCCTGGAATGTCATAGTCTGTCCAGTGGATGGATAAAGCCCTTGCGATGTTCTCCTCCATCCTGGAAATCCTGCTTCCTTCCTCTCCTTCACAGGCCAGCATGTACAGCACCTCGGAGATGCCGAAATAAATCTCATGGGCCGTGCAGGGATCTTCCCCGTACTGGGCCCTGAACAGCTCTACGGCCTCTGCCTCGTATTTCCTTGCAATCCCCAGTCTGTCCATGACGCCTTTCATGCAGTTGACCGGATTGGAGATTTCCGTCGAAAGCAGCTTTACCAGGTTTCCGGCCGCCAGCTGGTACTTTCCATAAAGCATCTCCAGCTGTTCGTCAAAGTCGCTGATGCGCGTTCCGTTCCTGTGGCCGAGCCGCAGCGGGCTCCCCAGGTTGATGGTTGTGTTCCCGTTTCCGGAGATGAGCATGGGATAGATGTTCGCCCCGCCTGATCCAGTATCCGAGGTTGTGATCCGCACTGCGGGCTTCATTTCCTCCGGTTCCTTCCCATGCAGGCGCAGTTCCTCCTGGTACGCCTCCAGAAGCTTATCCTCCCCGGACAGCTCCCATAAGGCAGATGCCATGTCATGCTCATAAAATCCTCCCAGCCAGGTGCAGCCCTTAAATTCCGTATTAAAATATTCCACGGAATGCATGAAGATCTGCTCCATGTTCAGCACTGCATAGTCATGGCAGTCTCCGCCCAGTACGGCGCTCACCTTCCCTTCCGAAATGCGCAGGAGCGCTTCTCCCTTCGCCACCTTCAGGCAGTCGTTCAGGATACGCGCATAGACGTTTTTTTCCACCCTGCGAAGCCCGGCCCCGGAAATGCCTGCCCGGTCAAGGATGCTTTTGATCGCACAGCACCTCACCGGATAATATTGGTTCCTTACTTTCAGGAGAAGCCCTGTATTCAGGATGGTGTCTGTGATGATTCCCTCATCCAGTCCTTCCTCGGCATATTTCTCCCGAAGCTCCTCTGCTACCCTGCTGTCATCAGTGATGGGCACCAGACGCAGGTTTTTGGATTTCTTCCGTTCCCAGAAGGAATTCCTCCCGATGCTCTCAAGGCACTTCAGAAATTCATCTTGCTTTGTGAAGACGCCGCAATAGCTGTCTTCAAAGACCTTTGTTCCACTCATGTTTCTTTCCACCTTTCTTTTCTCTCCGTTTCACGGATGATTTTTTATCCAGCCGCTTATGCGGGCAAAGCCCATCCGGGCATTTCTGGTATGTTTACGGCACAAAAAAAGGAATGATCCCATACAGGCTTCCATTCCTTACTGCGTGTGGCTCTCCCACAAATCAACTTCCTGTCTCCGGCATCTCTGTCGGAAAACAAAAAAGTGCCAAAAGACTGCCATGCCGCATCGGAAAAATCCTCTGTTCTTCCTGATGCCCGGACAGCTCCTGACACAAAATACAATCATAAACAGCGTATGCATCCCGGTCCCTCCCTATAGGGCGGCACCATAACCTGCGGTTTACGAAAAGACGGCAGACATATCGGGTATGTCCTGCCCCTCCCAGTTCCCCATAACAGGTCTCGCATAAAAATCAATTACGGATTTATCTTAGCACAATATCTTGTATCATGTCAACTCGATAATACCATATCTATTACTTTTTATCTTTTTCAAAATATTTTCAAGTATTTTCCTGCCAGACGGGTATTTCTGTATATAACCTTCTCCGAGCATCCGGATGAGGTTTTCCGCTCCTTGAAAACTGAAGAGCATACGCCATCATGTATATGGGTTCTGATGGCCGGGTTCCTGCACAGGGTATGCCCGGCCCAGATGAAATCGCACACAGTGCAGCCAGTCAACGCGGCCGGGGAGGGCGCAGGAAACGGTGGTGGAAGGTATGTGTAAATAGATACCCGTACACTTTTTATCAGATGAGGTTTTTTATTATGGATATGAAACAGAAAGAATTAGGCAGTTACGGGGATTTCCGCAAATACTCCGTAGAAGAGATTTCTCTCATGCTCGGAATTGGAAAAACAAAGACCAGAGAAATGCTGCAGAGCAGATTGTTACCCGTTACTAAAATCGGCCGGGACTATTTTACTTCCAAAACAGCAATACAGGAGTTTTTATCAGATAACGTGGGAAAAGAACTATTCTTCTAAAGTCAGAATTTCGTTGTCACCTATGCATTTCTATAATATAATGAGGATGCGATAACACTGGCTTTTTCGCAATAGAAATAGTTCTTTTCGTAGAAAGGAGCAAAGTCTATGTCGAATCAGACCACCACAAAAATCCGTCGAAGTAAAGGAGACGGCACAATTTTCAAAAACAGCAAAGGGAAATGGATCGCACGCTACACAAAGAAAGGAGTGACAACGAAAGAATTTTCAGGTAAGACAAAGGCAGAGGCCAAGGCTAAGCTGGATGAATACAGATTTATGGTTCTGTCCGGAGAAGCTGTAAACACAAAACTGACCGTTGCTGAATATTCTAAAAAATTTCTTTTTTACAAAAGTCAGCAGGTCCTGCGTAAAAAGCTGAAGCAGACTACCTATGATCGGATTGAGCGTACTTTTGAGTGCCATATTGAAAAACATCCGATTGCTCAAGTGCTGATGTGCAATTTAAAATCCAGGGACATCCAGAACCTGCTGGATGAACTGCAGCCAAATTACAGCCTCTCAACAATCAATAAGGTTTATCTTTTCTTACATTCCATGATCAAACATGGAAAAGAAGAAAAAGATTTTCCCGAATCCTATAATCCTTTTGCTACAGTGGAACTTCCTGACGAAACTGCTGTAGGCAAAAAAACCAAGGAGATACAGATACTTCCGTTAGAATGTCTTGAACGGTTTAAGGAAATCGCTCTGGGATATAATCCTGACGGCACTCTCGCATACCGTTATGGGCCAGCACTGGTTTTCGCCCTGAATACAGGACTCAGGGAAGGAGAACTGCTTGCTCTCTCAAAAAACGGAATCCTGGCAGGCGAAGATGGACGGAAAAGGGTTCATATCTCCGAAACTGTAAGTATTGTCAAAAACAGGGAAGAAAATGCACAAACCAAATCCACACAAATGATAACACCACCCAAGTATCCCCGCAGCAACCGCATAGTTCCGCTAAATCGGGAAGCTGAAATGTGTCTGGAGCTCATGCTCAATACTTATGAGCCGAACAAAATCCGAAGCGATTTTATCATAAGTACGAAAACAGGGAATATCCCTACCAAGAGAAATATCCAGCTTTCCCTTGATCGCATTTTGAAAAGAATTGGCGAAAAGCATTATGGCACTCATGCCATGCGCCATACTTTTGCGACACGGCTTCTGAGTAAAACTTCAAGCCACCAGGAAATCAAAGCTGTCGCAGAGCTGTTAGGGGATGATTATAAGGTTGTCGTAAAGACTTATCTACATACAGATGAAGACGGGAAACATAATCTGGTAGATATGTTAAATGATTAGGTTCTACATTTGGCGACCACCTTATAACCACTTTATGAACCAATTTTATTCGATTTTAAACGATTTTAAACGGAGCATCAAAATTTTGAAAATTTAATGAAAATGAGGAAAGAACTGACCAGAGGCAAGGGTGTAAAAGTGTCATGTCAAAAATCAAGACAAAGGAAAAACCCCGAAAAATCAACGTTTTTCGAGGCCTCCGAAGAGGCGCAGACCGGATTTGAACCGGTGAATCACGGTGTTGCAGACCGACGCCTTACCGCTTGGCTACTGCGCCATATTTAATTTTTTTGACTGTTGGAAGGCGGTGAGCAAGGAGTTGCAGACCCACGCCTTACCGCTTGGCTACTGCGCCGTATTCGATTGTCAGCTCCCCGATTAGGACTCGGACTTACACCCTGCGGTCAGCAGCCGCATGCTCTGCCATTGATACCGTTTCACACTGTAAAATCGCTTTGATAGAGTGTTATCTCCAGATTGCAATCGAGACTATATATTTCATTTTGTCCGGCTACCATCTAACTGGTGACCTAACGAATAGTATATTAACACAACTTCTCTCATTTGGCAAGAGGGAAATTTATGTTTTTGAAATTTTTTTATACTTTTTGCTCTTTCATAACGCTGTACATAAGTATCCATAATGAAGCATAATCCGTCTCTTTCAACGATAAGGGTACATCAGCCGGACACCTCTTATTTAGATGGCCGCCGTAATCAAAGCGCTGCCGTTGCCCCACTCGGAGCAGAGCTGCTGGTATGACATGTACAGAGATTTTGTAATCCCTGCCGGCCAAATCCCGGCACTTATATTATACCGTGAAACGCCCTTAACGGCAACGCATCTTTTCAGGAAAAGCACCGCATTTGTAACAGTAAATAATAATAACGGGATAATCGTTCCTCAATACCAATCATGTTTTTCGCCCCGGTCGAGAGCATTGATCCGTGCCATTTCATCCTCGGTCAGGCTGAAATGGTACAGCTTTGTATTTTCTCTGATATGATCGGGATTACTGGAACCTGGGATGACCACCACACCCTTTTGCAGATTCCATCGTAAAATCACCTGTGCGGAAGATACGCCATGTGCCCCGGCTATTTCAGAAATCACGGAATCGCCAAGCAGCTCTCCTGTATGCCCTCTGCCACCCAGCGGATACCAGCCCTGCACCACAATCCCTAAATCCTGAATAAACGGGATCACATCATTCTCCTGATAATATGGATGGATTTCATTCTGAACCAAGGCAGGGACAGTATCCACCTGCGGCAGAAACTCCGTCAATTCCTCCGCATACCAGTTCGACAGCCCGATGGAACGGATTTTTCCTTCTTCTGTAAACTGCTCCATTGCTTTGTACGCCTCCACATCATTCGGATCGGGATGATGCAAAAGCATCAGGTCCACATAGCCAATATCCAGCCGGTCAAGGCAGGCCTGAATGGACTGAACCGGATTTTCCATCTCACTGCCCGGATAAATTTTAGTTGTGACAAAAATATCCTCCCGCTGTATGATCCCTTCATCAATCGTTTCCCGGATCGCCTGACCGATTTCCTCCTCATTGCCATAGGCAGAAGCGGTATCAATGAGACGGACGCCATTTAATAACGCAGATTTCACAGAATTGATACACTCATCACCATGAAGGCTGTATGTTCCAAGACCATTGATCGGCATCTCATAGCCGCTGTTGAGCATTACCGTTTTATTTTCAAAATCAAAGACAGGAATCACCGAAACAGTCCCATCCGTTTTAGGCAGATCAAGGCTGACGAGCCATTCTTCCATCTCTTCTCTGGAAGTACCGCCCGGAAACCGCCGTCCAGACAGCCATTCTGCATCGGAAGCCAGATCGTGAAGGTTCCTATCACTAGAACCGATCCCGCTGCTGTGAGATGTGCAGAAGGGCACAATGATTTTCCCTGATAAATCATAGCTTTCTAAAAATGTACTAATGATTTTCGGTGCCTGCCCATGCCAGATGGGATAACCTAACAGCACTATCCCATATTGTCCCATATCCTCCACACTACCGGAAATAGCGGGACGGGCTGTGGGATCACTTTGTTCCTGATCCGCCCTTCCATTAGTATAATAAGCAAGATCTGCTTCCGTATAAGGTTCTTCGGGCACAATCTCATACAGATCGGCATTGAGGAACTCCGCCGCATAGTCTGCCAGCGGCTTTGTGGTTCCAGTCGCAGAAAAGTATACTACCAGAATATTCGTTTCAAAATTGTCTGTATTCTCTTTCGGTTCTTCCTTCATAGTTAATTCCTCTCCTTCACTTTCCCCGCTGCCGATTTCCGATGGCAGAGCAGCCTCCTGTTCCGCAGAGATTCCCTGCGTCGTCCCGGATGAAGTATCCTGCTGTGCCGTGCCGCAGGCGGGCAGGCCAAGCAGCAGGGTGAATATCATGCAAATAGAAATTATTTTTTTCATGTCCTTCTCCTTCTTATTTTATGATCGGAGTCCGTTCAATCCTGTCCTCTTTTCGATACACTCCATTCTCCTGGGCTGTGTCCTTTACAGCTTTAGAGAAGCTTCATTCCGTTCACGCTTTCCAAAGCTTTCAGAAGATACGCCATGTTTTGGCCAAGGCTTCTCATAGTATCCAGCCCTTCTGCATCCTCTCTCACATCCCCCGGCATCCTCCCATAAGCCATAGCCCAGTAAGAGGAGCCTGCAAGGAACATACTTTGTGACAGAAAGAAGTGATTCATTGCGTCAACCGCATTTACCGCCCCGCCCATGCGTGCCGCCGTAACAGAAGCGCCAACCTTATGCCGGAACAGACCCGCATCACAGTTCATGTCTGCCACAACCGCTGCACGCTCCAAGAACGCCTGCATATTTGCGGACATATTCGCCATGTAAACCGGCGAACCCAGTAGGATCCCGTCCGCCTGGGTCACTTTATCAAAAATATCCCGGAACGGATCTCTCTCATGGACACAGTTTTTTCTCCCGCCGCAGGCCCAGCAGGCCCTGCAGGGTTCTATAGTCCGGCCGGCGAGCTGCACCATCTCCGTTTCAATCCCCGCCTGATGCAGCTCCTCAAATACGGTCTGGATAAGAATTGCCGTATTTCCGCCTTTTCTCGCGCTGCCGTTAACCGCTAAAACTTTCATCTTTCGCTTCGCTCCCTTCCTGAATCATCTTTAATACTTTTGCAGGAACGCCTCCCACCACTGTCATGGCAGGAACGTCCTTTGTCACTACAGCCCCGGCACCGACCGCCGCATAGTCGCCGATGGTCACTCCGGGCAATACGGTGACATTGGAGCCGATCCATACATGGGCGCCTATTTTAATCGGCGCATAATGGTTCTTCCTGTTTTCCTTCGGATCAAGGTCATGGTTGATAGTAGCCAGGACCACGTTATGTCCGATCAGCGCGCCGTCCCCGATCTCTATCCCGCCTTGGTCCTGAAAATGACATCCCGAATTGATAAAGACATCTTTCCCTATGGTGATGTTCTTCCCAAAGTCCGTATAGAACGGGGGAAACAGCCGGAACGAATCATCCATGTTCTTCCCGGTAAGTCTTCCCATGATCTCCCGCAGCTCCCCCGGCGTATGGTATTTTGTATTAAGCTCCATCCCAATACGGACAGCCTCCTGAAAAAGTTCATCGGCACAGGCGTCCCGTTCGGCATTTTCTTCCGCGCCTTCCCGAAACCCGTCTATCACATCCTTTACGGTCACGGTCTGCATCTCCTTTTTTCCTTACCTGTAAGATTTTTCTGGCTGCCAAACAGGATACAGACAGGATTGTTAAAGTCAAATTTCATGTTCATCATTTTTCCTCCTGGATTTTCTTTTTCATTTTGCAGACAAAGAAGTCGATCCGTTTCTGTCCGGTATGCACCAGACTCAGCAGGGATACCCTGTGCCCTTGCTCACAGCATAAAACAGGTTAATCAAAATATCAAATACATATATCAAATGTATATCCATACCTAAAAGATATCTATTTGTTTAAAAGTGAAAAGCCATCTGTCCAATCCCGCACATCCTCCGGCGTCACATCATCAATCTTGGAATGGGATGCCTTAAACCCGTCCGATAAAACTTCCGCCCCCTGTTGCAGGTTCTGTAACCCCGATATGGCATCAGAAAAACCGCTCCCGCCGCTTGTGACAAATGGGATGACCGTTTTTCCCGGCAGATCATAATACCTGTTGCGTGTCCAGATTGATGCAAATATTTCCCCAGTGCTATCGTTATTTTTTGCACCTAAAAAATTTTTCTATGTTTCAGTCAACTACCTTTATTAAAATTTCACAAATCACAAATTGACCGATCAGTCAATTTATGATAACATAGTCACATGACAAAGAACACCAATCAAGGAAGGTATTTTTATGAAAAGAACAAAACGGACAGAATTAACCGTATCAAAAATACAGGAGGCGGCATTAGAGGAATTTGGTGCAAACGGTTATGCCGGCGGAACAATCAACAACATCTGTAAGAGAGGCATCAATAAGGGGCTTATCTACCACAACTTTAAAGATAAAGACGAGCTCTATCTTGTATGCCTGGAGAACAGTTGTAAAAAACTGATCTCGCTAATTGAGGAAAGCGGCTGCACTTCTGACCAGTTGCAATATATGGAGCTCCGAATGCGCTTTTTTACAGAATACCCCAACGAGGCGCACATTTTCTTTGAAGCGATCCTGCAGCCCCAGGAAAAATTACGAGACAGGATCAAACAGATTTTAGAACCTTTTGAGGAGATCAACGAAAAAATCTACCGCAGTGTCATCTCCGGCATCACACTGCGGGACGGAATCACGGAAGAGGATGCTATTGATTATTTCCGCCAGATGCAGCGTATGTTCAATGGGTATTTCAGCAGCTCTGCCTACCGCTATATGACGCTGGATAAGCAAATCAAGGAACATGAAATGAACCTTTCTAAATTGCTTGACTTCATGCTGTATGGAATTGCAAAAGGAGGAACACAAAAATGATGCAAATATTGCAATGGCTTATGGTACTTGTGCTGGCGATGCTTGCCGGCAGGCTTGTTTCCAGAATCAAACTGCCGTCTATTTTAGGATGGCTTATCATCGGTATGCTTTTCGGTCCCCATGCGCTCGGCCTGATGCCTCAGCCAGTCCTCGACTCTGTGTGGTACAAGACCGTTATCATGTGGATGCAGTGCGCGTTTGGACTGATGCTGGGAACGGAGCTTGTATGGAAAGAACTCAAAAGCTGCGGCAAGGGCCTGATTGTCACCACTCTGACCCAGTCTTTGGGCACCTTTTTCTTTGTAACACTTGTCTTTGCAATTACATTTTTGCTGGCAGGCGTGCCTGTTTACCTCGCCTTTATCTTCGGCGGGATTGCGCTGGCTACCGCCCCCGCGCCGGCCTTGTCCATCGTAAACGAATTCCACGCAAAGGGGCCAGTAACCAATACATTGCTGCCGATGGCGGTGTTAGATGACATCGTGGCAATTATTGTATTTTTTACGGTCAATTCCGTTGTGGCCAGTTCTGTATCGGGCGGCTCCGTTTCGCTGTATATGATCCCTGTGATGATTCTTTTGCCAGTCATCATCGGCCTCGTTACAGGGCTTCCTGCCGGACGGCTCTTAAGCAGGGTCAGGGGGCGTATACAGACATTGTCCGTCCTGCTTGCAGGGATTACGTTGACAGCAGGGATCGGCTGGCTCATAAATACAAAAATACTGTCCGGCATTACGCTGAATTATATGCTGATGGGCGTTTCCTTTTCCGCAGTATTTACAAACATGGTCAGCAAAGAACATCTGGAGGAGATAACAGCCTGCTTTCATCCCGTCCTGGCCGTCAGCCTGCTGGCCGCCATCGTCGATCTCGGCGCACCGCTGAATTATCATCTGATCTTGGGCGCAGGGTTCTATACCTTTTTATATATTGCGGCAAGGGGAACCGGAAAATATTTCGGGGCAAGGTTTGGTGCTAAGGTGATGAAGATGCCGGATACCGTACAGAAGTATCTGGGCCTTACACTGCTGCCTCATTCGGGCGTCTCTCTCGTTTTTACCGGGATTGCCTGTGCCACTTTGGCCTCGCAGCCGGATCTTGTCGGCATCCTTCAGGGAACGATTGCCGCTGCGGCTGTAATTAATGAGATTATCGCTGTGATCGCGGCGAAAAAGGGCTTTGTGTTGGCGAAGGAAATTGAAAGGGTTTCATAAACACAGGCAATAAATCCCTGTGCTGACTTCCATGCTATTGCAAAAACTGAATACCACCCTGCCGTCCTGACAGACCGTTGCGTGATCCACAAGCCTGTGGAACAGCCTCTCGTTGAAATTCACCGGCAGATCCATCGTCTCGCTAAGTCCCGCAAGGAAGCCGCAGAAAATGTCATACCGGATTCCCTTCCTCTCCCGCTCTTTTTCCAGGCTGTCCATCCGGCTCTTTAAAGCAGTGTACATTATAATCAGAAACCTGCCGAATGGTTTAAACGGCAGGTTGCTGATTTCATTATTTCAAGTAATTCACTGTCAGGATGACCACTCCCAGAACAGACAGCACAACGCCCGTTGCACGGTTTAATGTCGCTGCGCTGGCTTTGTTTGCGAATTTGGCGGCAATCCTCGCCCAGAGCAGTGTGGATGCCACACAGAACAGCAGGCACCATACATCCGGCATCCCGCCTATGGCAAAATGACTGACAGCGCCTGTAAAGGCTGTAAAAGCCATAATAAACACGCTTGTTCCGACAGCAGTCTTCAGTTCATACCCTAACAGGCTGGTCAAAAGCAGAAGCATCATCATTCCGCCGCCCGCACCTACAAAACCGCAGATAAACCCGACAACTATTCCGCTGATAGCTGACTGTATGATACGCTTTTTTCCGCTGACCGCCTTCATGGTTTCTTTTGTCGTCATAACAGGCTTTATGATAAATTTGATTCCAAGGATCAGTGTCATGAATACGGAGAAACTGCCCATAGTGGTATTGGGAACGCGGCTTGCGGCAAAGCTCCCTACCAATGTAAAAATCAGAACGGTCACCATCATTACAAGGCCGTTGCGAATATCAAGGTTTTTATTTTTCCCATAAGTGTATGCGCTCAGGGCACTTGCAAGAACATCACTTGCCAGGGCAATACCGACTGCCTCATACGCCGGAAGTCCCAAAAAAGTAATCAGCATAGGACTGATTACGGCGGCGGCACTCATCCCCGCAAACCCCGTTCCAAGTCCGGCTCCAATTCCTGCAATAAAACAAATAAAAAATTTAAACATTACTCTGCCTCCTTCCCTTTCATATAAGCATTGATATTGCACAGAATACGGTCATTTTGTTTTTTCATGCTGTCAATTTCCTCCTGTGAAAAACCATCCAGCATGATTGAAATAAATTCCTCCTGCGCGGCCCGCCCATCATGGATGATACCCACAGCCCCTTTACATATCCTCAAATGTGCTGTCTTACGGTTGCATTTCAAATATTCTTTTCTTATATAACCACACTGTTCCAGAAGTTTTATAGAAGACGATACCTGGGATTTTGACAAATATCTGACCTCAATAATATCTGATGCTGTGTCAAAACATGGATTATTGGCTAAAAAGAGAAGGATGTCCAGTTCCATTCGGGTAATGTTATGTTTTACACAGACCCCTTCTACACATTTTGAATAAAGTGTCTTGATTGCATTTTGATGTTCCCATGGATTTAATGGAATCATTGCATTCTCCTTTTGTTCTTTTTAGAACTATTTTATAACAAAAAGAAATTTTGTCAAGCGTAAATATTTGAAAAGCAGGCTTTTCCACGCACCAAAAAAGCAGCCGGAGATATCTGATACAAACCCGATATTCCGGCCGCTCCCACACTTCCTCAAGCCCCGAAAGGAAGCCGCTGAAAATGTCATACTGGCTCTTTTCTCTTCCGTTCCTTTTGCAGGCTGTCCTTCCGGCTCTCAAAGGCGGCATACCAGCCTGCATACCCGTCATACTTTTTGCGGCAGTCGCGCTGGCCGAGTTCGGGTGGTGTTCTCATCGACCGGCTTCTGTGTGCATACAAGGCTTACCGGATTCGGAGAAGTTAGCTTTGCCGCCTGCGGTAAATTGATTTTATTTACAGTAAGTATTTCCTTTCTTTAATCTATCGGATCGATTTCCCAAGCTCATAGGCTTTTTGCAGTTCCGGTTTCCCCTTAATATCGCCTATGCCTCCATTCCCTCCGGCAAGCACATGACCAAGATTTTTCCATTTTAAATGTTCCATCAGATGCTCATAGTAGAGAACAACATCTTCAAAGCCATGCCCTTCCGCCGCCATCAGAAGTGCGCAGGCCCTCCCGTGTCCTCTGAGCAGGTTCCCATCACCCTCCTCCAATGCAAACAGGCGGTCAACAGCCATCCGGAGCTGCCCGCTCATATTCCAGTAATACAGCGGCGTGGCAAGCACGACCACATCGCATTCTTTCACTGCCGGGTATATTTTGTCCATGTCATCCTTTTGGACACATGGGCATTCCCTGCTGCTGTGTCCGCCGAAACATCCCTTGCAGCCATGGATAGCCATGCTGTCCAGAAAAAATTCCACAACCGTATTTCCCGCTTCTTTTGCGCCCCTGGTAAATTCCGCAGCCAGGGCTGCTGTATTTCCTGCCCTCCTGGGGCTTCCATTCAAAATGACAACCTTCTTTTCCATATCTTCCTCCTAAATCGCATCAGCCAGAGCCGCCGCCTTTTTGCAGCCATCCGTCTTGTCAATATCACCCGCATTCAGCACGCCGGGGATCAGAACCTCGCCCACCATCTTCCATTTGTTCAGGTCACACATACGTTCCATCGGAATACGCACCCCATCCATGACCGACATATCTTCCTCCTCACAGCAGGTGATCAGCGCGCATTCCTTGCCTGCAATATCTTTTCCGCCTACGACAAGAGAAAATATCCGGTCAATGACGCCCTTGATCTGCGCCGGGATGGAATACCAGTAGACCGGCATCGTAAACACAATGGCATCCGCCTCCAGGATTGCCGGTGCTATCGTATTGAAGTCATCATCAAAAGTACAGGCTTTCCCTGTGGAATAGCAGGTTTCGCAGGCATGGCATCCGCCTACTTTTTTCATGGCGGCATCAAACCTGGTAACTGTATGCCCCTTTTCCTCCGCCGCTTTGATAAAAGCCTCCGTCATTGCAAAACTGTTACCATTTTTACGCGGGCTTCCCGTAATAACAACAATTTTCTTACTCATACAACGATTCCTCCTCTATTCTTCCTTCTTGCTTTTTTATAATAAGCCGGCTTATACTTTAGTCCGGCTTTCATAACCCTTTCAGCCATTCTGCCGCCTGTTCCCCGCTTCCCGCATCAATCTATTTATGATGGTTATTTCTGAATGGTATCGGAATTCTGAATTATATGCCTTTGCAGCGGACTCCATTTTAGATTTAATCTGGTCACGGGTCAGCTCTGGTGAAACCTCTCCCGGAAAATGGTGCTGCCGCCGCCAATCGGTGCCATACAAAATCTATTCCTAATGGTCAGTCTGCCAATCTGGAGTGACTTTCCTAAATTTTCATAGTTCTGTATGTCTGTGCCTCCTTTACCTGCAGGATTGACTTTTCCTGCTGTTGATATTATAATTATAGCGAGAATGAAACAGAAAACAAGTACGCACTTACAGGTGTGGTACTAACATAAAAGTTATATACTTACCTAAAGGAGAGTGAAAGGAATGGGCGAACGCTGTATATCACAAGAGTGCCTGGAAACAACCGGTTTCAGCTACACACTATCTCTCATCAATGGGAAATACAAAATGACAATTCTATATACACTTATGGAATTTGGCATCGTCCGCTTTAATGAAATGAAAAAGTATATTGGCGAGATCTCTTTTAAAACGCTAAGCTCTACACTAAAAGAATTAGAGGCAGACCAGTTGGTAAACAGAAAAGAATATCCGCAGATTCCGCCAAAAGTCGAATACAGCCTTACAGAACGTGGAAAGTCACTCATTCCCATATTAGATAGCATGTGCGAATGGGGCGATAAAAACAGGCTTCCATAGAGTTCTATCGTTAAAGATTGTTGAGGAACAACCTTGCAGAGACAGTATAATTCAAGCCTATATGAAAGGTTGGCTTTGAGCAGAGACAAGGATGAAGTTATCTGCTACAATGAGCCTTGATCTCAGAAAAGGAGGGAATTTACTTGGACATTCGGGTATTACAGTATTTTCTTGCAGTTGCAAGGGAAGAAAGCATAACGAAGGCGGCAGCGTCGCTCCGCATGACACAGCCGCCCCTTTCCAGACAGTTAAAAGACCTGGAAGAGGAATTGGGCAAGCAGCTCCTGATCCGCGGAAGCAAAAAGGTCACGCTGACGGAAGACGGGATGCTGCTCAGAAAACGGGCAGAGGAATTGGTCGATCTCATGGAAAAAATGAAAGCGGAACTGGCATCTTCCGATGAAAACATAAACGGCGATGTGTACATCGGATGCGGAGAGACGGAAGGCATCTCCCTTTTTGCAAAAGCCGCCCATAATCTGCAGGAGAAACACCCCCTGATTCGTTACCACATTTACAGCGGCGATGCCAGCCGCGTCATAGAAAAGCTGGATAAAGGGCTGATTGACTTTGGGCTGTTCGTGGGTTCTATCGATATCACAAAATATGATTATATTAAACTGCCCATGAAAGATGTCTGGGGCGTCCTGATGCCAAACGACAGCCCGCTGTCAGACAAGGACACCGTTGCAGCGCAGGATCTGTGGGACAAGCCGCTGATTGTATCTCACCAGGCTTCCGGCAACAGCGAGGTAATATCCTGGCTGAAAACGGATATATCCAGACTTCATATCGTCGCTACTTATGACCTGGTCTATAATGCGGCGAAATTTGTGGAAAAAGGTTTCGGATATGTGATCGCACTGGACAAGATCATCAATACCACCGGCAGCAGCAATCTCTGTTTCAGGCCGCTTTATCCGGCTTTGGAAGCAGAGCTTTGCATTGCCTGGAAAAAGCATCAGATCCTTTCAAGGTCCTCTGCCGCATTTCTCCAACAACTGCAGAAGGAACTGGAAACAGCAGAATAACCTCAAAAGGCCAATCCACACAAAATGGACCGGCCTTTCAGAACTAAGCTTGTTCTCTCTATTTTTAGGCTGAATCTTTAAACAAGAAAACCCGCAGACATCCGTGTCTGCGGGCCTTTTTTTAACTCCCCGAGTAGGGCTCGAACCTCCAACCCCGCGGTTAACAGTCGCGTGCTCTACCAACGGGTGCGATCGCACACCGAAAATCCTTATATTAGACTTTCTAACCTTTCTTGCGATATATCATAGATAATCACGAGATAATCACGAGATACCAATACCATTTTAATACTCTGAACTTCTATATTTGAACTGCAATCTCATGATAATACGTATTTTATCACGAGATAATCACAAGATAGAGTTATGTTACCTGCTTCTTTAATATTCCCATTGCCATTTGAAGCTGTGTTAACAGTTCCACACTTTCTATCTCCACTATATATTTTGTAGACGGACCATTTCCAACTTTCCTGACCAAATGTCTCTCTTCAAGAACTTCTATTGCTTTTCTTGTTCTGTATTCTGTTATTCCCAGTGCGTTTTTAACCATATTAACAGATTGTGCCATACCATTCTTCATTATATGCCTCAATATGCTTTTTTCATCCATAGATAAATCAGGATATGAATCAGCCAAATCAATATTCCACACTTTTAACTTAGTATGATTAATATCTGTTATGATTTCTGGTCCTCTAAACTCATTTTGTACCGCTGTTTTATAAATCAGTGGTCCTCCAAACCCCTGACGCTCTGATGCTCCTAGCAATCGAAACATTTTCATAATAATCTCATTGCGTGGACGTGAATCTCCTCCCAAAAAAAATTGTTCTGGGGATACAAGCATTTTTCCTGGATTAATAAAGCAAAACCATCCATCATACACCTCTATTTTTATAGACGGATATCCCTGAACATAATCCGCATGAGCCAGGCAATTTACAAGTCCCTCTCTGATCGTTTCATCAAATCCCGATACTGGCATTCTTAATTGCCCGGAATCTAACATAAATGACTCTTGAAATAGGATTCTAATTTTTTCATATACAATATTATAAAAATTATAGAGATTCATTTCATAATCACTCGGCTCATCATCCGAAACCCTGTCAGACCATCTAGGATTATTACCTCTGTGATTAAAATAATCTAAATGGTAATGAGGAAATAATTCTTTAATAGAGTTACATTTTCCCAAAAAGAGTAAAGTTCCTCTTCTAATTTTCATTTCACCAGTCTTCCGATCCTTATAACAGGCTCCAATCTCTGTTAAAAAGTCCAACTATCCCATTTCAATATATTTTTTCTTAGGAAATCTTTTGCTAACACGTTCTTTAAATGTGATTAGAGAATCTAAATCAAGATCCTCCATTGTAAAATTATCAGCAGGCAAATTATCTTGGCCCGGTTGCGCGTTTCTTATTAATGCAGACAATTCATCTCTGTTTACCTTTCTATCACCGTCTCCAGTTCTTATCCATGAATTTTCTAACTTGCCATTTACAAATACCGGCTTCATGTTTTCAGCAGCTTCCTTTACATATATTATGATAACAGTTTTTCCTTCAATAATATATGTATTCACATCTTGATTATCAATATTCTTATAACTTACTTTATTAGTATTAGAAAGCTGATCCCATAAACTTGTTAATGTTTTCTGTGGATTTGCTACACCCGATATTTCATTTTGCGGATTCCTTTCTTCAACTCCCAAGATAATCCATCCTCCAGATGTATTACAAAATGATGAATAACTCTCCCAAAACGCATTTGTAATTCAGAAGCCTTTTTAAGTTCAATATAATATTTTTCATGTACGTTTAGCAACCATTTTTTCAAATCTTCATTAGTTAAATTCTCTGGATTTAAAATGTTCTTCAATTCTTTTCTCCTGCCGCAGCTTAGCCTAATACTTTGACATCTTCTGTTTCCACATACATCATTATTTTTATATTATAATCTATCCTCTAACTATCTTCAATTAATTAATACAAAAAGAAACCCTGTATAAATCCAATACAAGGTTTCATTACATGGAAAGCCACAGCTTTACCTTCGTTTTCGTACATCCCGTATATATTTTTCTTTTATAAATATTCCATATTACCATCCCTGTTTTATACAGACCAGAAGGAAATCAAAATTTCTTCTCTCTTATCGTCGGATATGCAAAACCCGCAGGCACTGATGTCTGCGGGCCTTTTTTAACTCCCCGAGTAGGGCTCGAACCTACAACCCCGCGGTTAACAGCCGCGTGCTCTACCATTGAGCTATCGAGGATCATCCGGCATATGCCTTCAAAATCACATACAGTTCAAAAAGATACGCACTTTTCTCACATTCTCAAAACTTCCGCCCCAGAAATCCTTCTGGTCAAGCCCTCGACCGATTAGTGACAGTCAGCTCCATACATTACTGCACTTCCACCTCTGCCCTATCTACCTCGTCGTCTTCAAGGGGTCTTACTTCTTTTCAGAATGGGATATCTCA
>CAJTDB010000025.1 GCA_910574965.1 Lachnospiraceae bacterium | reverse complement strand
TAAAATGCCCATAATCCTTTTAAGGGGAGATTATGGGCATTTTTCAATTTTAATTTGCACTGTTGTAATAAAGTTTCAATCTGGATAACTCAAATGTGTAACATCTATGCTTAAGTTTATGATGTTGGGCCCAGCCGGATGTTTTTCCAAACGCAGTCAAAGGTTTAAGAGCCTTCTTAACAACTGCTTCCGGTTGTTGATGAACATTTCTGTCACCTGATAGCTGTCTGTATCCTCGTATTCGCACTGGTGTACCGGGCCATCGTCAAAGGTCCAGATATCCGCTCCCGGAATTCCGAGTAAAATCGGAGAATGAGTAACAATAAGAAACTGGGATGCTTGTTTTGCACATTCGTAAATCTCCATAAGCAGTGTCAGTTGTCTCTGGGGAGATAGTGCAGCTTCTGGCTCGTCCAGAAAATACAGTCCGTTAGGTTTTAGCTGTCTCTGCATCAGAGCAAGAAAGCTCTCCCCATGGGACCGTTCATGATATCTCTCGGAAGGATGCCGAAAATCTGCATATTCCATCTCTTTGGTAGCTACGTTATAAAAGCTTTCCGCACGAAGAAAGTATCCCCACTGGGCCTTTTTGTACCCTCTGGAAATCCGAAGGGCCTCCCAAAGCTCCGAATGAGAATCATAAGTAGAAAAATTGTAGTTTTTTGTTCCCCCTTCAGGATTAAAACCAGAAGCAACAGCGATGGCCTCTAAAATCGTAGATTTTCCGCTTCCGTTCTCTCCTACAAAAAATGTAATGGGATTGGTAAAAACCATCTGACGCAGACCGCAGAGAGATTCCATGTTTCTTAGATAACTGTCTTCTGCGATTCGGTCCCAGTCAATGGAAATGCTTTGAATAAACGGACTGCTCATACAAAAGTCTCCTTCTTTATTAGATTCGGCATTTCTTTAAAAGGACAAAGGGATGCCAGAGAATACAGCATTGGCCGTATCAAATGGCACCCCTTTGTCCTCTCCGCCAGATCACATTTCCAAATATTCCAGTATCTCTTCCAGCGGATGAAACCCTTCAATGGTTTTGTATATCTTCTCTCCGTTCATAAGCAGCATAGTCGGAACATGTGAGATGCCGAATTGTTCAGCAAGCTGCGGGGCCTCGTCAATGTTGACCTTGCAGAATTTGATATCACACGCCTCTTCTGCCGCTTCCATAAGAATCGGATGCTGTGCTTTGCAGGGACCGCACCAGTCTGCGTAGAAATCTACCAGAACCGGGCTGCCGGCCTCTGTTACTTCAGTCTGAAAATTGTCTCCGGTAATCTTTTTGATTTCCATTGGCGCTCTCCTTTCTGAGTGACACATTATAAGTGTGCCCATCATAAAGACTGGTCCTCAGGAAATTTCAGGCACCTGTTCCAAAACCGCATACTTAACCGGATGACAATTTCTGACAATTACTGAAAATACAATATAAACAGCTTTGCAAGGAACATATGTTCTATTTTTTCTGAGAATAGACACGAATCACCGAAGCCACTTCCCGAATCATGGACATTTGGCCAAAGATGACAAGGGCATCTTTCAGATATCGTTTTTCTACTTTATCCGTAATAACTACCAGTTCAGCCACACCGGATACGGCAGGTTTTTGGATAACCTGGCTGATGCTTACATTGTTATTGCCAAGTACGCCGGCCACACCGGCCAGAATACCGGTGCGGTCTTCCACAATGAGACGGATAAAATACCGATGTCTGGATTCTCCGGGTTCTTTCATAGGCAGATTCTTATAACAACTGCAGCCGATCCTTCCGCAGCAGTCATACTGCATGTTTCTGGCTACGGCGATGATATCGCCCATCACCGCGCTGGCCGTTGGAAATTCACCCGCGCCTTTTCCCTGAAACATGGCATCATCTACCGCATCTCCATGAACAAAGACTGCATTAAATGCATCCTTTACATTGGCCAGCGGATGGCTGTCCGGAATCATCATAGGAAATACTCCTACTTCCATTTTGCGGTCCGTATTTCTTGCCACTCCAAGAAGCTTCAGCGTATATCCAAACTCTTTTGCATATTGAATATCTTTTGCTGTAATTTTGGTAATCCCTTTCACGTCCACATCCTGAAAAGTAACCCTGGAATGAAAAGCGATGGAAGCCAAAATTGCCATCTTGCGCCCTGCATCAAGTCCTTCAATATCCGACGTGGGATCTGCTTCCGCAAATCCAAGCTCCTGTGCTTTTTTCAGCGCATCCTCAAAATCCATGCCGTCCTCGGTCATACGGGTCAAAATATAGTTTGTCGTACCATTGACAATTCCCATGACCTCTGTAATTTCATTTCCTGCCAAACATTCTTTCAGCGGCCGAATGATGGGAATACCGCCGCCAACCGCCGCTTCAAACTGCAGATCGCAGCGATGGGCATTTGCAGCGTCCATCAGCTCTCTGCCATGTTCCGCCATCAGGTCCTTATTGGCTGTCACCACATGTTTTCCGGCTTCTAATGCCTGCAGAATGTATGTGCGGGCCGGTTCGATACCGCCCATCAATTCTATGACAATCTGGATTGTTGGATCATTTATGATTCCTTCCCAGTCATTTGTCAGGACATCTGCCGGAATGCCTTCCCTTTTCTTGCTGGGATCTCTTACCAGAACTTTGCTGATCTGAAGATCCGCCTGGATTTTAAAAGGCATCTCTTCCTTTCTCATCTGCAGAAGCTTATAAACCCCTCCTCCGACAGTTCCCGCGCCCAGAAGGGCGGCCCGGATTTCCTTATATTTGCTCATTATTCCTCTCCAAACAATACTTCCTCTACAATGGAAGCTGCGGTGCGGATACAGTCTGCACAGTCATATTTCGGTTTGCCGGTATCCACGCCTTTGATCTCCCTGCATACGGTAGCACCGCATGTCTCCTGGAATCGCTTTGCAATCTCCTTGGACAGCTTGTACGTACTGCCTTTGGTTTTGGGCGTTTCCATATTTCCGTCGCTGCATTTCAGACCTGCCAGCATAACAGCTCCGGACAGCGCACCGCATGTGCTTTCCATACCGCCCATGCCTGCTCCAAAGCCTTCAGACATGCGGAAGGCATCCTGCTCTTCGGCATTCAGAAGATCGCAGTAAGTGCATACGACTGCCTGTGCGCAGTTGTAACCCTTTTTGTGTCTCTCAATTGTTTTTTCTACTCGGTTTTCCATGTTTTTCCTCCTATTATAGTTCCGCATCCTTCCCTAAAATGCCCCCTATCTGGAAGCATTTCCAGCCACACTTGTGTCTGTAAATCCTTCCGGGCATTTTAGGGAAGGATGCTGTTTATAGTTCCGCATCCTTCCCTAAAATGTCCCTTATCTGGAAGCATTTCCAGCCACACTTGTGTCTGTAAATCCTTCCGGGCATTTTAGGGAAGGATGCTGTTTATAGTTCCGCATCCTTCCCTAAAATGTCCCTTATCTGGAAGCATTTCCAGCCACACTTGTGTCTGTAAATCCTTCCGGCATTTAGGGAAGGATGCTGTTTATAGTTCCATTGTTTTTATTTGTTATGGATTGGCCCGAATCAGTCTCGGACGATATCCATTATTTTCCAGTTCCCGTATAATTCGCTCTTTATGTTCCGTTCCAAATGCTTCCATTGTGATCTTCAGCTCCACTGCTGCGTTCCGGTTTGTGCTGACAAACTGATTATGATCCAAACGAATAACATTGCCCTGCTGCCCGGCGATAAGAGACGCCACATGAACCAGCTCCCCCGGCTTATCCGGCAGCAGTACGGATACTGTGAAAATCCGGTCTCTCTGAATCAGTCCGTGCTGTACAACTGAAGACATGGTAATAATGTCCATGTTTCCGCCGCTTAAAATACAAACAACTTTTTTATTTCTCACATCCAGATGCTTCAGAGCTGCCACGCTCAGAAGGCCCGAATTTTCTACGATCATCTTGTGATTTTCAACCATATCCAGAAAAGCTACAATCAGTTCATCATCTGGAACAGAAATCACGCGGTCAATATTTTCCTGGATATAAGGAAAGATCTGCTTGCCCGGCTGCCGCACGGCCGTACCGTCTGCAATGGTGTTGCTGCTTGGAAGGCAGATAACTTCACCTTTTGCCATGGACTGCTCCATGCAGTTGGCGCCTTCTGGCTCCACACCGATCACCTTGATCTTCGGATTTAAATATTTCGCCAGCGTTGCCACACCCGCTGCCAGACCGCCGCCCCCGATGGGCACCAGAATATAGTCCACCAGCGGCAGTTCCTTAAAAATTTCCATGGAAATCGTCCCCTGCCCGGTCGCCACATCCAGATCATCGAAAGGATGGATAAACGTATAACCTTGAGCTTCTGCCAGTTCATAAGCATGTGCACAGGCCTCGTCGTAATCGTTTCCGTAAAGAACCACTTCCGCGCCATACTCTTTTGTATGATTTACTTTAATGAGCGGTGTCGTAGTAGGCATTACAATAACAGCTTTGCATCCATATGCTTTTGCCGCATAGGCTACGCCCTGCGCATGATTTCCCGCCGATGCCGTGATAAGTCCTTTTTCCCGCTCCTCATCCGACAGCGTGCTGATCTTGTAATATGCTCCCCGAATCTTAAAGGCTCCGGTTTTTTGCATGTTCTCCGGTTTCAGATAGACTCTGTTTCCGAATCTTTCACTAAAATACTGGCTGTACATCAACCGTGTCTCTGTCGTCACCTTTCCGACGATTTCGCACGCCTCCTCAAACTTCTCCAACGTCATCATTTTTTCATCTCTCCTCGTATTATAGTTCCACATCTGTCCGCAGGATACCGCTTCTGCAGAACAGTTTTCGGCATCTCCGCGTCCGAAAACTGTTCTCGGCGAATCTTCACTCTCTTCCCTCTTCCGACAGAAACAGTGCGTTCACAAACGCGTCCGCATCAAATTTCTGCAGATCGTCAATATGTTCTCCAACTCCGATATATTTCACCGGCACATTCAGCTCCGACTGGATGGCCACGGCAATCCCTCCCTTGGCGGTTCCGTCCAGCTTGGTCAGTATGATGCCGGTCAGATCTGCCGCTTCGCCAAACTGTCTCGCCTGCTCCATAGCGTTCTGACCAGTCGTTCCGTCTAATACTACCAGTGTCTCCCTATATGCGTCCGGATATTCCCGCTCAATGATCCGATTGATTTTCCGAAGCTCTTCCATCAGATTCTTTTTGTTGTGAAGCCTGCCTGCTGTATCGATCAGAAGCACATCCGCCTTTCTGGCCTTCGACGCACAGACCGCATCATAGACGACCGACGCCGGATCCGCGCCCTCACCTCCGCCGATGATCTCCACACCTGCCCGGTTCGCCCACTCAGTAAGCTGCTCGCCTGCCGCTGCCCGGAAAGTATCCGCCGCCGCCAGAATTACCCTTCGGCCCTGGTCTTTTAGCTTTCCGGCAAGTTTTCCGACAGATGTCGTCTTGCCGACTCCGTTGACGCCGATGACCAATACCACCGATGTCTTGTGTTCAAAGTCGTAAGCCGTCTCTCCTACCTGCATCTGTTCCCGGATGCTGTTGATTAAAAGCGCCTTGCACTCCTCCGGCTTTTTGATATGCTGCTCCTTTACCTTTTTCTTCAGATTTTCAATGATCGAGGTCGTAGCATTGATTCCAATGTCTCCCATGATAAGAATTTCCTCAATCTCGTCATAAAAATCCTCATCAATATCCGAAAATCCATTGAATATGGCATCCATACCGGATACAATATTATCCCTTGTCTTGGACAGCCCTTCCGCCAGACGTCTGAAAAAGCCTTTTTTCTCCTCTGCCATAAATAAGTGACACCTCCTGCTCTAAGTCCCGCATTTCATCCCACCCGGATCACTGGTCCAGATCGTTCTCGATCAGGTTTACCGATACCAGCGTGGACACTCCCTTTTCCTGCATCGTGATTCCGTACAGACGGTCGGCCGCATTCATCGTCCCCCTTCTGTGCGTAATCACAATAAATTGTGTGTATTTTGTCAGTTTATGTAAATACTTTGCAAAACGGACAACATTGGAATCGTCCAAAGCCGCCTCAATCTCATCTAAAAGACAGAACGGCGACGGTTTTAAGTTCTGTATAGCAAAGAGAAGCGCAATGGCCGTCAGTGCCTTCTCCCCTCCGGAAAGCTGCATCATATTCTGAAGCTTCTTGCCCGGCGGCTGGGAGATAATCCGTATGCCGCTCTCCAGCACATCTTCCTCGTCAATAAGTTCTAACGTACCTCTTCCGCCTCCGAACAGCTCTTTAAACGCCTTGTCAAACTCTTTCTGGATCAGCAGAAACTGTTCTCCAAACTGCTTTTTCATTCCGCTGTCCAGTTCCAAAATGACCTGTTTTAAAGCTTCTTCCGCATCCTGAAGATCCTTTCTCTGCCCGTCCATAAAGGAAAACCGTTCCGATACTTCCTTATAGTCCTCAATGGCATTGACATTGACATTGCCAAGTCCTCTGATCTCCTCCTTCACTTCGCTGCAGCTTTTTTTCAGCTCCGAAAGATTCTGATATTCCTCTTTCCGAAGAGGAAGCGCCGCATTGTAAGTCAGTTCATATTCTGTCCACATATGATTCATAAGATTTTCTGAAGTTTCCTCCAGTTTTTCTTTCTGACTGTTCAGCCGGAAAAGCTCCTTATCCAACTGGTTCATGCGGGCAGACAGTTCTTCCCTTCTGCCAAAAAAGCTCTTATGAGAAGCGGACTGCTCTTCTTTTTGTTTTTGAAGGCTTTGAACCTTCTCTTCCAGATGTTCGACAGAATGTTCTGTCTCTTCCATTTCCGACTGCAGAGATTCGATGCCGGACTCCCGGCTCTTTGTGTCCTCCTCTGCCTGTCCCTGATTTTTTGTCAGTTCATCCTTTTCCTCCAGAAGTTTCTGAAGCTCACCGCCTATTCTTTTCAAGCCAGAAGCAGCAAATTCGGTTTTCTGGAGAATAGATGCCGTATCCAGATGATATTCCTCCAGAAGTTTCTGCGCCTCTGTCTCCCTGACACGCTCTTCTTCCAGGCGCTGCTGATAAGTCTCCACTGCAAATGTATGCGCCTTTTCCAACTCCTCGGAATCCTTCAGCTCTTTCTGGCTCTCTTTCTTCAGCTCCCGGATCTCTGCCGTCTGACGATCCAGCTCTGTGCATTCTTTTTGAAACTGTCCAAAATCCTCGTCTGCTGCCCGCTTTTGCTCCCGCAGTTGTTCCACGTTCATTCGAACCGTGTTTTCCAGCACCCGGATTTCCTGAAGCGCAGCCGTGCCTGCATCCAATGTAGAATAACAACTGCTTCTTTCATTTTGTATCTCTATCAGCTTCTTCTGCACATGCTCCATTTCCTGTCGGCAGCGCGCCACTTTTTCCTTCAGCTCTTCGATCTCACGATTTCGGCTTAAAAGGCTGCTGCTGTTGCGGAAAGCACCTCCGGTCATGGATCCTCCCGGATTCATGGACTCTCCTTCCAGTGTTACAATCCGAAGACTGTAGTGATATTTTCGCTGCAGCCCGATGGCGTGATCGATCTGATCCACCACTACAGTCCTTCCAAGAAGCTGGGACATGATGTTTCGATAACGTTCATGGGTTTCTACCAGCGTATGTGCCAGTCCAATAACTCCCGGCTCTTTTAATACCTGTTCCCTCTGAAAGAGCTGGGGATTTTTTACTGCAGTAAGCGGAAGAAATGTCACTCTCCCGAACCGGTTCTGCTTCAGATAAGCAATCAGACCCTTGGCCGTCTCTTCATCTTCGGTCACCACATTCTGAATGCTTCCTCCAAGAGCAGTCTCAATGGCTGTCTCATAACGTTTCTCTGTATGAATCAGATCTGCCACAACGCCGCAAATGCCCGGTATGCGGTCCTTCTGTTCCATGACTTTTCGAATGCTGCCTCCGTATCCGTCGTATCGCTCCGCCAGATTCCGAAGAGATTCCAGCCTGGAAGCTTCCCTGTGATATGCACTCTGGCCGTCTTCTAAACGCTTTCTGCAAATCGTAATCTGCTGCTGCAGTGTCTTTATCCGTTCCTCTAACTCCTCCCGGCTTTTCGTCCGCCCGGCAAGCTCCGTCTGTATCTTCAGAAGCTCTTCTTCCTGCTTCTGCAAAAGCTCCTTCTGGTCAATCTCCAGGCTTTTCATCTGAATGAGCTTCTGGTTCACCTCTGCCTTGCGAATCTGAATCTGTTCTGTCATGGCATCATAGCGCTGAACTTTTCCTTTTATGGAGGACCGCTGATTCAAAAGTGCAATGATCTCATTTTTGCTGTTCTCCATATTGGCCTGGCTGTCACGGATGCTTTGCTGAATACACAGCAGTGTCTCTTCTGCTTCTTGCTGTACTTTCTGTGCCTGAGACAACTGGACATCCAACGTTTCCTTCTCCTGAAGAACAGCCTGCTCTTCCGCCTGCCGGGATGAAAGTTCCTTTTCGATACTGTCCATCCGTTCCTGATAGTGCCTGCTGCTGGCTTTTGCCGAACGTACCTGCTCCTTTAAAACCGCAATCTGGCCCTTCATCTGCTGCTTTTTCAGCCGTCCGGCAGATGCTTCCTCTTTTGCCGCATCGATCTGGCCTTCAATACCCTCTAGTTCCTTTTCAATTCGTTCATATTCCAGCTTTGTATTTTCAAAAGCTTTGGAAGTATCCCTCAGGTCTCCTTCCGTAATCTGAAAAGTCTCTGCCAGCCGTTCCAGTTGTTCCTTGATCTGTTCTGCCTCTATGAGAAAGATATGGACTTCTACCTCTTTTAATGTCTCTTTTTTCTTCAGATATTCCTTTGCCTTTTCCGCCTGGCGTTCCAGAGGTGCAAGCTGTTTCTCCAGCTCTGACAAAATATCGTTGATGCGCAGAAGATTCTGCTTCTCATCTTCTAGTTTTTTCTCCGCAGTCTTCCTGCGTTTCTTAAACTTTACAATCCCTGTCGCCTCATCAAACAGTTCCCTGGACTCCTCCGGCTTCGTACTCAGTATCCGGTCAATCTGCCCCTGCCCGATGAGAGAATATCCTTCCTTTCCGATACCGGTATCATAAAAGAGTTCCTGTACATCTTTTAAACGGCAGGCAGTTCCGTTTAGCAGATATTCGCTCTCTCCGGATCGGTACAGTCTTCTGGCCACCGTTACTTCCTCATACGCTACCGGAAGCTGGTGGTCCCGATTGTCCAGGGTAATTGCCACATAGGCATAGCTGAGCGGCTTACGGTTCTCTGTTCCGGAGAAAATGACATCCTGCATGGAACCGCCCCTAAGCTGCTTCACCCTCTGTTCTCCCAGCACCCATCGCACGGCATCCGCCACATTGCTCTTTCCGGAACCATTTGGCCCTACAATCCCTGTGATCCCGTTGTGAAAATCAAATACGATCTTGTTTGCAAAGGATTTGAACCCCTGCACTTCTATACATTTTAAATACATGGAAATATTCCTGTTCTGATGTCATAGTTTTCCGGTCAGGGCATAATAAGCCGCTTCCTGTTCGGCCGCTTTCTTCGTACGGCCCTTTCCTTCGCCGATCACTTTCTGCCCCAGCATAGCGTGAACGACAAAGACTTTCTGATGATCCGGGCCTTCCTCCCGAATCAGCTCATAGTGCAGCAGCTCCTCGCAGTGTGCCTGTATCCGTTCCTGCAGGATGGTCTTACTATCGAAAAAGAGTTTCTTATGCTCCAAGTCATCCAGAACAAATGTTCTGACAAATTCTTTTGCACTAGTAAAACCACCATCCAGATAAATTGCACCAATCAATGCTTCCAACGCATCTGACGTGATGGAAGGACGCTCCCTTCCGCCGCTGACTAACTCTCCTCTTCCAAGCAGAATATATCTGCCCAGTGAGATACTCCGGGCGCAAAGGGCAAGGCTCTGTTCGCAGACGATACTTGCTCTGGTCTTCGTCGCATCTCCTTCCGGCATCTTTGGAAATTTTTCATATAAAAATTCACTTGTGACCAGTTCTAGCACCGCGTCTCCTAGAAATTCCAGCCGCTCATTGCTCTTCAGTCTTCCAAGATGCCGTTCATTGGCATAGGAACTGTGGCACATGGCCTGCTTTAAAAGTTCCGGTTTTTGAAACCGGTAACCAATCTTTGCTTCTAATTCTCCAAATTCCGGACGTTCTCCCATCTGTTCTTCGCTCCTGTATCTGTCAAAAATTCCCGGCATAATATGAATAGGCTGCCGCGGTCCCTTTCTTCCATCAACCGATGATGTCAGAAAGGAAGAAACCGCCGCAGCCCGACTGTAATCCTCTGTCTTAGTTAATGGCTTCCTTGATCTGCTCTACTGCATCTCCCACGGATACAATCTTCTCCGCATCCTCATTGGCGATCTCGATGTCAAATTCTTCTTCGATGCCCATAATAATCTGAAATACATCCAGGGAATCTGCTCCCAGATCATCCACAAACGTTGTCTCCATTGTAATCTCTTCTGCGTCCACATTCAATACTTCTGCAATGATTTCCTGTAATTTTTCAAATTCCATGACTTCCAATCCCTTTCTACTGATTTTCTTTTTCCCCAATACCAGCTCTGATTTTTTCGTTTATCTGCTGCTCTGTAAAGGTCACACACTGAAGGATGGAATTGCACACTTCAACCGCTTTAGAGCTGCCATGTGTCTTAACAACCAGGCCCTTTAGCCCTAAAAGCGGCGCACCGCCGTACTGACTGGTATCAAAACGCTTCAGCGTTTTTTTCAGGGCAGGCTTCACCAGAAGCGCACCGATTTTGCTGCGAAGATTCGTCATCATCCCTTTTTTCACCATAGAAATCAGGGTTGCTCCGACTCCTTCATACAGCTTCAGAATGATGTTTCCCGCAAAGGCTTCGCAGACGATCACATCTGCATATCCGGACGGGATGTCGCGTGCTTCAATGCTTCCAATAAAATTCAGTTCCTTACATTCCTTCAGAAGAGGAAAAGTCTCTTTTACCAGTGCATTGCCCTTTTCTTCCTCCGCACCGATGTTCACAATGGCGACTTTTGGATGTTTCACACCCATAACATGTTCCATATAGATGGAACCCATCTTTGCAAACTGAACCAGATGGGAGGGTCTGGCATCCACATTGGCTCCGCAGTCAATAAGCAAAGAAGCCCCTTTTTCCGTCGGCAGCAAAGGTGCCAGCGGAGGACGCTCCACGCCCCTGATTCTTCCTACGATCAACTGTCCGCCTACCAGGACTGCTCCTGTGCTGCCGGCACCGACAAATGCATCTGCTTCCCCGTTCTTTACCATTTTCATGGCAACAACGATGGAAGAATCTTTTTTCGTACGAATGGCCTGTACCGGAGGCTCGGCCATCTGAATCACTTCTTCGGCATTCACGATCTCTATTCTGGAAGGATCATACTGATACTTCTGCAGCTCTGCCTCCACGGCCGCTTTTTGTCCAGTCAGAAATACCTTTACACGTTTCTGACGGGTTACTGCCTCCACGGCTCCTTTTACGATTTCTCCGGGTGCATGGTCTCCACCCATGGCATCCACTGCAACTTTTATCAGTTCCTGCATTCTCTTTCCTCCTTGTTGTCTATATCATAATACGAAAACCAGTTCCCTAAGTCAATACTTTCTATAGAAAAAGAAGCGGAATTCTTGTTAATTTCTTCAGACCTGCCAGCGGGCAACGACGGTCTCCCCTGCCTTTGCTTCCATATTTGTCTCATATTGTACTCTGGAAGCTGTCTCGCTCTCCATAACGATCTGCATCACTTCCATGCAATAGCCCTTTGCTTCCAACGCTTCTCTGTCAAACCGTATCAGTTCCGTTCCCGCCTGCACCTTTTCCTGTGCATTCACAAGGGCAGTAAAACCTTCTCCTTTCAGATTCACCGTATCCACACCGATATGAATCAGAATCTCAATACCGCCTTCCAGCTCCATGCCGACTGCATGATTGCTGTTTTCCATGGTTACGGTTATCGTTCCATCCGCCGGAGCTACGACTACATTTCCAGCAGGACGAATCACTATGCCATTGCCAAGGGCAAGAGATGAAAATACTGCATCGGATGCTTCTGTCATGGGAACTACACTTCCGTCTGCCGCTGCCTTCATCTCAAATTCTTTTTGTTTCTTTTTAAAAAAACCAAACATTTTTATTCCTCTCTTCCCGGCGTCTTCAGCCGAAACTTTATGATGCAAAAATAAAATACCGTGTAATATAGTAGAAAAAAAATAATCCCCAGAGGCCAGAGAAGCTGCGGGTTCTCTGCCATAGGTGAATTTAATGCCATAAAATAGTCCAGCAAACCGGCGCTGAAATTAAAACCTATCCGGAAAGGCAGTGCTGCACAAAGAAAACCGGAAAGCCCTGTCAGAAATGCATGTAAAAAGAACAGCCCCGGTGCCAGAAACATAAAAGAAAATTCCATCGGTTCCGTCACTCCCGTCAAAAGCGAACAGACCGCTGCGGACATCAGAAGCCCTCCTGCCATCTTTCTCTTCTCTTTCGGAGCCGCCCGGTACATCGCCAGTGCCGCACCCGGCATACCAAAGATCATGACCGGGAAAAATCCCGTCATGTATTGTCCGGTCTGCCCGTAAGTCCCTGCACCGCTCCAGAAATGGTTCAGATCCGAGATCCCGGCCAAATCAAACCAGAAGACCGAATTTAGCGCATGATGAAGTCCGGTAGGAATCATCAAACGATTCAAAAACATATAAATCCCTACCCCAACAGGACCCGTATCCAGAAGTGATGTTCCTATGTATACCGACGCTCTGTAAAAATACGGCCAGATCAGCAAAAGAAGCAGCGAGAATACCGCCGCATGTCCCACTGCCGCAATCATGACAAACCGACGCCCCTCAAATATCTCAAGGCCACGGCCAAAGTGCGCTCCCCGATACCGGTTGCTGCAGTAAGCTCCTAGGATCCCGCAGAAGATCCCGATCATCTGGTTATGAATAGAACCAAATGAATAGGGGTCCGTCCGCCCGCCGGTCAGCAGCAGGATATTGTCTGTATCCAATATGTTCTGGATCACCAGCCATGCCGCTACACTGGCAAGGGCGGCGGTCCCGTCCTGCTCGTCTGCCAGCCCCGTTGCCACTCCAAGCGCAAACAACAGACTCATATTATTGACCAATGCAGATCCAGCTTTAATCATGATCGCCGCTGCAAGACTGCCGGTTCCGTACCCCACCGGATCAATCCAATATCCAAGTCCCATCAGGAGTCCAGCCACCGGCAGGCAGGCCACCGGCAGCATCATTGCCTTCCCAAGACGATACGCATATTTCATGCTTTGCACTTCCTTAAAAGATCCCTCCGACGCAAAGTTTCTTTATCCTATCTTAACAAATCTGCAAAACCCTGTCAATGAACGGAGCCAAAGCTTCCAGAAAAAGCCCCGGTCACCCGGGGCCCTTTCTGAATATATGTTTTGGATAGTGGATTGGCTTACATTAATTTCTTAAACTCATCTGCCACAAACTGAACTTTCGGTCCAATGACCACCTGCACGGAAGTCTTACTGGGACGAATAACACCACTGACACCCGCGGATTTGATCTTCTTCTCATCCACTGCCGTGTAATCTTTGATCTCCAGACGAAGCCTTGTAATACAGTTGTCTACGCTGGTCACATTTGTCTTACCGCCGAGACCTTCCAGAATGATTGCTGCCATAGAGGTGAAGTCATTGTTTGCCAATTCGATCTTCGTCTCATCCTCATCCAGATCTTCGCGTCCCGGAGTTTTCAGATCAAGTGCCTGAATGGCAATGCGGAACACCAGATAAAATACTATTGCTGCACCGATACCAAGCGGAATGATTAATAACGTCTTGCTTGCTGCCGGAAGGGATGCACTGAATACCAAGTCCGTAAGACCTGCTGAGAAAGAGAAACCTGCCCGGAAGCCAAGTGCTACGGAAAGCCCTGCAATTACGCCGTACATAAGCGCATAGATCAGATACAGGACCGGAGCCAGGAACATAAATGCAAACTCGAAAGGCTCTGTTACACCGCAGATAAATGCACAGATAGCTGCTGCACCCAGAAGGGAAGCTGCTTCTTTTCTTCTCTCCGGTTTTGCACACTGAACCATTGCCAGCGTTGCTGCCGGAATACCGAACATCATGGATGGGAAGAAACCTGCCATATACATACCGGCGCTTCCGCCTGCACCGTTCATAAGCTCGCCTGCCCAGTAGGTTCCAAGATCATTGATGCCTGCTGCGTCAAACCAGAATACGGAGTTCAGCGCGTGATGCAGACCAAACGGAATAAGCAGACGGTTCAGGAATGTGTAGATACCTACACCGACAGCATCCAGACCAACGATACTTGCACCGACAGCTACCAGTACACCATAGACGACAGGCCATACAAAGAACAGAACTGCTGCTGCCAGAATGGAGACTACTGCAGTTATAATAGCAACACAGCGTTTTCCGGAGAAGAATGACAATGCATCCGGAAGTCTCGTATTTTTAAATTTGTTATAGCAAGTCGCACCGATCAGACCAGCCAGAATACCGATAAACTGATTCTGAATCTTGGCGAATGCCGGATCTGCCTCTCCGCCCACAAGGACACCTACCGTAGCCGATGACAGAAGATTTGTAATCATCAGCCAGGATACAAGACCTGACAGCGCTGCAGTTCCTTCGTGGTCATCAGACATACCGACCGCTACGCCGATCGCAAACAGCCAGGACATATTATCGATCAGCGCTCCGCCTGCTTTTACCAGGAAGAATCCGATAATCGGGATTACCCCCTCAATATCACCGCCCTGCATGGTCTGCTTACACATTGCATATCCAAGTCCCATGAGAATACCGCATACCGGGAGACACGCCACCGGAAGCATCAGGGATTTTCCGAGTTTCTGTAAATATTTCATCATACCTACTTTACCTCCTTCTATGTAGGATTGTTTAATCGTCTATTATATTATATAATTTGCACAAAAAAGTATAGATATTATCTTATCTTTTGTATGGATTTTCTTGAATTCTAAAATAAATATAAATTTACAAAAGTTTTTGTAAACTAACAATATATGGATAATCTTATATTTTGTATGGATTATTTTCTTTTTTGCCTTTAAAATATAGATAAATATTACAAATCCTTTATACTGAATTTAGGTACTGTACATATCCAAAGGAAAGGAATCCATATGTTTCCGGAAAATAATGACTTTCATCTGCTGACAGAATTTGCCCTCGTAGGACTCAGAAATCTGAAGCTTAGAAATCGGCTGATAATCTCCTGCCTGATTTCTACGGTATTTCCGTTGTTTTTTATCTATCTGTACGCTTACTCATTGTATGGAAGCACGGAAATGACCGGACAGATCCTGGTCCTTTCTCTTTTAATGATCGGCGTGGCCTTGACCATGACACTCTATACTTATATGAGCATCTCTCACCCCATTGATCATATGGTGCAAACCTGCCAGGCTATCTCCGACGGAAATATGGAGATCCGCATTCAGGACACCGGAAACGATGAGCTGGCTTATCTGTCAGACAACATTGACGGAATGGTTACAGAGATACAGCTTCTTCTGGAACAGAGACAGTCCAGCGAAGCCAGAAAGAGGGAACTGGAGCTTCGGATGCTTCAGTATCAGATCAATCCTCATTTTCTGTTTAATACGCTAAATACCCTGCGTCTGGTGGCGCAGATGAACCAGGACCGGGTCGTTTCCGAAGGCATACGCTCCTTAAGTGAGCTTTTGAAAAATACGCTCATCAATGACCACGAGTTTATTACCATCCAGGAAGAGATTGACAATCTCCGGCATTATTTCTCTATTCAGGCCATTCGCTATGCCGGAAGCTTTCATGTGAATTACGAAATCGATGAAGAGCTGTCCGGATACTTTCTGCCGAAACTGATTCTGCAGCCGCTGGCGGAAAATTCTGTGCTGCATGGTTCTTTTAATGACGGAACGATTATGGAGATCTGCATCTCCTGCCGGAAGGACAAAGACGATATTTTGCTGGAAGTCCGGGATAAAGGAAAAGGATTTGATATGAACGATGCATCTACTGTCCCCAAGGGACTGGGCGGCATCGGAAACCGGAATGTCAATGACCGTATTCATCTGTATTTCTCTGATGATTACGGTCTTACAATTACCAGCAGCCCCGGCAGAGGAACCCAATGCATCATACGGATTCCCGCCATCACTTCCGATACGGAATTTCAAAAGGTAAACCGGAAGATGCAGACAGATGCAGCACTTTAACAGTATCTGTCTGTAATATGCCCGGAAGGAGTTTCCGGCATGGATATGGCAGAAAACTCTTCCAGATAAAGGGGCATATTGCAGATAGATACGGCACTTTAACAGTATCTGTCTGTAATATGCCCGGAAGGAGTTTCTGGCATGGATATGGCAGAAAATTCTTCCAGATAAAGGGGCATATTACAGATAGATACGGCACTTTAACAGTATCTGTCTGTAATATGCCCGGAAGGAGTTTCTGGCATGGATATGGCAGAAAATTCTTCCAGATAAAGGGGCATATTACAGATAGATACGGCACTTTAATAGGAGGACTATAGATGATGTATCAGGTACTGATCGTTGATGATGAACCCATCGTGAAGATCGCCCTTCGTTCCATGATCGACTGGAACGAACTGGGATTTCATATATGTGCCACAGCTTCTAACGGGGAAGAGGCGCTGGAGATGGCCTGCCGCTTCCGCCCGGATCTGATCATCTGTGACCTGAAGATGCCGCTTATGGACGGCATTGAGCTAATCAAAGAAGTGCAGAAAAGCGAGCTTGACTGCGAGTTTCTTGTCATCAGCAACTATGAAGATTTTAATTATGTAAGAACTGCCCTCGTCCTCGGAGCTGCCGACTATATCCTAAAAGTCAGCATCAGCCCGGAAGCGCTGACCGAGCAGCTCCAGAAAGTCAAAGAAAAACTGGACCAAAAGGCGGCTGAGGACGAGCGGCAGCAGCAGTCCATGCAGGAAACACTTCTCCATCAGGAACGTCATGCGGCATGGCGGGAATTTTTCACCAATAAAAACTATGAGCTTTCCGCTCTCGGCAGCATTACAGGCCTTGCCCTGGAAGGCACAGATTCCTATGCTCTTTGTCAGATCTCCTTTGACTGGTACGATCAGAATCTGGAACCCCTTCCCTCTATTGACCTGATCCAGAGCACTTTGAAAAATGCGCTGGAACCTTTTGACCGCAGACGCATTATCCTTTTTAGTTCCAGCAATACCCTTCTGGTGCTTCCTGACTCTGAGCTGAAGCTCCGCCAGTACACCATTGCAGGTCTTGCCGCACGGATTACACAGCTCTTTCAATATTACATGTCCCTGTCTCCGGTCGTCCTCTATCAAAGCGGTATTCCGGATCTTATGGAGGCCCGCAGAGTCTATCACAATTTCCAGGATCTCTTAGAACTTGGCTTTTATGGACCTCTTGGGCAGGTCCAGGCAGATGCTCTGTCGGTATCCCATACCATTCCGGACATTTCCTATAAAAAGCTTTCCGCAGAGATTCTTGCACTTCCGGAAGAGACAAGGCTTGCATCTGCCGCCGGCAGGTTCCAGAAGCTTTTGACCGCCTGCCAGCAGCAGAATGTAATGCCTTCCAGAGTCATTCATTACTGTGTCCGGCTTTTAGGAGAGCTGGAATATCATATGAATGATGTCAGTTCCAGGGCGCATGACCAGATTACGGACAGCATGGAAATTATGAGAAATTCCGTCACCTGGGAAGAACTGGATAAAAATCTCTTCGATGCGCTTCGGGTTCTTTTCTCTACGGAACCTTTCAAAGAAAATCCTGTAGAAGATTACAGTCCGGAAGTCCAGCAGGCACTTTCCTACATTCAGAATAACTACAGCCGAAAGATCAGTCTTGCTGCCGTTTCAGAATATGTAGGTTTAAGTTCCGGCTATCTGTGCCGAATCTTCAAAGAAGAAACAGGTGTCAGCATCAATGCCTGCATCAATCATCTTCGCATGACCAAAGCAGGTGAACTGCTGAGAGATAAAAACAGCTACATTAAAGAAGTTGCCGTATCTGTAGGCTTTGAAGATCAGTTGTATTTCAGCCGTCTGTTTAAACGCTACTATGGTGTTACACCTTCTGAATACCGGACTTCCAGTCATACATAGCAGCAAAAGAAAACAGGCTCCGTGCCCATGATTCATGCTCCGGATTCCGTGAGCACCGTTCATGGACACGGGGCTTTTGCCGGTACTGTTTTCTGCATAAAAAAACAAGGGTCCGATCTTTGTCGAACCCTTGTTCTTATTTCATGTTTTACATTAGTCTACTGCAATGATCTCTTTCTTATTATAAGAACCGCAGGCCTTGCATACTCTGTGGGGCATCATAAGAGCACCGCATTTGCTGCATTTTACCAGATTCGGAGCACTCATCTTCCAGTTTGCTCTTCTCTTATCGCGTCTTCCTTTGGAAGATTTATTCTTTGGACAAATAGACACAGGTTACACCTCCTCTATGCTTTCTCGCTTCAGTTCGTCATTCATCGAGCTGCATAAATGTAACCCGAATCATTCACACTTTTAACATTATACATATCTCGCAAGGGAATGTCAAGCAGTTTTTTTTCATAATCTGCCGGTGTCACCGCCCATGGAATCCTTCTTACTGGAACTCGTACCAGGTGTTCTTAATCAGCAGCCAGATAATCAGCGGCATGATTACTGCAGAAACCGCAGAACCTATAATATTCTGGCCAAGGATAATATTAACGATTAAGCTCACTGCTGCACCGCCGCAGATAAGGAAAAATCCCATCTTCTTTTGCGGGAACAAAAGCATTGCCGCTCCTGCAACTACCAGTACCTCGGCCAGCACTACAACCCACATAAACGGGATCAAAAATGCCGTTGCAATCGCCGTTACTCCAGTGATAGCATTGAACACCAGTACGATCCATAACCAAACTTTTAATCCTCTTGTCATCTTAACACACTCCTTTTCTCTTTTCTTTTCTAAATCATTTGAGCTGGTTCTCTACTACTTCTGCAGCTTTTGCGATGGCTTCGTCCACACCCGCCGGATTCTTGCCGCCTGCCTGAGCCATATTCGGACGTCCGCCTCCGCCTCCGCCTACGATTGACGCAATGGCTTTGATCAGATTGCCCGCATGAGCACCTGCTTTCATAGCATCGTCTGTAGCTGTCGCCATAAGGCTGACCTTGCCGTCCGTGACAGATGCCAGAAGTACAACGCCCTCGCCCAGTTTCTCCTTCAACTGGTCGCCCAAATCCCGAAGGCCGTTCATGTCCACGCCTTCCACTTTAGCCGCAAGGACTTTGACTCCTTTGATCTCTTTTACCTGATCCATCACATCACCCAGCGCATCTTTGGCTGCTCTGCTTTTAAGCGCCTCATTCTCGCTCTGAAGTGCCTTGATTTCAGACAGAAGATGCCCGATCTTCTCGGATACAGCCGCCGGTGTGGTCTTTAGAAGTTTTGCAGCTTCTGAAAGTTTCGCCTCCTGCTCTTTGTAATAACAAAAGACGCCTTCTCCGGTCAGTGCCTCGATTCGGCGCACACCTGCTGCGATACCAGATTCGGATACGATCTTAAAGGCTGTAATTACACCCGTATTGGCAACATGGGTACCGCCACAAAGCTCTTTGGAAAACGTTCCCATGGACACTACGCGGACATCTTCGGCGTATTTCTCGTCAAAGAGTGCCATGGCACCGCTCTTCTTCGCATCTTCCAGATTCATAACCTCTGTTACGACCGGAAGGGATGCCTGAATCTCCTCGTTGACCAAAGCCTCCACCTTCTGAATCTCCGCTGCACTCATTTGCTGGAAATGAGCGAAGTCAAAACGGAGACGGTCCGGTGTTACGAGAGAACCTTTCTGCTCCACATGGTTGCCCAGAACCAGCTTCAGAGCCTTCTGAAGCAGATGGGTCGCACTGTGGTTCTTACAGGTAGCTGTACGTCCCTGCACATCCACCTGAAGGGAGACTGTATCGCCTGCTTTGATGGTTCCTGCCGTCATATGCCCCACATGACCGACTTTTCCGCCCAGAAGTTTGATCGTATCTTCCACTGCAAAACTTGCTTCTTTGCAGCAGATCACACCTTTATCTCCCTGCTGGCCGCCCATAGTTGCATAAAAGGGAGTCTCTTCCACAAAGATCGTACCTGTCTGTCCTTCAGAGAGCGTCCCGGAAAGCTCTGTGTCCGTCGTGAGCACGGTCACTTTGGATTCACAGCTCAAATGATCATAACCTGTAAATTCTGTAGTTACAGACGCATCGATCTCGTCATAAACCGTTGCGTCCGCTCCCATGTAATTTGTTACTTCATGAGATTCCTGCGCCAGCCGTCGCTGCTCTTCCATACAGGAACGGAATCCCTCTTCATCAATATCATATCCTTTTTCCTCCAGAATCTCTTTTGTAAGATCCAGCGGAAAACCATATGTGTCATACAGTTTAAACGCATCTGCTCCGGACAGAGTTTTGCTTCCGGCCGCTTTCATAGCTTCTTCCATATCTGCCAGAATGCCCAGCCCCTGATCGATGGTCTTGTTAAACTTGTCTTCCTCCTGGGTCAGTACCTGGAAGATAAAGTCTCTCTTCTCCTCAAGCTCCGGATACCCGTCTCTGGAACCTTCTATGACCGTCTCGGACAGCTTCGCCAGAAATCTTCCCTTGATGCCAAGCAGACGTCCATGGCGGGCCGCACGGCGGATCAGACGGCGAAGTACATAGCCTCTTCCCACATTCGTCGGCATGATACCGTCAGAAATCATGAAAGTTGCCGAACGGATATGGTCTGTAATGAGACGGATGGATACATCTTTGTTCTCGTCTTTCTTATATTCGCAGTGGGCATATTCGCATACTTTATCACGCAGAGCACGAACAGTGTCCACGTCAAAAATGGAATCCACATCCTGAACCACCACTGCCAGACGTTCCAGTCCCATTCCGGTATCGATGTTCTTCTGGGTCAGCTCGGTATAATGGTTGTTCCCATCATTGTCAAACTGGGTAAATACGTTGTTCCAGATCTCCATATAGCGGTCACAGTCACAGCCTACCGTACAATCCGGCTTCCCGCAGCCATATGCTTCCCCGCGGTCATAATAAACTTCTGAACAAGGGCCGCAGGGACCTGCCCCATGCTCCCAGAAATTATCCTCCTTGCCAAAGCGGAAGATACGTTCCGCCGGGATTCCGATTTGCTGATTCCAGATCTCGAATGCCTCATCATCTTCCAAATAAACGGAAGGATACAGACGATTCGGATCCAGACCGACCACTTCCGTCAGAAACTCCCAGGACCAGGCAATGGCTTCCTTTTTAAAATAATCTCCAAAGGAAAAATTACCAAGCATCTCAAAAAAAGTGCCATGGCGGGCAGTCTTTCCTACATTTTCAATATCTCCCGTACGGATACATTTCTGACAAGTCGTTACACGCCTTTTCGGCGGAATCTCAGCTCCTGTAAAATAAGGCTTTAACGGCGCCATACCAGAATTAATGAGTAAAAGGCTTTTATCATTCCGTGGAACAAGAGAAAAGCTCTTCATCTTCAGATGATCCTTGCTCTCAAAAAAATCAAGAAACATCTTGCGAAGTTCATTCACACCGTATTCTTTCACGTTTTCCTCCTATTATAGTTCCGCATTTGTTATCAAAATCTCCCTGGTTCTAGAAGCATTTTCTGCCACATCCGTGTCATAAAATCCTTCTGGGACCTTTTGATAACAAATGCTGGTTTTTAGTTCCGCATTTGTTATCAAAATCTCCCTGGTTCTAGAAGCATTTTCTGCCACATCCGTGTCATAAAATCCTTCTGGGACCTTTTGATAACAAATGCTGGTTATAGTTCCGCATTTGTTATCAAAATCTCCCTGGTTCTGGAAGCATTTTAATAATAAACACTGTTTTAATTCCGCATCTACACAGATGCCGCTTTATTTTTCATTCTGCATGAACTGCACGATATCCATCATATCACACCCTGTCACTGACCGCAATATTTTCTGTAAATTTCCCTTTAAATTTCCCTCTACCTTTTATTTAAGAAAGTATTTCCTGTCCTGTAACACAAATGTAATCACTTTTTGTCGAAATCGTGATAAAATAAAAACGTGTACTGCACACAACATTTTATTACGCGAGGATGAACTTATGAAAAAGAAACATTTCAGAAAATGGATGCTTCTGACAGCATCCGTACTTTCCTTTGGGCTGACAGCCTGCGGCGTCGCACCTCAGGAAACAGAACCGGCAGCTACAGAGATACCGGAAGAGAAAGAACCAGAGCTGTCCGAAGAAGAACTGGCTGCCATTCGAAGAGAAGAAACGCTGGTTCCTATTCTGGAAGAGGCCAAAGGACTGGCAGAGGGGTATTTTTATGAGGAAGCCATAGAAAAGCTGCAGGAAGTGCCGGAAGAATTTGCCCAGGATGAAGACGTCACCGCAGCCCTTAGTGCCTATAACGAAGGACTGTCCTCCTTTGTGCCCTATGAACAGCCGGTTCGCCATATTTTCTTTCACTCCTTGATCGTGGATACGGATTTAGCCTTTGACGGAGATCATATGTCCAACGGATACAATTACTGGATGACGACCACAGAAGAATGTCAGGCCATACTGGAAGAACTCTATGCAAACAACTACATATTGATTGATATTCATGACCTCTGCACGGAACAGACAGACGAAGCGGGCAATGTCACACTGACAGCCGCTGCTCCTCTGGTGCCGGAAGGAAAGATCCCGTTAGTGCTGTCCGTGGACGATGTAAGCTATTATGAGTATATGAAAGAGGACGGTTTCCCGAAAAGGCTTATTCTGGATGAAAACGGAGATGTGAAAAATCTCTATATTGACCAAAACGGAGAAGAGAGCATCGGAGATTACGATGTAATGCCCATGGTAGATACCTTTGTCCGGGAACATCCGGACTTTTCCTTAAGAGGCGCCAAGGGAATCATCGCCGCCACAGGATACGAAGGCACGCTCGGCTATCGGGTAAATGATCCCGAAAGTCCAACGCTGGAGGAGGACAAAGAGGCTGTCCGCAAAATAGCCGAACGCTTAAAGGAAACCGGCTGGCTCTTCGCCTCTCATGGCTACGGACACCGGCACACGGCGTCGATCTCCTATAACTCTCTTGTAGAAGATACGACCCGCTGGAAAAACGAGATTGCCAGTCTTGTGGGAGATACGGATATTTATATCTATCCATACGGCGAAGAGATTGACTATCCAAGCCAGAAGCTGACGTATCTGCAGTCTGAAGGTTTCCGTTTCTTCTGCGGAGTCTGGGCTTCCAAGCCGTTTGTCGTTGTGAAAGACGGCTATGTCCGCCAGACTCGCTGCAATCTGGACGGATATACCATGACCAAACGTCCGGAGTCCGTCTCGGACCTGATCGACGCCTCAAAGGTGTTAGATCAGAGACGGCCGGAATTAGAATAAGCAGGTGCTTACAATTCACACATCACATCCTCTAGGAGTTCGTTCCCGTCCGCTGCCGAAGTGGCCAACTGATCGCACCGCTCATTCTGGGGATGTCCGTCGTGTCCTTTCACCCAAATAAAGGTTACCTGGTGAGGCGCCTTCGCTTTCAGAAGGCGTTTCCACAGGTCCGGATTTTTCACCGGCGTCTTCTGACTGGTTATCCAGTTTTTCTTCTGCCAGGACTCGATCCAGTGCTTGTTAAATGCATCCACCACATATTTAGAGTCCGAATACAATTCCACCTGACAGGGCTTTGTCAGCGCTTCCAGCCCTGCAATGACTGCCATCAGCTCCATGCGGTTGTTCGTCGTCTTCTGGTATCCCTGAGCATATTCCCGGATATGCTCCGCTCCTTTGGCATCCACATAAGACAAAATCGTCCCATAACCTCCGGGGCCGTTTGGATTGCCTCTGGCAGAGCCGTCCGTATAGATTTTCACTAGCATAAATCCCACTCCTGTCCCTGATACTCGATCAGATGATAATGCGCAAGCAGCCCTTCCATCTCCGGCTGGCTGCACAGTCTGCGGCATAACTCATATTTCTCCCAGAAATGCATGGGAAATACATGTTCTGCTTCTGCCTGTTCCAGAAAATATTTGATTCCCCAGTAATATGCATCCGCAAGCCGCGGATCAGCCGGAAGGAATGCCGCGTCAAAATGAACTTTCGAAAGCCTGTCCATTTCCTGCTTATAATTAGCCGCCATATTGTTGTTCCACGCCTTGTCCTCTCCTTCCCAGTGCCACCAGTTCAGATCCCCTGCGTGATAGATGCGCTTCCCCTCCGTCTCCACCACAAAAGCAACGCCCATATCCGTAGACCGCAGGGTCTGAATATGAAGTTCCCCAATCTCATACGTCTCTCTGGCTTTCACCTGGCAGATCCAATCCTTCCGGTTTTCCTTCTTGAAATATATATCGCTAGACAAAATATATATTGCGCCCGGATACTTGTCCCTAAGATCCAGAATCTCCCGTTTAAAATGGTCCGGATGTCCATGACTGTTCAGGAAATACACGTTTTTCTTCCCAAAACTTTCCGGGAGCTTCCCTTCTCCATAATAATCAAAAATCAGTACGCTTTTGTCAAACTCCACCATAAAACAACTATGACAGACAAATCTTACTTTCATCATATATCATCATTTCCTCACATCAAAGTTCTCTGTTACCCATACATTATAAACCGTCCCTTCCAAAAATACCACAAAAACATGTCATTTTGAAAATCTAACATACAGATATAACGATTCCCGTTTTTCAGGATGCATGTGCCAAAGCAGAAAGGGCCGGCATGGACGAATAAGCGGCATTCTATGCGAATACACTTTATCAGCCCATGCCGGCTCTCCTAAGCATTCTTTGCCATCTTCTAGATAATAATGCAGACAAGTCCTCCATTGGAGTCGTTTACAATCTTCTGCATGGTATCCTGCAGTTTCACCTGGCTTTCCTCCCCGATCTGGTACAGTTTGCTTCGTATCCCGTCTTCCACCAGCTCCTCAATCGTCTTTCCAAAAATATTGATCTGCCAGATTCCTTCTTCTTGGTTTCGGCCGTCCTGAATATACTGGATCAGATCTTTCGCCTGCTCCTCATTGCCCACAATGGGCGCGATCTCCGTCTCGATATTGGCACGGATCATATGTACGGACGGTGAGACCGAGCGAAGTTTCACGCCGAATTTCCCGCCCTGATGAATCAGCACCGGATCATCCATGGAGATCTCATCCTTTTCCGGAAGGACCATGCCGTACCCTTTCTGACGGACGGCATCCATAGCCTTGATGACCTTTCCATACTCTTTCTGCATGGCAGACAGTCTCTTTAACTGTTCCATCAGATCGTATTCGTCCTGCAGTTCCATACCGGTCAGCTCACTCAGCATCTGATAATAACAACTCTCTTCCATATCAATGGAATAGATCGCCGTTCCGGTATTCAGTGCTACTTTATCCAGTTTCATTCGGCTAATGGACGGCCCTTCGCAGTTTGTATTTGCCATACCGATATCGCGCAGGACATGAAATTCTTCCATCATCTCCCGTACCTTTGCAATCAGCTCCTGTTTGACCGGATGTGCCACCGGAAGCATCTCCACCCAGCGCGGCATCACATATTCCACTTCGGTCAGAGGAAATTCCAGAAGCACCTGCTCTAGAATCATCGTGATGTCCTCTTTTTTTAACTGTTCGCAGTTTACCGGAAGCACAGGAATCTGATATTTGCGGAACATTTCCTCCGCCTGTTTTCGCACTCCGTCACTGTAGGGCCTTGTCGTATTAAAAAGAATGACAAAAGGCTTGCCGAGAGTCTTTAGTTCCTCAATGGTCCGCTCTTCTGCCGCCCGGTAATTTCCTGCCGGAATATCCCCGAAGCTGCCGTCACAGGTCACAACGATTCCGATGGTCGAATGATCGTGGATCACTTTATGCGTGCCCAATTCTGCTGCCTTGGTAAATGGGATCTCCTCTCCAAACCAGGGCGTCTTTACCATGCGCTCCACATCATTTTCCAGATGACCGGCGGCTCCTTCCACCATATAGCCTACGCAGTCGATCAGGCGGATGCTGACCGGAATCCGGCCCCCCACATTGATTTCCACTGCCTCCTTTGGCACAAATTTCGGTTCTGTTGTCATGATTGTCTTGCCTGCAGCCGACTGGGGCAGTTCGTCCGTCGCCCGCTCCCGTTCGTGAACATCCTCCATATTCGGAAGTACCAGGAGATCCATAAAGCGCTTGATAAAAGTAGATTTTCCGGTCCGCACAGGTCCTACCACGCCGATATAGATCTCTCCGCCGGTCCGTTCTCTAATATCATTGTATAGATGAAATTCTTTCTGATCCTGAATCATTTCCATAAGAATACCCCTTCCCGTATTTGTTCTAATATATGGGAAGAGGTACATATTTATTCTTATTAAATAGAAACACGCCCTACAAAAGCGTTTCCAGCCTTGCGCGAATCTCCCGGATAAATGCTCCTGAGTTTAATACGGCTACATCCGAAAGTGAGGTAATCAGCGCAAGATCCTTCGTCATCCTGCCGGCTTCAATCGTTTCGATAGATGCCTGTTCCAAAAGGTCTGCGAATTTTGAAAGTGCCGGCAACCGGTCCAGTTCTCCTCTCTTGCGCAGCGCACCGGACCACGCGAAAATGGTAGCCACAGGATTGGTAGAAGTTTCCTCCCCTTTTAAATGCTGATAGTAATGTCTCTGAACCGTTCCGTGAGCCGCCTCGTACTCATAGTACCCCTGAGGTGATACGAGCACCGAAGTCATCATGGCAAGGGAACCGAAAGCAGTTGCTACCATATCGCTCATAACGTCCCCATCATAATTTTTGCAGGCCCAGATAAAGCCGCCCTCGGATTTGATAACCCTGGCAATGGCATCGTCAATCAGCGTATAGAAATAGGTAAGTCCGGCTTCTTCAAACTTAGCCTTATACTCTTTTTCATAAATGTCCTCAAACTCGTCTTTGAAATGATGATCGTATTTCTTGGAGATCGTATCCTTTGCGGCAAACCACAAGTCCTGTTTCGTATCTAAGGCATACTGAAAACAGCTTCTGGCAAAGCTTTGAATAGAACAGTCCAGATTGTGCATTCCCTGTACAACGCCAGCCCCATCGAACTGATGTACGGTTTCAGAAGCAGTACTTCCGTCCGTGGCCGTATAGACCAGCTCCACTTTTCCCGGACCTGGAATAACCATTTCCGAAGCCTTGTATACATCTCCGTATGCATGACGGGCCAGTGTGATCGGCTTCTTCCAGGTTCTGACGTAAGGTTCAATGCCCTTTACAATGATGGGTGCCCGAAATACCGTACCGTCGAGCACTGCCCGAATCGTTCCGTTGGGACTTTTCCACATCTCTTTTAAATGATACTCTTCCATACGGGAAGCGTTCGGAGTGATCGTAGCACATTTGACCGCTACTCCGTATTTTTTCGTCGCCTCGGCGGACTCCACAGTCACCTGGTCATTGGTCCGGTCCCGGTTCTCAAGTCCCAGATCATAGTATTCGGTCTTCAGCTCCACAAAAGGCGTGATCAGTTCCTCTTTAATCATTTTCCAGAGAATCCGAGTCATCTCGTCTCCGTCCATCTCCACCAGCGGAGTGGTCATTTTAATCTTTTCCATATGTTTGCTCCTCTTTTTTATTCTGTATGAAATGTGCCTTCATCCGCGAGAACGATCTCCCGGATACATTTGATGGTATGCCGGACGTGTTCTTTTGCCAGCTCCTCGGCCCGGTCTGCATCCCTGGCCTTTATGGCTTCAAAGATGGCCCTGTGCTCTTCGGTGGATTTGACGGATCTCCCATCAGAAGCAATGGACGCCCTGCGCACCTGTTTCACATAGTCGTGAAAGTCCGAAAGCACATGTTTTAAAATCCGGCTGTTGGATGCGGCATACAACTGTTCATGGAACAGGCTGTCCAGTTCGTACAGCTTATCAATATGATTCTTCTTGGTATGATATTCCGAAAGGCAGAGCGTTTCTTCCAGGTCTTCAAGCTGTGCTTCCGTAATATACTCTGTGGCCCATCTGGCACACTGCCCTTCCAGCATGGAGCGAATCAAATAGATATCCTGCACGTCTTTCTCCGTGATCCGGTTTACAAAAGCCCCTCGATTGGGAATCATATTGACCAGTCCTTCCAGCTCCAACTGCCGAAGCGCTTCTCGAACAGGTGTTCTGCTTACGCCCAGCTCTGCTCCGATAGCCGCCTCTTTCAGCTCAGTATGCTGTTCATACTTGCCATTTAAAATATCCTCCCGGATTTTTTCATACACTTTTCCATGCAGAGAATGCCTGTCCCGGCTTCCCTTAGGACCATGCCTGTCCTCCATGTCCTCTATGCCTCCTGCGCGATCTGTACTCCAGTCTTTTTGCATGCGTCCTGGATCACCGCCAAAAGTTCCTCGTCGGTCAAAACCGTCACGCGGCCGCTTTCATATTCATTGTCCACCCACGCCTTTACCATACGGACCAGCTCGGAATTCTTATCCAGCATTTTCTCTTCTTTCAGTGAAAAATACGTATTGATCCAGTGAGCAATACCCGCAAGGCCGGAAGTATTGGACACCGATACCAGTGCCGGACGCTTCAGAAATTTCTCCGTATCGAAAATGTTGTAAATTTCCTCATTTTTCAGAAGTCCGTCCGCATGGATCCCCGCTCTGGTTACATTGAAATTCCTGCCTACAAACGGTGTTCTTGAAGGGATCTTATAACCGATCTCTTTTTCATAGTACTCTGCCAGATCTGTAATCACTGTCGTGTCCATACCGTCTAAAGTCCCCCGAAGCTGAGCATATTCAAATACCATGGCTTCTAGAGGCGTATTGCCGGTTCGCTCTCCGATACCGAACAGCGAACAGTTCACGCCGGAGGCTCCGTAGAGCCATGCAGTAGTAGAATTGCTCACCGCCTTATAAAAATCATTGTGTCCATGCCACTCAATCAGTTCTGACGGAAATCCTGCGTGTATCTGGATACCATAAATAATGCCGCACACGGAACGCGGGATCACAGCTCCTGGATAATTTACCCCATAACCCATCGTATCACAGCAGCGAACTTTAATGGGAATGTTGTAATAATCCATCATATTTTTCAGTTCCAGGCAGAAAGGAATCACATAACCATAAATATCTGCTCTTGTAATGTCCTCCAGATGGCATCTGGGACTGATTCCAATCTCCAGACAATCCCGGACAATGTTCAGATAATGCTGCATAGCCTCCCGTCTGGTCTTTTTCATTTTATAAAAAATATGATAATCAGAGCAGCTTACAAGGATACCGGTCTCTTTCATGCCCAGATCTTTCACAAGCTGAAAATCATCCTTATTGGCACGGATCCAACTGGTCACTTCCGGAAATTTATAACCTTTTTCCATGCATTTATAGACGGCATCCCGGTCTTTCTTACTGTACAAAAAGAACTCCGACTGCCGGATCAGACCTTTATGTCCGCCCAGCTTATGCAGATAGTCGTATATAGTCACGATCTGTTCTGTGGAATAGGGCGCGCGGGACTGCTGTCCGTCGCGGAAGGTGGTATCTGTGATCCAAATCTCCTCCGGCATATGATGGGGGACGATTCGGTCATTGAACGCGATCTTGGGGATCTCCGTATAAGGATACAGATTTCGGAACGTATTCGGATGCTCCACATCCACCAGCGGGTACATATGTTCTTCTAGCTGCAGCAGATTGGTATGTCTGTCAAAATGAACCGCTCTGTTATTATCCATCTCTCTCTCCTCATTTTGTATTATTGTATACAATTATGTAACGTATACATTTTAACACGATTTTTTCGGATGTCAAGAGTGATTCGACTTGAGTTTCCGCAGTTTTATCCACAGTCCCTCTCATTTTCCCTGCATCGTTATAAACAACTTTCAAAAAATACTCAAAATATAAGGAATCTTCATTCCTTTTGATGTAAAATTTAAGTGACCAAACTAAAACCTACTAAACAAAAAGAAGGAGGATTCCTTATGGTCAATTTTACATCAAATACTTATCAAATGAAACGGGAAATTTTATCTTTTTTTCCTAAAATGGTTGATTATCTCAAAAAAGCCTTGATTTACGGGCATACAAGCAGGATTTCAAGCTGAATTTACTACCAATTTACTACTTTTGAGGGAAAGAGCCTTGATATGCCGCCCCCAACCCTGCCAGCCCAGCCACCAGCACACAGCATTGAGAAAGAATAAATGAAAACTGAATACGACGCATACGCGGCGTTTCTCTATCCCAACACGGGAGAACAGGAACGCCGCTTTTTAGCAAATTAGAGAGGAGGATTTTTTAGTGCAGTTAGTGATTGCAGAAAAGCCCAGCGTCGCGGGAAGTATCGCCGCCGCGCTTGGCGTTAAGGAAAAGAAAGACGGATATATCGAGGGTGGGGGCTACCTCATTTCTTGGTGCGTCGGTCATTTGGTGGAGCTTGCGGAAGCTGCCGCCTATGGGGAGCAGTATAAAAAGTGGAGCTATGAGAGCTTACCCATTCTGCCGGAGGAATGGCAGTACACCGTCGCCGCCGATAAGGGGAAACAATTCAAAACCTTAAAGGAGCTTATGCACCGCGCCGACGTTTCCGAAGTGGTGAACGCCTGCGATGTTGGATAGTGCGGAGGGGCGACAAACAAATACAAATAAAAAAGGGACTTCCTCAATCCTTAAAAGGCTATGACAGTATCGGTTATAGTCTTTTTTCATGCGGTAATTACCGTATGAAATGAACTCCTATTCCCCCAAGTGGAGAAATACCCAACAACAGTATTCCGCAATCAAATCTCCCAACAAGTAACGAGAAAAAATCATATATCAACACCGAAACCAATCAATCATATCAATCCATATCACAGGAGGGCAAAGACCATGAATAAAAAGCAGGAACAACAGATTTTGGACTATTACAGTACCGCCGACAAATATATCCGTAGCAAGACACACTCCAATGCGCATCAGACTGTATTTACGAAAGAAAACGATAAATACCAGTGGCTTGTGTTGGAACAGAAAAGCCAGTGTGAAGTCGAGGTAAGGCAGACTGACAGGCATGGAACAATCACAGCGAGGGATAATTACGAACTGACAAAAAATCTCCCTAAGTGCGTGGGCGTGGAGCGTTTATGTGAGGGCGCAAATATACAGATACCTTTTAACGCTGATGAAATCAATCTGATTTACCAGTTTGGAGAACAGGGAAAAGCGGAAACGTGCGCCAGTCTGTCTGCTATTCTTCCGCAGATAAAAGACGATAACACAAAGCAGATAGTAAGTAGCACCTTAAAGAAATTAAATTCCCTGTCAGAAGAAACGTGTGCGGAACTGACCGCCACCACCAAAAGACGGAAACTGACCGAGCGTGACCACTCCATAAGGACAAGGTTAGCCAGAGCAAAGGAACAGGCAAAACAGCCGACAGTTTCCGAGGGAAAAAAGCACAGAACCCACAGCAAAGGAAAGGGGGATATGGCACTATGAAACTTTCCCGATACGAACAGGAAACGATTGTCAATTATAATGCAGGAGAAAAGACCGCCACCCTCTATACAAGGGATAAAGCGGTTATGCGGAAACTTGACACGCTTGTTGCCGACTTCCCCGACACATACAAGCTGACAGGGCAGGACGAGGTATCTAAGACCTATTCTTTTCCAAAGTCATACGTCTGCTACCGCAAGCCGAGGGCGTTCAGTACAGAGCAGAGGGAACGGGCAAGGCAGATGATGATTGCAAATAACAAGGCAAAGGGAAATTAAAGAAAATTTAATGGAATTGTGTATGCGTTTGTGGTAAGATAATGACATTGAACAATTTAACAAATCGAAATTTAAGGAGAAAGAATATGAAAAATTTTTCTATGCCAGAGCAAGTTTCTCCGACATTAGAAATAGATGAGTTAATGAGGTTGAAACATAGTTTGGAAAAGAATGTATCAAGGGAAGTTGCAGAAAGCATAATAAAGGAAATTCCATTATCTATAAATTCAACACCAGACATTCGAGCCGAGTGGGTAGAAAAGCTATCTGCTATTCTTGAAAATAGATTTGATAAAAAAACGGTAAAAAACATTCGCCAAGAGTGCTATTGTAATGAAAATGGTAGGTTAGAAGATACAGCAAATAACTTGAAACAACTCTATCTCTCTTTGGATAAGGATTTGCATAGATTTGTCAATGCTCTGAACGAAAATGGTGCCGGTTGGTTTATTAAAGATAATCAACTGTATACAAAAATGTTTACTTGTGAATGTCCTATGTTAGAAAAAGCAAAAAATTCAAATTCATTAACATGGTGTCACTGCACTGCTGGATATAACAAAAAATTATTTGAGATTGTTTTTGAAAAACCTGTCTATGTAGAAATTGTGCAAAGCATACGGCAAGGATTTGATTTTTGTCTTTTGAGAATTACATTTCAATAAATTCCAGTTTGTCGGGAAAAATCAAGACAGAAAAATGATATGAAAACTAAATATTGTTTACCTTTAGGTAGCGATTATCTTAACAGACAATCAGCTACCTTTTTTATTTCCAAAACTAATCAACACAGTACAGAAAGAATGAGGTATCAAGATGATTGAGAGCAAAAATGACGCAAGCAGAAATTTAGAAAAAGCATTGCAGGCATTGGAACAGGCGAAACAGCGTGTAGCCAATGAGAAGAAAAAGCAGAACGAGAAAAAACGCAAAGCCGAGAACCACCACAAGTACATCATGGGCGGTATCATTGTGAAGTATTTCCCCGACTGCTACCGCTATGACGAGGGCGAGTTAAACCGTATCTTGTCGGTTGCATTGCAGACAAGGGAGTGTCAGCAGATTATCTCTAAAATCAAAGCGGAAAGCCGAGAAACCACTCCCCCACAATCCACTCTCCCCAATGCCGAAAATGAAAGCGAGGGCGGTACGGAATGACAAAGGCAAGGACACTGGAAAGCCGAGGTAACATATTCACCCCGTTTACGGGGTGCGCACAGATATACCACCAGAGGTGGTATGTGCGCTCTCCGAGGGGCAAGTTTCACTTGCATGGACTCCTGCGGAGGGCGTTGTCTGCCTTGCGGCAGCCAAAAGGGGAAACGACAATTCCCCTTCGCAAGCTGCGCTTGCTACCCTTTAGTGAACTTTGCGTTCAGACAAAAGCCAAAGTGCGGCTTTTATCTGCCCACAAAGTCTATGAGTGCGCCCCACTACCCTGTCGGCAGAATGTAGGTGTTGCGCATGGCTAATGTTACGAAACAGGCAAGCACACGTTTTTCCATAGTCAGGCGGAGCAAGGGGCAGTCGGCAGTCGAGAAAGCATCATACATCAGCAGGAGTATTCTTGTCAGCGAGTTTGACGGGCAAACCTACCGCCCCAAATACCATGAGGATTTAGTCCACAGCGAAATCACTCTCCCACCCAATGCGCCCAAAGAGTATGCAGACCGAGCCACTTTATGGAACGCTGTTGAACTGGCAGAGAAAAGGCAGGACGCACAGCTTGCGAGAATGTTAAAAGCGTCACTCCCCAACGAATGGAGTTATGAACTTGCGGAGGAAGTCGTGAGGGATTATGTGCAGAGGAACTTTGTTGACAAAGGAATGTGTGCTGACTGGGCAATCCATGACAGCGAGAACGACAAAGGACAGCGCAATCTCCATATCCATGTAATGCTTACCTTGCGCCCTCTTACGGAAAAGGGGGAATGGGGAGCGAAACAGAAGAAAATCTATGACCTTGACGAAAACGGGGAGCGTATTCCCGTCATTGACAAAAAGACAGGACAGCAGAAAGTTGACAAGCGCAACCGCAAACAATGGAAATGCCACACCGCCGACAGCACAGACTGGAACAGCAAAGAAAACGCCAAAATGTGGCGAAAAGATTTAGCCGACACAATCAATGCCACCAATGAGCAGTTGGGGATTGCGGTACATTGGGAACACCACTCTTTTAAGGAGCAGGGAATTGACCAAGAGCCGACTATCCATATCGGGGCGGTTGCTAACGCTTTAGAGCGCAAGGGCATACAGACCGAGAGGGGCAACATCAATCGGGAAATCATCAGGAATAATATGCTGTTGGAGCAGGCAAAAGAAATGCTCATGCTTGCCAAGCAGGAACTTCACAGCGCACAGTACGCCAAGATTAAGAGTACAGCGGTCAGCGTAAAGAATGAAGTCATGGAGATGATTGCAAAGGTGAGGGAGCGCAAAGGCAGACTTGACCTGCCGATTGTCAGCGGAAAGCACCTAAGAAGAATATCCGACAGAACCGCATTGCAGTCAGCCGACAATGCGGAGAAGTTCATCACGACAAGAAAGATAGACAGCTATGAGAGACTTGCAAAATTTACAGCGGATAAGGAACAGAAATACCAACAGTTGGAAACGGTACATCTTTCAAAGGGGCAGAAACTAAACCGATTAAAGGAACTGTCAAAAATGTATGCCCTCTTTGCGCCAATCCAAGCCACCTATAAGGAAAGCCAGTCACTCAAAGGGCTTGCAAAAATGCGCTATGATAAGGAGCATAAAGACAGCTTATCGAAATACCCAGAATTAAAGGAGCGTATGCAGAGCCTTTTACAGAACGACGAAAAGGTAACACCGAAACAGTGGAAAGCGGAGATACAGTCTTTGCAATCCGAGTATGACAGTATCAGTAAAGAGCAGACCAAGACCGCCACAGAATTAGCGTATGCCGAGGTAATCAGCTACAATAAAAAGAACCTTGAGAGGGAGCTTCAGAACGAGAGCCGACAGCATAACAGGCAACAGAACAAAACGAAACGGAGGGAGGAAGAAATTTAATGAAAATCTGATAGAAATATGAGTGTGATTGTGGTATTCTATTGGAGATACAAATTGAGTTTGACGGAGGCATAGTATGGAGATAACAAATAAAAATATAGATAGCGGAAAACCTTTTGATTGGGGGAAAACCTCTTTAGATTATGCAAAATTTCGTGACATATATCCAAAAGAATTTTATCAAAAAATTATTGACCGTAGATTATGTTTGGACGGACAATCTGTTCTTGATATTGGAACAGGTACGGGCGTTCTTCCGAGAAATATGTATCAGTATGGAGCAAAATGGACGGCTACGGATATTTCAGAAAATCAAATTGAGCAAGCCAAAATTCTTTCAAAAGATATGGATATAGATTATTATGCTATATCAACGGAAGATATAGATTTTTCTGATAATTCCTTTGATGTAATTACAGCTTGTCAGTGTTTTTGGTATTTCGACCATGAAATTATTATGCCTAAGTTTTATCGTATGCTTAAACAAGGGGGAAGTATTCTTATCTTATATATGGCATGGCTTCCATTTGAGGACAAAATTGCGGGAGCCAGTGAAAAACTTGTATTAAAATATAGTCCTAATTGGAGCGGTGCAGGAGAAACAATACATCAAATAGACATACCCGACTGCTACAAAGAAAAATTTGAACTTGTATACCATGAAGAATTTACCTTAAAAATACCATTTACCCATGAAAGTTGGAACGGAAGAATAAAGGCTTGTCGTGGAATTGGTGCTTCACTTACCGAAAAAGAGATTTCAATGTGGGAACAGGAACACAGGAAACTTCTTGAACGGATTGCGCCTAATGAATTTGATATTTTACATTATGGTGCGATTGCTGAACTTAAAAAACGATAAATTTTTATTTTTCAGAATTACACAATTAAACAAGTCACAGCGTCAGAGCGTATAGAAAACAAATCTATGCGCTCTATTTTATTGTAAAGGAGCAGATTTATGAGTAAAGACAGCAAGACACAGCATAGAGCCACCCGACAGCACCCACCCACTAAAATTATCGTGGAAAGGCATTATGTAGGCACTGAAAAAATGGAAACAGTATTCAAGCGGATAGCCGAGGAACAAATAACAAAAAAGGTTAAGGAAATAGCGGAAAACAGCGTAAATTAGCACTGGAAACGGAAAAGGGAATATAGTATAATAGGAGTTAAGAGGAAGTCCCTTTTCATCAAGGAGGACGAAATGAAAAGGGCAAAATTAAATAACGACAAAATCACTGCTTTATATTGCAGGCTTTCCAAAGACGACGGCACGAGCAACGAGAGCATGAGCATCAGCACACAGAAAACCATGCTGAAAGATTATGCAAAGCGCAACGGTTTTCTGAACTGCCGGTTCTACGTTGATGACGGTTACAGCGGTACAAACTACGACCGCCCCGCTTTCCGACAGCTTATTGAGGACATACAGGACGGGGAAGTGTCAACGCTCATCACAAAAGACCTGTCACGTTTGGGGAGGAATTACCTTGAAACGGGTACATATATCGAGGTGTTTTTCCCCAACCATAATGTACGTTACATTGCTATCAATGACGGTGTGGACTCCATAGACAACGCACAAATGGATATTACACCGTTCCGCAACATCATCAATGAAATGTACGCAAAGGACACGTCAAGGAAAATCAAGAGCGCACTCCACGCAAGGAGAATGCAGGGCAAGTATATGGCTACCACTGCCCCGTTCGGTTATCAGAAAGACGAGAAAGACCATAACCACCTTGTCATTGATGAAGTGACCGCCCCCGTTGTGGAACTGATTTTCTCAATCGCCGAGGAGGGTGTGGGACTTCACACTATCTGTAACCGCTTGCGTAAGGCAAAAGTGCTGAAACCGAGTTTCTATAAAAAGGAACTGTTTGAGCGTTTTATGGACGAGGAAAAAATGTATGACTGGGATACTGCCTATGTCAGCCAGATATTGCACAACCCCGTCTATGCAGGAAACCTTACTGTTGCGGACAAACCAACTAAGACCATGCGTTCCAAGAAAAGACAGTATATTCCGTTTGCAGAGCGTGAAGTTATCTATGGCACACATGAGCCGATTATCGAACAGAACCGCTGGAACAATGTGCAGAAGATTTTACAGAGCCGACCACCTGTTATCGGGGAAAGCTCAAGCGGATATGATAACATTTTCCGAGGGACTATCAAATGCGCTGATTGTGGGAGTGCCATGCTTGCCAAAGTCGAGCAGAAAAGAAAGCGTAACAATGTATTAGACAAGACTTTCTACTGCTGTACCAAGTACCGTAAGTTTGGAAAAGACGGGTGTTCATCACACAATATTGAAGCAAGGACAGTTCACGAAGTTGTGCTTGCGGATATTCAGAAACACGCAGGACAGGCACTGACGGACAGGAAAGCAATGGTAACGGAAATTGCGGAGCGTCTTAATCTCCAAATGTCAGCGGACAGGGAACAGCAGAAAAAGGAACTAAGGCAATGTAAACAGCGTGTGTCGGAGATTGAAAACCTGTATGCCAAACTGTACGAGGACTTGACAAGGGAACTGCTGACCGAAAAGCGTTTTCAGATGTTGTCGGCAAGGTATGACAGCGAGCAGGAGGAACTGACAGCCAAGATAAAGGAACTTGAAAAAAGTGCCATAGCAGACAAGGAGCAGTTATCTTCCATTGAGCATTTTGCGGAGCAGATAAGCGGTTATGCAGGAATAACGGAACTCAATTTTAAGATAATCAACCAACTTATAGAAAAAATTCTTGTTTCTGAACCCGTAGAAGTTGACGGGCAGAAAATTCAACGACTTACTATCCATTATAAATTCATAGGAGCATTGGAAACCCTTGAATAATGGATATTTTCTAAGTCACCTATTCCAACTATCCAACAGACGCTGGACGCGAGGGGGAATTGATTTTCCGCTTTGTGTATGGCGTGGCACAGTGTAACAAGCCTATGCGCCGCTTGTGGATTTCCTCAATGGAGAACGCAGCGATCAAGGCGGGCTTTGCAGACCTTAAAGACGGGCGGGACTATGACGCGCTCTATGCTTCCGCATTGTGCAGGGCAAAGGCTGACTGGATCATTGGTATCAACGCGACGCGCCTTTTCTCCTGCCTGTATCACAAGACCTTGAACGTGGGGCGGGTACAGACCCCCACACTGAAAATGCTGGTTGACCGGGGCGAAGCGATCTCCCATTTCAAGAAAGAAAAATACTACCATGTGCGCCTTGACTTATCCGGCGCGGAAGCAGCCAGCGAAAGGATTTCGGATAAACCGGGAGCCGACACACTGAAAGCGGCTTGTGAAGCGGAAACGGCGGTTTGTGTTTCCCTCACTAAAGAGAAAAAGACCGCCGCCCCGCCGAAGCTCTTTGACCTCACTTCCTTACAGCGGGAAGCCAATAAAATCTACGGCTACACGGCGAAGCAGACCCTTGACCTTGCGCAGACCTTGTATGAAAAACGGCTGCTTACCTACCCCCGGACAGACAGCGCATTTCTGACCGACGACATGGGGGAAACGGCGGCAAAGACTGTTACCATGCTTTCCGGCAAACTGCCTTTTATGGAGGGCGCGGAGTTTACCCCCGACGTTTCCCGGACGCTTGACAGCAGCAAAGTTTCAGACCACCACGCCATTATCCCCACTATGGAGCTTGCAAAGACCGACCCTGCCGCCCTGCCGGAAAGTGAACGGAATATCCTCACCCTTGCCGGGGCGCGTCTTATTTTCGCTGCCGCCGAGCCGCATATCTTTGAAGCGGTCACGGCGGTTTTCTCATGCGCCGGTACGGAGTTTACGGCGCGGGGAAAGACAGTGCTTGCGGGCGGCTGGAAAGACCTTGAACGCCGCTACCGGGCGACCTTAAAGGGCAAGCCCGACCCGGAGGATATGGAGGAAGAAAACACCCTGCCGGAGCTTTCCGAGGGACAGACCTTTACAAGCCCTACGGTAAAGGTGACAGAGCATTTCACAACGCCGCCGAAACCCCACAGCGAAGCAACCCTCTTGTCGGCAATGGAACGCGCCGGGAACGGGGATACCGACCCGGACGCGGAACGCCGGGGGCTTGGCACTCCCGCCACCCGCGCCGCTGTCATTGAAAAGCTGGTGAAGTCCGGCTTTGCGGAACGCAAGGGAAAGCAGCTTATTCCCACGCAGAACGGAGCCGCCCTTGTGTCTGTCCTGCCGGATATGCTGACTTCCCCGCAGCTTACCGCCGAATGGGAAAATAATCTGACGCAAATCGCAAAGGGAGCCGCTGACGCTGGGGAGTTTATGCAGCGCATTGAAGCTATGGCGCGGGAGCTGGTAAAGGAGAACGCCACCGCCGACAAGAGCAAGGCAGCTTTCACGGGCGGGGAGGAAAAGCCCTCTATCGGGAAATGCCCCCGGTGCGGCTGTCCTGTCCGGGAGGGCAAAAAGAATTACTATTGTTCTAACCGGGATTGCACCTTTACCATGTGGAAAAACGACCGTTTCTTTGAGGAAAGGAAAGTCACCTTTACCCCGAAGATTGCCGCCGCCCTCTTAAAATCCGGCAAGGCAAATGTCAAGGGCTTGTATTCCCCGAAAACAGGCAAAACCTACGACGGAACCGTTGTTTTAGCTGATACGGGCGGGAAGTATGTCAACTACAAGATTGAGCTACCGAAGAAAAAATAAGTTCCGTAGCAAGCATATGCTTGCTACGTTACCGTTTCTACGTCTATAAGGCGTTTCCGCCACAAAAAAATGCCCGCCAAATGCGGGCTGGAAGCGATAAAAGCACAAAAAATAGAGAACGCTTTTCACGTCCTCTACTCTTTGATTTTGATAGCTCCGTCAATGGCTCCCTCGATAATCGGCAAATACGGTTCGGGACACAGCTTTAATTTGTGGCCGACCCTCTGGCGCTGTTCGCTGCCCTCTGGCTCTGCTTCCGGGTGGAAGTAGCGTTCTATGGGAAGCTTGCATATCCTCGCCAGCTCATAAAGTACCGGGACGCTGGGAAGATCGCCGCTGTTTTCTATATTTGCAAGATACCGGGGATCAATACTGACTTGTTCAGCCAATGCCCTGCGGGACAATCCCAATGCTTTCCGCGCTTCTTTGATGTCCGCTCCAAGCGTTTCAAAACCGGGATATTCTGTTCCTTTCGCCATATCATTTCACCCCTTTACATTGTATAGTTCATACTATGCGCGGGGAATGACGTAATATGCACTTTTATTACAGTTTATAATTCCTGTTGTCGTGTCAACTCAAATGATAAATTCCTCCCGCTGGATCACCGTCTGATTTTCCTTTATAAGCGTTTGAATAATCTGCAAACCGTTTTCCAGATCGGCCATTGTCCGGGGGGAGCAGGTAGCCAGCCGGATCGCGGCGAATTGGGCGGTATTCCCCACCGCAAAACGGTCTGAACACAATACCTTTACGCCGTGATTTTTTGCCTGCACTTCAAAGTTGTAGCCGTTGCAGCCTGCGGGGAGCGGAAGCCACCTAAAGAAGCTGTACGGATTCGTTGGCGGCTGTTCTGGAAAGTATCTGGTATACAGGCGGCCCCGTTCCTCTGACAGCATACACTTCTTGTCGATGATCTCCCGCGCGGCCCCGCCTGCAATCAGCTCACTTGCAATCTCCGCGTTGAGCAGCGGGATTTTCAGGTTAATGTTATTGGCCGTATTCAAAAAGGTTTTCTGGAAGCGGTGCGGAAACACCAGATAAGCGATCCGCAGCCCGGCAGACAGGGATTTTGAAATTCCGTGCAGGTAAATGGTGTGCGCGGGGATCATGGTTGCCATCGGCGGGATTTTATCGTCCGCGATAAAGCCGTAGGTATCATCTTCAATCAGAACCATGTCCTGACTGCTGATAATCTGGCTGATTGCTTTCCGGCGCTCTGACGGCATGGTGATCCCCGTGGGATTTGTGCAGGAGGGCATTAAATAAATCCCCTTTATTTCATGCAGCTTCCTCTGCTTTTCCAGCGCGTCCGGCAGCATACCCTGTCCGTCGGCCTCTATCGGTATCAACTGGATATTAAGCTGCTTTGCAAGAGTGATGAAATTGGAATAAGTATAGGTATCAGTGGCAATCTTATCTCCGGCCCGAAACAGGGAAAGAAGCGCAATCGCCAGCGCGTTTTGTGTACCGGACGTTAAAATAATATCCTCCATAGCGGCGTTGATCTGGAACTCGGCAAGCCATTTCTGCGCGACCTGTTTATGGTGGGCTGTCCCCAAGGTAAAGCTGAACTCAAATAGCTTTTCCGACTTCGGGCCTTGCAGGATTGCCCGTGCGGTATCGGCCACAATGGAATTGAACTGATAGTAGGGCTTGATGGGGCCAAGGTCTATGTACTCCGCTTCCTCCTGCGTGTCTGGATTCGGCAGGGCCGCATTGGGGGAAACATACGTCCCGCTTCCCACCGCCGCATAGATTAAGCCTTTTGTTTCGCACAGCTTAAAGGCGCGGGTGATGGTACTTAAATTCACGTCCAGAAAGTCCGCTAATTCCCGCTGCGGCGGCAGCTTTGTTTTGGGCGGAAGCCTCCCGCTTAAAATGTCCTGTTCCAAAAGCTCTGAAAGGGATATATACATCGGGAATTTTAACAGGGCCTTGCTCGGCTTCCATGTAAGCGGATAATCTTCAAACGAGTTTACAGGCATAGCGCACCTCCTTAAAAACATTGTCTTGCATACAATTCTACTATTGAAACCGTACAAAGTCAATGCTACTGTTATAATTGTTATGATTATATGCAGCGCAAGGAGGTAAGAACATGGAACAAGTAATCAGGGAGCAGCTTCTTCACATGTTGGAGAACAATAGTAAACTGACAGAACATGAAATTGCAATTATGCTGGGGATTTCGGAAGAAGAAGTCCAAAGGGAAATAGCCGGTCTGGAAAAAGCGCATGTGATCTGTGGCTACCATACATTGATTGACTGGAACAAAGTCAATGATGATGATGTGACCGCTTTGGTAGAGCTGCGTGTTACGCCGCAGGGCGGCGAGGGCTATCAAAAGCTGGCAGAGAAAATCAATGCCTATCCGCAGGTAGTGACGCTGTACTTAATGTCCGGGGCTTACGATTTTCTTGTCATGGTAAAGGGGAAAACACTGAAAGAAATATCCCTTTTCGTGTCGGGAAAGCTGGCCTCCATTGAGGAAGTCCAGAGTACCACTACCCATTTCACGCTGACAAAATATAAGGAGCTGGGCGTGAGCTTTGAGGCAAAGCAGGCGGACGAAAGAATGGTGGTGACGCCATGAGGGAAAAGCTGTCACAAAAAGTATTGAACCTAAAATCTTCCGGCATACGGGCCTTTTTTGATATGGCGAACGAAATTCCCGACGTGATTTCCCTCGGCGTCGGGGAACCGGATTTTGATACCCCGTGGCATATCCGGGAGGCAGGCATACAGGCGTTGCAGTCCGGCAAAACCTTTTATACGTCCAATGCGGGGCTGCAAGAACTTCGGGCTGCAATCAGCAGCTACACCAAACGGAAAACCGGGCTTACTTACAATCCTGAAAACCAGATCATTGTCACGGTTGGCGGCAGCGAGGCCATTGACCTTGCGCTGCGGGCGCTGCTTAATGCAGGGGACGAAGTGATCTATCTGGAACCGGGCTTTGTTTCCTATTACCCCTGTATTAAGCTGGCTGACGGCGTTCCCGTCCCAATCCGCTTGACAGAGGAAAACCGGTTCCGTCTGAAGCCGGAGCAGTTGGAGGCGGCGGTTACACCCAAAAGCAAGGTGCTGATCCTGTCATACCCCAACAATCCGACCGGGGCCGTGATGGAAAAGGAGGATTTGGAAGCCCTGTTACCTGTCATTCAGAAACACGATTTGATTGTTATATCCGATGAAATATACGGGGAGCTTACCTATGGCGTGAAGCATTGTAGTATCGCCGGATTGCCCGGCATGGAACAACGAACCATAATTATCAACGGTTTTTCCAAGAGCTTTGCCATGACCGGCTGGCGGCTGGGGTACGCGCTGGGAAACCATGAGATTATCGAACAGATGGTAAAAATCCATCAGTTTGCGGTAATGTGTGCACCTACCATCAGCCAGTATGCGGCCATCGAAGCGATGGAACAGGGGGACGGGGATATAGAAGCCATGCGTGAATCCTACGACCAGAGAAGAAAATTCCTCTACCATGAGCTGCAAAGGCTGGGCCTGCCCTGTTTTGAACCGCAGGGAGCATTTTATATGTTCCCCAATATCCGGGAGTTTGGTTTATCCAGCGGCGAATTTGCGTTGAAGCTGCTGAAAGAGGAAAAGGTGGCGGTTGTCCCCGGCGATTCCTTTGGTGAGTGTGGGGAGGGCTTTGTACGGATTTCCTATGCGACTTCCCTGCAAAACCTGAAAGAAGCCGTCAACCGGATTTTCCGGTTCCTGTCCCGGTACCGGACTTAGAAAGGGGCTGCTTATGAAAACGTGGGAAAAGAATATCCGCCAAGTGCTTCCCTACATACCGGGCGAACAGCCCAAACAGGCGGACATCATCAAACTGAATACGAATGAGAATCCCTACCCGCCCTCTCCCCGTGTGGCCGAAACACTGGAACAATTCCAGACAGGGGAACTCCGGCTATATCCCGACCCGGATTCTAATATTCTGGTGGAGGCCCTTGCGGATTTCTACCAGATTGACCGTAGCCGGATATTTGTAGGTGTCGGCTCTGACGATGTGCTGGCCGTATCATTTCTGACCTTTTTTAATTCCGGGAAACCTGTGCTGTTCCCGGATATTACCTATTCCTTTTATGACGTGTGGGCGCGGCTGTTTCAGATACCGTTTGAGCAGATTCCCTTAGACGGTGAATTTCAGATCAGGAAAAGTGATTATTTCCGGGAGAACGGAGGCGTAGTCTTTCCTAACCCCAACGCCCCCACAGGGATATTGATGGGCTTACCGGAGATAGAGGATATTATCAGCCACAATCAGGACGTGGTGGTGATCGTGGACGAGGCTTATATTGATTTCGGCGGCATATCCGCGTTCCCGCTGCTGGATAAATACGATAACCTGCTGATTATCCAGACCGTTTCAAAATCCCGCGCCCTTGCCGGCCTGCGTGTCGGCTATGCGTTTGGAAGCCCGCAGCTTATCAGCTACTTAAACGATGTCAGGAACTCCTTTAACTCTTATACCATGAACCGCCTGACGCAAACACTGGGTGCGGCGGCAGTCCGGGACAGGGAATACTTTGAGCGAACAAACGCCCTGATTATCGCAACCAGAGAGCGTATAAAGCGGGAATTGAAGCAGTTAGGCTTTTCCTTTCAGGATTCCAAAAGCAATTTTCTGTTCGTTACGCACCCGTCTGTAAAGGCCGGTGTGATTTACGAAAGCCTGCGGGCCGCTGGGATTTATGTGCGCCATTTTTCCAAGCCGGAGCGCATTTCCGATTACCTCCGTATTGCGGTGGGAACGGATCAGGAAATGGAGTGTCTGCTGATAAAGCTAAAAGAGATATTACAACAACATGGTGACTTGCACGGAAACACAGGAGAATGTCAATGAAAGATTTAACACAGGGAAGCGAGCTGAAAACGATCTTTTACTTTTCCCTGCCGATTCTGGTAGGAAACTTATTTCAGCAGCTTTATAACGTGGCCGACAGCGTGATTGTCGGAAACTTTTTGGGGAAAGAAAGCCTTGCGGCGGTGGGATTCAGCTATCAGATCAATTTCCTGCTGATTGCGCTGTCCACGGGGATTTCTCTGGGCGCAAGCGTCCTGACCTCCCGTTACTTTGGAGCCAGAGATATGCGGCAGGTGAAAAAGGTGGTTGATACCGGCTTTCTGTTTTCAGCGGTTCTTTCCCTTGTCATAGCGGCAGCCGGTGCCTGCTTTTCCTATCAGATTTTAGTGCTGTTCCGGGTGCCTGAAAATCTGCTGACGATAGCAGATACTTACTTGAAGATTATATTTATCGGTGTGATCCCCACATTCGCATACAATTCCCTGACGAATATCCTTAGAGGCGTCGGGGATTCCAAGACACCGACTTATATTCTGATTGCGGCAACGCTTATCAATATCGTGCTGGATATTTTCTTCATTACCGCCCTGAAATGGGGTGTGGCCGGGGCTGCGGTTGCGACCGTGACCGCGCAGGCTTTTTCATTCATTACCTGTATGCTTTACATGCGGCGGCGTTACCCCGACCTGTTTATCCGACTTTGGGATTTACAGCTTGACCGCCACGAGTTGAAGAAAAGTCTGGTGATCGGAACGCCCGCCATGCTGCAACAGGTATTTGTAAGCGTTGGTTTTATGTCCATACAGTTTCTAATCAATGGCTTTGGAACCGATTGTATGGCTGCGTATGCTGCGGCCTCCAAGGTGGATTCCTTTGCGGAAATGCCCGCCCTGAATTTGGGGCAGGCCATGACGAACTTTACCGCGCAGAACTACGGGGCCGGGAAAATTGACCGGGTAATCAGGGGCGGCAAATCGGCGCTGGCTATGGGGGTGGGTATCTCAATCCTCATATCCATTGTCATATGCCTGTTCCCGTCCCTCTTTATTTCCCTGTTCAACCGTGATCCCGGCGTTGTCCAGATCGGGAACGGCTACCTGCGGACGGTATCGGTATTCTATCTGATTTTTGCAGCTATGCAGATTTTGAACGGTCTGCTGCTGGGATATGGGAAAGCACTGGTTCCCATGATTGCGTCAATCGGTTCCCTCTGTCTTTTACAGGTTCCCACGGCAATCCTGCTGTCTGGAACCGAATTGGCTTATCGCGGTATCTGGATTGCCGCACCCGTGGGCTGGCTGGGTGGTCTGCTGATCCGCTTCCTGTATTTCCGGCATATTGCAAGGAAACAGGCAGCTCTAAAGGAGGCATAAATTTTACACACAAGGAGGTTCCAAGATGGAAAAGAAAATCACACTGAAACAAATTGCTATGGTTGGCGTTATGGCTGCGGCGGTCTATGTGGCTTCCGCGTTTCTGCAAATACCAATCCCCACGGCCATAGACAACACCCGCCTGCACATGGGAAATGTTATGTGCCTGCTTTCCGGCCTGCTCTTAGGGCCGGTACAGGGTGGGCTTGCGGCGGGGATCGGCTCCATGTTCTTTGACCTGACGAATCCGGCCTACATCACGTCCGCGCCGTTCACCTTTGTTTTTAAGTTTCTTATGGCGTGGATTTGCGGCATGTTCGCATTTCACAAAAATTCCGGGATAAGCTCACACAAGCGGTATATTATCGGTTCGGCATTGGGCGCATTTGCCTATGTGCTTCTTTATCTTTCAAAGAGCTACATCGAACACCGCTTCGTTTTGGGCCTGCCGTTGGAGGTCGTTATGATTACCCTGTCACAGAAAGCCGTTGTGTCCAGCGTCAACGCCGTTGTATCTATTATCGTGGCTGTTCCGCTGGGGATCGCCCTGCGGCCTGCCGTAAGAAGATATTTGCAGTAAGCCTATGGAACTGGATATGACTTCGGGGAAGCCCCTGAACACATTGTTAAAATTCTCCCTGCCGCTGCTGGCGGGGAGCGTGATACAAAACCTTTATAACATCTTCGACACGGCCATTGTGGGGCATGTGCTGGGTAAATATGCGCTGGCGGCTGTGGGTAACTCCTATGTGCCGACGCTTATCATCAACAGCATTGTTTTAGGGATTGCTTCCGGCATATCTATCCTTGTGGCGCAGCTATACGGCTCCAAGGATAAAGGACAGATTTGTAAATGTTATGGTTCCGTGCAGACGTTGATAGTAGCCGTGGGCTTCGGGCTGGCTGTGCTGTTCTTTGCTCTTGCCGGGTGGATTTTTAAGGCTATGCAGATACCGGAGGAAATCACAAGCCCTGCGGCCCTTTATCTTCGGATTGTAGCGGCTGGGATTCCGTTTTTGGCAATCTACAACTTTTATTCTGCGCTGATTAAGGCAAAAGGGGATTCCCGAACACCGATTAGGTGTATCTGCCTGTCCTGTGTCCTCAATATTCTGTTGGACTACTTATTTGTGGCCTGTTTTGGCTGGGGGATTGCCGGGGCTGCGTCCGCCACGGTTCTTTCACAAGCTCTGGCGGCTGTATTGGTTGGCCTGCACTTATACCGGCAGGAACACCCGGTAATAAGGACAGCCCCAAGTGCCGGGCTGATTGTCCCGATCTTGCAGCTTAGTATCACGGGGATTGTCCAGAACGGGGCTTCCGCCATCAGCATGTTTTTCATACAGGGCATTATCAATACCTTTGGTGTAAATGAAATATCGGCCTATACATCGGCCTATAAAATTGAAAGTATCTTAACAATCCCCGCCGTCAATTTAGGCGTGGCGTTAAGTGTCTATATCGGACAGAATGTAGGGGCCGGGGAATATGACCGCACCCGACAGGGCCTAAAAGACAGCTTCAAGATCGCGGCGGTGTTTACCACACTTGCTATGGCAATCCTGTGGTTTGCTTCGCCGCTGCTCATGGTTCTGGTGGTGGGAAAGGAAATGGCAGTCATACCGATAGGGGTTCAATATCTGCGTATTATTTCCGTGACGTTCCCCCTGTGCGTAAGCCTCTATCTGTTGACAAACTTCCTGCGTGGAGCCGGTGAGATTGCCTATCCACTGTTCAATACGCTGCTGGAACTCTGTTTCCGCACGTTCTCGGCTTTTGTGCTGGCGCATTACTTTGGTTTTGTCGGTGTTCTGCTGTGCAGGCCGTTGAGCTTTGTTGTGAGTACCATTAGCCTATCCTGTCGGCTATTGTCCGGCAAGTGGAAAGATAAGATAAATCATTCTGTGTAATAGCTGCCGCATGATGACAGATAAAAATTCTAATCAATGGTTTTGGAACCGACTGTATGGCTGCGTATGCTGCTGCCTCCAAGGTGGATTCCTTTGCGGAAATGCCCGCTCTGAATTTGGGGCAGGCCATGACGAACTTTACCGCAATTTTTTGCTATGGTTGGCGTTATGGCTGCGGCAGTCTATGTGGCTTCCGCGTTTCTGCAAATACCAATCCCTACGGTCATAGATAACATGCGCCTACATATGGGAAATGTGATATGCTTGCTTTCCGGCCTGCTCTTAGGGCCGGTACAGGGCGTGCTTGTAGGAGAGTAGTATCCATAAACAGGAGGTATATAATGGTTATTAGTCCAAGTGAATATATTAAAAAATGCCTAAAAATTGATTTTGATAACAGCGTTGAAAATATTATTGATACAGGTGCCTCAATTATAATATTTGAAAAAGGTACTATGCCGATTGAAATGGGCGAAATGATAAATTGTTTCTATTTTATTATCTACGGACTTGTCAGAGGCTATTATATTGATGATGATGGAAATGAGGTTACAAAATGTTTTGTTTATGAAAATGGTTTTTTTGGTTCGGAATGTTATCGTACCAAAGACACTTCGACTTTTTTTGTGGATTGTTTGGAAGAATGTAAATGTATTAAACTTCCCTATTTTCTAATACAGAAAATCATGTCAATAGATCAACGCGTAAATCAACTCATTCATAGTATGTACTTAAACGAAATCGGAAAGTTGGAGGATAGAACAAGAAAACTTTTACTGCTTACTGCCGAAGAGCGCTATATATTTTTTTGCAGGGAATATCCAAACTTGCAGAGGCGGTTACAGCTAAAATATATAGCGTCCTATATTGGTATTAAGGCTGCTTCTATGAGCAGAATTAGAAAAAAGTTGAAAAACCAGATATGAATTAACATAGGTGAATTACAGCCGCTTTTTGGAGAAGTATAATCATTCTCAAAAGGAGGTGTTCAGCTTGAAATTTGCATTAATCACCGGCGCAACAAGTGGTATCGGATTTGAACTGGCAAAATTGTTTGCACAGAATGGTTATGGGCTTGTTTTAGTATCTTCTAACCAAAACCATTTAGATAATGTAAAAAATTCTTTAGAAACCAGCTATTCCATTCCAATTTATATCTTTGAACAAGACTTGACCAAAATCGATGCAGCGGAACAATTATATCACCAGATAAGAAAGGAAAAAATTTCTATTGCTGTATTGATTAACAATGCAGGATTTGGTTTAGTGGGAGCAACAGACGAAATTGATCTTCGACAAGATGAACAGATGATAACTGTAAATGTAACGAACCTTGTTTTGTTGTGCAAGTTATTTCTACCGGATATGTATAAACAAAGGACAGGTAAAATCCTTAATGTTGCTTCAACAGGTGCCTTTCAGCCCGGCCCATATACTTCAACATACTTTGCAAGCAAAGCATTTGTTTTGAACTATACAAGGGCTATCCGATATGAAGCAAAATCCAAGGGTGTTGTAATTTCCACTTTATGCCCCGGAGCTACCAAAACGAATTTCTTTAATAGAGAGGGGACTATTACTCCGCACACTGCTATGTCAGCGGAAAAAGTTGCTCAAATTGCTTTTCGCGGCCTACAAAAGAATAAAGAAATTATCATTCCGGGACTAAAAAACCGATTACTTCAACTTTTTCCGGCGAAAGTAAAAATGATTAGTGTTGCAAAAATGAAACAAAATAAATAAACGACTGCCGCACGACGGCAAGAGAAAAAAAGCCGTCGTATAGCAGCCACTTCCCTGTGCTTTTTATCATATACGGCGGCTTTGAGAAATCGGAGCCGTCATTTTTTTCTGTCTGCGCTTTTCGATTCATAGCAGGCAATAGTAGGCGGCTTATGAGAGGACGCCGCCATGCTTATTTATCTTCGCCCTAATTCACTCAATAACCACTTAAAAAAAGCCTTACCCCGCCACGGGATAAGCTCGCATATGAGTATGAACTATATCGTGTAATTTCATATCGTTTCGCTTCTTTCTTCGCCCGGCTGGTCTGCCACCAGCCGGGCGTTTTTTGTCATTTTCTGCGGTCTGCTTCACCGCTTAATAAATATTTTGAGAAATTTTCAAATAGGAGGCGATTAGCGGGCAGGCGGCGGAAAACCGTTCGCTTTGTTGGCGGAAAGGGAGAGAACCACCTATACCCCCATAGAAAGGGGGTGAGAAGATGGAAGCTATCCCCCGTGACTATGGCGAACGGTGCCAGTTTGACCGCTACTGTAAGCTGGTGCTGTACCATGAGGCCCTTGACTACCTGCGGGAAATGCAGCGCCGCCGCGACCGTGAAACGTCGTTCGACGCTCTACCGCAGGCAGAAATGGACAAGCTCTGCACGGAAGATCATTACCCCAGTGACAGCTATATTTTTAGCTCTCATGGGTACGACTTATTGATCGACAATGAGCTTGTGGCCGACGCATTTTCCAGTCTGTCCAAAGACGCGCAAAGTATCTTGATCCTGCGCTGCGTTCTGGATATGACCGATCAGGAAATAGCCGACCTTATGGGAATGAGCCGCAGCGCCGTCCAACGGCGCAGGGCGAAAACGCTGAAAGAGCTTCGGACAAAACTATTGGCAATCATGCCGGAGGGAGGTTGAATCGTATGAAGCAGCCCAATTACAAAGGCAGGGAGCTTTTGCCTTATTCGGTGATTGAAGCGGCCCGCGCTGGGGAAGCTGACGCCGTGGATCGCGTGCTGCGGTACTACGATGGCTACATAAACAAACTGTGTACCCGCAAGCTCTACGACGAATACGGCCAGCCTCATGTCCGCGTGGACGAGTTTATGAAACACCGTCTGCAAATTAAGCTCATTCATTCCATCGTCATCACTACCTGATGACACGGCCCCCGGCCAGAGGAAACGGCCTTACCCTTTCCACGTTTCCCTGATCCCCGGAGGCCGCAGGGCTGCACTTTGATAAAGAAAGCGACGCAAGACAACGGCGGCGCAGCATAGGGCAAACGGACACATTCCGTCTGTACCGAGCCGGGCGGCGGGTGCGCCATGATACTTTCCCCTACGGAGAAAGCGGAGCGACCAACACCATGCCGTAATGCAAGCGTGGCAGCTTGCGGGCGATAACATGCAGGCGGGACAATGATACTCCCTTGTCGTCGCAGTCCGAGCGTTAAAAGCGTCGCAGGCAACGAGCAGGGCCGCATGAGAACCATGCGGGGGTGAGATTCCCGTGGAGCTGTGCCAGCAGCCGTCCGTTATTATGCCCCTTTTGTAACTGGAAACCATTTTTCTACTTCGTGAAAGGGGGCAACATGATGGAAACAACTGATGTGCCTATCTGGGAAAAATACACGCTTACCATTGAGGAAGCGTCTAAATATTTCCGTATCGGGGAGAACAAATTGCGTAAGCTGGCGGAGGAAAACACCAAGTCCGGCTGGGTGATTTTCAACGGTAATCGGATTCAGATCAAGCGGAAACAGTTTGAAAAAATAATTGATACTTTGGACGTAATATGATGTAATTTGTCCTTGAATATGCTATAATAGGTGTAGGCATATCAAGGCTCTTTCCGACAGGGAAAGGAGCATGACGCACTATGTCAGAGAAAAGACGGGACAGCAAAAATAGATTATTGCAGTCCGGAGAGAGCCGGAGAAAAGACGGAAGATATGCTTACAAATATACAGATACCTTTGGTAAACCGAAGTTCCTTTATTCGTGGAAATTGACGCCTACGGACAAGATTCCGGCAGGAAAACGCGACGATATATCGTTGAGGGAAAAGGAAGCAATTTTACTGAAAGACCTTAACGACGGGATCGACCCCATAGGAAAGAAAATGACCGTCTGCCAGCTTTATGCAAAGCAGATCAGGCAGAGGGGAAACGTCAGGCACAACACCGAAAATGGACGTGCGCGGTTGATGAAGATTCTCGAACAGGATAAGCTCGGTTCTTGCAGCATTGAGAGTGTGAAGCTGTCAGACGCGAAAGAATGGGCGCTTAGAATGAAAGAGAAAGGCTATTCCTTTAAGACCATCAGCAACGACAAGCGCTCCTTGAAAGCGACGTTTTATACCGCCATACAGGACGATTGTATCAGGAAAAATCCTTTTGACTTCAAGCTGAATACCGTCCTGAAAGACAATACGGAACCAAAGGTGCCTCTCACACCAGCACAGGAAGAAAGTTTCCTGTCCTTTGCCCAAGGTGACAAGGTTTATCAGAAGTATTATGATGAACTCATTATCCTATTGGGGACAGGGCTTCGTATTTCTGAATTATGCGGATTGACTGATACCGACATTGACTTTAATAACCGGATCATCAACGTAGACCACCAGCTTTTGAAAAGCTCAAAGATTGGCTACTATGTTGAAGTCCCCAAGACGGAAAGCGGCGTCAGACAGATTCCCATGAGCGACAAAGTGTATCAGGCGTTCAAGCGAGTGTTGCAGAACCGCAAAGGTGCAAAACCCATTATCATTGATGGGTACGGCAATTTCCTGTTTTTGAATCGGGACGGCCTGCCGAAAGTTGCAGTCAATTATGACAGCATGTTTAAGGGACTTGCCAAGAAATACAACAAGACCCATGAAGAAGCATTACCCAAGGTAATGACGCCCCACACCTTACGGCATACGTTCTGCACGAATATGGCAAATAAGGGAATGAACCCGAAAGCATTACAGTATCTTATGGGCCACTCCAACATCACCATGACGCTGAACTATTACGCTCATGCAACATTCGATTCCGCAAAGGCAGAGATGGATCGGCTGGCGGCTTAATAGTACGAGGCGGTTTTACTACTACTTATACTACTTTTGAAAGCGAAAACATGAGAGGATATAAAAGTATTTGTGAGTTTCTTCCACATGGGAAATGCCGGGAAAGCCTGAAAATAGAGGGCGCTGAAAAACTCCCACTTTTTTAGCAGGAGTTTTCTTTCTTCTAGATATAGACAGCTTCCATACACAAATTTATTCTAAAGTATGCAAAAAGAGAAAGCCCCCTTATTGCGTAACCAGCTCAGTCAGCTTCGAGATCCTCTTGACATTTGCCACAAATCCCGTGAAATACATCTGCAGTTTCATGGCAAATAATCCTCTCGAATCCGCTCTGCGCAATCCGTAGGCTTCTTTTAATTCCCCATTCTTTTCTTCGATCCGATGCCGGATCTTCATCCGTTCCCTGAAATATTCGCTTTCCTCAAATCTAAGCCGCTCCAAGTTCTTCTCACTTGCCTGTGTAATGCTGTAACTCCGTTCTTTTGACTTCCCATTTCCTACACGGCAGCTTTCCTTTAACGGACATTTCCTGCATTTGACTTTACTGAATACATATCTTAAATAGGTATTCCCATTCTTTGCTGGCCGCTTTTCTACACGCATCGCCAGTTCCCCTGCCGGGTACTGCAGCATTCCTGCATCCTTATTATAACAGAACCCTTCCTCCAGCTTCCCGCTCGCGGCCGCCGCTACAGCTGTGTTTGTACGCGCTATCAATGAGATATCTTCTCCGCAGACCTCCAGTTTATCATCGCTGACATATGCCATATCCCCTATGACTTCTGTTAACTTGATCCCATTTTTCTGCGCTTTTTCTATCAGTCCCGGTAATTCCTGTCCGTCTGGCGCTCCCCCGTGCGTTACGCTTATCCCTGCAATCAAACGCTCTTGTGTCATTGCCAGGTGGTTTTTATATCCGTAAAATGTACTTGTTGGTGTCTTGTGCCCGAACCGTGCATCCCTGTCATCCTTTGACCGGATATCCCTGATCTGCTCATCCTCAAGCAGTTCTTTCATCTTTTTGGATAGTTCCTGTATTTTTCGGTTGCCGCAGGTCTCTATCCCTTCCTCAAGTACCCTAAGCAGTTCTCTTGTATAGGCAATCTCCTCATCCAGTCCCGCTTC
>CAJTDB010000024.1:1465-58944 GCA_910574965.1 Lachnospiraceae bacterium | reverse complement strand
TGGTATTTTCAAGATCAAGTCAAAACAGAGCGAATCGGTAATCTGCACCAGTTCATAAAAAATGGTGCGTCACTTGAAGCTGTTTTGAAATTGGTAGGGTAGTTTTGTGCAAATTTCTATATTTGCTCATTTATAGCTTGGAAAACAGAAACAATCTGATTATTAGGAATCGGTTGCTTACTAACCTTAATATAGTCAATCGCCCAGCCGTCAAAAATAAGTAACTGCCAGTCTCTTGTCAGTTCTATTTTATTTACGCAGCCGGCATCTGTGTCGCTGTCAACCGTAAACTTCAGGACTTCACCATTCTTTATCTTTCTCTTTCCAATAGCAGAAAAAAGGCTAAAGGTATCCCCTTGTCCTTTCTCTCCCCAGAATCGAATTGTAAAATTTGAATTCGTCCCAGAACCCTCTTTATTCGTAGTTTTAATTTCAAAATAATATTTCATTCCTATTCCGCCTTTCTCATAAAACGGGCCGCCGTATAAACTACAGCAACCCATTCTTCTCATGAATAGTATGTGAGTATGGAGAATCAGGAAATAATCACATAATTGTTATATGCAATAACTGCTCCGCCTACCGGCTCTTCATCTGCTTCTGCCTGTAATGCTTTTTTGATTTCTTCCTTCGACGGTCCTGCGCTATACTCTAATATCGCCTCACAAATGATATCCACTAGTTTCCCTGCGGCATCATCTTCAGATACTTTATTCCGGATTTTATATATAAGTTCCGGATTTTCACTCAATATCCGGGCAGCATCAATTCCATTTTGGCTATTAATATAAATAAGTTTGATTCCCGGCTGGGCTTTCGGTTTCTCTGTCGATTTTATCACTGCAGACGCCACCACATTTACCTGATGATACTTACGCTTTAATACCTCCATGAAAGCTTCCTTTTTCATAATCTTGGAGTCCGTATAGTAACAAAATCCTCCAGTTTTTGTGTAATACAAGTAATACATGTCTTTCCTCCTAATTGTTTTTTGCTGTATCCATAATACGATATTTTGTTTCCCAAAAATCTCCTTATGTATAATATATGCTTATGAAAAACATGTATTACTCTTCGATTTTAACACATAATAATATAAAATAACGATTATTTTAATTCGACAAATAATTTCATTCAAATTCCTTTAAATGTTTTCCAAATATCTCTATTGACAAATGAAACAAAATATCGTATTTTGTTTCATTCATACGTTTATTTATAATCCCAGCCTGTCCATCCGTCTTCTCTTTTCTTTTGCTGTCGTCAAAGTATAAATCCTTGTTGTTTCCAGATCCGAATGTCCCAAAATATCAGCTAATTCTGTCAGATTTCCATAGCAATTCATATATGTAACGGCAAACAAATGTCAAAAACTGTGTGGATAAACCTTCTCTCTGGATACTCCTGCCGATTCCCCGATGCGGGAGAGCATTTTATACACGGAAGCCCTGCCTATTGGTTTCTGAGTATTTCCTAAAAATATTACCCCGCCTGTAATCCTCTCTTCCATGCAGTATTCTTTCAGTTCCTGTATCAATCCCTTCGGCAGGTAAATTTCCCTTATTTTTCCTTTGCTGTTCACCTGTATTTTCCGTACTGTCAGCGCCTCAACCGTAAAATAACGCAGTTCACTGATACGGATTCCTGTCTGTGCCAATGTCTTCATAATGTAATAATACTTCATCCTTCCGCTTTCTCTGGCATACTCAAGCATCCTTCTATAATCTTTTGCACTGAGCACATTTTCAAGACTTTTTCTTTTTTGTATTCTCTCGGTTTATACTGTACATTCCCTATAACCTGCATATTTCAGATATTTATTGACCGCTATTACAATAAGATTAACGGTTGCGGGAGCTACACGCCTTTTCCGCAGACTCTCTTTATATGCAAGAATCATTTTCTTCGAGATTCCTTTCTCCGCCGTATACTGCTCAATCTGATTTGTATATCTTAAGTAAATATCGACTGTACCTTCTGCCAGCTCCTGCTCTTCCAGATATGCTGCATAATTTTTCAAAGTATTTTCCATCTTTATCCTTGTATGATGTTTATAGAAGCAAAAACACCATAACTTCCTACTTTCGTGGGTGGATTTTTTCAAGCGGCGCAAGCCGCAAAAGGCGGGCTTGGGGTGGCAACCCCAACAAGATTCCCATAGGACAAAATGAGCGATTAGCGAAATTTGGTACTGTGGTAGAATCTTGCTCTAAGAAACTGCGCTGTGTGGTATCTTCACTTACTATCCGGCTTTCCGGGGCTGGTTTGTTGCGTTCCGGCGAAAATTTCTCATGGAATTTTCTGATACCCCAGGCGGACGGGGCGGGGATTCTGCCAAAGCTGCGGAAACATTTCTCCCCCTAATACCTACAACACCACGCAAAGCAAAATTGACGGAGATTTTCGGAAATTTCTTCATTTTCCTTTCATTTCCCACACCACCGAAAATTAAAAACTGCCAAACAAACAAGACACATTTTCTCTTTGCCCGCCCTCCACGGACAGCTTGCGGATTTGCCAAACGGGAGAGAAGATTTCTTTCTAATCCCCCTTTGCACGGCGCAATACTGGCGATTTTTGAAAATGCCAAAAATGAGCGCAAAAAAACAGGAAATCTTTTTTGATTCCCTGTTTCAGTGTGCCGTTTCATGTGGCGGCGATTATTCAGTTTTCATGTGAGCCGGATTCTGTTTCCCCAGTGTTGTTTCTTGCCGCAATTACAGCAAGTAATTATTTTCCCGGTTTGCAATCTGTAAACCAACTAATTTGTAGGTTGCATATCCTCCCATAACCAATGGTTCCGATTTGCAAATATCTTCCGCTTCTTCACGGTTCTCTGTTTTTAGGATATACATACCTGCCATTCCCGGATAGCCTTTAAAGACACCGCAGATTTCCAGCTTTCCTTCATCGTCCAGCTTTCTGATGTTCTCAACGTGTTCCATAACTACCTGTTTTGTCATTTTATTATAGGTCTTGCTTTTCTCAATCATCATCATGTACATCAATTTTTCCATACGATTTTCTCCTTTACATTCTATGTGGTTCACTGGGGTTATTATATTATATTTATCCGGCAATAGCAATCTGTCTGTCACTTCCCCAAAGCAAACTTATAGCCTACACCTAAAACGGTCTTTATGTAAGTGGGCTTGCGGTTGTCCGGCTCTATCTTTTTCCGCAAATTGCATATCACACTGGCAACACTGGACTGGCAGCTTTCGCTTTCCATGCTCCACACGGATTCAAAAATTTGCGCCTTTGTAAATACCCGCCCCGGACTGGCGGCAAGGTAGCAGAGTGCGCCGTATTCCAAACGGGTGAGATAGATGTCTGTACCGTCTTTCAGTACCCGGCGTTGGTGTAATCTGATTTCCAATCCCGGAAAAATCAGTGTGGGGGAATGGGGCGGCTGTATGGCTTCCAGCGGTATCATATCAGCAAGGGCGGCTATGGCTTTCTCAACCGCTTTTTCTTCGGTATCGTTGAATATAAGCATGACTATTTTCCCGACAAATCTCACCTCCCGTTATGTTGCCTGTTCGTCAAAACGGAACTGCAACAGGGCAGCGATAAGCCGCCGTTTGATGTTGTCCTCGGTGTCCTTGTTGACCTGTCCGTTTTCAAGGGAAGCAAGCCGGATTCGCTTGCCGTAATGCCGTAAAACCTCGTCCACGGCTTCCGGCTCTCCGCTGGTCGCTCTGACAATGATTTCATACGGCACAAGTTTAGGATTCCTCATGGAAAAGCACCTCCATTTCTTCATGTAACATTTGCAAGGCACTGTGTATATGATGCCATGCCGTACTCCGGCAGCGTCCGAATAGTTCCCCGATTTCCTGCTGTGTGTAACGCCCGAAAAAGTAAAGGTAGATGATTTCCCTCTTTTTCTCCGGCAGAGAGGACAGGGCTTCGGCAAGCTCCCCGTTCGTAAGGATAATCTTCTGACCGCATATCGTAACCGGGTATTGCTTACAGGGGTCTATGAAATATGTGTCTGACGTACTGAACGGGTAAAACTTTTCTTCTGTGAGATACTCAAAGGAGATTTCCCTTTGCCGCCGTTTGTCCCTGTCACGCCATGCGTTGATAGCCGCATAGTGTATGACTACTCTGCAAAAGGCGTTAAATGTGTATTCGATATGTTCCTTGTATGATTCTGTGCAAGGCATGAATGATTCCCCCTTTCTCCCACATGAGGCGTGCATGGTTTCGTTTTAATGCCATATTGAATTTGAAACATAAATAGTTTATCATAGAATAGTGACAAGGGCTGCCACTATTCGGAAAGGAGTTCAAAAATGTCAAAGGCAGAACGGCTTATTGAAATGATGATAACAATAAATGCAAAAAAGGATTTTACAGTAGGCGAATTGGCAAATGAATTTTCGGTATCAAAAAGAACCATACTGCGTGACTTGCGGGAATTGGAGCAGGCGGGCTTCCCTCTTTACTCCGAAGTCGGTGCGGCGGGTGGGTATCATATCTTAAAAGAACGCATTTTGCCGCCTATTGCTTTTTCAGAAAGCGAAGCAAAAGCTATTTTCTTTGCCTGTCAAGCCTTGCAATATCACCGTGACTTGCCGTTTGAACAGGAAACCATATCCGTCCTAAAAAAATTTTTGAATTGTCTGCCATTAGATGTACAAAACAGTATTACGCAGATTCAAAACAAGGTAGTATTTTGGATTCCAGACAGACATTGCGATTCGCCATTACTTAAATCAATGTTCCTTGTTGTGATAAACCGTCATGCCGCAACAATACGGTATTCGTCAACATATTCTGAAAGTACACGCACAATTATACCTATCGGCTTATATGCTATGAATGGACTTTGGTATTGCCCCGCCTATTGTACAACGGCAAATCAAATCAGAGTATTCCGGGTTGACCGTATTAAAGAAATCATAGAGGAAAAGCCCTATCCAAAAGGGAAATACCCTATTCCTACGTCTATTCAAGAATATCTTGAAAAAACAGATGTTAGGAATGATTACCATATGAAAATCCAACTAACGGATATAGGCGTTAAACGCTGTGAAAGTGAATGTTTACTTGCAAGCGGATTAATAACATTTCCAACGGGCGGCGGGATAATCGACATGGAAATAAATCATGCAGCTTTAGAATGGGTTGCCGATTATATATTGCCATTTGGGAACAACGCCACTGTGTTAGCACCATTGGAGCTAATAAAACTAATGCAGCAAAAAATATATGAATTACATCAGCATTATTGCAGTTTGGAAACAAGTATGAATGAATGAGAGGGATTCCGTCGTCATCGGCATTGTGGGAATGTGTATAACTGGCTGTCTCATGGAATTGTGGGTAACTCTGTTTGCAGGACGTGGGAAAGCTGCACTTTAGCTTTTCCATGTGCTGTGAATAGAGTTATCCATGATTCCATAGCCTGTTATGCACATTTCCACAAATCCAAACTTAGGAGAAATCCAAACTTTCTTTTGTAACTCCTTTATTCAAGGCATTTTCTGATAGAAAAGTTTGGGTTTTGTTTTGCCCTTCTCTTGTCAAAAATGAAAATAAATTGATTGAAACAGAGCTAAATAGCAATATTTTACTCATTTTGTCATAATTAGAGTATTGCGCTTTGTGAAATGAAATCCAAACTTTTTCCGGCAAGAATCCCCTGTTATCAAGCCGTTTTCAGAAAAGTTTGGATTTTATATAAGTTTGGATTTGTGGAAAAATCTAAACTTTTGGATTTTTCCACAATGCTTGTCTTTTGGTCTTTGGTTTCTTTGGTTCGGAATAGTGTGGTGCTGGCGGTCTATCTCTTGTTTTCGGTTGCTTGCTTCTTTACCGTACATGAGCATTCGCACCCGGATTATCATTCCCATATCCTTCGAGCAGATTGATAACGCCCCATACGCCAACGCCTACGCCGATTGCTGTCATTTTCTCTGCGTTACTGTACCTCTCAACCAGTTTCAGAAAACGTGCGGCAGATTTGCGGTCTTTCTCATACTGTGTCTGCTCCGCCTTGTAGCTGTTTACCTCGTCCTGCAACTGTTCCTGCTCGCCCTCGTATTGATTGTAGAGCATGGTATAACGCTTGTCTGACAGTTTCCCCAATGCGTTATCCTCATAAATCTTTGCAATCAGCATTTCCAGTTCCCCGATACGTTTTTCACATACCGCCATACGTTTCTTCTGTTCCGTAAAGTCTACGATCTGCCTTTCCTCAATATGTGACTGAATTTCCTCCGCAAAACGTCCTTTATCAAGGCTGGCATATTGGATAACCTCTTTTATGGTCTTTGCCACTATCTCTATGACATGATCCGCTTTGATGCGGTGTGCTGACCTGCACAATGTTCCGACTGGCTGTTTCGCATAATTTCCACATACATACATGGGAACACGCTTTCCGTTATTTACCCTGTGAACATACATTTTACCGCCACAATCAGCACAATACATTAGTCCTGTGAGTGGGTGCGCTTCGCCCCAACCGTCAGGGTAGCGTCTTACCTGCCCTCTGATACGCTGTACATTGTCAAAAGTTTCTTGGTCGATAATCGGCTCGTGGGTGTCCTCAAAGATTAACCACTGGTCTTTATCTACATAATGGCTCTTTTTGTCCTTAAAATGCTTGCGTGTCTTGAAGTTTACCGTATGCCCTAAATATTCATGTTTCTGTAATATATGTGCTATGGTGGAACTTCCCCATTTGTAAGGGTTTTTAATTTCCCTGTTCTGCCACAATCCCACGCCCAACTGCGCTTGGTGGTAGGCAGGTACGGGGATATGTTCACTGGATAGCTGTGCCGCAATCTGATATGGACCGTAACCCTCTAATGTCATTCGGAATATCCGCCTGACAATAGGTGCTGCCACTTCATCAATCACCCATTTGTTTTTATCCTCGCTGTCTTTCAGATAACCATAAGGCGGACTGCTCGCAACGTGCTTTCCGCTTTCACCTTTTGCCTTAAATGTGGACTTGATTTTCTTGCTGATGTCCTTTGCATAGTATTCATTGAACATTGATTGTTTAGGAAAGGTATAGGCAAACAAGCAAAAATCCAGTATTCATGCGGGTTTGCGGCGGGATGGCTCTCGGATAAGCAGCCTCTCAAATGGCAGATAAACATACAATCGCATATCATTTCCAAGAGAGAATGTACATTTACGTCACATCCTCCCTTTTTTCGTCTCCTGCCAGAATTTAAGGAGGCTATAATTTTTCTTTGATGTTGGCTTTCTGCACTTCCACATAAGCCCGGTAATACCTGTTCGTACCTTTGTTCCGGTACAGTTCGGAAACTTCCGTCACAGCCACTTTGGGCTGTCTTTGCAGAATCCTCTCGAACCACTTAATATCATTCTTCGTTCCCATCAGTCGAATTTTCAGCACGTTTCCTCTCCATTTCTGCAAGGATTTCCTCGATAGACCGCTGTTTCCGGCAGTATTCCGGGTAACGGAGCTGAATGCCCTGCCAGAAGTACAGTGAATAGCCGCAGCAGAAAATATCGCTTACGGAATACCCCCTGCACTCTCCGATCTGCTCGTCCTTGCGCTTATAGTCATCAACGCCCGGCATTCCGTCCGTATAAAGGTTAAAGGCAAGCCTTACCACCTTTACACTGCCGCTGGTCTGCCAGCCCTGATGCAGACACTCTGTTTTGACGCACCCGGACTTCATATCGTAAATCTGGCTGAAATGGTTCCTCGTGTCCTCAGAAATACCTAGAACGTAAATCAAAGCCTTGTGATAGCCGTCCTGATACCTCGCCTGTTCCAGTTTTTCATAATAGAATCTTTCATGTTCCTCGTTTGCAAAAACCATGTGTGTGTTGTTGGCGCTCTGTGCCCCTGCTCTTAACGCTGTATTGTTCATACCTGAACCTCCTTCATTAAAGATATTGAATATAAAAAGGGAACAAACCCCGAAATAGGGTCTATTCCCAAACATCAAACAAGGGAAAGCACTTTGCTTTCCCTTGCAGAACTTATATATAGACTTTTACCACAATATCTTTAAATCTGTTAGCCTTTGTGTACTCTGGACATTCAGCCATAAATGCCCTTACATCCTCTCTTGACACCGTTAAGGTACAGAAGTAAATATAGGGTTGTCTAATTCCTCTAGTTGTTAATCGCCGCCTGAGCCGCCGCCAAACGCGCAATCGGCACTCGGTACGGAGAACAGGACACATAGTTCAGCCCTACCTTATGACAGAACTCAACAGAAGACGGATCTCCGCCATGCTCACCGCAAATGCCGAGCTTGATATCCGGTCTGGTCTTTCTGCCCAGCTCTGCTGCCATCTGCACCAGTTTGCCGACACCGGTCTGGTCCAGACGTGCGAACGGATCCGACTCATAGATCTTCGCCTTGTAGTAGGAATCCAGGAATTTACCAGAATCATCACGGGAGAAACCGAAAGTCATCTGAGTTAAGTCATTAGTACCAAAGGAGAAGAACTCTGCTTCTTTAGCGATCTCGTCTGCGGTCAGCGCTGCACGCGGAATCTCGATCATCGTACCAATACGGTACTGAATATCGCTTCCTTTTTCCTTCTTCACAAGCTCTGCAGTTTCCTCCACGATCTTCTTGACAAAATTCAGCTCTTTGCGCTCGCCTACCAGCGGAATCATGATCTCCGGTACGATATCAAAGCCTTCTTCTCTCTCTACCTCGATGGCAGCTTCCATAACTGCACGAGTCTGCATCTTCGCAATCTCCGGATAGGTAACAGCCAAACGGCAGCCTCTATGTCCCATCATGGGGTTAAACTCATGAAGCTCATCACATTTTGCCTTCACATCCTGTACGGACAGTCCCATGTCTGCTGCCAATGCAGCAATATCTGCTTCATCAGTCGGAACGAACTCATGCAGAGGCGGATCCAGATAACGAACCGTCATCGGTCTTCCCTTCAGCGCCTTATACATTGCTTTGAAGTCTTCCTTCTGGAACGGAAGCAGTTCCATGAGAGCCGCCTCCCTTGCCTCCTGATTGTCAGACAGGATCATCTTACGGATCTTCGGAATCCTTTCTGGATTAAAGAACATATGTTCTGTACGACAAAGACCGATACCCTCTGCACCGAGACGAACTGCATTTGCCGTATCTTCCGGCGTATCTGCATTGGTACGCACACTCAGGCGACGGAACTTGTCCGCCCAACCCATGATCCGCTGGAAATTGCCAGTAATAGATGCTTCCTTCGTAGGAATATCCCCTTTATAAATCTTGCCGGTGGTGCCATCTAGAGAAATGTAATCTCCCTCCACGAAATGATGGCCGCCCAGCTCAAACCATTTTTCCTCTTCGGAAATCTTAATCTCTCCGCAGCCGGATACACAGCAAGTACCCATACCGCGGGCAACGACTGCTGCATGGCTGGTCATACCGCCGCGAACCGTCAGAATACCCTGTGCCGCATGCATACCCTCGATATCCTCCGGGGAAGTCTCCAGACGGACAAGGATAACTCTCTCCCCGCCTTCATGAGCATTTTTCGCATCTTCTGCAGTAAAATACACTTTACCTGCTGCAGCTCCCGGAGATGCCGGAAGTGCTTCTCCAATTACTTCTCCTGCCTTTAAAGCATCCGTATCAAAGGTTGGATGCAGCAACTGATCCAGAGATTTCGCCTCGATCCGAAGCACTGCCTCTTCTCTCGTAATCATACCCTCATCCACCATGTCGCAGGCAATCTGAAGAGCAGCCGGAGCGGTTCTCTTGCCGTTGCGGGTCTGCAGGAAATACAACTGGCCCTCCTGAATTGTGAACTCCATATCCTGCATATCGCGGTAGTGGTTTTCCAATTTTGTTGCGATCTTCATAAACTGTGCGTAGCACTCCGGAAGATCCTCTGCCAGTTTGGTAATGGGCTGCGGCGTACGGACACCTGCTACCACATCCTCGCCCTGAGCATTTATCAGGTACTCGCCAAAGATACCCTTCTCTCCGGTAGACGGATTACGGGTAAATGCGACACCGGTTCCGGACGTATCGCCCATGTTTCCAAATACCATGGCCTGTACATTGACTGCCGTTCCCCAGTCGCCCGGAATATCGTTCATACGACGGTATACGATGGCACGGGGATTGTCCCAGGAACGGAACACTGCCTTCACCGCTCCCATAAGCTGCTCTTTCGGCTCCTGCGGGAAATCTTCCTGCTTTGCTTCCTTATAAACTGCTTTGAATCTGGCAATCAGCTCCTTCAAATCCTCTGCCGTCAGCTCTGTATCAAAATGAACGCCCTTTGCCTCTTTCAACTCATCGATGATTTTCTCAAAATAGGACTTTGGTACTTCCATAACGACATCCGAATACATCTGGATAAACCGGCGGTAGGAATCATAAGCAAATCTAGGATTTCCCGTTTTCTTAGCAAATCCCTCTACGGACACATCATTCAGACCCAGGTTCAGGATTGTGTCCATCATACCTGGCATGGAAGCCCTTGCACCGGAACGGACGGATACCAGAAGCGGATCTTCTGTATCACCGAATTTCTTTCCCTGCAGCCCCTCCAGAAATACCAGCGCCGCCATAATCTGCTCTTCCACTTCGTGAGAGATCCTCTCGCCGCTCTCATAATAATCCGTACAAGCCTCTGTGGTCACAGTAAATCCCTGCGGGATCGGTAATCCGAGGTTTGTCATCTCTGCCAGGTTTGCCCCTTTACCACCCAGCAGGTTCCTCATGCTGGCATCTCCTTCTTTAAAAAGATACACCCATTTTGCCATTACATGTCCTCCTAACAATATGATAAAATAAAACCAATTCTCCAGAAGCATGTCCATACTTCTGGTCTTTTTCCCAAAAAATGATCGATCTCTTCATCTTTCGCGAAAAAAAAGCGCATCGTGTAACCGTAGGTTCCTCTGCGCACATAAATAGCATACCATATTTTAGAAAAAAGTCAACCGGTTTTTCGGTTTTTTTTGTACGATTTATACAATTCGTTATGGTTTAATTTTCCTGACTATCAGATTTTTTCTATATATCTTCCTATAGTTTCTGTTTCTTTTAAACATCTGTCCAAATAATAAGCCAAAAGCAGATTACAGAAATATGTATAGCTGAGTGTTTTATTATATACAACTTTTCCATTCCTTCTATCATTCCATAGCAAAAGCGCAAGATAGAAAAAATCATAGTAATATGCTAAAATGACATAAAAAGTCTTCTCAACCAACGGTTGAATCTCCTCCCTTCAACGGTTGGTTCGTGTAAAACACATACCATCCGGCGTATCATTCAGTATAAAAGGAGAAAACAAAATGAACCAGATAAAAATTGGAAAATTCATTGCCAAATGCCGTAAAGAGAAAAAACTAACTCAGGCCCAGTTGGCAGAAAAGCTCGGCATTACAGACAGAGCAGTATCCAAATGGGAAACGGGAAAAAGTATGCCCGACTCCTCTATTATGTTGGAACTATGTAAAATACTGGGAATCACAGTAAATGAACTGTTAGGCGGAGAGGAAATCAGCATGGAAAGCTATGAAAAAATGGCAGATGAAAATTTAATTGCGCTGAAAAGAAAAGATGAAAATAACAGAACAAAAAATATGATTATTTCTATTCTTTTTTCAGCAATACTCTTAATCGGAATTATGGTATGTCTTATTTGCAATATTGCAGTATCCGGCAGTTTAACATGGTCACTCATTCCGGTCAGTTCGATTGTTTTTGCATGGGGTATTTTATTTCCAAGTATAATACTGGGAAAAAGGGGAATGATCATAAGTTTACTGTCGCTGAGCATATTTATTGTTCCCTATTTATTTTTGCTAAGCAATTTTATAATGGTAAAAGAAGTATTTTCCGTCGGCACCGCTGTGGCTGCAGCTTCCATCGTTTTTCTGTGGATCCTGACCGCCATTTTTATCCGTATCGGAAAAACAAGGAAATTCGCTGCTCTTGGAATCATTTTTTTATTGGTAATTCCATTTATGTTTACTCTCAACAAAATGCTGTCGAAATTGATTGCAGAGCCTGTTCTTGACAGTTGGGATATGCTGTCTGTTTTCGTATTACTGATGTTGGCATTCGTTTCGTTTCTTTGCGACTATGCTAAGAAAAAGAATCCAAAGCCGCAGCAAACGACATAAAGTTCCTAAAAATCATGCGCAGGCGCACATAAGTAAAATTTGTCAGAGAATATAAAACAGCCGGGACAGATACGCTGCCCCGGCTGTACATATTTTGAAAAATTATCTATAAGTATCTCTCTTTAATACCAAATGCTTCGGCACACCATTTACCATCAGCGGCGTCAGCTCGCCGAGAATCAGCGGTCTTGCATAATCTACATATCCCTGAAGAACATCTGTTCCATCCTCAGAAATCCATTCTGCCGGAACCGGCTTCTCCACATTGGCAATCTGATGGATGTCATGAATACCATAAGTCACCTCATACGGGCTTCTTCTTGTCACTTCAATCGTAATCATCATGCCGGTCTTGCCTTCATCGGCTGCCTTACATGCCAGATATCCTACGTTAAATGCCTCATTAATGTCGTTCAGAGAAGCGATGTGTGTACCAGCTCTCTGAAGAGTGGAAAATTCAATGGCACGAGTTTTCAGACCCGTATCGGCTGCAATCTTGTTTGCCAGCGTCACTGCACATCCGGACAACTGCTTATGTCCAAATGCATCTACAAAATCTGCGCCGCCGCCCAGCTCGCATACAAAACGGCCGTCTGCCAGTTTCACGCCCTCGGATACCGCGATCACAACGGAGCTTTTCTTCACGGACAGATCTTTGACTCTTGCAAGGAAATCATCATAATCAAATGTCTTCTCCGGCAGATAAATCAGATCCGGACCTTCACAATCCTCATCTCTAGAAAGCGCTGCTGCTGCCGTCAGCCAGCCTGCATGACGTCCCATGATTTCACAAATCAGAACAGTAGGTTTCTCGATACCGAAGGAAGAGTTGTCGCGAATCACCTCTTTTAAGGAAGCAGCGATATATTTTGCCGCGGAACCATAGCCAGGGCAGTGGTCGGTAATCGGCAAATCGTTGTCGATGGTCTTCGGAACGCCCATAAAACGCTGCTTTTTACCCTTTTTAGCTGCATAATCTGACAGCATCTTAATGGTATCCATAGAATCATTGCCGCCGATATAGAACAGACATTCGATCTCATACTTGTCCATGATCTCGAACATTTTGTCATACACTTCCTCATTTCCTTCGATCTTCGGCAGTTTATAACGGCAGGATCCAAGGAATGCAGACGGGGTTCTCTTCAGAATCTCAACATCCGCATCATTTTTTACATATTCAGACAGATCCACGATGTCCTCTGCAAGGAACCCCTGGATTCCATGATGCATACCATAAATTTTCTTTACTCCAAGCTCTTTTGCCGCTGAAAACACACCTGCAAGAGAGGAGTTGATTACTGCAGTCGGTCCGCCGGACTGACCTACGATAATGTTACCTTTCATTTTCTATACCTCCAGATTAAAGTTCCGCATCTGTCCCGGTCGGACAAACGCTCTTCACATACATGTATACTGTATCATATTTCCAGTTTTCAGGCAAGCATCAGAACATAAACTTGTCTGCGAAATATGCCTCCAGTTCTTCGATCTTCACACGATCCTGCGCCATGGAATCCCGGTCACGAACGGTCACACAGCCATCGGTTTCCGAATCGAAATCGTAAGTCACACAGAAAGGCGTGCCAATCTCGTCCTGGCGGCGATAACGTTTGCCGATATTGCCTCTGTCATCATACTCACAGTTGTATTTCCTGGACAACTGCATATAGATTTTTTCCGCACCTTCACCCAGCTTCTTAGAAAGCGGCAGCACACCGATTTTCACCGGTGCCAGTGCCGGATGGAACCGAAGCACCGTACGCATATCCCCGCCTTCTAGTTCTTCTTCATCATACGCAGAACAGAGGAACGCCAGCACCACGCGGTCCGCGCCAAGAGACGGCTCAATCACATACGGAATATATTTCTCTTTTAACTCATCATCAAAATAGCTCATATCCTCACCGGATATGTTCTGATGCTGCGTCAGGTCATAATCAGTCCGATCTGCAATTCCCCACAGTTCTCCCCAGCCAAATGGGAACAGAAACTCAATATCTGTCGTTCCTTTACTGTAGAAGCAAAGCTCTTCCGGAGAATGATCCCGAAGCCGCATCTCGTCTTCCTTGATGCCAAGAGACAAAAGCCAGTCGCGGCAGAAACCTCTCCAGTACTGGAACCATTCCAGGTCCGTGCCCGGTTTGCAGAAGAACTCCAGTTCCATCTGTTCAAATTCTCTGGTTCGGAAGGTAAAGTTGCCGGGACTGATCTCATTGCGGAAAGATTTTCCCACCTGTCCGATACCAAAAGGAACTTTCTTACGGGACGTTCTCTGTACATTTTTGAAATTGACAAAGATTCCCTGGGCGGTCTCCGGTCTTAAATAGATCGTATTCTTCGCATCCTCTGTCACGCCCTGAAATGTCTTGAACATCAGGTTAAATTGACGAATGTCTGTAAAATCCTTCTTGCCGCAGCTTGGGCAGACAATCTCATGTTCATCAATATAATGCTTCATCTCCTCCTGAGACCATCCGTCTATGGAACTCTCCGGCTGAATGCCCTTTTCTGCCATGTAATCCTCAATCAGTTTATCTGCACGGAAACGCTCTTTACAAGACTTGCAGTCCATCAGCGGGTCGGAGAAGCCGCCCAGATGTCCGGAAGCCACCCAGGTCTGCGGATTCATAAGAATCGCACAGTCCACTCCCACATTGTGGGGATTTTCCTGTACAAACTTCTGCCACCAGGCTTTTTTCACATTATTTTTCAGCTCCACACCCAGATTTCCATAGTCCCAGGTATTGGCAAGGCCGCCGTAGATCTCGCTGCCCGGATATACAAAACCGCGGTTCTTGGCCAGAGCTTCGATCTTATCCATCGTTTTTTCCATTCGATTCTCTCCTCACTTTTCTCTATCTTGCATCATCTTACGTTCCTGTACGACAGGATCAGTAGATGATATAAGCATACTCGTCTTCTGCCTCAATAGGCATAATCTGTGCCGAATGCTCAGAAATCACTTCTACATTATTACTAACATATTTTATTTTACGCTCCAGTTCAACAATACCTTCAGACTGTACAATTAACACATTATCATCTTTCTTTTCGGTCACGTCTGCCGTTGTATATTCCGTATAGTCCTTGTCATGAAATACCATATCAAAAGATTTGTTGTCATCTAACGCCTCTCCTATGGTACTGAGAGAGCAGTATTCTTCGCTGTAGTTGCTGTATGCCTCTGCATTCGCAAATTCCATCAGAAGATAGAGCGTCTCACCCTCTACTTCCAGTTTTTCAATGGCTATAGCCGGCTCACTGTACTGACTGTTGCAGGCTTCCACTTCACGATCGATCATCGTCCGAAACTCATCCAGACTGTAATATTCCTTCTCAAAGCTTTCCACTACTGCATATGTAATTTTTCCGTTCTTCTGTACATACATGGAAGTAACGGAGGGCTCAAAGGATGAGCTGCAGCCGGTCATGGAAAGGGCCAGTACGCAGATGCATATGGCAAGGATCCACTTCTTCATCTCACATTCCTCCTCATTTAAGTTCCGTATCTGCCCATAAAATACCCCTTCATCTGGAAACATTTTCACTCATTTCCATGACTGAAAATCTTTCCGGGTATTTTACAGGCAGATACTGATTTAAGTTCCGCATCTTCCCGCGCAGACGCTGTATAAATCCTATATCCGCTTCATTATACACATTCTACAGGCAAGTTTCAAGTATTTCAAGAGATTTGAACGTTTGTTCTGCATACTGCTGCCTGAGGGACGAAACGACTTTTCGAAACTCCTCCAGCACTTCATCCGTCAGGGTGAAAGTATAAAGCTTCTCCACGGCAGAACACGTCACATACTGAAGGGCATACAGAGTGGAAGGATTCAGATTCCAGCCGTTGAACTGTTCAAATGTCTGCGGACATTCCCCGCTGTAGATCAGCGCCTTCAGCTCATATATGTATCGTACCAGAAGCCTTGGCAGGGATGGAACGGAAAGTGCCCGGAGGGACTGATAAACCAGTCCCAGATAGTCCGTGCAGTCCATATTCTCCCTCGTGTAATAATCTGCAAACTCCAGAAAATACTGTCCATAACAGGCGCCTTCAAAATCCTGCATCAGCTCCGCAAAATAATTGCGGATCACCGCTTGGGTAATGCTGTAAGACGTCCTGCCCTCATGAATCTGAAACTCTCCGAATGCAAATACATTAGAAGCTGCCATAAGCGGATTGCCCGGCCTTCTGGCTCCTCTTGCAAATGCCCGGAATTTTCCGCGCTCTTTCGTCAGCAGAGTCACTAATTTGTCATATTCCCCCACTGCCCTCGCAGACAAAACGATACCTGTCACCGTATAGATCTGACTGCTCATGCTTTTCTCCTATCCTTCCTGCCCGTATTTCCTCAGTTTTATAAGCAAGATAATCCCGTATATCCCCGGTGTGTACAAATCGATCCCAACGATCCATCTTCTGAACCTCCGCTTCCTCTTTCTTCGTGTAACGTTAGAATCCCCGAAGCGGACCGGTCCTATACTTCTTTCCTGTCGTATCCAAAATTTTTTATGAGAAAGTCGGAATCTCTCCAGTCCCTCTTTACCTTCACCCAAAGCCTGAGATTCACTTTAGCTTCCAGTTGCTTTTCAATCTCATAACGGGCTGCCGAACCGATCTTCTTCAGCATAGCACCGCCTTTTCCAATGATAATCCCCTTATGAGAATCCCGCTCGCAGATGATCGTCGCCTCGATGTCCCACAGACCGCCCTGCTGCCGCTGTTTCATAAGGTCAATGGACACTGCAATTCCATGGGGAATTTCCTCATTCAGAAGCTTTAACGCCTTCTCCCGGATAAGCTCCGCCGCGATCTGACGCATAGGCTGATCGGTCACGGTATCTTCGTCATAGAACATGGGGCCATAGGGCAGATACCCGAATATCAGTTCGATCAGCGTGTCCTTGTTGGTCCCTTTCAGAGCCGACACAGGTACGATCTCTGAGAAATCCAGAAGTTTCCGATAGGCATCGATCACCCCTAAAATCTCTTCTTTTTTCACAGTATCTACCTTATTGATGACCAGAATCACCGGCGTGCGGATGCCTGAAAGCTGCTCCGCAATGTGCCGGTCCCCTGCTCCGATAAAAGCAGAAGGCTCCACCAGCCAGAGAATCACATCCACTTCCTTTAAAGTTCTCTGAGCCACATTTACCATATATTCTCCAAGCTTATTTTTTGCCTTATGAATACCTGGTGTATCCAGGAACACGATCTGTCCTTTCTCCGAAGTATAGACGGTCTGGATCCGATTCCTGGTTGTTTGTGGTTTATGAGATGTAATGGCAATTTTCTGGCCGATAAGCTGGTTCATCAACGTAGATTTTCCCACATTAGGCCGTCCGATCAGTGTTGCAAAGCCTGATTTTGTCTGTTCTTTCATATAATTGTCTCTTTTCTATGAATGGAAAAGGCCGAAGATCTCATCAAACAACTCCTTCTCCTTTTCGATTCGGCTCTCATTTCCGATAGCGCATAAACAGCCTTCCTCCAAAAGTTCCCGCACTCCCTCGGACAATGCCCGAATATCTGCCGGCGAAGCACTCAGCACTTCATCCCGTATTTTCTGCAAGTCCTCAAGCGTCGTCTCTGTCAGCCAGGCTGTCATGGAACGGACGCCTGCCTGAGCCGGAGTAAGCGGAATATCCATATCGCTGATGGCTCCGATGACATATTTTGTCATGTCCCGTTCACTGACGTCAAATTGTTCTACAAAATTCACCGTATTCTCAAATACATCATTGGTCTGTCCCAGATTCGGATCACGGTAGGATACAAAATAACTGTCTCCATAAAGGCCAAAAGCACTCATACAGCCATAGGCTCCTCCCTTTACCCGAACCTGTATCCATAGATACTCATAGCTGAGTATTACCTTCAGAACCCCATATGCGCCCGAATACCTGCGAATATAACCGGCCCGTGCCACATACTGAACGGCTGCCGGCGTCATAATCCCTTCCTTTTTTGGCCGCGGCAGGATCTCTTCTTTGGCAGTATTCTTGGGAAGCGGCTCGACACATAAGGATTTTACCAGCGCCGGTATTTCCTTTTTCACCGCTTCAAATCCTTCTTCTTTGGATGTGCAGCTCACAATCAGATTTTCCGGACGGAACACATACTGCATCACCAACTGAAGTTTTTCGATCAGTTCCTCCGCACGTTCTTCAAAATGCTGCTCCAGCTCCTCAATAAACTGATAAAATGCAATTCCGCTGATCTGGTCATACAGTCCCGCCGCTTTAGAAAAGCCAGACATAGCCCGTACAGCCGCTGCAGAATGGCCGGAAGATGTCAGATACATCTGCAGTCTGGACCGAAGCTGAGAGATCACTTCTTTCAGACGCTTTCGGTCATCCAGCTTTGTCCGCTGCAAGATTTCCCGTATCATGGAAAATGCAAAATCCGTCTTATCGGTAAGCACTTTCGTCCTCAGCTCAAACATCACTCGGTTCTGCTTCCTGTGGTGTATATTTCCATATGAGTTCACCGACGGATAAATGCCGCCGGTATGGCAGTTGATCTCGTTAAACAGCTCTCCATAAGTATAATTTTCTGTACTCATGACCCCAAGCGCCTGTTTTAAAATCCCCATATAAGGAATGAGTTCCCCCGGAAGATGATGAACTTCAAACAACAGTATAATATAGTTAATCCCGTTGGTAAAGATATCCTGATAAAGTACCTTTACTCCGTCCACATCCCGCACTTCATTCACAAGAGGAAGCGGTTCCTTCCGAATATCCTCTCTCTTCAGCATGGGAAGCTTCTGAAGATCCTCCTGGGAAGATGGTTCCTCCTGGTACGCAGAGAGCGCCTTTGTATTTTGGACAAGCTCCTTGATCCCATCAGCATCCAGCCCGTCCTTGAAAGCTTTTAACTTCTTTGAAAGCCGCCCGGCTTCCTGAGCTTCCAGCCCCGGAACCGGACGAAGCAGAAGCACTGCTGCATGGGTATTTTCCAGCAGATATTTGCGAACCAGCCCTTCAAAATATCCTTTACTCACCCGCTCCCTCAAAACAGCAAAGCGATCAAGCGCCCGCAGATGAAGAAAAGGTTTCGTCTCATCATGCAGCCAACTGTCAAACATCTGCAGCACATACATCAGGCCCTTTGGATAATTCCCAAAGTCTGCCTCCCGATAGCGAAACTCATAAAAATTAAGCCCTGCTTTCAATGCCTTCTGATCAAAGCCCTCTTCTGCGATCTTAGTCAGTGTCGTGCGGATTGTCTCCAGAAATGCCTCTTTTTGTTCCAGATCTGCATTTTTGGCAATCACCGAGAAATATGGCTGTGCAATCCCATTTTCATAAATGCCCAGAATATCTTTTCCGATACCAGCATCCAAAAGCGCCTGTTTCAAAGGTGCCCCCGGTGCAGACAGAAGTGCATAATCCAATACCTGAAATGCCAGATACAGCTCCGGATCAAGAATGTCTCCTACTGACACATTGTAGGACAGATATGCCTGCCCTTTTTCAGACTCACCTGCCAAGATCGGATAGTCCACAATCCGTTCCCGTTTCTCAGTAAAAGGCTCCTGACGTCCAATGGAAGAATCTACTTCCAGAGGCTCATAATGACTAAGATAATGTTCGTCAATCCACTGCAGTTTCTCCGCCAGATCCATTTTTCCGTACAGATAAATGTAACTGTTGGACGGATGATAAAATTTCTGATGGAATGCCAAAAACTCTTCATATGTCAGCTCCGGTATATGCTTGGGGTCACCGCCGGATTCATAAAAATACGGCGTATCCGGATAAAGCGTTATCGAGATCTCCCGCTCTAACACATCCTCCGGAGAGGAGAAAGCTCCCTTCATCTCATTATAGACTACACCGTTATAGATAAGCTCATCCTCTTTTGACTCCAGCTCATAATGCCAGCCTTCCTGCTGAAAAATCTTTTCTTCCTTATAAATATTGGGATGAAATACTGCATCCAGATAAACATGCATCAGATTCTGGAAATCACGATCATTGCAGCTTGCAACAGGATAGATAGTCTTGTCCGGATAAGTCATGGCATTTAAAAATGTATTAAGTGATCCTTTTGCCAGCTCTACAAAGGGATCCTTTACCGGAAATTCTTCTGAACCGCACAAAACGCTGTGTTCCATAATGTGCGGTACCCCGGTACTGTCAGAAGGCGGGGTCCGAAATCCAATCGTAAATACCTTATTTTCATCATCATTTTCCATCAGCGCCACTTTGGCCTTCGTCTTTTTATGCCTCAGCAGATACCCAGTCGCATTCAGTTCCGGCATAGCTTCTTTTTGGATCAGCTCATAGGCTGACAGTTGTTCTACAGTCATTGACACCTCCAGCTTTTTTATCATAGTATGAACATATTTCTCCGTTTATATAAAAGAAGACTGCCGCATCCGCGGCAGCCCCCTTTCACTGTCGGTAATGATTACAGATTCGTTTTGAAGAACTCTTCCATTGCTGCTGCTGCTGTATCTTCGTCTTCGCCCTCAACGGTTACAGTAACAGTATGGCCCTTCTTCACGCCCATGCTCATAATAGCCATCAGTCTTTTTGCGTCTGCTTTTTTTGTTCCGTTGTCGATGGTCACAACACTCTTATAAGCTGCTGCTGCCTTTGCGAGCATTCCTGCAGGTCTTGCATGGATTCCCAGTTCATCCTGGATGGTGTAAGTAAATGATTTCATGTCTTTTTCTCCTTTATTTTTAAAAATTTTTAAACAAAATTAGCACTCACGGATGCGCTTGCGAAGGTCCAGAGTATAACCCGGAGACACACTCAGCTCATCGATACCCATCTGTACAAACTTCGCTGTCAGCTCCTCATCCGCTCCAAGCTCCCCGCAGATCCCGCACCATGCACCATATTTGTGCGCATTTTCAATGGTCATCTGAATCAGACGCAGAATCGCCTCATGATGAGGATCGAAGAAATCATCCAGAGACTGATTCTGACGGTCAATGGCAAGGGTATACTGGCTCAGATCATTCGTTCCGATGCTGAAAAAGTCCACATGAGGCGCCAGCAGATCGCTGGTAACTGCCGCTGCCGGAGTCTCGATCATAATGCCAAGCTCCACATCGCCTACCGCCTGGTCCTCTCTGGCAAGCTCCAGTTTCACCTCTTCTACGATCTTCTTAATTTTCTCAATCTCTTTTACAGAGATAATCATGGGGAACATAATCCCCAGATTTCCAAAAGCAGATGCACGGAACAGCGCACGCAGTTGGGTCTTGAACACGTCTTCTCTGGTCAGGCAGATGCGGATGGCACGATATCCAAGAGCCGGATTCTCCTCCTTGGGAAGATCAAAATAGTCAATCTGTTTATCTGCTCCGATATCCAGTGTACGAATGATAACTTTCTTGCCATTCATCCGGGACAGAACCGTCTTATATGCCTCAAACTGTACTTCCTCACTGGGATAGTCATCACATCCCAAGTACAGAAATTCACTGCGGAACAGGCCGATGCCTTCGGAATCATTTTCCAGTACTGCGTCCACATCACCCACGCCGCCGATATTGGAATACAGATGGATATGCTTTCCGGACTGGGTAACAGTCTCTTTTCCTTTCATTTCCTGAAGAAGTGCTCTCTGCTCGTCTGCTTTCCGCTTCTTCTCCACCATCTTGGCCATGGTCTCTTCGTCCGGATCAATATAAATCAAACCGGCAAAGCCATCTACGACTGCCTGTCTGCCATGATATTCCTGATCGATCTCAATATCGGTCGTCACCAAAGACGGAATGTTCATGGTCCTTGCGAGAATAGCCGTATGGGAATTCGCAGAACCCTTCTGAGTCACGATGGCCAGAAGCTTGCTCTTGTCAAACTGCACAGTCTCGCTGGGTGCCAGATCCTCTGCCACAATGATTACCGGTTCCGGCATAGCTTCCGGACTCACCTGCGTTCCATTCAAAATCGAGATCAGCCGGTCGGAAATATCATGAATATCTGCTGCACGGCCTCTCATATAATCATCATCCATGCTGAGGAACATAGCCGCCATCTGCTCTCCGGTCATAAATACCGCATACTCCGCATTCATCTTCTCGCCTTCGATGATGCCGGTGATGGACTCATTGTAGTCCAGGTCCTCCATAAGCATCTGGTGAACGTCGAAGATCATCGCTTCCTCTTCCCCTACATCCACGCGTGCTTTCTCATAAAGCCCTTTTAACTGCTCCAGCCCTTTCGCCTTTGCAGCCTGAAAACGCGCAAGCTCCGCAGCAGTATCCTCGATTTCAACCTTATTCACGGCTTTTTCCGCCTTACGGTATACGAAGATACTGCCAATGGCTACTCCTTTAAATACGCTCTTGCCTTCTCTTACAATCATTCCTCTTCCTCCCGATCCATAGTTTCCTCCTGGTTCTGATCCAGGTCTTCTGCCTCAGAAGTGTCCGTTATTTCCAGCTCTTCTGCCGGCTCTTCCTCCTCCGTCTCCGGTTCGATCGTTACAAATCCTCTGCTGACCTCCTCCACTGCGATGGAAAGCGGTTTCTTCCCCCTGCTGTCCACATATGCCTCCTCTCCCGCAATCAGTTGTCTTGCTCTCTTCGCGGTTGCGAGGACAATGGAATACCGGCTGTTCACCATTGGTGTATCCCCTTCTGCCTCACTGTTGATCGTTCTCATTAAGTCTGTATAAGACGGATGCAGCATAAATTATTCTCCTTTCAAAAGGCCCTTCAATTCTTCTCTTACTTTTCTCACCAGCTCCATATGATATTGGAGCCTCCGGTGCTCACTTTCAATAATGGAATGGATCTCCTCCACGCAGATTTCCAGATCGTCATTGACCACCAGATAATCGTACTCTTCGATCCCCTCGGATTCCTGCACTGCTCTCTCTAACCGCTGGTCAATAATCTCCTGCGTCTCAGTGCCTCTTCTGGACAGCCGTTCTTTCAGAACCTGTGCGCTTTTGGTTGTTACAAACAGCAGCACTGCTTCCGGAAACTGGCTTTTGATCTTACGTGCTCCCTGGATCTCAATCTCCAGGATCACGTCTCTCCCCTCAGAGAGCTTTTCCTCCACATAAGCTTTCGGAGTGCCGTAATAATTATTTACATAACATGCATATTCGATCAGCTCGCCTTTGGCAATCATCTGCTCGAATGCTTCTCTGGTCTTAAAAAAATAATCCTTTCCTTGTACTTCTCCTTCTCTTGGTTCACGGGTTGTCGCCGATACTGACAGCGCATACTGCTCATACTTCCGAAGAAGCTCTTTCATGATCGTACCTTTTCCCGCTCCGGAAAATCCGGATACCACAATCAATATTCCTTTTCTGACCATATTCTATCCTATTCTATATTCTGAATCTGCTCGCGTACTTTCTCGATGGCAGTTTTAAGATCAATAGCACAGTTCGACACTTCCAGATCATTGGCTTTGGAAAGAGTCGTATTCGCCTCCCGATTCATCTCCTGGGCAATAAAATCAAGTTTACGCCCCACGCTGTCTCCCTGTTCAAGGGCAGTCTTCATAGCTTCCACATGACTTTTCAGACGCACAATCTCCTCATCCACACAGATCTTATCTGCAAACAAAGTCACTTCCGCCGCAATCCGGCTTTCGTCCATCTGCACATCCGCCAGCATCTCTTTTACTTTCGCCTCCAGTTTCTGCCGGTATTCCGTCAGAATCTGCGGCGAACGTTTTTCTATAAATCCGACAATTCCAAGAATCTCCTGAAGCTTCTGCATCAAGTCTTCCTTTAAAGATGCACCTTCCCGCAGCCTCGTCTCTACGAATCGTTCGCAGGCGCCGCGTACTGCAGACTCTAAAAGATGCCAGATTTCCGCTTCGTCTTCCTTCTGCTCTTCCAATACAAGGACTTCCGGACAGCGCGCAAGAACAGAGACCTGCATATCATTCTTCAGGCCAAACTGTTCCTCCATCTGATGAAAATATTCTACATACTGAGCCGCAAGTCTTGGGTTATAGGTCAACGCCCCGCTGCTCTCGCTCAGGTCCTCATACGTTATAAAAACATCCACTTTTCCTCTCTGAACATAGCCTTTGAGAACTCCACGGATGGCTGAATCAAAAAAGTTCAGCTTCTTTGGCATCTTCATGCTCACGTCCAGGTAGCGGTGATTCACCGATTTCATCTCAACCGTGATTTTCCGGTCTCCTTCCGAAACCTCATAACGGCCAAAGCCAGTCATACTTTTCATCATATCTGATCTTCCTCATCGTCCTGGCGCAGCATATGTCCGCCATATTCATATTCATTATAGTTGATTTTCTAAATCTTGTCAATTATAATAGAAACGCACAAGCGGAATGCAGGCAGATGTCAAATCACATTTCATTCACAGCGCAAAGTCAGCCCGCATCCTTCGTTTTCCCTGTCGGAAACAACAACTACCGGGATACAAAAATCCCCGTTTTTTATATAAGGAGGTTTGATCTTATGGCATTTGACGGTATTACCATCGCATGCATAGCACACGAACTGCAGGAAAAACTGACCGGCGGACGAATCGCGAAAATCGCGCAGCCGGAAGCCGACGAGCTTCTCCTAACAGTCAAAACGCGGGAAGGAAACCACCGGCTTCTGCTGTCTGCCAGCGCAAGCCTTCCTCTTGTCTACCTGACTGAAACGAATAAGCCAAGCCCGCTGACCGCTCCAAACTTCTGCATGCTGCTTCGAAAGCATATCAGCGGCGGACGTATTTTATCCGTCACACAGCCTTCTTTAGAACGGATCCTCCGCTTCGAGATCGAACATCTGGATGAGATGGGTGATCTTTGCCGGAAGTATCTAATTATTGAAGTTATGGGAAAACACAGCAACCTTATTTTCTGTACAGATAAAGATCAGATTATTGACAGCATTAAACACGTATCTGCTCAAATGAGTTCGGTCAGAGAGGTTCTGCCAGGACGGGAGTATTTTATTCCGGATACTCAGGAAAAGGCTGACCCGTTAAGAATTACCGAACAGGAGTTTTCCTCCCTTATTGGAAGTAAGGCGGCTAAACTTTCCAAGGCTCTCTATACTTCTCTTACCGGTCTTAGCCCTGTTGCTGCCGAAGAGATCTGTGCCCAGGCGTCTTTGGATTCTGACCGGGCCGCCGGCTCCTATGAGCCGGAAGCACTGATCCACCTGTATCGGACTTTCTCCCGTTTTCTAGAGCCGGTCCGCTCGAATCTCTACGAACCGGCCATTTATTATGACCAAAAAGCGCCGGTGGAATTTTCCTGCCTTCCTCTTTCGATTTACAGCCATTGTCAGAAGGAAACTTTTGCATCCGTCTCTCAGGTGTTAGAACGATATTATGCAGAAAAAAACACGCTTACGCGAATCCGGCAGAAGTCCGCAGACCTGCGCCGAATCGTACAGACGGCTTTGGAGCGGAATGTAAAAAAATACGATCTGCAGGCCAGACAGTTAAAAGACACAGAAAAAAGGGAAAAATACCGGATTTATGGTGAACTCATCAACACCTATGGCTACGGTGTAGAACCCGGCAGCAGAAGTTTTCAGGCGCTGAACTATTATACAGGGGAAAACATTACCATTCCTCTGGACCCTCAGATCCCCGTTCAGGAAAATGCAAAGAAATATTTTGAACGGTATGGAAAATTAAAAAGAACCTGCGAGGCGGTGACAAAGCTTTTGGAAGACACCGGTGCCGAAATCGAACATCTTCGCTCCATCCAGACAGCTCTGGATATGGCACTGCAGGAGGAAGATCTGGCCCAGATTAAGGAAGAGCTTATGGAATCCGGCTATATCCGCCGGCGCAGTCCAGGCAGCAAACGGCCGAAGATCACTTCAAAGCCCTTTCACTACCTGTCAGGAGACGGCTATCACATGTATGTGGGAAAAAACAATCTGCAAAATGACGAACTGACGTTCCAGACCGCCCGTGGGAATGACTGGTGGTTCCATGCCAAAGGCGCACCTGGTTCCCATGTCATTGTACAGACCAACGGAAATACACTGCCTGACCGCACCTTTGAAGAGGCGGCCAGACTCGCGGCGTATTACTCCGGCAGCCGGGGCGCGGATAAAGTGGAAATTGATTATGTAGAACGAAAACATGTAAAGAAACCCAACGGAGCAAAACCCGGATTTGTCGTTTATTATACGAACTACTCCATGATGATTGAACCAGACATATCCGGAATCGTTCAGCTCGGATAAAAGCACAGGCAAATCTATTCTGCTTTCAGAACCGTGTATGGGTGTTCACAGCGAAAAGAGCCTTCCAGCCCTTCGGTAATATAAATATTTCCCTGATCTGTTACAAGGACCATTTCAAAGGGAAGGCTTTGTTCCTGCCAGAAAGCGGCGGCACAGTCGTATCCCATAATATATAAAGATGTGGACAGGGCATCCGCCAGCATACCGTCCGGAGAAAGAACGGTCACCGAAGACAGACCGCTTTCTGCAGGATACCCGGTCCTCGGATCAATAATGTGGATATAGGTATTGCCATCCTCTTCAAAATACCGCTCATAGCCGCCGGAGGTGATGACCGCCTGATCTTCTGCCTCCACGACGGCCAGCACTTCACCCTGCCTTCCGTCCGGGTCCTGGATCCCTACCTGCCATTTGCTTTTGTCCGTCTTTCGGCCCATGACCTGTACATTTCCACCTAGGGAAACCATACCGGAAGTGATTTCATATTCTTGAAAAATCTCCATGATCCTGGACGAAGTATATCCTTTGGCAATCCCGCCAAAATCCACACTCTGCCCTTCTCCAAGAAGAACATTTGTTCTATTCTGCTGAATCTTAGATGCATCCACCAAAGCGAGCACCTCTTCCAGTTCCGTCTCCGTCGGAACATGGTATTCCCCTGTGGGAAATCCCCACAGCTTCATCAGCGGATAGACCGTCGGATCAAAAACCCCTCCTGTTTCCCGGCCGATTGCCAGTGACGCCTGAAGAAGTGCCCTTGTATCTTCCGACATCTTTCCGCCCCCGGCTGCATTGATTCGTGATACTTCGCTGGACGCATCTCCGGTAGACAAAAGCGCATCCAGCCGCTGTACCTCCCTGATGGCCGCATCCACCGCTTTTTCCCCGTTTCTCCCGTATGCTGTAAAACTCATATATGTATCCATAGCAAAAAGTTCCTTTGTGCAGGGCCGCCCTTCATTTCGATAATACACTTTTACAAACACTGCCAGAACGGTCATCCAGCAGACCAGGAAAATCTTCGCCGTTTTTCTTCTCTGCATCCTTTGCCTCCTTATGAACTGCTTTTCCATTTCCCCATGATCAGATGACATTTCAGATTCTGCCGCCAAAAATGGGGAGAGCGCTTTCTTCTATCATACAGCACTCTCCCCTTTGATTCAATTCTTTCCTTTCAGCCGGATGAAATGATAACTCTCCATAATCTGAAAATATTTCACAATTCTTGGATACAGCGGTTCCACTTCTTCTCCAAAAGCTTCCTTCTGAAGTATAGCCAGTTCTTTTACTGTCTTCTCTCCATCCAGCAGCGGCCAGAGAAAGCTTCCGTACTTATCCATATGCACATTCGTAAATCGGGGTCTTCGGAACAGCTTCTGCGCCATCCGGTTAAACAGACCTGTATTCTCCGTCTGAAGCACAATTATGCCGTCCTCTCCTTTTTCCCAGGAAAGTCCTTCGGCCCGCTCCGGAATCAGATCCAGATAGTTTTTCTTCTGTTTTTTCCCGCTCATCAACTCTTCTGCTTCTTCCATAAGGAGAATTTCAGCAGACTTAGAATCATCAGGATCATCAGCACTACGCCGCCCAGATTGCCCAGATTCACTCTGCCGGACAGATCCAGATTAAAGCCGAAGACTTTCAGAATTGCCAGGGCGATACCGATCAGACCTTCTCCGGCAATCATACCGGCACAATAAAGAGTGCCGTCCGTAGACTGACGTTCTTTCGTCTTCTCATCCACATGTTTCCTGCCGTCCATAAGCAGACGAACCACGCCGCCAATCATGATCGTAGCATTTAAATAAATCGGAAGATACAGACCAATGGCAAAAGGCATAACCGGTATCCGAAGAATCTCCAGTCCAATCGCCAGAAAGACCCCGATAAACACCAGGTTCCAGGGCAGATTTCCGCCCATGATTCCTTCTACGATCATTTTCATCAAAGTCGCCTGAGGTGCGGGAACTTCCGTACCGCCGTATCCGTAAGCGGTATTCAGCAGGTATAATACTCCTCCAATAGCCAGTCCGGATGCAACAACACCCACAAGCTCACCGATCTGCTGCCGCTTTGGAGTCGCACCGAGCAGATAACCGGTCTTCAGGTCCTGAGAGGTATCGCCCGCAATAGCCGCTACGATACAGATGACAGAACCGATGGCAATGGCACCTGTCATCCCTGTGATTCCGCTGTCGCCGGAAGCTTTGATGGCTATCGTCGCAATCAGGAGTGTCGCAATGGCCATACCGGAAACCGGATTATTAGAGCTTCCGATCAGACCTACCATACGGGAGGAAACCGTCGCAAAGAAAAAGCCAAAAACTACAATCATCAGCGCGCCCAAAATATTCACCGGAATCGCCGGCACCAGCCAGATAATCAAAATCATAGCTGCAATACCAATCAGAACGATATTCATGGGAAGGTCCTGTGCTGTCCTCGCATCGCTGGTATTTCTGCTTCCTTTCATGCTCTTCATGGAGTCACGGAAAGTAGTAAGAATCAGAGGAAGCGATTTGACAAGAGAAATAACACCTCCAGTAGCGATTGCTCCTGCACCGATATATCTCACATAAGAACCCCAGATTTCGGAAGCGCCGCCCTGGACATAAAGCTCTCCGATAGTTACGCCCACTTCCGCCGGATACATCCATGTATCTGCACCAAAAAGGCAGATCAGCGGAATCAGCACCATCCAGCCCACTAAAGAACCTACAAACATATAGGAAGCAACTCTCGGACCGACGATATATCCAACGCCAAGCAGCGCCGGATAGACTTCCATGCCCAGCTCACCTTTAAACGCTTTAAACTGTGCAGACACATCTGCCGGAATGACTTTAATGCCATCTACAACCAGTTTAAACAGTGCTGCAAGCCCCATGCCGCTAAAAACAGTAGACGCGTTGGCACCGCCTTCTTCTCCTGCCAGAAGGACATCTGCACAAGCAGTTCCCTCCGGATAGAGAAGCGTCGCATGCTCTTTTACAATTAGCGCATTCCGAAGAGGTATCATAAAAAGGACTCCCAGAATACCGCCGCACAGAGCGATCAGTGTGATCTCCACCAGACTTGGCATATCGCAAAGTCCTTCCTTTGCCCAGAGGAACAAAGCCGGCATGGTAAAGATAGCTCCTGCTGCCAAGGACTCGCCTGCAGAACCGATGGTCTGGACCATGTTGCTCTCCAGAATCGAATTCTTTTTCATAATTACCCGGATAACGCCCATGGAAATAACGGCTGCCGGTATGGATGCCGACACCGTCATACCCACGCGCAGTCCCAGGTAAGCATTGGCTGCACCGAACACGATGGCCAATATAATACCCATAATGATCGATGTGACGGTAAATTCCGACGTGATCTTCTCCGCAGGAATATACGGTTTGAACTCATTGTTTTCGTTCATGTTTCTTTCTCCCTTACTCTTTTGATATGTAGTCTCTATTATACAGAATTTATATATTTTTTACAAGAAAACATTTTTAAAATACACACTAATTTGAAAACATTACCAAAAACAGCAAAAAACCGTACCGTTTTCCAAAATCACAAAAGAAATATGCTTTTCATTTCGCATGGAAGCATCTCAGAAGCACGCAGTTATGAGATCTGTGTATCCTCTATTTTGTTAAATTTTTATTAAAATACAGAAATCTTTGCTAATTTTTTATAAAATCAGTCAACAAATACATAGTTGACTTTTCAGATTCATCCGTTATAATTAAAGGCGTATCAAAGGAGATATTGGTGAGCGCTCGCCGGTATCTCCTTTTTTGTTTACAAAATATTCTGTACAGAATGAAACTTAACAACAGCATCTGCCCCAAAGATGCCTGGAGGAATTTTACGGCTCACAAATGACGGAAAATTCCTCCATATACGGAGGCTGCCTGGAGGCTGATGTGGAATTTAAATAGGAGGATTATTATGACTGAAGAAATGATGCGTACAATGAACAGCCAGCTTTTTGCCGTCTGGTTTCTCATAGGCGCCGCACTGGTGTTCTGGATGCAGGCGGGATTTGCTATGGTGGAGGCTGGTTTTACCCGTGCAAAAAACTCCGGCAATATTCTGATGAAAAACCTAATGGATTTCTGTATCGGAACCATCGTCTTTATCCTGATCGGTTTTGGCCTTCTGCTGGGTGAAGACATGATGGGGCTGATTGGAAAGCCGGGCTTTGATATTTTTACCAGCTACAAAGATTTTGACTGGTCCAATTTCGTCTTTAACCTGGTATTCTGTGCCACCACTGCCACCATCGTGTCCGGTGCTATGGCGGAGCGGACTAAGTTTCTTTCCTATTGTGTCTATTCCGGAGTTATCTCCGCGCTGATCTATCCCATTGAAGCTCACTGGATCTGGGGCGGCGGCTGGCTATCTCAGATGGGATTCCATGATTTTGCTGGTTCCTGCGCCATCCATATGGTCGGAGGTGTCTCCGCACTTATCGGCGCAAAAGTCCTTGGTCCCCGCATGGGAAAGTTCGAAAAAGATAAAACAGGTAAAATCATAAAGGTCAATGCCTTTCCGGGACACAATCTCCCTATTGGCTGTCTTGGCGTATTCATCCTCTGGCTTGGCTGGTACGGATTTAACGGTGCTGCCGCTACTTCAGTTGAACAGCTTGGTTCCATTTTCCTCACCACCACCGTTGCTCCCGCTGTCGCAACCGTTGTATGTATGGTCTTCACCTGGATCAAATACGGAAAACCGGATGTGTCTATGTGTCTGAACGCCTCTCTTGCCGGCCTGGTAGGCATCACAGCCTCCTGCGATGTAACCGACTGTGCGGGCGCTTCTGTGATAGGCATTGTATCTGGTCTGCTGGTAGTCTTCGGCGTGTGGTTTCTGGACTATGTGTTACATATCGATGATCCGGTAGGTGCCGTCGCCGTTCACTGTCTGAACGGTATGTGGGGAACCGTTGCTGTCGGACTGTTTGCAACTACCAGCGCACCTGGAAACGACACTCTTACCGGCCTGTTTTACGGCGGTGGTTATAAACTTCTCGGCATTCAGCTACTGGGTATGCTCGCTGTCATAGCATGGACTGCCGTAACGATTACCATTACCTTTCTGATTATCAAAGCTGCTGTCGGACTTCGCGTTTCCGAACAGGAAGAGATCATCGGCTTAGATGCTGTCGAACACGGACTGCCCTCTGCATATGCAGGATTCAGTATTATGGACATTTCCAACACGATGACTATGGAGGTAAACGAAAATACCCTCCTTGGAAATGACAACTATGTGACTGTTTCCGATACCCCAAAAAAGGCAGCAGTTCAGACAGCCCAGATACCAGATACCTACACAGGCATCTACAAAGTATCCATTATCGCACGCCTGTCCAAATATGATACTCTTAGAAAAGCTATGAACGATATTGGTGTTACGGGTATGACGGTCACGCAGGTTATGGGCTGCGGAGTCCAGAAAGGCGCTGGAGAACGGTACCGCGGTGTGGAACTGGATGCCACCCTGCTGCCAAAGGTAAAAGTAGAAGTTATCATAGGCAATATCCCCGTCGATCAAGTGATTGAAGCGGCCAAGAAAGCATTGTATACCGGACACATCGGCGACGGCAAGATCTTCGTCTACCATGTGAATAAAGTTATCAAAGTCCGAACCGGAGAGGAAGACCTGGATGCTCTCCAGGATGTAGAATAGCTTCTGCCATTTTCATAAAACAAACGGCAGCCCAAAACGTCCGGCTCCTTATGATTGACAGCACTGCCCTTCATAAAGAAGCCGGACGCTTCTTCCACTCCATCCTATTATTGATAAAAAAAATTCAGAATCTCTTCCGCACTGACCGGCTCCATATCATTGGCGTCGACTCCCACATCATACCGCAGAATACGATCCCTTCGATTGGCCAAATTATAATTTTTATAATTATGCTGGTGCCCATGAAGCGCTACTGCACCTTTTCGGATGCCGTTCCATTCTTCGATAGGATAGTGAAATAAGATAAAACGTGTATTCAGATACGTCAGCTCCATATAATCCCGAATGGAAACAAACAAGGATTGGTCAAACTTTGGACTGTCTGCAAACAGATCATGATTTCCCCGAATGAGATGCTTCTGCCCCTTTAAAGAATACAAACAATATGCTGCAAGTTCTGCACCTTTCAAAGTAAGATCACCGAGAATGTACACCTCATCCTCTTCTGTGATTTTGGCATTCCACTTTCTTATAAGCGTTTGATTCATTTCTTCTGCATTTTGGAAAGGCCGGTGCACATGCCGGATAATATTTTCGTGGTAAAAATGCAGATCAGATGTAAAATACAGCATGGAATGTCCTCCTTTGATCTGAAAGCCTCCTATAGTTCCTTTGCAGCATTATTTTACAATGATATGGTTTAAATTTCAATATATGAAAAAGGCTTATCAGGAAATACCGCCCTGACAAGCCCTTTTTCACTTACTTTTCACATCCACAGCCAGACGCAGAACCGCCTTTGGCAATCCCCGTATCAAACTCTGGATTCATAATATAGAAGTTTCTGGAATCCAAATGATCCTGTGCAATCCGGAGCGCTTCACCGAAACGCTGAAAATGTACTACTTCTCTCGCCCTTAAAAACCGCAGCGGATCTGCCACGTCCGGGTCTTTGACAACGCGCAGCAGGTTGTCGTAGGTGGTGCGGGCTTTCTGCTCCGCCGCCAAATCCTCAAACAAATCTGTAAGAACATCCCCTTTGGATTGATACTCACAGGCATTGTTTGGAATACCTGCCGCCGCTGTCGGCCAGAGAGCTGCTGTGTGGTCCACATAGTAGGTATCAAAGCCGGACTCCTTGATCTGTTCCATTGTCATATCACGGGTAAGCTGATAGACAATGGCGCAGATCATTTCCATATGTGCCAGTTCTTCTGTTCCAATATCCGTCAGTGTCGCCTTACATTCCTTGTAAGGCATCGTATAACGCTGGGCCAGATAACGCATACTTGCACTGAGCTCCCCATCGGGACCACCGAACTGTCAGAAGTTATGACTCTTCCTTCTGCACTCGCTCTGCCAGCTCCTTCCATTCCTTTGGATGCCTCACATAATATCCGTTCAGCCTCTGTTCCAGTTTTCGGCCCAGAGATACAAACATATATTCTCTTTTTTCACAAAACATAGCATCGAATGCTTCACGGTTCCTCGCATCCGTACATACCATAGACGGCAGCGCTGCCAGTTCTTTTCTTCCTTCCAATAGATATTTCCTGCCTTTTTACCTCTTTTGTATATTCTATGTGTGCTTTGGCATACATATGGACAAAAGGTACACACATATACTGTCAAAAAACAGAGAAAAGCACACTATGCAGACAGCAGCAGCCTACATCCGCGTCTCCACGGAAGACCAGACCGAATACTCTCCGGACAGCCAGCGCAGCAAGCTAAAAGAATATGCCGCCGCCCATGACCTCCTTCTCCCAGAACCATTTATCTATCTGGATGAAGGGATCAGCGGACGCAGCGCAGAAAAGCGCCCGGCCTTTCTGCAAATGATCGGCACAGCCAAACAAAAACCCCGACCCTTCGATCTGATCCTGGTGTGGAAATTTTCCCGCTTTGCCCGCAGCCGTCAGGACAGCATCCTCTACAAATCCATGCTCCGCAAAGAATGCGGCATCGATGTAGTTTCCATTACCGAACAGCTCTCCGGTGATCCTACCTCCATCCTTGTAGAAGCGCTTTTAGAAGCTATGGATGAATACTATTCCATCAATCTCTCTCAGGAGGTCCGCCGGGGCATGAATGAAAAATTTTCCCGCGGAGGAGTGGTATCCGTTCCTCCGTTCGGCTATCGGATGGGAAGCGGCCGCTTTGAGCCTGATCCTGTGCAGTCACCCTTTGTTCGCTGGATTTTTCAGGATTTCCTAAACGGAGCTTCCTTCCGGCAAATTGCCGCGCAGCTTAATGCATGGAATGTCCGCACTGCGCGGGGCAATCTTTTTGAAAGCCGTTCTGTCAAATATATTCTTACAAATCCGGTCTACTTAGGAAAGCAGCGCCGGTCCTTAGAGGGCCGTCAGGGGCCGGTCCGCATCGTTGACGGTGCGCACATTCCGCTTGTTGATCTGTGCACTTATGAGCAGGTTCAGGAGCGAATTGCCGCCGGCAAAAATAAGTTGCAAATTCACAGTCCATCCGTATCATCCCCTTTTATGCTTTATGGTCTGGTCCGATGCAGCTTTTGCGGAAGCACTCTGACTTCCGCTGAGAAGGGTCGCTCCCTCCAGTGCCCCAGATATGCCAAAGGACTATGTCCCGTCAGCCATCATGTTCGACTGGATAAGCTGACCCCCGTAGTCCTCTCACAGATCGAAGCGGATCTAAAACCTGCACTTCCAACAGTTCTTTTACAAAATAATCCTCCCTGTCCTGGTAAAGATCCTATTTCTCTTTTGCTGGAACGAGAAGAACGGCGTCTTGCACGCATCCGTGCTGCCTACGAAGCCGAAATTGACAGTCTGGAAGAATACCAGACAAAGAAAGCAGCGTGCAGCACCCGGATCCAAAAACTGCGGGAAGAAGCCCAAAACACTGCCGGGCAGCAGGCAACGCTTCCCTCCGCCTGTCCGCTCACCCCTGATATGCTCTTTTTTCTGCTGCGATCCGACTGGATGAGTGAACAGGCCAAAAATGAATGTCTTCGCGCCCTTCTCTCCCACATTACCTTCTACCGCAGGAAAAATGCCTTTCAGATTCACTATAACATTTAATTATACGGCACCAAAAACAGGGAGTGCGCGTACGCACTCCCTGCCTTGATTCCGTTTATGATCCGATGATTATCAGCCTTCGTGATAAGCTTTCAGATAGATTGCTTTCATCTCTTCCATCAGCGGATATCTTGGGTTTGCACCTGTACACTGATCGTTGAAGGCGTTCTCCACCATCTCATCCAGTGTAGCCATGAAGTCTTCTTCTTTGATACCGTACTCTTTGATTGTCCTCTTAATGCCGACTTTCTCTTTCAGTTCAGCAATAGCTTTGATGAAGTTCTCGAATACTTCGTCGTCATTCTTGCCCTGAATGCCGACAAATCTTGCCATCTCGCAGTATCTCTCTTTCGCATGCGGATACGGATACTGGGAGAAGGTTCCCATCTTCACCGGAGCCGGATCTGCGTTGTAGCGCATTACAAGCTCGATCAGCAGAGCATTTGCAACACCGTGCGGCAGATGATGATATGCACCCAGCTTATGTGCCATAGAGTGGCAGATTCCAAGGAATGCATTTGCAAATGCCATACCAGCCATAGTAGAAGCATTTGCCATCTTCTCTCTTGCAATAGGATCAGCAGGACCGTTGTCATATGCACTCGGCAGATAGGAGAAAATATTCTTCGTAGCCATCAGTGCAAGGCCGTCCGTATAATCAGTTGCCATGATGGATGCATAAGCCTCCAGTGAATGAGTCAGAGCATCGATACCGGAAGCACTGGTCAAACCCTTCGGCTGATTCATCATGAAATCTGTATCGATGATAGCCATGTTCGGCAGCAGCTCATAGTCAGCGATGGGCCACTTGGTACCTGTATCTGCATCGGTAATGATAGCGAACGGAGTCACCTCAGAACCGGTACCGGAAGAAGTCGGAATTGCAACGAACATTGCTTTCTCGCCCATCTTCGGGAATACATAAACTCTCTTACGGATATCCATGAAGTCCATAGCCAGATCTTCGAAATTGCACTCCGGATGCTCATACATGAGCCACATGATCTTGCCGGCATCCATAGAGGAACCGCCGCCTAAAGCGATGATTACATCAGGAGCAAATGCCTTTAACTGCTCTAAGCCTTTCCGTGCAATCTGAAGAGTCGGGTCCGGAGCCACTTCATAGAAGCAGGTATGGGTAATGCCCATGTCATCCAGAAGATCCGTAATTGCCTTTGTATATCCATTCGTATAAAGGAATGTATCCGTAACGATGAAGGCTTTCTTCTTATCATAATAGGTTTTCAGCTCATCCAGCGCAACCGGCAGACAGCCTTTCTTAAAGTAAACCTTCTGAGGTGTACGGAACCAAAGCATATTTTCTCTCCTTTCAGCAACGGTCTTGATATTGATCAGATGTTTCACGTTCACGTTCTCTGATACGGAGTTTCCGCCGTAAGAACCGCAGCCAAGGGTAAGAGACGGAGCCAGCTTGAAGTTATACAGATCTCCGATTCCACCGTGAGAAGACGGTGTATTCACCAGAATACGGCAAGTCTTCATGCGTGCTGCATGTTCTGCCATCTTCTCTGTCTGTGACGGATGGATGTACAGAGAAGAGGTATGGCCGTATCCGCCGTCTGCTACCAGTTTCTCTGCCATATCCAGAGCGGTCTTGAAGTCCGGTGCCTTGTAAAGCGCCAGTACCGGAGAAAGTTTCTCATGTGCGAACGGCTCAGAAACGTCTACGGAGGTTACCTCACCGATCAGGATCTTCGTTTCTGCCGGTACCGTAAAGCCTGCCAGCTCAGCGATCGTAGCAGCCTTCTGGCCTACGATCTTCGGATTAACCGTTCCTGCTTCGGTCAGAATGATCTTGCGTACTTTATCCAGCTCATCCTTGTTCAGCATATGGCAGCCACGTTTCACGAACTCTGCTCTTACTGCCGGATAAATATCTGCAATAGCGGTAACGGACTGTTCAGATGCACAGATCATACCATTATCAAACGTCTTGGAATGGATAACGGAATAAACTGCCGTCTGGATATCACAGCTACTGTCCATGATAACCGGTGTGTTTCCAGGTCCCACGCCGATAGCCGGATTGCCGGACGAATAAGCCGCTTTCACCATGCCTGGGCCGCCGGTTGCCAGAATCACATCTACAGACTTCATAATCATGTTGGAAAGCTCGATGGTCGGCTCATCTACCCATCCGATAATGCCTTCCGGCGCTCCTGCCTTCACTGCTGCGTCAAGAACGATCCTTGCCGCTTCAATGGTACATTTCTTTGCACGGGGATGCGGGCTGATGATGATGGCATTTCTTGTCTTCAGACAGATCAGACATTTGAAAATTGCCGTAGATGTGGGGTTCGTCGTCGGAATAACCGCGCCCACAAGACCTACCGGCTCTGCGATCTTCTTGATGCCAAATGCCTTGTCTTCTTCGATCACGCCTACCGTCTTGACCTTCTTATAAGAATTGTACATATACTCAGCCGCATAGTGATTCTTAATGACCTTATCTTCCACTACGCCCATGCCAGTCTCTTCACATGCCATCTTAGCCAACGGGATACGCTGTTTGTTCGCAGCCATAGCAGCTTCGAAGAAGATCTTGTCTACCTGTTCTTCCGTAAAAGTAGCAAATACCTTCTGCGCTTCTCTCATAGCGGCGATCTTCTCCTGGAGCAGCTCCACCTCAGTCTTCGGTTCCGGTGCTTTTGTTGCTTCCTGTTTTGCCATAAATATCCTCCTTCTATAGCTTATTATATTTGATATATCAGGTTAAACCTGATAAACCTCTCTCAAACTGCTTTCCTCCGAAAGGAAGTTATATATTTCTTACAATAATTCCATTTTTCTTATTAGAACTTTATGCACATTGTAACACATTCTTTTTAAAAAAGAAAGCATCATTTTACCATTTTATACAAAAAATATAAAATAAGCAAAATCTTTATGAGCATTACAACAGATCGTTTGTTACATTCCTAATTGTCAAATTTTTAACGTTAATTATTTAACGTTAATATTTTAACATACATCTTCAAAAAAAGAAAGTGCAATTTTCACGAAATTACACTTTCCTGTAAAAAATAATTGCCGGATCTGTCAAAAGATCAGTTCCACCGCTTTCCCTTCAGGCCCGCCGTACACATAATCAGCATGGGGAAGATTTCCAGCCGCCCGGCCAGCATGTCAAAAGTCAGCACCAGTTTGGACAGGTTCGAAAAAATAGAAAAGTTCTGTGTCGGTCCTACTCTGGAAAGTCCCGGACCGATGTTGTTGATCGTAGAGGCCACTGCTGTAAAATTTGTGATCCCGTCGAAATTATCCAGCGAAATCAAAAGCGTCGACAGGATAAAAATTCCCAGATAGGCGATCAAAAACACATTAATGGACCGCAGCACCTCATGTTCCACAGGCTTTCCTTCAAACCTGGTCTTGCGCACATTTCTCGGATGCTTCATGACTGCCAGCTCTTTTATGATGGTTTTGGCCATGATGGCCACACGAGACACTTTGATACCGCCGCCGGTACTGCCCGCGCAGGCTCCTACAAACATGAGAATTACCAGGATTGTCCGGGAAAATTCCGGCCACAGCTCAAAATCCACAGTGGAAAATCCTGTAGTGGTAATGATGGACGCCACCTGAAAAGATACATGCAGAAGCGTCTCTCCCGCCCCCCGGAACATGGAATAGGTATTGACCGAGATCAGAAGCACTGCTGCCGCAATGATTCCAATATAAATACGTGCTTCCTCACATTTAAATGCATCTTTTATATTCTTCGAATAAATCAGGAAATACACGTTAAAATTCACACCGAAAAGAATCATAAATACGGTCAAAATAATTTGAATGACCGCATTATAATCCCCAGCACTGCTGTTTAGTACGCCAAAGCCTCCCGTTCCGGCTGTCGCAAAAGCAAGGTTCACCGAATCAAACAGCGGACATCCTGCCACCGCCAGGAGTACCATCTCTAAAATCGTCATCAGCAGATAGATCGTATACAGGATCTTGGCCGTGCTGCGTACTTTTGGCACCAGTTTCCCGACGGAAGGACCCGGACTTTCCGCACGCATCAGATACATGCTAGAAGCGCCTGCCATGGGAAGGAGCGCCAGTATAAATACAAGTACGCCCATGCCGCCGATCCAGTGGGAAAAGCTTCTCCACATCAGCACCGACCGGGGCAGAACTTCCACATCGCCAAGTATCGTCGCTCCTGTAGTCGTAAAGCCGGAGACGATTTCAAAGAGCGCATCCACGGGATTGGGAAAATATCCGCTCAGATACAGCGGTATGGCCCCGCAGATACTCAGCACAATCCAGCAGACTGCCACACTGACATAGCCTTCCGCGGAAAAGATCGTCGCATCTTTTGGCTTCTTTCCTTTCAGAAGATGGCCGCCGGCCAGACAAAACATGGCGGTTCCTAAAAAAGCCGCAATACATCGGTTCTCGCCAAAAAGCAGTGCTGTCAATGCCGGAAGCAGAAACATTGCCGCTTCCACCTGAACCATCGTTCCGATTATGTAACGTATCATCCTGTGATTCATATTGTTTCCGCCTTTGTCTGACGCGCTGCATGGGATGTATCCAAAATATCGCAGACATCCTTCAGCTCACTGCAGCTTGTCGTAATGATAATAACCGAGTCCCCCAGTTGAAGGCAGTCCTGCCCTTTAGGAATTATAACCTTTCCCTTCCGATAAATGGCACATACCAGAAGACCGGATTTTAGTTCCAGCGTCTGCAGGGGAATATTGGTCACTTCGCCTTGTTCCCGAATGATAAATTCCAGCGCTTCTGCCTGCCGTCCATCAGCCGGTACAAAGTCTCCACATTGCTCCCGATAGAATTCTGCATAGCCCTGACGTACTGCAGAATACTTTCTGCAGTGATGTGCTTGGGATGGATTACACTTCCGATATCCAGCGTTGAAATGATATTATCATAAGTATTGCTGCTGACTTTTGTAATCTTCTTGGCCTTGCTCATCTCTTTTGCATAAAGGGAAAGCATGACATTTTCTTCATCCATATTGGTAAGTGCCACAAAGCCTTCTGTATCCGCCAATCCCTCCTCAGCCAGAAGCTCCTGATCGGTTCCATCCCCATGGATAATCATGGCTTTGGGAAGCAATTCACATAGCTTTTCGCAGTATGCCCCGTCTTTTTCTATGATCTTTACCTGGATTCCCATTTCCAGGAGCCTTTTAGCCAGATAAAACGCCAGCTTTCCGCCTCCGATAATCATCGTATTTTTTACCTGATTGGTCTGAATCCCGATATGACGGAAAAAACGGCTGGCATTGACCGGAGAAGCCACGATGGAGATCGTGTCATTTTTCATCAGTTCAAATTCGCCGTCGGGAATCAGCACCTGATCCTGCCGCTCCACTGCACAAATCAGTACCTCGCACCGCGACAGCTCTGCAATATTCCGGATCTTGCGTCCGCACAGAGGATTGTCCTCTTCCAGCCGAAAACGCAGAAGCTCAATTCTCCCTCTGGCAAATGTATCGATATCAATAGCCTTTGGAAAACGTAAAAGTCTGGACATTTCCATCGCCGCCGCCCATTCCGGATTGATAACCATAGACAGACCCAATTCTTCTTTAATATGACGGATCTCCTGGTGATAAATCGGATTCCGAACTCTTGCAATGGTCTGACATCCTCCTGCTTTTTTTGCAATCAGACAGCAAAGCAAATTCACCTCATCCGCATTCGTCACTGCAATCAGAAGGTCGGCTTTCTCAATCCCTGCCTCCTTCTGAATACTGTAGCTGGCACCATTTCCAACGATCCCGATCACGTCAGCCGCGTTTGCCACATGCTGCACCACATTGGATCTTTCATCAATCACCGTTATGTCATGGCCCTCCCGGCTCAACTGCTCCGCCAGGGCGCCCCCCACTTTACCGCAGCCTGCAATAATGATGTTCATCTCCTGCTTTTATTCTCCTTTCCTCTTCTTATCCTCTCTTTTTTCCATCGGGTCCACCGAACTGCGTAATAATCAGTTTCGCCAATGCCGGGTCCGGATTTTTAATATTTACCGGATATTCTAAACGTTTCTCATAATTCCACATTTAGCACGCGCCTCCTTCCCAGGGCCATGGTTCGCTGACCCACTCCCACGTCTGCTGATTTGCTCTTGCCGTATCTGCTGTGAGGGGGCCATACAGAGCTGCAAAGTCATTCAGCGCCTGGTTCCTTAAACGACTGTACTCCTGAAAATAAGAAAGCGCCGCCGGATCACCCGGATGCGTATCCAGATAAAGATTCGCCTCTGTCACCGCAAAGCTCACCATGTTCACCCAGTCCAGCATCTGCTTTCTGGTCGGTTTTTTCTGTGCCATTATCTGCATCCCCCTCTCACTCCAAGAAATGGTTTATCCAGCTCCGGAAAGATCGTTCCTGTGCATAATGCTTTCTCCAGATCGTATACCGTATGCCAGCGCTGCCATGGTACATAACCCATGGCGACCGGAAAATCATCCGGCCGAAATGGTCCGGGCATAGGAGGACGGGCACCAGAAAATCTTTGATAATCTTCCAATTTTGTATTCCCTTCTTCATGATTCTTTCTCTTTATCATATGTGAAGAAGGAAGATTCGGTTCACGGCATCTGTTATTTCCGATGTTCGTGAGTATACAGATGGTCCTGACAGTATTCAAAATTGCCTGCGCATTTGGAACAGAAACGAAATTCCAGATCTGCCCCATCCTTTTCTGTTCGTCCGCAGACGGCACACCGGTGCTGTGTACTCTTTGCCGATGCCGCACGCACCTTTTTCGCATAAGCCTTCCGGCGCTTGATCTGTTTTGGAGAAAACCGATTGCGTCTGAAAGCGATGAAAAAGATAATAAAATTCAAAAAGGACACCAGCGCCGCCACACTGTTGGCCGGAAATGCAATGATTCCAAACCGGGCCAGTGAAAACCAGGTGGGGCTTCTGTCCGGCACCACAAAGCCTGCAACGATAGTGATCAGAAAATAAAGGCCATTGGCATAGCCCAAATATTTACACTTGATGGGCAGAATAAAAAACAGCAAAAACTGCACGTCCGGAAACAGTGCCGCAAAAGCAAAGAAAAGCGACATGTTCAGATACATTGTTCCATAAGAGAGATTGTATCCGGTCACTGCATAGATCAAGATGCAGATGATCACATGAAGGAGCAGGCCGGAGAAAAAATACAGGTTGAATTTAAATGCTCCCCACTGATATTCCAGCATTTTCCCAATGGTATAGTACAAATACAAAGAGAAAAAGATAAACAGAAAGCTTCCTGTAGGCGGCTGAATAATAAAGGTAAAGATCCGCCATACCTCTCCTCTTAGAATCGCCGCCGCATCTAATGCTAAAGTGGCAGCATACAGGCCAGGCGACACCACTTCTACTACAAATCCAAGAGCGTACAGCATAATAATATAATACATAAGATTAGAAATTGCATACTTTCCATACCGAATTTCCATTCTGTCAAGCCATTTCATACTTTCATGTCCTTTCTCTTATTGCTCTGCATTCTAATTTTCTATTATAGGTTCTAAGCCCTGCTTTGTCAACGAGCGTACCAGCAAATCTTAACACCATATTTATGGACTCCTGTTTTTTCTTTCCTTATAATAGGCATGAAAAAACGAAAGAAAAATGCGAGGTGAAGGCAGCAGATCTGCCAGTGATATGAACAAATGCTACCGACTTGGAATCGATATTGGTTCCACTACCGTTAAGATCGCCGTATTGGATGAGCAGGGACATTTTCTCTTCTCGGACTATGAGCGGCACTTTGCAAACATACAGGAGACGCTTGCGCTCCTTCTCACACGGGCTTCCAAAGATTTAGGCCCCATAGATGTCTGTCCGGTCATCACAGGTTCCGGCGGACTGACTCTGGCACAGTATTTAGATATTCCTTTTGTGCAGGAAGTTGTAGCCGTTGCGGAAGCTCTTACGACCTATGCGCCAAAGACCGATGTGGCTATCGAACTGGGAGGAGAGGACGCCAAGATCATCTATTTTCAGAATGGAAACGTCGAACAGCGGATGAACGGCATCTGTGCAGGCGGTACAGGGTCCTTTATCGACCAGATGGCATCCCTTCTGCAGACAGATGCCGCCGGTCTGAATGAATATGCCAAAAATTATAAAGCATTATATTCCATAGCTGCACGCTGTGGTGTATTTGCCAAAACAGATATTCAGCCTCTGATTAACGAAGGGGCTACCAAGGAAGATCTTTCCGCATCCATTTTCCAGGCAGTGGTGAATCAGACCATCAGCGGCCTGGCCTGCGGAAAACCCATCCGGGGACACGTGGCATTCCTGGGCGGTCCTCTTCATTTTCTCTCCGAGCTGAGACAAACCTTTATACGGACCCTGAACCTGGACGAAGCGCATACCATCATCCCCGGACATTCGCATCTGTTTGCTGCATCCGGCTCCGCCCTTCTGTCCAAAAAAGAACGCGTTCTTCCTGCAGAAGATCTGATCCGGCAGCTCAAAGGCCATATCCAGATCGCCTTTGAGATCGATCGTCTGGAACCTCTTTTTGAGGATCAAAAGGCTTTCTCAGATTTTGAAAAGCGGCACAGCCAGGCCAAGGTCGTGAAAAAAGATCTGGATACTTATGAGGGAAACTGTTATCTCGGTATCGATGCCGGCTCTACCACCACCAAGATTGCACTGGTGGGAGAAGATGGATCCCTTCTCTATTCCTTTTATCACAACAACAATGGAAGCACTCTGGATATTACCCTGACCGCTTTAAAAGACCTGTATGCTCGTCTTCCGAAAAAGGCCCATATTGTCCGCTCCTGTTCCACCGGATACGGAGAAGCGCTGGTCAAGGCCGCCCTGCAGATGGATGAAGGGGAGGTAGAGACAATCTCCCATTACTACGCGGCACAGTTCTTTGACCCGGACGTGGATTGTATTTTGGACATTGGCGGACAGGACATGAAATGCATCCGAATCAAAAATCAGACCGTGGACAATGTACAGCTTAACGAAGCCTGTTCTTCCGGCTGCGGCTCTTTTATCGAAACCTTTGCCAAGTCCTTAAATCTTTCTATCCAGGATTTTGCAGACGCAGCTCTGTACGCCAAGCATCCCATTGATCTTGGAACCCGCTGCACCGTATTTATGAATTCCAGAGTTAAGCAGGCGCAGAAAGAAGGCGCCGGCGTGGACGATATTTCTGCCGGTCTGGCTTATTCGGTCATTAAAAATGCCTTGTTCAAAGTTATTAAAGTATCGGACGCTTCTTCTCTTGGACGTCATATTGTTGTTCAGGGCGGGACCTTCTATAACAATGCCGTGCTTCGAAGCTTAGAGCAGATCGCAGGCTGCCAGGTAATCCGCCCGGATATCGCCGGTATCATGGGAGCTTTCGGCGCCGCCTTGATCGCCAGAGAACGCTACGAGGGGCAGCAAACGTCCATGTTGTCTGAACAAGACATGCAGGAGCTTACTTACTCTACTTCCATGACGAAATGCCGCGGCTGTACCAATAACTGCCGTTTAACGGTCAGTAAATTTTCCGGCGGCAGACGTTATATTTCCGGCAACCGCTGCGAACGGGGACTTGGAAAAGAGAAAAAGGAAAACACCGCTCCAAACCTGTTTGACTACAAAAACAAACGTTTGTTCGATTATAATCCTCTTCCCGGATCAGAAGCCGAGCGGGGACTGGTGGGCATCCCAAGGGTACTGAACATGTACGAAAATTATCCTTTCTGGTTTACCTTTTTCACCAGACTGAGATATCAGGTTGTCCTCTCTCCTGCTTCCACCCATGAGCTGTATGAGCAGGGCATTGAATCGATCCCCAGTGAATCCGAATGTTATCCTGCCAAGCTGGCCCACGGGCATGTCAAATGGCTTCTGCAGCACAACATTCCGTTTATTTTCTATCCCTGCGTCCCCTATGAGCGCCCGGAATTTCAGAAGGCAAACAACCACTATAACTGCCCGATCGTCACCTCCTATGCGGAAAACATCAAGAACAATATGGAGGAACTGAAATCCGGCCGCTATGATTTCTGCAATCCGTTCCTGAGTTTTGAGAGCCTGAAAATCTTAACGGAGCGTCTGATTGAAGAGCTGGGAGGGAAAAAAGGTCTGACGGCTGCCGAGATCACCGAAGCTGCGGCCGAAGCATGGGCAGAGCTTGAAAAGGCCCGTCTGGATATCCGTCAAAAGGGGGAAGAAACTCTGCGCTGGATGGAAGAGCACCATGCCCATGGAATCGTTCTGGCCGGCCGGCCCTACCATATCGACAAAGAGATCAACCATGGTATTCCGGAACTGATTAACAGCTATGGGCTTGCCGTCCTGACAGAAGACAGTATCTCTCATCTGTATGAAACAGAACATCCTCTGCGGGTCATGGACCAGTGGATGTATCATTCCCGCCTGTATGCAGCGGCCAGTTATGTAAAGACGAGAGACGATCTGGATCTGATCCAGCTAAATTCCTTCGGATGCGGCCTGGATGCAGTCACTACCGACCAGGTGGACGACATCTTAAGCGGCTCCGGCAAAATCTACACCTGCCTGAAAATTGACGAGGTCAGCAATTTAGGCGCCGCGCGCATCCGCATTCGCTCCCTGCTGTCCGCTATTCGGGTCCGGGAGAAGAAACAGGAAAAACGCTGCATCACCTCCTCTACATACGAACGGGTCATTTTTACCAGGGAAATGCGCAAAAACTACACGATCCTCTGTCCGGATATGTCACCGCTTCATTTTAATCTGCTGGAAGCTGCTTTTCGTTCCTGCGGCCTACAGATTGATGTGCTGCCAAAAGCCGGCAGAGAAGCCGTAGACTTAGGGCTGAAATACGTCAACAACGATGCCTGCTATCCTTCCTTAATTATCATCGGCCAGATCATGCAGGCAGTCTTATCGGGCAAATACGACCTGTCAAAGACTGCGGTGCTGATCTCCCAGACCGGCGGCGGCTGCCGGGCATCCAACTACATCGGATTTATACGAAGAGCCTTGGAAAAAGCCGGCCATCCGGAAATTCCGGTCATCTCTATCAATCTGAGCGGACTAGAAAAGAATCCTGGCTTTTCCTATACGCCTATGATGCTTTTGAAAGCCATCTATGCCCTTGTATTCGGAGACCTGTTTATGAAGGTACTCTATCATACAAGACCTTATGAGCGGTCTGTTGGAGAGTCTGACCGGACTTATGAGAAGCTGAACTGGCAGTGCAGAACATTTCTTATGAAGAAATACCCCTCCTGGGGCGAATTTAAAAAGTTATGTGCAAAGATCGTGGAAACATTCGACAAGATTAAAGTCGTGGATACAGAGAAGCCAAAAGTTGGTATTGTAGGTGAGATCCTTGTAAAATTCTCCCCTTCTGCCAACAACGGACTCGTCGAACTTTTAGAGGCAGAGGGCGCAGAAGCAGTTGTTCCGGATCTGATGGATTTCCTGCTCTATTGTTTTAAAAATACAGAATTTCGGGCAAAGTTTCTAGGTAAGAAAAAGACGGCTGCCAGAAACGGACGGCTTGGAATTAAGGTGCTTCAGTTTTTCCGCGGCCCCGCTGACAGAGCACTGCAAAAAAGCGTCCATTTCTCTGTCTCTTCCGATATCGATCATATGGGAAATATGGCCCAGGAAATCGTATCCCTCGGAAACCAGACCGGAGAAGGATGGTTCCTCACCGGAGAAATGTTAGAGCTTATCGAAAGCGGTACCCGCAATATTGTCTGCGCTCAGCCCTTCGGCTGCCTGCCCAATCACATTGTGGGCAAAGGCGTCATCAAAGAACTGCGGCTTAAACATCCGGAAGCCAATATTGTAGCCATCGATTACGATCCGGGAGCCAGCGAGGTAAATCAGTTGAACCGAATCAAGCTGATGCTGAGCACCGCTTATAAAAATCTGGTCAAAGATGCTTAAACGATAAACATGCGGTTCTGCCCATGAAGGGCAGGACCGCATGCTGCAAATCCTTATTTAACGATTTTCAATCTGCCAGTCGATAGGCGTCAGGCCGTGTTCTTCCAAAAAGGCATTGGTCTGGCTGAAATGCTTACAGCCAAAGAAGCCGTTGTGAGCCGACAGCGGACTTGGGTGAGCCGCAGTCAGGATCAAATGCTTCGGATTGTGAAGCATGGATTTTTTCTTCTGCGCCGGCTTACCCCAGAGCAGATAGACGATGGGATGATCCTGTTCGTCCAGCACCCGGATAGCCGCATCCGTAAATTCTTCCCAACCGATTCCCCGATGGGAATTGGCCTGATGCGCACGCACGGTCAATACCGTATTCAAAAGCAGAATCCCCTGCTTTGCCCATTTTTCCAGATAGCCGTTGTTAGGAATATAGCAGCCCAGATCACTCTGAAGCTCTTTGTAAATATTGACCAGTGACGGCGGAGTCTTCACGTCCGGCTTTACGGAAAAGCAGAGTCCGTGAGCCTGTCCCACATCATGATACGGATCCTGTCCCAGAATCACCACTTTGACTTCAGACAGCGGGGTCAGATCAAACGCATTGAAAATATCATCCGCAGGCGGAAAAATCTGCCTGGTATTGTATTCTTCCTGTACTTTCTGATATAGCTCCTTGTAGTATGGTTTGGAAAACTCCGGTTTCAATGGCTCCAGCCAATCATTTTGGATCATTCCCATGATCGATTATCCTCCTATGTAAGATTGATTTTACAGCCGGACTGCGACGCCCTGTTCTTTTAGATAGTTTTTTACTTCGCAGATCTCCAGCTCCTTATAATGGAACAGGGACGCCGCCAGTGCTGCGTCTGCTTTTCCATCTGTAAGCGCTTCTTTAAAATGCTCCATCGTACCGGCCCCGCCGGATGCAATAACCGGAACCGGTACACGCTCTGCAATGGTCCGGGTCAGTTCAATGTCATAACCAGCCTTTGTTCCGTCACAGTCCATGCTGGTCAGCAGGATCTCCCCTGCTCCTAGCCGGCACACACGCTCTGCCCACTCTGCTGCATCAATGCCCATATCCACGCGCCCGCCATTTTTATATATGTTCCAGCCGCTGCCGTCCTCTCTTCTGCGTGCGTCGATGGCGACTACTACGCACTGGCTTCCGAACTTCTCCGCCGCTTCACTAATCAGCTCCGGCCGCATAATAGCCGCGGAATTAACCGAGATCTTATCCGCGCCCTCCCGAAGCAGCGCCCGAAAATCTTCCACGGTCCGAATACCGCCGCCTACTGTAAAAGGAATGAACACCGTCTCCGCTACCCGGCGGACCATATCCACCACTGTATTTCTGGCATCCGAAGAAGCGGTAATATCCAGGAACACCAGTTCGTCCGCACCGGCCCGGTCATATGCCGCCGCGATCTCCACCGGATCCCCCGCATCTCTGAGATTCACAAAATTAACGCCTTTTACCACCCGTCCGTTATGTACATCCAAACAGGGGATGATCCTTTTTGTCAGCATATCGTCTGTCTCCTATGCAATCTCGGTAAAATTTTTCAATATCTGAAGTCCTGTTTCACTGCTCTTCTCCGGATGGAACTGACAGGCAAACAGATTGCCTTGCTCCACGGAAGCATGAATTTCCGTGCCATATTGAGCAACCGCTTTTACGATGTTCTCATCCTCTGCCTTCAGATAATATGAATGGACAAAATATACATATGGTTCCTTAGGAAGCCCCTCAAACAACCGTCCGCCATTTTGAAGATGCAGAGAATTCCAGCCCATATGGGGGATTTTCCTTCCCTCTCCTTCCGGAATCCGAAGAATCTCTCCCTTTAAGATACCTAATCCCTCTACTCCGGGCGCCTCGTCGCTGCGCTCAAACAGAAGCTGAAGCCCCATGCAAATACCGAGAAACGGCGTTCCTTTTCCGATGATCCCGCGAATCACCTCCGCCAGTCCATATGCTTTCAAATGTTCCATGGAATCCCCGAACGCACCGACTCCCGGCAGGATCACATGATCCGCACGAAGCAGCTTGGCCTTATCCCTGGTTACGCATACTTCCTGTCCCAGCTTCCGAAGCGCTTTCTCCACACTCCGGATATTTCCGGCATCATAATCAATCAATGCTATCATGTTCTGTCCTTCCTTCTCCCTGCCGAAAATACCGCCATCCAACATAAAAACCGTTCGGATTCCTTTCCCACGCGGCATTCACTGCGTCCTTTTTTGGTTATGACAAGTATACTCAATTTTCCGGCTGCGCGCAAGATCTTTTGAACATTAATCTTGTTCTTCTCTCCCCCCGGCAACAACTGCTGCCGGCGCCTCAGCCACAGATATGCCGCGCCCTGCCAGCTCTTTTGTCAGTTGAGGAAACTGCCTGTTCACCCGAATCAGCCGGGCCTTCTGATTAAAATAACAGGTTTTCTCAAAAGGAAAGCGAATAAGTTCCGGGTGCGCAAATCCTGCGCCAAGTTCCAGGATGCAGAGCTTCTGATTTAATGTAAAAGACAGCCAGTGCAGATATTTTTCCCAGCTTTTCTCCGGTTCTTCCTCTGCCAGAGGAACCGTAATCCGCTCCGGATCAAACCCTGCCGCCTCTAAGCATCTCCTGTCTGCGGACAGACTTACGATAAAATAATCCTTTCCTCCAAGAAGCCTGGCCAGATCGCAGGCAAACTGTGTCAGATCCCCCGTCACTTCCTCCCCAAGACCTGTCAGAACCAGATTCGCCCTCTGGATCTCCTCTTTTAACTCTTCATATGTCATATGCCCTATCCCTTTCTGTATGATGATAAATACATTTAGCAATACAAAAAACAACTATTTTTTACTCTCCCTTGCACCCGCAAAGCATTTTCATCTCTTCATCCTCTGCAGAATCTCCTGCTGCTATGGTATCAGAGGGCGAAATCCGAAGCCTTCTGCAAAGAACACGTACTCCTTCTGCTTTCACAGCCTCCTCCGGCAAAAGCTGCAGGCAGCGGTCTTCCGCAAGCACCCGAACTTTACATATGCCTTTGCGCTCCAGCATTTCCCGCAGTTTTTCCTGTTCCGTCACATCCCAATTTGTGCCATCTCTATCATCTGCCGAAACAGGATGAAGCATTGTGAGCTTGCAAAGCGTCCCTCTCACACGATAACTTCGTATCCGGTATTGGCAATGCTTCCCGAAAGTCTCCAGAACCGAAAGACTTTCCTCCGGCAGCTTTCGAACCAGCTCCCATCTTCCGCCTGCTTCTTCCAGAACCATATGGGAACCTCCCGCAAATACACCGCCGGAAAACAGATGCCAGATCTCCCGGCACCGCTTTCTGGCTTCCTCATATGGCAGTGTCGTGGCAAAGAACAAAAGAATCCCGTCCCGATGAAGTCCTTCTAATCCTGCCCGCACCCATCCGGGTATATGCTCCCGGCCTGTGTTCTTTTTCGGAAACAGCGTTCCCATAATGTCCAGAAAAACCGCTTTCGCACGCCTTGGTATCCGAAAGATCGGATGGGGGCCAAAAAGGATTTCATTCATAAAGTTTTGGCGTCCCCCATAAGCCAGATAACAGGAGCAGCTCTTTTGCCTGCAGGTTGCAGAACATACGTTCTTATATCCTGCTGAATACTGCTCCCACTCCAGATCCAGTGTGCGGCTGATGTTGCATATTCTCAGCTTCCCGTTCCCCTCCACAAACAGTCGGTTTTGGCACTGTCCAGAGTCCGCCGGCAGGATAGACAGTTCTCTCTGGAAATACGGATCGATTTTCGTAAACGCCTCTGCTTCTTCCGGCGTATAAGAGCGCCTAAGTCCATCCATCCGGTTTATCCATAAATAGATCTCCTTCGGCAGTTTTTCTCGCAGCTCCTTCAAAAGCCTCAGATGAGCCGGCACGCCCACGGCTCCGGCACACAGATTTACACCGGCATCCCGAAGCTGCCGGCACTTTTTGACAAATTCATCCACGGATACCATTTCCGGATGGAATGTCCCCCAAAGACGCAGCTTTTCCATATGGCCGCCCCTCTGCCGAAATGTTTTTAGAGATTCCTCCGCCCCAAAACTCAGATTTGTCTGTGCCCCTGCCGCCTGAATCTCGGACAGCCTACTGGCATAGGCAAGCCCTTCCCAGTACCATGGATGAATCAATGCTTCCCCGTAAGGCACGACCATCAGCGTACACGCCTGCAGCCCTTTTGTCCGCTTCTCCAGCGTCTGAACAAAATGCTCCCACTGCGCCCGGTCTTTTCGAAGCTCCTGCTCAGATCGGCGGTGTTTGGAAAAGGGGCAGTAGGAGCAGTGATAATTGCAGCTCCTTAAACTGCCCCGGTATAAAAGCTCAAGTCCGTCCATGTATATGCTCCCATTCCTCCATCTTTTGGCGGACCGTCTCCGAGATCAGAAGCGGCCCCAGATGATCCGACAGGGAAAGACCCTCTTCTGTCAAAGTTAGATATCCGTCTTCCCGGCAGATCCAGCCGCGCTCCTCAAAGTCTTTCAGAATGGGAAAATCATCCGGCGCATAGGTTTTAAACTGTTCCTGGTATTTCAAAAGCATAAGTCCCGGCCGGATCAGCAGATGACGGATCACATATCTGCGTTTCTGCTCCTCCTCATTCAACAGGATTCCATGGGTAATCTCTGTAAAATCAGTTGTATTTTCATATACTTTTAGCTGTTTCAGACATTCCGCACCTGTCACAGCATAAGGCGTACAAAAATGAAGCGCTCCCAAATAGCTTCTTCCCCCGCATCCAAGAGCCAGAGAAGTGCCAAATCCGCATTCGGAATATGTTCTTGGATTTTTGCTTCGAACAAATCTGCGCATGGAGTCCTGCCGATAGCCCTCTGACCGCAGATACGCCCCTGCTTCCCGGTACTGAAGAAGCGCATAGTCCGGATCCAGAACGATCCCGCCCTTTCCTTCCTGCCAGAGTCCGGTCCCAGGCTTCACATACAGCGGATACAAAAAGATCTCCTCCGGCCCATACGCCAATGCCTCTTTTAAAGACATCAGCAGACTTTTCACTGTCTGCCCCGGAATCCCATAGATAAAATCCACATTGATGCAGGGAAAATCAAATGTCCCCAGCAGTTCCAGTGCCGCTTTTGCCCGGTCTATGCTGTGCTGCCTTTTTAACGTATGCAGTTCCTCCTCCACAAAGCTTTGAATCCCCATGCTGACCCTTGTAACGCCGGCTTGTTTGAGAATTTTCAGTTTCTCCCCATTTGTCTCATTTGGTGATGTCTCAATCACCAGTTCCCGCTTCTTATCAAAAGAGAAATGAGACTCCAATATGCAGAACATACGTTCTAACTGGTCGGGCGAAAGCAGAAGCGGTGTTCCCCCGCCGATGACCAGAGCTGAAAATTCTGTCTCCCAGGGCGCCGCAAGCATCTCATACTGTCTGCTCTGCCGTTCTGCCGTATCCAAATACCGATCTACAGTCTCCGTTCCCTGACCGGCAACAGAGAAAAGGTTGCAGTAGCCGCATTTTGTCCTGCAAAAAGGAAGATGCAGGTACAGCCCATGCCCTTTTCCGCTTAAATTCCGCACATAATCTTTTAAAGAAACGCCGGTTAGAGTCCTGTATGCTGTCTTATGGGGATAGCTGTACATATATTGGATATATGGATTCATATTTACCGTTCCGCCTTATATGGTAGTTCATCAGATAAAAAAATGCTTGTACGGGATTGTGTTGACAACAGGATGGTTAATCCCATGAAACTGGCAGCCATCCTCTCCATAACAGGTCCCGTGGTCCGACAGACAGACCACAAAAGCACCGCCTCTTCGTTCCTTCCATCCTGCAAACAAACGTCCTAATTCTCCGTCCACGTACCGAAGCGCGGCTTTATGGCTTTCATAGCTGTCCTCTTTCGCACCGTCCGCATAAAAATAGTTGGGATAATGAATGGCATCCACATTCAGATAAAGAAAGATTCGTCTGTCCGGTTCTGCTTTGTCAAGCTTCTTTAGCAGAAAATCCACCTGATTCTTTGTACTGTCTTTCACCGGGCAGGCAAAGGAAGGATTCCAGTAACTTTTCTGAAAATATCCGGGAAATACCTTTCCAATATCCGAGCGTTTGTCAAAAAATGCCACGCCGCCCACACACCATGTTTCGTAACCGTCTTTTTGCAGCCCTTCCATGATGGTACTGCCGGAAAATCCGTAAGCTCCCTTTGGAACATTTTTTCCAAGACCAATGGATTTCGGAAAGAACAAAAGTTCTCGGTCCGCTATACTTTTCGCCTCCTGCCAACAGGGCAGAAAGCCCGCAAACATAGCATGATGAGACGGATAGGTAAAATTTCCGGGAGCCTGACAGCACTCCCAGGAGCCGTACCGGTTCAGCACCGGCGTACCGCCCGCCGCTTCCTCTTCCACTGCCGCATCATAGCGCAGAGTATCCAGACAGATAAGCAGAATATCCTGTACTCCCACTACCTGCTCCATATCTACAGACGGCATCTTTGTATGCATTTTTTCCTTTGAAGACGCAAAAAGTTCAAGAGGAACATCCCTCTTTGCAGATCCTTCCATAGGTTCCTTCATCGTTTATTTACTCTCCTGTTTTACACTGATTTCCAACACGTCCGATCTCACACCTTCTGAGCAGACAGCCATGCCTTCATCTGCTCTGCCTGGTGACGGTAGATCCTGTTCTCCTGGTAAATATCCTGATAGATTAGATCTCCTTGGGCATTCATCTCTATGATCCTTGGAGTCTGCCCTCCTTTTCCCAGCAATACATCAATACCGGTACTTCTAAGACCCGGAAAGCAGGCGGCTGCCTGCAGGCACAGATGACGAACCGCCTCCTGTACGGAAAGAGAAAGGCCCAGCTCTTCCACCGGAAGCGGATGGTTGTTCAGTTGAAGATTTGTAATCGGTCCTTTAGACAGGCGGGCAAGCATATAGTCGATTCTTCCCTCCTGCACTACCACACGCAGATCATAGGCATATCCGTTGTGAACCGCTTTGGAATACCAGCGCTCCACTACACAATCCTGGCCCAAAAGCTCGTCCAAAATGTGCGTGATTTCATTTGCTTTTGTAAAGCACTGCAGCCTTTTCGTATTCATCAGCCCGTTTCCCGGCACATACCGTGCACATGTGTACAATACCATCCGTCCGGTCCTCGGCTGAAAGCGAAAAGCCGACACGCCCGCTGCACCGGAACCCCGGACCGGTTTTACAAACGCCTGATATATGTCCTGTCTTTTCATCTCTTCCAAAAGCTGCTCTGTATCCCGGATCAACTCCTTTCCGCCCAGCAGTTCCGTAACCGGAAGTTCTGCCTGCGTCAGCCGTTCTTTGCAGCCGCGTTTATCCAGAAGAGCAAGGATAGAAGAACATGTGTTCAGGCATTCCATCTGCCGTTCCTTAGCCATACAGGAAATTTTCTTCAGATCTTCTTCATAATTATCCGTCAGATGCCCCAGGTCCCCCAAAGCGCTGCTGGACCACTGGGGCGGGTCAATCTTTAAAAAGAGCTTTTCTTCTGGCAGATGCCGCTCCCAGTCCTTCCAGTCCAATAGCTTTACCGGCACGCCTTCCTGTCCGGCAGCTTTCAGCAGATAAACAGTCCGTTTTGTCCCCGGATTCCCAAGAAGTATAACCTGACTCATTCCGTCAGCATGGGCGTATAATAAACCGTACCATCATAAGAAGAAGTATATGCCTTCTCCTGTTCCGATACATCTACTGCCAGGTGCTGGCTGTTCAGAGCTTCTAACTTTTTTGTCATCTCATCACTCATATAGTGATAATGAAGATCCAACGCCTGAATATTGGTATAAGACGGAATCTTCTCCAAAAGCAGCGCTCCTCCTTTATCCGTCAGAGAACCCATCGACAGATCCAGCGTATGGATCTGGCTGATATATTTGCTGTCAAATACTACTTCTACAATCTCGTCCTGGATCTCACTGTCTGTCAGTCCCAGATACGTAAGTTTTGGAAAATTGGACTTTTCAAGAAATGTTCTGATCCGCTCTTCATCCCCATCAAATCCATAACCCTCCACACCCACATAGAGCAGGAGCTTTTTCAGATTCGGCAAATGCGCTTCCTGAATGGACATAAGCACATCTTCCGGCAGTCCGCCGCAAATAATCGTAAGTTCCTCCAGATTCTCATGGCAGATCTTTCCCAGCTCCAGATCGCTGGCGCCTTTGATCGTCAGCGCCTTTAACTGCGGCATAGCAGCCCATAATTCACTGTAATTTCCCTGCATAATCCAGGAAACCTCACAGCATTCATAGTCCATGTCTCCCATAAACAGCCGTTCAATATGAGAAAAACGATCCGCATTCTTTATAATCCCGTCAATGATAGACTGACAGTCCCCATCCCAGGCCTCACCCCAGTCTCCAATTACAAGCTCTGTCAGATTTGGGAAGTCCGGATCTGCAAGAATATCTTCTATCATCGTATGAGCGCCTTTCGTTCCGTCTTCATAATCCTCATATTCATACGAAAACGTCTTTGATTTTTTTTCCGTCAAAATAAAGTTCACCTCCACTGCCCTTTGTCCTCCTTCTTTTTATTTTTTCTTATTATACTATTATTTTTACCGCCCGGCAACTAAAAAGAGGCTGCACATGAACAGCCCCTTTTGTTTCATTTCTTCTTTTATATGGACAGAAGATCCGATCGGATATACCCTTTCACTGTGCTCCCATTATACACGCAACTGACATAATACCACTTTTTGCCGTCAGTCCCTGTAGTCTCTGACTGGATAGTAACCTTTGCACCCTGTCTGAGCTTCGCCACAACGCTGCTGGAAGTCGTAGCAGTCTGCCTTACATTAATCACGCTTCTGGTCACAGTCCCGGATTTAACCGTCGTTCCCGTATTAGAAGAACTGTTGTTCGACGAGGTGATCTGACTGCTGTCGCCAGAAGGCTTCGTCTTGGAAAGATTGTCCGAATGAACATAACCGTGATATTTTGTACCATTGATCGTAAAAGAGATCTTTGTCCATTCTTTCCCATCCGTTCCCGTCTTTACCTTCCGAATACTTACCTTATCTCCCCTCAGCAGATTCGCAACCACATCGGAAGATGTAGATGCACTGCTTCTTACACGGAGCGCGGAAGCCGTAATATACCGGGTATCGCTGCTCTCTTCGGAAACGCTGCTTCCGCTGGATGAAGACCGTTCCTTTGTCAGAAAGTCCGAGCGAATATAACCATGATATTTAGTCCCATTGATCGAAAAGGATACCTTTGTCCATTGTCTTCCGTCGCTTCCCGTCTTGACGGTTTTCTGCTTGACCTCGTCCCCTTTCAGGAGGTTTGCAATCACTGCACAGGACTCAGAAGCTCCGTCCCTTACCCGGACCGCAGAAACATTGACACATAAAATATCTCCGTCCTCCGAATTAGGCACCTGATTATTCACTGTATGGTTGGTATTATCGGAAGGCACATTTGTATTGGGCACATTCGCCGGCTTTTTGTCTGTCAGAAGATCCGACCGGATATATCCATGCAGCCGCTGTCCGTCTTTGGTAAAAGAAACTTTTGTCCACTGCCTGCCGTCGGTGCCAGTCCTATTGCCGCGTACGTCTACCGCACTGTCCCGCACCAGACCTGCCACAACGGCAGAACTGGTAGAAGCCGTTTCCCGGACTTTTACCGATGCATAATTTACATAAAGCACATCCGCGTTCGAAGCTGAAATCGAGGGCGTTTGCGTGTTCCCGGAAGAAGTGCTTGTTACATTCAAAAGATCTGCACGTACATATCCTTTATATGTAGTACCGCTGTAGGAAAAAGATATCCTGTACCACTTCATCCCGTCCGTGCCGGTCTTCTCAGAAACAATCGACACCTTTGCTCCCTGAGACAGTTTGCACACGATGGAGGAGGACGTGGAGGCATCCTGTCTCACATTCAGCACACGATTTTTTACCGTTCCCGTCGTTCCCGATGCATCTGCCGAAAAGACCGGGAGAAATAAAAAGACACATAAGGCCCCTGTCAGCAGCAGCATAACGGTTCTTTTGACCAGTATTCTCATTCTCTCCATCATTGTTCCTCCCTTGTATTTGACAATCCGTTTTTCGTATATGTATATATAACAATAAATAGACCGAAAAATCAATGGACTTAAGAAATAATTCAGATTTTTTATGAATTTCACAAGATAATCCAATTCCGTTTTCGCAAAAAAAGCCAGGACTTTTTGTCCTGGCTTACTTTTCTGTACCCTCAAAATCACATACAGTTCAAAAAGATACGCACTTTTCTCACATTCTCAAAACTTCCGCCCCAGAAATTCTTCTGGTCAAGCCCTCGACCGATTAGTGACAGTCAGCTCCATACATTACTGCACTTCCACCTCTGCCCTATCTACCTCGTCGTCTTCAAGGGGTCTTACTTCTTTTCAGAATGGGATATCTCATCTTGAGGGGGGCTTCACGCTTAGATGCCTTCAGCGTTTATCCCTTCCCGACTTGGCTACCCGGCCCTGCGATTGGTATCACAACCGGTACACCAGAGGTCAGTCCATCCCGGTCCTCTCGTACTAAGGACAGCTCCTCTCAAATATCCT
>CAJTDB010000024.1:0-1337 GCA_910574965.1 Lachnospiraceae bacterium | reverse complement strand
CGCCCACGCCGGATAGGGACCGAACTGTCTCACGACGTTCTGAACCCAGCTCGCGTACCGCTTTAATGGGCGAACAGCCCAACCCTTGGGACCTGCTACAGCCCCAGGATGCGATGAGCCGACATCGAGGTGCCAAACCACTCCGTCGATGTGAACTCTTGGGAGTGATAAGCCTGTTATCCCCAGGGTAGCTTTTATCCGTTGAGCGATGGCATTCCCACTTAATACCACCGGATCACTAAGCCCTACTTTCGTACCTGCTCCACCCGTCGGTGTCACAGTCAAGCTCCCTTCTGCCTTTGCACTCTTTGGATGGTTTCCAACCATCCTGAGGGAACCTTTGGGCGCCTCCGATACCCTTTCGGAGGCGACCGCCCCAGTCAAACTCCCCGCCTGGCATTGTCCACTGCCCGGTTCACGGGCACATGTTAGAAACCCAATACTGCAAGGGTGGTATCCCAACAGCGGCTCCATGGCAACTGGCGTCACCACTTCAATGCCTCCCACCTATCCTGTACATGCAATACCGAATCCCAGTACCAAGCTGGAGTAAAGCTCCATGGGGTCTTTCCGTCCTGGCGCGGGTAGCCAGCATCTTCACTGGCACTTCAATTTCACCGGATGCATTGTCGAGACAGTGCTCAAATCATTACGCCTTTCGTGCGGGTCGGAACTTACCCGACAAGGAATTTCGCTACCTTAGGACCGTTATAGTTACGGCCGCCGTTTACTGGGGCTTAAGTTCAAAGCTTCGCTTTCGCTAACCTCTCCCCTTAACCTTCCAGCACCGGGCAGGCGTCAGCCCATATACCTCACCTTTCGGTTTCGCATAGACCTGTGTTTTTGCTAAACAGTTGCTTGAGCCTCTTCACTGCGGCCTGCTCTCGCAGGCACCCCTTCTCCCGAAGTTACGGGGTCATTTTGCCGAGTTCCTTAACAATGCTTCTTCCGTCGGCCTTAGGATTCTCTCCTCATCCACCTGTGTCGGTTTACGGTACGGGTACTGTATGAGCAATAGCGGCTTTTCTTGACAGCTGGCTCACGTGTTTCGCTACTCATTGTTCGCTATGCATCACGACTTCGGATTGTTATGCGGATTTGCCAACATAACTCCTCCTTCGCTTGCCCCGGTCTTTCCATTCCCGGTTCACGCTTTCCCTCTGTGTCCCCACAGTTCTGTCATACAGCAGTACAGGAATCTCAACCTGTTGTCCATCGGCTACGTCTTTCGACCTCGCCTTAGGTCCCGACTTACCCAGAGCAGATCAGCTTTACTCTGGAAACCTTAGATATTCGGCCGTAAGGATTCTCACCTTACTCTCGCTACTCATTCCGGC
>CAJTDB010000023.1 GCA_910574965.1 Lachnospiraceae bacterium | reverse complement strand
CTTGCATAATCTAAAAGTGTTTTCATTACTAAAATCCATCCTTTTTTCTTTGATTATACCAAAAAAGATGAATTGTTCATAATTTATTCATTCATGCGTTTGTCGTGTCTAAAAATAAACTGGCAGACGGACGCATTTTACTTTATAATAAAATTGTTATCTACAAATCTGATCTTACAGAAACGAGGGCTTTCCCATGATCGCATTACAGATTGCCGACATTAAACATTTTATGCAGAAACTTCTGCTCACTGATTCCTTTGACCGCTTTTATCTTCTTGAAGGCACCGTCACTACGTTTAATACCTTCCGCCTGGACGGAACCCTCCAGAAATCTTATTATACCCAGGAAGAGCAGGAACAAATCGCCGGACGCAGTCTTTCCTACTGGGCGGAAGTCCGTCCCTTCTTCCTGAATCTTATAAAAGGAAAACGTACTCCTCTCTCTTTTCATTTTACCTTTCAGCTCTCCGTCTCCAACACGGAAAAGCTGCTCCTTCAGACAGGTGTCTCCATTCCGCCGGAACAGGTGCGCGGACTTCTGATCAATGTACGCTACGACGGACATTCCCTCTTCTGTACAACCGGAACCTCCCTCAGCGTCTTTACCATGGACAAAAAACTGGACCACGCCTGGGATGACATGGTCCAGAAATATTTCCGTCAGGAAGGGATTCCCTTCGAAATATCGTGATATTTTTAACAATCTTCCTTTATTTGGTAAGCAGCATCATGATCTCATTGCTCCTGGTTACAAACCGGGTCATAGCTTCCGGAGCCAGCGGCTGATGGCTGATCATAGCCAGATCATAGAGCTGTTCGCAGATCATATTGGCATGATCGCTCTCTGGATGCTCGAACAGGTATTTTACAAGGGCGTTGTTCGCATTTAGAATCAAGGTCGTAGAGGTACCGAATGCATTGGAGTCCATGCCGTACATATTGTACATTTTCATCATCTCCTGCATTCTGCGGTTCTCTTCCGACAAGGTGACCATGGAGGAAACTTTTTCATTTTTCAGTTTCTCCACTTTCACTTCCAGCTTCTCATTGTTCAAAGCCTTGCGGAAAAGCTCTGTCAGTGCATCCGTCTCGGCCTTCAGTTCCTCTTCCGAAGCCTCTTCCTTCATGGAGTCTGTCACATCTGCATCGATGCGCTGGAATTTTACTTTCTCGTTTTTCATTTCCAGATGGCTGATAAACGGATTGTCAATGTTATGCTTTAAGATGACCGCATTCATCTTCTGTTCCCGGAACAGGTTGATATACTGGCTCTGCTGTACCTCGTCGGTCACATAATAAATCGTCGTCTTGGGCGCTTCTTTCTCTTCCTCCACCGGCTCGCCGTCTGCATTCTCCACGCTCTGTTCCGGCTCTTCCTTCGGTTCTTCCTGCGTCTCTTCTCCGTCCGGACCTAAATACTCCTTCATGGTGGTGTATTTTTCGTCGATGTCTTTAAAGAGCACATAATCCATCATACGCTCACAGAACTTTTCGTCCTTAATGCAGCCAAACTTAATAAACGGATTGATGTCGTCCCAGTATTTCTCATAGTTTTCCCGGTCCGTCTTGCACATACCGCTCAGTTTGTCCGCCACTTTTTTCGTGATGTAATCAGAAATTTTCTTCACAAAACCGTCGTTTTGCAGCGCGCTTCTGGATACATTCAGCGGCAGATCCGGACAGTCGATCACGCCTTTGAGCAGAAGCAGGAATTCCGGAATAACTTCTTTGATATTATCCGCAATGAACACCTGGTTATTGTAAAGCTTGATCGTTCCCTCGATGGACTCATACTCCATATTGATCTTCGGGAAATACAGGATGCCTTTCAGATTAAAGGGATAGTCCATGTTCAGATGAATCCAGAACAGAGGCTCCTTGTAATCCATAAACACCTTGCGGTAAAATTCTTTGTATTCCTCCTCGGTGCATTCGTTGGGATGCTTTGTCCAGAGAGGTTTCGTATCGCTTAAGGATACCGGGCGCTTGTTGATCTTCACCTTATCCTTCGCCGGGGAAATCTCTTTTACTTCCTTTGTCCCATCCTCATTCTCGATCTCTTCGGTCTTTGCCTCCTCATGGATGCGCTCAACGACTACGTCCTCCTCTGTCAGTTCGCTTTCGTCGATCGTCTCATACTCCTGCTCCGCATTCTCCTTTGCCAGAAAAATCTCCACCGGCATAAAGGAACAGTACTTAGAAATGACTTCGCGTGCCCGGTATTCGTTGGCAAACTCCAAACTTTCTTCATTCAGAAACAGCGTGATGGTTGTTCCTACCGTATCTCTCTCTCCGGCAGCCATGGAAAATTCCGTACCGCCGTCGCATTCCCAGTGAACTGCTTCTGCTCCTTCCTTATAGGAAAGAGTATCGATATGCACTTCGTCCGCTACCATAAAAGCCGAATAGAAACCCAGACCAAAGTGTCCGATGATCTGATCCTCGTTGGTCTTGTCTTTGTACTGTGCCAGGAAATCCGTCGCACCGGAAAATGCAATCTGGTTGATGTACTCTTCCACTTCCTCTGCGGTCATACCAAGACCATTATCAATAAATTTCAGTGTCTTTTCATCCGGATTGACCAGAATCTGCACCTGCGGTCTGAATTTGTCCGGAAGGGTGTACTCTCCCATCATGTCCAGTTTTTTCAGCTTGGTGATGGCATCGCATCCGTTGGATACCAGCTCACGAAAGAAGATGTCGTGATCGGAATAAAGCCATTTTTTAATAATCGGAAAAATATTATCGCTGTTGATCGAAAGATTACCATGTTTCTCGTTCATATTTCCACTGCCTTTCTCTGTCTGATTTTCTGCCGGCTCTTTGAAGAGGTATTTCCTCTTCTCCTGCTGCCGGACCGATTAATAGTAATATAATCCCCTGCAAGGCAAAAGTCAAGACATTTTTAGCACTCAATCTGTTCGAGTGCTAATAATTTTTTCTAAAATTTTTAAACATTTTCTAAAACGCTTTTCCCGTTTGTTGATTTTGCCCATATTCTATGATACAATAAAAACAGACTTATAATATTTCCACAAAGGGGTGGTGTATATGGCAAAAAAATTTACGATCACATTAGGACGTGAGTGCGGCGCCGGTGCTACACTGATTGCGCAGACACTTTCCGAGGACCTGAACATTCCCTACTATGACAAGGACATCTTCCGCATGGTATCCGACCGGAGCGGTGTTCTAGAAGAGTTCTTCCATGTCAACAACGAGCGTCCCGGCAACAATCTCTTATACAAATTTATCAAGGATCTGAATCCGAAGCAGCAGAAGCCTTCTCTGGGCAAGGATATCGTCTCGCCGGACAACCTGTTTCGTTTCCAGTCAGAGCTGATTCTGGAGCTGGCGGAAAATGAAACCTGTATGATTGTCGGCCGCTGTGCCGATTACATACTGAAAGATCATGACAATGTTGTCAAGGTGTTTGTCTGCGGCGACCCCGACAGCAAGGTGCGCCGGATGATGAATACTTTCTCGCTGGACCGCAACGCGGCTGTAGAACGCATAAAAGATACCGACAAGCAGCGCCGGAAGTATTATAACTACTACACCGGCAAAGTCTGGGATGCAGCCGTCAACTACGATCTCTGCCTGCACACCGGCAGTATGACCATCAAAGAAGCGGCGGAAGTCATCAAATGTTATCTGAAACAGAAAGGGTATATTGACTGAGTATTCCCCATTTTCTGCCATACAGCAAACAAACGGCCAGGAAATATGGCACCGGCTGAAGGAGCTTCGGAACTGTCCAAATTGCAGCGGACAGTCCTTTCTCCTGCAGCCGGGACTTTATTTCCTGGCCGTTCTTTGTTTTTGCTTCTGGATATGTTTATTTCGCCCAGCCGTAGGAATATTTCACTGCCCGATTCCAGCCTTCGGTCTTCTCCCGGCGCAGTTCTTCACTGATGGACGGTTCAAAGATCCGGTCTATGGCCCAGTTTCTGCGGATCTCCTCTTCGCTCTTCCAGTAACCGACAGCCAGGCCCGCCAGATAAGCCGCACCCATAGCTGTCGTCTCCACGCATCTGGGACGCTCTACAGGCGCGCCAATCAGGTCCGCCTGGGTCTGCATGAGGAAATCATTGGCACTTGCCCCGCCGTCCACTTTCAGGGCCGCCAGGCTGATTCCGGAATCCGCCTCCATCGCTTTTAGGACGTCACCGGTCTGATAGGCAAGAGACTCCAATGTCGCACGGATAATATGATACTTGTTCACGCCTCTCGTAATGCCTACAATGGTCCCTCTGGCATACGGATCCCAGTGAGGAGCGCCAAGACCCGTAAATGCCGGGACTACATAACAGCCATTCGTATCCTTGACCTTCTGAGCCATATACTCGGAATCCTCCGACGAATCGATCAGGCGCATCTCGTCCCGAAGCCACTGGATGGCAGCCCCTGCTGCAAAAATAGAGCCTTCCAGAGCATAGCAGACCTTTCCGCCCTGTCCCCAGGCAATGGTAGTGACCAGGCCATTATTGGAAAACACCGGCTTCTCTCCTGTGTTCATAAGCAGAAAGCATCCGGTCCCGTAAGTATTTTTCGCTTCTCCGGGCTTTAAGCAGGTCTGCCCGAACAGCGCCGCCTGCTGGTCTCCTGCTGCCCCTCCGATGGGAATCGGCCCTCCAAAAAGAGACGCGTCGGTCTCTCCGTACAAACTGCTGGACGGTTTCACTTCCGGCAGCATACATTTGGGAATATCCAGTTCCTGAAGAATGTCCTCGTCCCATTGCAGGGTACGGATGTTAAATAAAAGGGTACGGGAAGCATTGGAGTAGTCGGTCACATGGACCCGCCCTTTCGTGAGCTTCCAGATCAGCCAGGTTTCCACAGTGCCGAACAACAGTTCTCCTTTTTCAGCCCGCTCTCTGGCGCCCTCCACATGATCCAGTATCCATTTCAGCTTGGTCCCCGAAAAATATGCATCAATCACCAGCCCGGTCTTCTGCCGGAACGTATCCACCAGTCCTTTTTCTTTGAGCGTATCGCAGTATTCGGATGTTCTGCGGCACTGCCAGACGATGGCCGGACAGACCGGTTCCCCGGTCACCCGGTCCCATACAACCGTCGTCTCCCGCTGGTTCGTGATCCCAAGGGCCGCAATATCCTCGGCAGACGCTCCGATCTTCGTCAAAGCCTCCACTGCCACACCCAACTGCGTGGACCAGATTTCCTTTGCATCATGCTCCACCCAGCCCGGTTTTGGAAAATACTGGGTAAATTCCTTCTGCGCCAGGCTGCAGATCTCTCCTTTTTCATTGAAAAGAATGCACCGGTTGCTGGTCGTGCCCGCATCCAGCGCCATGACATATTTCGCTTTTGCCATAAGCTTGACCTCCCTATAATAGTTCCGCATTTCCCGCCAAAGCCCCTGTTATCTGGAAAGTTTTTTGCTGCACCCGCATCAAAATAACTTTCCGGGGCTTTGGCAGGATATGCTGTTAATAGTTCCGCATTTCCCGCCAAAGCCCCTGTTATCTGGAAAGCTTTTTGCTGCACCCGCATCAAAAAAACTTTCCGGGGCTTTGGCGGGATATGCTGTTAATAGTTCCGCATTTCCCGGCAAAGCCCCTGTTATCTGGAAAGCTTTTTGCTGCACCCGCATCAAAATAACTTTCCGGAGCTTTGGCAGGATATGCTGTTAATAGTTCCGCACTTCCCGCCAAAATCCCGGAAAATGCAAAAAACCCGAAAGCACCGCATGCTTTCGGGAATCTTCATGCGGAAGAAGGGACTTGAACCCTCACGAGCGTAGCGCTCACAAGAACCTGAATCTTGCTCGTCTGCCAATTCCGACACTTCCGCAAACCGTATGAAATTTTTATACAGAGTCCATACACTCTGTATGCGGAAGATGGGACTTGAACCCACACGACCTAACGGTCACAAGATCCTTAGTCTTGCTCGTCTGCCAATTCCGACACTTCCGCAAACCGCCGAATCGCTCAGCGACTCAACGATAGATATTATAGCACCATACTGTCCGGGCGTCAATACCTGTTTTACAATTTTTTTACATTTTTTTCGTTTTTTATAATCTGCATGGAACCGGCAGCAGGCAGCCCCCTTCACTCCGCTGCAAAAAGCGCCTTTCTTTTATTCGTCTCCGAAAAGAGGCGTCGAGAAATAACGCTCTGCCGTATCCGGCAGCACGGTCACCACCGTCTTGCCCTTCCCAAGCTTTTTCGCCAGTTTCAGAGCAGCAGCCACATTGGTCCCGCTGGAGATCCCGCACATAATTCCTTCCATTCTTGCCAGATCCTTTGCCGTCTGTATGGCCTCTTCATCGGTAACGATGTATACATCATCATAAATATTCTGATTCAGATTTTCCGGAATCAGTCCGTCGCCGATGCCCATCTGCAGATGCGTCCCGATGGTCCCGCCGGCTAAAATAGCCGCATGTTCCGGCTCCACTGCCCAGATAACCAGATCCGGATTCTGCGCTTTCAGCACCTCTCCAATTCCGCTGATCGTTCCGCCGGTACCGATGCCCGAACAGAAGCCGTCAATAGGCCCCGCCACCTGCTCCATAATTTCCAGACCTGTATGATGTTTATGTACCATAGGATTGGCCGGATTTTCAAACTGCTGCGGCACATAGACTTTTGGATCTTCCGCTGCCATCCGCATAGCTATCGCAAGGCATTCATCAATACAGTCACCGATATTTCCTGCATCATGGACAAGGACTACTTCTGCCCCGTAGTGCCGCACGAGCTTCCTGCGCTCCTCGCTGACCGAATCCGGCATAATAATCACCGTGCGATATCCCCGGACCGCACCAATCAGCGCCAGACCGATGCCCTGATTCCCGCTGGTAGGCTCTACAATGATCGTATCCTTCTGTATCAGGCCGCTCTTCTCCGCCTGCAGTATCATATTGTAGGCCGTTCTTGTTTTAATGGAGCCTCCCACATTCAGCCCCTCAAATTTCACCAGCACTTCCGCGCTGTCCGGGTCTGTATTCATGCGGTTTAAACGTACCATCGGCGTATGTCCGATGGCATCCAGTATATTTTCATATATCATGTGATCTCTTTTCCCTTCTGTAACCTTGTACTTTCCAAAATCCGTCTGCTTCTGTGCCCCTTTCTCCAGGCCGATGCCGACAATATGTTCTGTATTATTATAGCACACTCACCAACATATGAAAATATTCTTTTTACAAAGTTTCCCTGCCGCGTCTCTGCCGTCCTAAAAGCCTGCCCGGTCATCCTCCGGCTCCTGTCCAAATTTTGCCCGGTACATCCAGGAGAGCTTATTTCTCACAATGGGTTCTCCAATCTCCAGAATCAGATTCCGGCATCGAATCCGCTCTTCTTCCAGCTCTTTTGCATCGGCCGGATAACATGCAGGATTCAAATCCGGATTTCCAGGACTGTTCAGAAGTTCCAGTACTTCCTGAATCCTCTGTTCTGCCAGCGCCCCAAAACCGTGGCTGATGAAAAAATCATGAAAAATAATCCTCTGAATATTCTGCGCAAACACTTTGTTGGTCAGTCTATTCTGACAGACGAATCCTTTCCCATCCTTTCGCTCCAGCTCAATCACCGACCGTTCATGAAGATCGGAGAGCAGAAAAGGAGAATGGGTAGAAAGAATCAACTGAATGTGAATATTCACGTCCTCCAGACGGTACTCCTCGTCTGCCAGCCGCAGCCGGCACTCGGATAAATAGCGGGTCAGATAAGAAAGAAACTGCCTGGACCATTCCGGATGCATCTCCCTTTCAATCTCATCAATCAGAAAAAGAAACGTCTTATCCTTATGGAAATCTCTTATAGCCATACGGTCCGCATCCTTCTGTATCTCACCGAATAAATTTCCGATGATGGATATCAGCTTTTCCTCTCCGGCAGACATCTGCGGCAGTACCTCCATATACAGCCGGTCCATCTGCAGGCGTTCATCTCTCAAGTCCTCCTCTTCACAGCGCCAGTCTTCCTGACCTCTGGTATCCTGCTGCCGATAAAAGTCCTCCACCTGGTCAAAACACCGAAGCAATTCCCGAATCCTGTCATCCCTGCAGGCCCCGTCCATCTTCAGCGCAAAAAAATCAACCCCAGGGCAAAGGAACGCTTCTGCCCTAAAAGCCGCCGCATAAAATTCCTCATATACGCCGATTCCTCCTATATAATAATCGTATGCTTCCTGACCCTTTGAAACATCCCCTTTCCGATCTTCGAACAGTTTCCTAAGATCCTGAAATATTTCCCGGATCTTCTCTATTTCCCATTCCATGACTTTTCCCGCGTATTTTTTACGAAAAGCTCCTGCCCTTTCCATAAAAAGCTTTTCCCCGCTGTCATCCGTCATCCATTCCAACTGAATCAAAAACAGCCTGACAATCATATTTATATGATTTGTCAGAAAATCATTAAGGCTCTCTGCATGGTGCAGAAATCCTCTGTCTGCTCCTTCATAACTCTCCTTTTCTCTGCTCTGCATACAGAAGTAATCATCCGGTGAAAAAGCAGGTCGTTCCCTCACCAGTGCCGAAAAATCCAGCTTTGTATCCCTTCCCGTAACGGAAGAAATCTGTCGTTTCCAGTTGCTTTGCCTGTACGCATTTACCGGAAAGACCAGAGAAAGCACACTGCTCTGCACCATTTTTTTATCGTACAAATCCAGATATGCCTCATACCAGTATTCCAGCCTGCTCATTCTGCCCCTGCTTCGCAAAAGCCATCCTTCAGAAATCTGACAGTCCGTCCATAAAGTGCCGGAAGTATCAAAATGCCGGCCGCCGGCCGGAAGGTACACAATCCGGTCCTTAAGAAGTCTTGGAGCTTCGATGACCCGCATCCGTTCCCCTTCCTTCTGAAAATAAAAAGCTCCGGCAAAGAGCGGATGTTCCTTGTTCTTCTGTCCTTCAATATTTTCAAATTTGAAATCTCCCATCCACTCGACCAGATACCGCTCTGTCCCTATCTCATACAGCAGGAAATACTGCTCGTTAAAAGATCCCCTCCTTTCTTCAAAAGGATTTCCGATCAAATTCAGAAGTGTTGTCTTCCCGGAACCGTTCTTTCCGACGATCACCGACAGATCCCGAAGCTCCTTTCCATAGAAATCCTCATACCGGCCATCTCCTTCCTGCATCACAAGCTGTTCCTTTTTGTAGTCCACCTGAAACCGGCCGGTAAACGTAAAGCATATATCCCGAAACAGCCCGCTCATTTCTTTTATATACACTGCCAACAGACGCATCACGTATCCCCCTGTCTTTTTTTCGTCATATTCAAAACCCCAAGCTCCAACAGAAGATCTCTGGTCAGTTTCGATAAAGGACGCTTCAGAAAATCTTTCGGCTCCGCATAATTTCCAAACACCATGCGAAGCATCTCTCCTTCCGAACCAAAAACGCCCGGCAGCGAATTACGGAAAGCTTCCGTTGCCGCGTCATTGTACCAGAACGCCTTATTAACGATCTCCTGCACATAATCCCGATGATTCTGATACGCCGGCTCCAGCTTCAGACATGCAATATTTTTCTTCATATCCTGTTCAAATTCCCTATCCTCTCCCGACGAACCAAACCGAAAAATAACATCCAACGTATGATGATCGAGCATCCAGCTACTAACTTTTGGTGTATAGGAAATGCGCATCTGATCGAAATCCCGTTTATTGTCATGGGGCGATACCCCCAGCATAGATTCCCGCTTTATATGATTGCAGGCCGGACAAGCAGGCACTAAATTATAAAGACTTACCGCAAACAGCGGGTATTTATCCTTTGGGAAAAAATGATCCAACTGTGCACTGGCCTTATCTCCCCGGTTGAATACAAAATTTTCATTACAATACGGACAGCACTTGATGCCATACTGGTCCACCAGCCAGCTATTAAGATGGCGTGAAACCAGCCGGTCATATGCTTTCAGGAAAATCCTCCATTCGTCCTTCACTACCCAGATCTTTCTCTCATTTTTTATGATCTGAGTCTGAAATTGGTGCTCATGAAACTTTTTATGTATTTTCTGTAATACAGGGAATGGCGCAAGGATCAGCTTTTCGAACAGTGTCTTGTCGGCTGAAGTATCATCAAAATCTTCAGAACTAATGATACCGGCAAAAAGGGATTTGAACTCTTTCTCTTTCTCGGAACTGAATCTGCTCTCCACATTGCAGTCGCTGATGTTTCCGTGGAGGAATAGTTTTTTGGTCTGGAAGAGGTAGGCGGAGGGGGATGGGAAGGGCGGGATGGGGATCATGGGGAAGGGATTCCTTTTCTTATTATTTGTACTTTATTATAAAATAAAAAGGAAGGAAATACAATACTTGACATTTTTCGACTTCTCTTACATTTACATCCTCTTTTCCTATTTTCACATCAAGCAAATATGGTATATTTTAAAACATATTCAGTAATTGTCTTTTTCAAATTCATATATTACTACCAAATATGATACTAATATAACTATGAGAAATTATAAAATGTAATTATAATATGGCAGAAAGGAAGAACCATATGAATACAAAGAACATTCTTGCAAATCGAATCAAATATTTGTGCTAAAAAAATAACATTTCTTATTATTCTTTATCCTACAAATCAACCGTTCCCATAACAACTTTAATGCACATTATAAATTCCACTACCAAAAATCCAGGAATTTTTACGATTATTAAAATATGTAATGGGGTAGATATTACGATTCGTGATTTTTTTGACTCAAAAGAATTTGAAAATATTGAATATGAAACGGAATGATAATAAATTTTTCATTTCAGACTGTCAAAGAACCCCTGTTACGCAACAGCATAGCAGAGGTTCTTTTTAAAAGCAGTAATACTCATCGTGACAAAAAATGGATGGTAAGTGGCTTTCCACTTCCACATTGCCAGTTTCTCCAGATACATGGCAGCATATTTAAGCCTTACCCACATACGGACTCTTTTCAGCCCTTGGTAAGGTGTATAACGTATTCCATATTTTTCCTTTGCATCGTCAAAGACCCTCTCGATTGTTTGGGATCCGAGACAATAACTTTCTTTTCCCTGCAGTGAATGTCGGATATCCTCTGCCTGTTCTATATAATCTTCCCAGATATTGCGGGTTACTGTCTTCTGACAGTTCCTGCTCTCTGTACATAGATGTCTTGTCCGGCATGCTTCACACTGGTAACGCAGACTCTTATATTCCCTGTCCCCCTCCGGTTGGTCGTGCTGTATGACATGCTTTTGTATTCTGGACAGATCACGATATCCAGATATTCATCATATACATATTGATACCATTCATGAAATCCTTTCTTTGTCATCGGGCATTTATAAGGCAGGGATGGGAGTCGTCCGTCATCTATGATGCGCCTGCAGATCCACGGGTTTTTATATCCCACATCCATCGTGACTGTCCTGACCTCCGGGAACCGTCCGGTGACCTTCTCATAAAGCACGTCAAAGGCAGCACTGTCATGTACATTTCCGCTTGTGACTACCGTATCCAGTATAAAGTTATGCCTGTCACAGACTGTATGGGCCTCGTACGCAAAACAATGTTTATGCTCCCCGTTCCGGAACATGCCGCTTTCCGGATCAGTCGTTGATACCGTGACCTCCCGTTCCCTGGGTTCTGCGCCGCCGGAATTCCCGTCAAAAGGCTTTTTTCCATGTGCCCTGCGGTCTTCAATGATCTCTTTCATAAGCTGTTCCTCATAGGCTTTCACCGCAGAAGGGATCACTTTTTTCATTTTCTTATTGATGTTTGCGTTTGCTTTGATATGTGTCCCGTCCATAAATACAACTTCCGGGGAAAGATAACCGCTCTTTTGCACCTCAAAAAGGATCCAGGCAAACACCTTTTCTATGGTGTCCTCGCTGAATCGGTGCCTGAAGTTATAACTGATGGTAGCAAAATGAGGAACCGGTTCATTGAGCAGATATCCCCAAAACCACCGGTACGCGATGTTCATGCTGATCTCTTCCACGGTACGCCGCAGGGATGGGATTCCATACAGATACCGGATGAGAACTATCTTAAACAGGACCATAGGAGCCACGCTGGGACGCCCGTTATCCGCACAATAAAGTTCTTCCACGAAATCATAAATATGGGTAAAATCCACAGCGCAGTCAATTTTCTGCAGCAGATGATCCTGTGGAACAAGCCCTTCGAGGCTGACCATTTCCAGTGTATTTCTTTCCGACTTTTCTTTTATCAGCATTTCCTCACCTTTGATTTTATTATATCAAAAAAAGCCAGCTTCTGCTGACCTTTTTTGACAGTCTGGAAGCAGTACCTGATGGTGCTGCTTAAAATAACAGTTTATAAGTTTAACCTGCCATCCGAAGCCATAATTCTCCATAACCAAAATTCTTAGGATAATAGAATTCGGCATGACTCAGATCGGAACCTTATGCCTTTTTCCCAAGGCAAGAGCATAGCGTTTTTTCCAGACTAACACTTGGTAATTTTTCAAGCAAATATGTTCCAAGCAAATCTAAATCTTTTCCAAACATTTTCCGATTGTAAGGAATCATGTCATCTTCTGCTATGCGTTTACCAAATTTCCAGTATATCCAGTCGGTAAACTTTTTCGGCATAGGCACACCCAAAGCACACCCCGCTATGGCAATAGATTTCAGATATTCTGTCTGATCTGAAATTTTCATCTGCCAAATATTTGATTCAATTGGTTGTCCTAGGATATTTTCATTGACCACCACCAAAGTCAAATGGGGCTCCATCAACAGTTAAACTGCGGCATAATCCCCAGCTTCATTTTCAGCCTCAAGAATAAGAAAGTTTGTAATTCCCATTTCTTTTAACCGGTTTCCAACTGTTAATCCCGCCGGACCAGCACCCAGTATCAGATATTTCATACAGAGTCCTCCTTGCCGGGTCTGACTTCTGCAAAAATCTGCTTATATGGAACAAGCTTTTTATCACATAAAACCCTGTTCCTGAATTGGAGCAGATAATAAAAGATAATATCATATATATAATGAACACTCACCTTAAAGCGCAACATCCCATCGTCCCTATTAATCCTGCTCATCTCGGGAAGTACCCCTTTAAGGTATGTCTCGTCGCTCGCGCCGCCCATCCTATATACAGCAAAGAAGCATCTGCTGTATTGAAATTTTGCACCGCCATCTAACATACGAAGAAGAAGCTCTCTATCCATGGTATACTTGTACATATTACTAAATCCGCCCCATTTTTCATAGGCAGACTTTCTGACAAATGTAGCAGGGTGGCAAAGCGGCATTGATGTATGCAGCTGATTATGGCTTTCGACAACAGTAAATCTTTTACATTTATCCTCGGAAAAGTAGCGGATTCCCTGACCATAAAAAACATCCGTGTCAGGCTTTGCTTTGTCTATAACGCTTTCAGCAGCCCATGGCAAAAGCATGTCGTCTGAGTTGACAATCCCAATGAATTCTCCATCAGCAAGTCTAATCCCTTTATTAAACGCATCAGAAATACCGCCATCTCTTTCGGAAATAATCTTATCAATATGCTCTTTATATCTATTGATAATTTCCATTGTTCCATCTGTAGATTTGCCATCTATTATGATATATTCAATATCGTCATTCTTCTGGCATACTATACTCTTTATGGTCTCTTCAATTGTTTTTTCACTGTTAAAGCAAACAGTAACTATGGACAGTTTATGCATAGATTTTTCCTCCGGCTTCATACATGTATCAGCATACATAATCATTAGAACACATACTTCCGCTGAATGTAATAGCTGCAAAGAGACAGGCATGTATCTACAAAAATTTTTACCACTGTTTCGACCGTGAATGTCATAACATATTTGGCGAGTAAATCCACAATCACTGCGCTAAAAAGCATCTGAGCCAAAGCAAGGACAAAGTATCTGCACCCAGCCTTATATGGCTCTTTTTTGCTTTCAAACACCAACCTATAATTCATAAAAAAGTTATAAACAGCCGAAATCACTCTGGCAATTACAGTTGATGCAACAATGTACCATGTATATGAGGTAAACTTAAGCATACTGCACAATAGAGAAAATACAATTATATCAAGAGCAAATGAAGATAAGATACAAAACTGTACTTTATTAGCGTCTTTAAAAGTATTGCATAGATTTTTGCCGAATCCTTCACTGGTCTGAAATGAGTCTGGTGTTCTGTCTTTGATTCGTATACTGTCTCAATCGGAACTTCTTCCACTCCAATACTATCAACAGCCTCTATAAGCATACGCATCTCGTATTCAAATCTATCTCCAGGAACATCAATAATTTGCTGCATAAAACACATCGGAATTCCCCTTAAGCCAGTCTGCGTATCTCTCACATGGAATCCGAACGCATAAGAAAAAACTTTTTCTGTACACAAATTACCAAGTCTGCTTTTCCATGGTATATCGATGGATTCAAAGCATCTCGACCCCAAAATCATCTTGCTGCCGTCTGTTTCCAAAAGCTTATCCATTACATCAGCTATATTTTCCGCTGTGTGTTGTCCATCCGAATCAGCCATTACTACTCCTATGGCATCCGGCAGGTTTCTTAAAATATACCGAAAAGCAGTTTTTAATGCTCTTCCGACTCCAAATACTCAGCTATGCCATCCATACTTCCTCTATCAAGACAGAAAACCTGATTAAACTGCTTAAAATCTATCAAAGGCAGATCATGTCTTACACCATCTATTTCATTCCACACCATCAGGCATAGTGCTACTCTCATAAATAATTATCCTCTCAATTTTTTACGTATTATTATCAATCATCATAATACAAATATTGTATATAAACAGGAAAAGACACAGCATGTTCACAGGCCAATAATACCGATATTCAGACCAGCCCGTTGAGAGCCATAATCCGATAATCTGTCCGACTGCAAGTATACACAAAAGCAAATATCTGTCAATTTTTAATTTCTTCTTAGCAAAAACATATACAGAAGATAACAATGCGCATAATACCCACAAGCCGCATTTCTAAAAAATAATATAAAGTAATTCATTATTTTCCGACAATGTCGTAATCTTGCTCAAAATCACTAACATTTAATCCAAAAATAGGATTTCTCATAAATCAGCTTTCCATCAGCGTTATATGCCCAATTGCGATTCTTAATCCACTCACTTTCAATCCGATATCCGGCATCAGTAAATATTCTGATAAAATCTTCTTCTGCGAATACATATACTGAATAAGACGCCTCATAAATTGGTTCATGAACACGTTCAACGCATACATAGTTTTCATCAGAAACAGTAACCCGATCGGTAATAATAAACCTTGGACTGTCTGAAAATATCTTATTCAAAACCTCTCTATAATTTTCAATATATTGCAATGCTGCGGAGAACAATACTGCATTATATTCTCCGATTTCCTCTATTTTTCTGTAGAAATGAAGAATCTCATTCTCAAGATTGGCCTGTCCAAAAGTTATAAAATGTTCCTGCTCAATTATATTCCACTGTATAGGGATAGTAAGTTGATATAACTTCCGTTTGTTTTGAAAAAACGTACTGCCAAAACTTCCGCCATAGTCAAGGACAGAAATTTTCTTATCTGTCATAGCAATCTCATAAAATGCTGCCAGCAGCTCAAGATCGAACTCTTCTTCATAGAACAGATATCCATCCCTTTCAAAACAGGCTTTCCCATCTCTAACCTTTAAAGCAGCAGAAGATACTTTTTCAAAAATTGCATCTGCATTATACCCCACCCCACCACACAGATTGTCCGAAACTGCTGCAAAATCAGAGTAGCTTCCCTCAAAAGTAACCCATTCTGAACTACTATTGTTGAATAGCTTTCTGACTCTATCAATTATCTTTTCTTTTTTGGACAACCGAAATTTGTTAAGTAGCATTTCATTACCTCCCTCACACTAAAATATTTGCAGTCACTCCACATCAATCATTTACATCCAGCTCGTTAAAGAGTCGTCATTGATCTTTCAAGCTTTGGTCTTTGAAAAATATCAAAATACATTGATTCCATGCTTTCTACCTTTTATTTTCGGTATTAAAATATCTATACCTAAAATATTTCAACTTGTTTCTCTTCCCTGGAATGGAAAAAACGGGAGTTCTTTCATTTAATACTTTATCACTCCATGCCTCATACTCTATGTATTTCCCTGACCATACAGGTTTTTCTAAAAAATTTTTTATACATCGTTCAATTCCTTCATTGTATGGTTTGAATGTGAAAGAATCCCCTTTTTCCAAACATTCCATCAGCTTGCTGCAATCAAAACTACGATTATACATCCTGTCATACTTTATCAATGCAGTCGGCCAAAAACGATAAAACTCCTCAATATTATCAGATAGCGCAATCTTCATCCTTATACCTGTATATTTGTATATGACACTTGAATATATACAAATCACGTCTTCCCACAATGGACTATCCGATGAAGTAATATTGAATATTGCTCCCAGCGCTTCCCTGTTTCCTATCAGACCTGCGATTGCCCTTGCAACATCTTCTCCATGTGTAAGAGTTGTATGCTTTTTTAATAAATCACCAGGAAAAACAACCGTCCTTCCTTGCAAGATTCTGTTAAGCCATTGGTCTTTTTCATAAAAGCCTAATTGTAGTCTGTAATCGTTATAAGTGAGATACGGTCTGATAATAGTCCAGTTTTTTGCGTTTGCAGACTTTAATATATTCTCCTCATATGCTTTGGTCAGTGCATATCTTTCAGTATTAAAATCCTCTTCCTTTATTCTTGAATCAAGAAGTCTCAGTGAATCTTCTTGTATAAGACCTTCTGACTCCGCATATACTCTGCACGAGCTTAACAAGAAATACTGTTTTGTTCCTCCAAGCAGCAAATCAATTCTTTCCTTGAACTCTTCAGATGTATATTTAAGAAAATCAACAATTGCTGTATAGCAGCAATTGTTTAATAATTCACCTAAAAAATTAAGATTATGTGCATCTCCCTTTACATACTTTATGTTCAACAAATTCTCATTAACATGATCTTCTCTGGAAGTAATAGTGACTTCAAATCCTCTATCTGATAAAATATTGGCAAGCGGCGTCCCCATCGCACCTGTTCCACCGAGAAGTAAGATATTCATCTAAAATCCTCCATTGTAAATAATAATAAACGGATAGAGGATAAACGGGGAAAGTCACTCATGCAGAGATATTATACCGCTGCTTTCTCATGCATTAAAAATGTGACCTTTAATTTTATTCTCTATCATATAGTTTCTCGTAAATGGACATATCTATTAAGACCTCTTGTCTCATCTCATCACTTAAGACCTTATAATGTTATAAATTTCTTTGGCCTTACCCTTATATTTATCTGGAATAGCTTTCTTTACCACCGCTTTTATCCCTCCAACGATTCCCTCGTTACTTTCATTTCTACCCTGTTTGTACAGCTCTCTAATCAAATGAGCATCTTTATCCATATCAATCGTAATTTCAAGAAACATGGGCCGGTCACTTTCTTCTGCAAATTTATCCAAGGCATAAGATACACTGTCTATGTTATCTGCCTCATAGTATTGAAATCCGCAATCTACAGCCCATCCTTTAGCCTTCCTTTGTTTACTTGCACATACATACTCTTCAATATCAGGATAATTCATTTTTATCTTGAACTCCTCACCGCCACCGTTATTCAATAGAATTATCCGTATATTATTTGTTAAACCTCTTATGCTTATCCCATTCATCCCGTAAAAGAAGCTTAAATCTCCAATCAATAAGTATGCAGGTTCTTTTGTTGATACTGCTTCTCCAATAAAAGTAGCAACACATCCGTCAATCCCAAGTGCTCCCAAATTGCAGTAGCATTGTATATTTTTCTTTAGATAATTACTGAACTGCATAGCTCTTGTACTATTAAGCACGGCAGTGTGCAGGACTCCCCCATCAGGAATTTTCTCTGCAATAATATGTGCAATATGAAAGCTTGAAAACTCTCTAATATTTCTCTCTGTTTTTTTATACAGATTCTTCCATAAATTATAATAAGTATGATCTTTCTTCTCTAAAGACTTATCCAATATTATACTTTCGATAAAAGTAATTGGATTCACCTCAAAAATATCAGATAGTGACCAATATGGATCCCTTATCTCCCCGCTCTCATTTACAAGCCAGTTTTCTGTCTTGCTTCGATTTTCTCTTAAATAACTCTCCAAAAAATATGAGGCTATATGATTTCCAACAGAGATAACAATATCGGGAATATATTTTTCTTCAGCAGGTATGCTGAAAGTCTCTGTCATAGGATAGGTCGTTACGCATCCATCACACCTCAAATTAGAAATTGTTTCTACAGAAAATATACAATTATAGTGTTCAAAAAAAATTTGGCATACACTATTTAATTTTTCATTAGTAGAAAGTCCTGCTCCTACAACAATCATTACTTTTTTTCCAAACAAACGTCTTCTAATCTCCGCATAATCAATAAGATCATGACGCCTGACAGGTTTCACTTCACAAAGCTTTTCAGAATTACATTCCAATGTTTTTGCTATGGTTAAATTTATATGTACCGGTCCTTTTCCATGATGATCCAGTGCTAACAACGTCTCGTTACACAATCGATTACAAGCCCATTCTTCCTCTTCTGTTTGAACCGACGGTAATGTAATATCTTTCTTTACACAATTGCCGAAAATACCTCTCTGTTCTATTTTCTGCAATCTCAACTGATCCAGCATATAATCAGGTGAATCCGCTGTAATGGCAATTATTCGTACATTTTGATAATATGCTTCTGTGATACCGGGAAGAAAATTTGATACAGCTGTCCCGGCTGTACATACACACGCGACCGGACAATTCTTAATCTGAGAAATACCTATACCAAAGTATATGGAATTTCTCTCATCAACAACGGAATAACAGTGGAAAAAATCATCGTATTGGAACGACTGTACAATAGGTGCATCACTTCCTCCCGGAGAAAGAACAATCTCTGAAACATTATATTTTTTCAGTAAACCCACCAAAATTTGAACGTTTTTTTCATTTGAATACATCTTCGTACCTCCGTTAAGCACAACGCTGATAGAATTCAAAACTTCTGTTTTGAGTTTTTCTATTCATCCTCGGTACGAAAATATCAATATTATTTGGATTTAGAATAACAAATATTATTTTTCTATTGTATTTTACCCCCCCCCCTGGGCTGATTTCTCAAATTTTTCAAAATTGCCATAATATTCTCCTTTGTAATATGTCTTATTGTATAAAACTTGAACCGTATATAGTCACGCCATTCAGAAATGCCGTATACACTCTTGACAGCCGTTTTAAAATCTCCATTCCTCAGCCAACGCCAAAGCTCGTCATATTCATTTTCCTTCGGTGTTGGCATCTGCAGTGTCTCATTCCCCATTATTGCCTCATCCATCGTCCGCTCGAATACAGTGATATTATTTTTGACAGTATTCATCATATGTCTGCCCTTATCAGAGTTTACGATGATAAGATTCGTTCCCTTCATATTGTTTTTAGGCAGCACATCCTTATCCAATCCCCAAAAATCCCCCAAAGTAATATCACCATTGCGTTCTGTCCCTACAAAAGGGCATTGAAAGCATCGTTCTTGAAAAAGTACATGCCTCATAAATAACTTAAAATAGGAATCCTCATATTGCGGACTGCGATAAACTAGATGATTCTTCTGATCGTACACCGTATACATACAGTCATATCTTCCGCCTCTGAATGCCACCTTGGATATAGGCTTTTTACGGCTGACAAAATCGGTATGTTCCCTTAAGCATTTTGATGAAGCTCCTCCCCTGCATAATAAATCTATCGTGTAAAAGTTTTTTAAATCTGCTTTTACTATTGCCAAGTAATGATACATGGCATTTATTTCGCATCCAGTTCCAATATAAAGTACAACTCTGCCGACTCTAATGCCTTCTTTCACAGACTTATAAATGTCTGATTTATTGCTAAGTACATATTTCGATTTTGCAATTTTGTTCAGTTCTTCTACGTTTTCTATTACTGTATGCCTTGCAATCCGCCTATCTCCATCGAATATTACCCCTGCAACTATACCTTTCCTGCGGATAACTTCTCTCGCCAGCTCAGAAGCAATTCCACCGGATGTAGCATCAAAATGAAGTTTGTTTTCGTTGCTCCATCCTGCAAAACATGTAGTTGAATGGGTACGAGATGGAATATCTCTTCTTATATTATGCATCAAAGACGGACAAGCCGCTTTACATTGACAACAGTTTATGCATTTATCAGTATCAACCAAGGGTCTCCAAAAACCAGTAGTATCAGACATTCTTATAGCACCAACCGGACAAATATCATGACATACTGCACAACCAAAACATTCCTTTTCCTCACAAATTATCATAACACGCCGCCATCCTCCTGTATTTTATGAAGAACATCGGATAGAAGTGTTGACGAAACCCCCTCTGTATGTGGAAGAAATACAACCTCCGCTCCAACACTTTTCAAATCAGCAATAAGCCTATTATACATATCACTTCCTTTCCAGTCAGATCCATGAAACATAGCCTCGAAGCGAAGTTTTTCCCAGGCTTGCAGCTTATCCATTGATGTCTGTGGAACAACTTCATCTACATATCTTATAGCCTTAACAATCTCTGCACGTTCTTCAAAGGGAATAATTGGCTTCTTGTGTTTATATGACTCTACCAATTCGTCAGTACTGACTCCTACTATTAAATATTCGCAGAGTTCTTTTGCCCTTTTTAACACATTCAAGTGACCAATATGAAACATATCGTAGACACCTGTTGTGTATCCTATTTTATACTTACTCATTAGGCAGTCTCCTTTTTCAATAGTTCCTTTGCTGTGGACATTATCCTTTTTCTGAAGACAAATCCGAAAACCAAAGCCGTCAAAAAAACTGCCCAACGTATCAGTATATAATTATATAAAATCTGCATTATCAGCGTCACAAAAAGAACCCCTGCTGAAATCAACAAAATAGAGTGAACATCATAGATATCATTGGGTCTTCCGTTTTCCCTCAAAACAATTTTCATAAATAGATAATGGCAAACTGTAAAGCAAATGTAGCAAAACAAAGTAGTATAGGCTGCTGCCATAAATCCATAGATATTAATAAAAATATAATTCAAAATAATATTAAAGACAGCACCAATTACAGATGCTACAGTTACATATTTGTTTTTCCCATAATAAAATTCAATAGATGCAAACAATGGATGAACAAAAAAGAAAAAAGCTGCGGCAGTGACCGGTGGAATTACTTTTAATGCCGGATAATATGATTCCGGCAGCAAAAAAGTAAAGAACTCCGGTACTACGCATATAATGCCAATTGTTATTACTGCTACAAATAAGACGATCGCTGTTGTCCTTTTTTTTAGGCCGTTATTTCCATTTTTTATAGATTGATAAACGTACGGAGTGAGCGATGAATTAATCGATGAAGTGATAAGAGATAAAAGCATCGCAAAATTGTAAGCAACACTGTATATTCCAGCATCACTGCGCCCGCACATATTGTTTATCATCAGTCTGTCCGACTGGCTCAAAATCTGGGTAGATATGTAATGAGGAATCAAAACTATATTAAACCGGAAGCCATATTTCCAAAATTCCCATGAAAAAAAACGCCTCCCCTTATACTGATTTACAACAAATAATACTGCACCAGCTGCAATCTGAACAAGCAGAGCACTCATGATCCTCGCCTCTGCTTTGCAGTTCTGTGCATTTATAACCGCTAAATATCCAAGAATTGGGTTGACCACTGCACTTCCTAATGATATAGTTACAATGGCTTTATATTTATACGCATATCTCTGTTCTGTCGCCCATAGATTATGAGGAACCTGGAAAATAATTTCTATAAACATGCAGACAATTAACAGTGCAGACATGCCTGAAACGGATTCTAAGTATTTAATAACCGGAATTGATAGTATTAGAAAGAGAGCTGTAATAGACACAGCAAGGCCCTGGAATGAAGAAATCATTTCATATTTTCTTTCTTCAAATCGAATCATACCTACATTAAAAACCCCTCCCCATAGTGTCAGCGTGGTTATAATTGAGACTGTAGCTAACCAGGACTGGTAAACGGATACAATTCCATATTCACTTGTAGTCAATATTCTTGAAAATACAGGTAATGTTATAAACGAAGTTCCCTTCACCAAGATGCTTGAAATAACAAACCAGGCAGATGCCTTTGCAGGAGCCGCTGTATTCCTGTACTTCTCTATTAGTTTATTTATCATTTATTCTTCCAAATCAGTCATCTTGTTATAATTATTTACAGCCTGTACAAAATTTTTTCTGAAACCAACTGTAGGTAAGGCCGTAATCAGATCGCATATATCCTCCACTGATTCGCAATGAGGAAACCCAAGCTCTGTCATGCTCAAAAACAGATTCTGCCTGCTCATGACGTCAACAGAACTGAAGTATGTACCTTCCATTGCCGCATCTATCATAGAAACCGAGTGATCGCCAAACACAATATCGGCAGTTTTTAAGTCCTCTTCTAACGAGCTTCGAGGATATGTCACCGTAAACGATTGCTCATTAATCTGAGGAATGTTTGCAGAAAGCTTTATATTATTCAGCTCGCTCTTCTCAAAACACTCTGCAACACGAAGAATTGAGTTTGATCCCTGGTGACTTGGATGAACCCATACAGGGTGGCATCTGTAAATAAATGTAATATCAGGGAATTTTTTGGCCACTGCGATAAAAGCCTGAACCATCCTGTCTTCATCCGACCGATTCTTCATTGCGGTCCAATCTCCAGCCCCGCTTGCTACTATCAAAATAGTCTTTATTTTTTCTACACCTTTAGGCTCAGGTAGATAAATCTTTTTTCTGAACGGCATAATCATTACAGGTATATTTTGCGATTTAAATACTTTTTCACCCATTACATCCCAAGCATAATAGGTATGATTATTGGGCTTAAAATGATAACTACAGGAATACATTGGAGGTAAGTATCCATCTTGTATCTGATAAACCTCATAATCCGGCAAATCAGGAACCATAACACGATAGGCTTCATGTAAAGATGTAAGATATGTACAAATTTTTTTATTCTCAAACTTTCCCTCAAATAGTTTTTGTGCTTCCTCATTTGATTTCCTAAAATCAATAAGAAGTCGATAGGAAACCCTATTCATTTTGCCAATAAAAACATATTTTCTATCGTTCCAATAACCCACATATACTTCTTCTTCCTTCATCCTGTTCTTTTTTTTAACTATATTCTTAATGACAGGCATTTTCTTAAAAGTTGTCTTAATTTCATGGAGAAAACTTTCTTTTGGAGGATTAAAGTAATACTCGCATTTTATATATATATAACCTTTTTTTAACCATACGTTTTTGTCTATACCAAGATCATCGCATAAAATAAGCCTAACGTCTGGATAAATCCTACTCTCAAAGTTCTTAAAAACCAGCTCATTTTTTATTTCTTTAATCTTTTCATCATATCTTAAAAGCATTTTGTTTTCATACTTAAATGCTTCCTTGTCACAGTACACCAACTCATCCATGCTAAGAAAATCTATAAAAGAAAATGCTGTTATATCTTTTTCCAAAATTTCCCGAATTTGCTCAACCTCATAATCAAACAGTTGATGTGATGTCAATAATATGATTTCTTCGCAATTTTTTAATTTATCAGATACATTTGATATCGACTTAATAATTAAATTTTGAGTAAATACAATTACTGCTTTTCTTCTACTCATTATTTATTCACCTATCTCCTTAAGATACGCATCATAATCCCTAATATACTCTGTCCCGTTATAATGGGTGCTTGCCAAAACAAGCAGTACAGAATCTGAAGAGAAATCATACATATCCTTCCATATCATCTTAGGAATATAGACTCCCATCATGGGACGGTTTAATTCAACAATAATCTCTTCGTGCCCATCTGTAATTCGTACCTTACTGTTGCCTGCAACATTGATCAGCACAAATTCAGATTCACGATTTGCATGCTGTCCCCGCACAACTGTGGAATCTGACTCATATATGTAGAAAACTCTCTTTATTTCAAACGGAACTGCCTGATTTCCTTCAATCACCACAAGCTTCCCGCGATCATCCCCAAGGTCTGCAAACTGCAATATCGGGCACTTCTCTTTTAGGCTCATAAAATTGCCTCCTCGATTATCATTGGAATTGATTCAGTGCATCAATCACATAATCCTGCTCATCTTCAGTCATGCCATTATACATAGGAATTGACAGAACCGTTTTAGCCAAATGCTCTGTAATGGGAAGGAATCCATCTTCGTAACCAAGATATTTGTAAGCTTCTGAAAGATGCGGCGGTATAGGGTAATGGATAATTGTACCTATACCTTTTCCATCGAGATATTCCATAAGATCGTCTCGTATCTCACAACGGACAACATACTGATGCCACACGCTGGCAGCACCTTCTGCAAGTGTCGGTAACTTAATTATTGGATTGTGAATGCTACGGCTATATTTATCAGCGATTCTCTGCTTTTCCCGTTTGAGCTCCTGCATATGAGACAATCTTACTCTCAAAAGCCCCGCCTGCAGTTCATCAAGCCGGGAATTAGCTCCTACTACCTTGTTGAAATACCGTTTCTCAGATCCGTAATTTCTAAAGATTTTAAATTTATTTGCCAATTCCTCATCACTGACTACAACAGCACCTGCATCGCCAAACGCTCCAAGATTCTTTGATGGGTAGAATGAGAAACAGCCTACATCACCAAAGGTTCCCGTCATCTGTCCGTTAAAGCAGGCTCCATGCGATTGAGCACAATCCTCGACAAGTTTCAGGTTATGCTTTTTGCATATCTCAACAATTTTATCCATCCTGGATGCCATACCATAAAGATGTGTAACAAGAATTGCTTTTGTTCTTATTGTTACTTTCTCTTCAATCTTATCCACATCTATCCCGAAGTGCTCATCAGGTTCAATGAAAACCGGTGTCGCACCATTCATCGTGATACCCATAACTGATGCAATATAGGTATTCCCCTGAACAAGTACTTCATCCCCTTTATGTATGTTTAATAGTCTGAACGCTATCCATAAGGCATCAAGACCGGATGCAAGCCCCACACAGTACTTTCCACCTGTATAAGAGGCAAACTCTTCCTCAAAACGAGAAACTTCATTTCCCAGTACATACCAGCCGGAGCGCAATATTTGCAGTGCTTTTTCCTCAAACTCCTTTTGGTACATATAAAATCCGCGGTCCATGCGGTTTGGCATTATTTTCATCCTCATCTCACTCCAGATCGATAATCAGATTTTCTTCATTACGGCAATACAGATAGTGAAGTATATTCGCTCTGGTAATCAGATAAGCAGATTTTGCCATGTGTGCGATCCTTTTTATTCCTTTATCTTTAGGCGCCTGATCCATTCTGTCCTGTTTATCCACATCTGCCGGATGCACCTTTATCATGGACTCTATACCGTAATTTTTATAAAGCATTTCCTTTTTTCTGACTATCCGCTTTAAATAGTCTATATATATTTGTGATACTATAGTCCTGTTCCTTTTATTAACAGAACAGCATTCGATTTCTCTTTTGTCTATAAAACGAATATTCTGAAAATGATAAAACACCAGCGAATAGGTTTTCCCAGATTCTGTATCCTTGATCTCATAATGCTGATGGTTATTTTCTCTATATGTGAATTTATTTATATTCCAAGGAGCGACGCCGGCCCCCTGATTTGCGCATATGTTAATACAATCGTATTGCAAAGGCCATTTATCAAGGTATTTCTGATCTCCCATTACCTCGCTGTTCCTGCCATAACTGCATTCACGAATACAATCCGTCTCCCAGCTTTCAAGCACTCTCATCCCATCTTCGTTATTAACAAATGTATTGAACTCAACACAATAGGTACCGGAAGATTTCTCCGATTCTTTTCTTTCAAATTTTCTGAAATTATGCCGCACTATCTGGACATATGAACCGGTATCTATCATTTCCTGTACCAATACATCCGGGTCCTCATAAAAATAAAGATCGGCATCTATATAAGTACATAAAGGCACATTAAATTTTCGAACTACAAATTTTATTAATTTGGCGGTACAAGTCCAGCAAAATTCAGCGCTTGTTCTTTTGGCTTTCACTCTTACCAGATCATCATCTTCAAATTCAGCATAATCAATTACCGTGACATTCTGAAGGTTTAGATTTTTTAACACTTCTGCGCACTTCTCATCCATTGGCAGCAGATATAACATATAATCTTTACAATTCTTTTCCAAAGATTCATGCAGAACTAAACCTTTATCAAGATAATTGGAATCAAACAAAGTACATAAATACAGTTTCATCAACTGTGCTCCTTCTTAATAGACCTGGCAGGATTTCCTCCCCATATTTCTCCATCAGGAACATCTTTAACGATGACAGACCCTGCCGCAATAACAGCTTCTTCTCCTATTGTCACGCCTTTAAGAATAAGTACATTTGCTCCAATAAAAGCGCCTCTTTTTATATGAATGGGAGCCGATACAATACCTCCCCCCTTTCCATCTTTAGAAAACATACGCTCGTTAAAATCCATGGAGTGACAGTTGCTGTCAATGATAGTAACACCTCCGCCAAGCATGACATCATCATCTATCCTGATCTCCTTCTCGCAGCGTATCCTAATATTAGACATATTTACTCCATTTCCGATTTGCAGATTTGCTCCTGGATAGACTTCAAAACCTGCCGATTCTCCAAGCACATTGGATTTTATACCGGAATGAATAACGGAATTAGAACCAATTGAAATCCTTCCCTGATTTTTTATATGAAGTTTTCCTTGGATTAAAAGCCTTGCAAAAACCACATGCTGTTTCTTAAGCTTCAGATAATTCCCGATGCCTACCTGAAACAGGGGAGCATATATTATTTTTGCAGCATCTCTTATTTTTCCCATATATCTGTCTCCCAATTCCGTTATTTCCCGTTTAATCTCACCTTAAAAACGAAAGTTTCTTCTTCAAATATCTCTTATTGATAAGATGATTTTCAAAAGCAGTAATTTCTGCTCTTAAAAGTCTCACAAGTTTTGGGTTTGCCACATCTGTTGACATACTTTCTTTATAATCTGTAAGTTTTGTTTCTGACAAATCCACGGTATTCTTTACAAACAGGAATGTATTCTGACGATACCAGCATTCGATATCCTCATCGTTCCAAAACCTGGGTCGGATTACATCATAGCATTTATAATCCCTGTCCCTGAACTTCCTGATCCAATAACTCTGAGGCTGTTCATTTACATGCTCGACACCTCCTTGACCTGGGATAGCCGCACCAAACATTATAATGTCCGCGTGTCTGCATATATTGTCTACAAAAGTATCCGCATACCTTTTTTCGAGATGTTCTGCGCATTCAACTGATATGGCTATATCGAATCTCCTTTTCAAATCTATTTTCAGTGTCAGATTCGTTTTTCAAATTCGTTATTTACATCAATAAAAAACTGCTCTGTGTTAGCATTTCCAAAGTCTAGTCCCTTTACTTCCATAGTGGAATTACAGGATTTAAACTCGGCAAGCCATCCTCCCACACCGCAACCGAAGTCCACAACACTTTCAATTTTCAGGGGAACAAGAGAGTCAAGTATAAAAGGAACGATTTTGGATGCACTTAACCTCGACCTATTCCTTTGATCTGCATAAAAATTTTCATCATAACTTTTATTTCCCATCTTTAATATCCTCCTGTTCTATATATTTATCAGATGCCAATTATCATTATATAATTCTCTATGCTCTTTATTGTCGTTAAGCCATCTGCTCGGTGCGACCACAACTTTGTTCTGATTTTCAGATAAAAATTGCGCCCACCAACTCAGAGAGCTGTTTGACATGATAAAATGCTTGCAGGACCTCATTATTTCCATGTCAATGCAAACGGCACTTTCTCCACCGTTATTTATATAAACCGGCAGGAGGTTTGATATATATACCATGTTATGTTTAACCCATTCAATATCATCTGAAAATATATAAAATACTGGATCGTTTACCTCTGAAAGAATTTTATCTATGGCCTTTCTGTAATATTCATCATTGCAGATAAAATATAAATCCCTATGCTTCAGATGCAGATAGTCTCCTCTTCGAATATGTACACATACACTTTCCTGGCTTCTGCAAGTTTCTGTCAAAGCCCTGTTTTTTTCATCCAGTTTTGGCTTATATAAGAGTTCCGATTGTAATTGCTTCTTTATAGGCGCTGAATATTTAAATGCCTGTGCATATGCCATTGCATAAATTGTTTTGTTTTTTTTCAGAATACGGTAATCAACATCAAGTGCCGTATCGAGTAACGCAATGCATCCCACCCTGCATGAACAGTTTATAATAAACTGGCATATCGATTCATACTCTGTATGCTCCATAAGTTTTCTAAAAAAAACATACATATAGTATCTTGCATCTTTGGGTCTATCAAATAAAAATTTTGATTCTATAAAAGAAATTCCCGGCTCTGTATTGTAATTATTCATCTGAAGTTTTCTGCCATCTTCTGAATCATAATAAAGAATCACTTTTTGACTGGTTTCAATCATTAGTCTTCTATAGAAAGCATATATAAACAGTTGATTGCCCAGCCCTCCGAGTATGTGCCCATATATCATGCTATAAATCCTTTTTCAGCTTATTTTCTATCATTTTTTCATATTTTTTTCTGCTTATTTCAGGAAATATAAAAAAAATCATGTATGATATCGTGTATGTTTTCCAGCCGCTGTTTCGGAAAAGCCTTTTCTTAAACATTGTGTGAATCTTTTGCTTTGACTCTTTATCGTCATCCGTAGTCAGGTTATAAATCTGCTTAATTCTTCCAAGCTGCTGTCCTCTCATCCTTGAAGCCTGACCATATAGTTTTTTCTGCTCCAGAGCATCTATCAGTCTTTCATATTCTTCAATTACCGGCAAATGTTTCTTATGAAAATGGCGGTCTCTGTTAAATGAAGTGCTGCCAGTATTCATCACCCGATACACATACAGTTTTTCATCTGAATATGCCGTGTATCTAATCCTGTTAAAAAGTTTTCTCATAAAACCGACATCTTCAAAAGACACATCTTCAAACAAAATATCTCCTATAAGATTGCGGCGATAGAGCTTATTCCATACCATAAACATATATTTATCGCATAAAGCATCGACCGATTCGGCGAAGTCATATTTATGGACCTTGCCATGTTCTTCTGCTTTCCCTTTCTGTACTCCGTCTTCATAATAGGCTATGCCGCATGCAGAGAAATCAATGTCCGGATCCTTCATCATCCCTGCAAGTATCTCATACATCTTAGGCATCAAATAGTCGTCACTGTCAACAAAGGCAATAAGTTCACCTTTTGCTCTTCCTATTCCAACATTTCTTGCAGCAGAAAGTCCTCTGGTTGTAGAATGTATGACCTCAATTCTAGGATCGTCAAATTCATCACATATCCTGTCACTGCCATCTGTAGAACCATCCTCGATCAGTATAATCTGGAGATTCTTGTATGTCTGACTACAAATAGACTCCACACACTGAACAAGGTAACGTGCAACATTGTGAACCGGCACTATAACTGAAATCAGTTTTGCTTCGCAAGTATCCTTCATATCTTAAATCCTCCACCAGGCAGCCAATAATCATCATATAGCAGTCCCTCTGGTTAATACCGCCATCATCAAATGATCCAAAATCATATGTATATCCTCGGAAATCTGCATATCATCAATATTTACATGTATATGGTAATCTGCCATTTCCTTAAGCCTTCCACCCGAGTATCCAACAATGGCAATCGTTGTGCCGCCAATACTTTTGGCATACTCCATGGCATTTATGACATTTTTTGAATTTCCAGAACCGGAAACTCCTATAAACAGATCATTCTCATGCATCTTACATTTCAAAGGGTACCTAAACACCTCATCGTAGCCTATGTCATTTGCTACCGCCATCATAGTCGGAATATTATCATTCAGACATTCAACGCTGTATTTCTTATCCTGATTTTCGCTGATGCCCTTATTGAAGTCGCAGCAGTAATGACTCGCTGTCGAAGCGCTCCCTCCGTTTCCGCATATAAATATCCTTCTTCCTGTACTCCGGGCATTCTCCAGCACGTTCATAACTGTATTAATAGACTCAAGATCAAGTGAATTGATAGCACTAATTTCTTTTTCAAGATACTTTCTCAATTCATTCATGTAATCCACTTTATATCCTCCGTTCTTATCCGCTTACACTCAAAATAAACTTTACTGCATCTATCAGGTCCTTCTTTTCATAATCCGCTTTTATATCGTATTTACCGTCTTCTCCCCCTTCTCCGGTATGTACAAGTACCGTTCTTAACCCGGCATTTTTTCCAGTCATAATATCTACAGTTGTGTCACCAATATACCATGATTCGCTTAAATCTATATTGTATCTATCCGCTGCTTCGATTATCATACCGATTCCCGGTTTACGACATTCACATTTTAATTTTAATTCTGTTACCTCACCTTGAAAACCCCGATCCGGATGATGCGGACAAAAAAAGAGATCATCCACGTATGCACCCTCTTTTCCCAATTCTGTTTCCATTTTCATATGAATTCTTTCAAGCTCTTCATATGTACATTCTCCCCTGGCTATCACTGGTTGATTAGTCGTGATTATTGCCAGGTAAGATGAACGGTTTATTATTTTAATTGCCGCCGCAGCGTTGGATATCAGTTCAAAATCTTCATGATGTTTTATGAATCCTTTAAACACATTGATCGTCCCATCCCTGTCCAGAAAAATAGCTCTTTGTTTATTCTTGAGAGACTTTCGTTCCCATATGCGATTTTTCTGATCCTCAGAAGCTTTTAGAAACCTTTCTGGCGTTCCTACATCCTTAACATATTCAGGTGTCTGGTAAGCGTAAACCATTCCTTTAGCAATTAGAGGTTTAACAAGGTCTTTTTCATAATCATTTTTCACGGCACATTTAAGTTCTTTTAATAATTTATTCCGGAATATTGAAATTCCGGAATTTACAATATTTTTGTAATAATAATTCCTTATACTGGATTTTGAGACCAATGCAGATACTGATGAGTCCTTTTGTATTCTCAATAAGTCTGAATCATACGGATGTGCATTAGGATGCGCCAGCAGTGTTACAATCCCTTTGTGCTTTTCATGAAAACTGATAAACCGTTTCCAGTCAAGATCAAACATCACATCACCAAATACAAGTATGGCATCTCGCCCGTGAAGCATTTCCTTTGAATAATACAATGCTCCTGCACTGCCTAACGGTTCTTCCTCTTCTATATAGGATATATTCACATCCCACTTTGTACCATCTTCAAAATAACCTTGGATTACATTTCCCAAATGTCCGATTATAATTATAAATTCTCTTATACCATCTTTTTCCAGAGATTCTATCTGCCATTCAATCATTGGCTTCCCATTCAGCGGAAGCATGGGCTTTGGTACTTCATCATGTGTCAGTTCCAACATACGAGTTCCCATTCCCCCTGCCTGTATTATCGCTACATACTCATTATTCATTCTTATCATTCTGCAGATATGGTATCCTTTACTGTCTGACGTACCGCCTCATCAGAAGTATATTTCGGACACCAACCGGTGGAAAGTATTTTTGAAATATCATAGGAAAATCTTGGTACATCACCCTTCCAGCCTCTGTCTCCTCCTGTATATCTGAATATCACATTTGAAAGTCCTAATTCTTCCACAACTACCTCAGCTATTTGGGTAACAGTGGTTCCCTTGCTATTAACGCTGAGATTATATACTTCTTCCCCTGGATTCCATTTTTCAGTCAGTTGTATAATTGCATCTACCAGATCAAGCACATAAATATATGGCTTACACTGCATTCCATTGCCCAGAATTTCAAGTTCTGAAGGATTATCCTTAAGTTTCCTTATAAAGTCAAAGATAACCCCGTGGGTGAGTCTCGGTCCTATAACATTGGGAAATCTGAAAATAACCGCATTCATATCTGTCATAGAGACATAAGATGAAATAAATGCTTCGGACGCCAGTTTTGCCCCTCCATAGTAAGATACGGGCTTCAAGTCTCCTGTTACCTCATTCAGCTTAACATCAAGCATTTCTCCATAAACCGCTGATGTACTTGCAAAGAAAATATTTTTCACACCATGCTTTCTCATGGACTCAAGAATATTTCTTGTCGTAAGAAAGGTATCGCCAAAATCTATTGATGGTTCCATACCGCCTTTTTTAATATCCGAATTAGCAGCAAGATGATATACGGCGTCAAAATGATAGTCATTAAATAAATTATCTACAGTGTCTTCCAGGCTCAAATCTACATTCCTGAAGACATATTTTTTGTTGTCCATCAGATGTCTGATGTTATCTTCTCCCATTATCAATTTATCTGCGCATACAACTGTATTTCCATTTTCAATAAGCCTATCGGATAAGTGGCTTCCAATAAATCCTGCACCACCGGCAATCAAAACAGATGGAAAGAGCTTTTCATGCATAATCATCAAACCTCTCTTTTTGCTACCATTGCACTTAAATAAAATCTCTGTCTACATGTATTATGGATGCTCCAGAATTATCCATTTCAAAATCCATTTCACGAAGATTGTACAAAGTCTCTCTTACTGAACTTTGTTTATCATCGGGAACATAAAAGAGCATAAATCCCGCTCCACCTGCGCCAAGCAGTTTACCTCCTGTTGCACCTGCGCTGATCGCTCTTTCATAAACATCATCTATCTCTTTGCTGGAAATCCCGGCTGCAAGGGATTTTTTTAATATCCAGTTTTCATGCAAAAGCTCTCCCATTGCATCCACATTATTTTTTTGCAATTCTTCTTTTAATATTCTTGTAATGTCACACATTTTCTGCTGAACATGAGCTTTTTTCTCATTTGCAATATTTTTTGACTGTTCTGCTAATATTTCAGATGCAGAATGTTCCCCGCCCAAATAAAACATTAAAAGACTGTTTTGAAGTTTTTTGTAACTATCTGCAGCCATTATCACTGGTTCCACTCGCACAAACCCGTTAGGCATAAATTCAAAAAAGTTCAAACCGCCAAATGCCGCCGCAAACTGATCCTGTTTACCGATGGGCTCTCCCAGTTTATCTATTTCAATTTCACATGCATCTTTTGCAAGTTTGTACTTCGATACATATTCTCCCTTATAAGTATGCAATAAATGAAGCAGCGCAACAGTAAAGGAACTTGATGATCCCAGCCCTGTACCAGCAGGAATATCCGCCATGGATGTCAACTCAACTCCTTTTATATTAAAATCTGTCAGGCATTGTCTGAATATTCTATGTTCAATCATATTAAAATCCGCAACATTTTCATTTTTAGAATATTTCAGAACTATCCGTTCCTTAAAAAAAAAATTCTGTATCGTTAAATATATATACTTTCGTATCGTGGTGCTGAGCACGCAGCCACCATAATTTTCATAAAAACCTGGCAGATCACTCCCTCCGCCACAGAAGCTCACTCTAAAAGGTGCCCTTGTTATAATCATCTTATAATACCTCCGATTTTCTATAAGGTTTCAAATGAATGTACAGCTTTTATCGCAATGAATCTACTCTCTCACAAATACAAACTGCCCTTATTTTCGTATATTCATTTCCATTCACTCATTCGTTTACAGCAATATATGAATGTCGTTTTTTAAGACACACTCTGTGTAATCTCCTTATCCGTACATTTGAATTGATAGAAGAACATCAGCATTAACGGCACGGACATAATCGGTTCGCCAATGAAGATAAACACATATATCATTAACGCAATTACCGCCTCTACGGTCCGTATCCCGGCCTTTTTCCTGAAAAAGTTATAAATTTTCAAGATATAATACAGTGTAAAAGGAGTTCCGGTTTTATACAGACAGTTGAACAGACCATTGGAAGATGCCAGATCCGGCATATAATACTTTCTCACTGATAAATAAAACGGATTATTGTAAAAATAGTCTAGGAACACATCCCTCCAATAAGTAGCCAGACCAATTCCTGCCCAAAAGTGATCTTTTGCAATCATAAGGGCAATCACAGAATCATCGAATCGTGATGTCCCAGATGCCTTATTGTTCAACAGCTTACCCATAATTATAGAAACCGTACTTTCCTCTACAACAATTAGTATTACTCCCAGCATCAAAATTAAAATAATTCTTCTTCCTATGCACGGCAATTTATAATTTCGTATAAAATAAAGAACGAACTGCAATACCAAAATCAGAAAACCAGTCGTGGACATGGTACATAAAATTCCGATTATATAAAGAAATGTTAATTTTTTGTTCCTTTTTATCCTGTCATTAGTTATTAAATACAACAAAGCTATATTTCCATGAAGCTGACACACACCTGCTTCCCAGAATATTCCCCGCATCCTCGGTATGATTCCTACCGATTCATAATTAAAATATCCATCCAGCACAGAGGGCAGAATACTTATAGAAAAAACATTCTGTATTAAACCTATAACCCAGAAAATGAAACTTATAACATATATGATCCTGATAATATCAAGGTATTTTTCCATAAACATTTCATATGTCATGAAACTGCATATGACCGCAACGGATAGGAAACGCAGAAGGAAAACAATATACTCATGCTTATCAAACGAAGCAGACGCCAAAACAGTTGAATTGACCAATAATGCAGACGAAAGGATAAGCGCAATCATAATGTTATATCCCTTAACCCCTCTTTTCACGCCTATATATGCGCATGGTATTGCCAAAAGAAGAATGCTCCAATTGGCTCCTGATGTCGCTATCATCATTAGCACTACCAGATATCCAATAAGATCAAATCTTTTATCACGAATTCTAATCTTAGCCAATGCATTTCTCCTGATTTTGAATTAATCTGTCATACTCATCTGAGTAGTTCTGCACATATGATTCGATAGAAAACTTTTCCAGCAGCCTCTTTCTTGAATTGATTCCCATCTGTAACCTTTTATCACTATCCGTCAGCAGTACGTCTATTTTTTCCGCCAGATCCTCAGGATTCCTTGCTTCTGCAAGCAGTCCGTTTGTTCCATTCGCAACCATTTCGCAGATTCCGCCGTGCTGGTAGCCGACTACAGGTTTTCCTGTTGACATTGCTTCAAGCACAACCGTCGGAAACGGATCCGGATTAGTACTCGGAAGTACAAACACATCACACAGTTTATAGATACCTTCACTGTCTGTCCGATAGCCTTTGTTGATGATTCTGTCTTTATATGGTGAATCAGCTATGGCTTTTGCCAGTTCTTTCTCTCTCCATTCCTCTCCATCAAATGCCGAACCTACAAATACAGTGTAGAGATCCGAATGCTTCTTCATTAGAATATTGGCAGCTTTTAGAAAATCGCTCTGCCCCTTCCAGCTGTTCACCCGTCCTATCATGCCGATTATTCTTGCGTTTTCGGGAATATTCCATTCCTCATAAAGATAAGAGCAGTCATTTTCGGGCTTAAACCTGTTGCTGTCCACACCATTGTAAATAACCTTTACAGGGCCTTTTCTGAAGTATCCCGAAGCATCCAGATGTTTTTTTACCGCTCTTGAATCCGTAATCGTAATACTTGAGTATTTTGCTATCAGCCTGCTTGTAAATTTATACATAAATTTCGGATTAACAATAATCTCATGAATACTCCATAACTGCGGTATATGGAGTTTTTTACTTACATAGCATCCCTCCAGTGTTGCTGACGTGTTGGTATGAACAAGATTTATATCCTGCTTATATGCATAATTTGCCAGTTCACGTGAATATTTAAGCAGTCCCGTTGCATATTGCATGATGCCTTTTGGGTTAAAGTATTTTCTGCGCATAATCGGATATGGCATAACATCCACATAGATGTCTGCTTTCCTTAAAGCTTCTACCAGCACTCCATCTGTAGGAAGTACAACAAATGCTTTGTATTTTGTTTTGTCCAGCCGTTTTATCAGATCAAGCATAACCTTATCTGCACCATACATCTCAGCTCCGGCATGCAGAAATAATATATTTATCATATGAGACTCTTTCCTGTCTTCAGTTTTATAGAATTGGGGGATTTCAACTCATAATAATCGGTCATAAACCTTGCCGTTTTTATTATCCCTTCTTTCAAGTCAATTGGGTTCAGCTTACCATATGTCTCCTCGTATCTACTAATATCCAGGAAATTTATTGGAACATCTACTTTCCGTGCAGGTGTATGTATCACGTTGAGCTTTATATCAAGTGCTTCGCTGATTGTGTTTATAACAACTTCAATACTGGTTCCATATCCGCTTCCCAAATTAAAAGTTCGATGGTTGGATTCCCCTTTAACAATGTTGAGAATTCCTCTTACAGCATCATCAATATAAATGAAATCCCTGATTATGCTTCCATCTCCATATACGGAGATTTCCTCTTGTTTTAGTGCCTTATATGTGAAAGTCGATACCGCTCCAAGCACTCCATTCGGTCTCTGATATGGACCATACGGATTAGACAAACGTACAACCCTGTAATCAAGTCCATACATATACTGATAAAGATATAGCAATTTTTCTACTGTAATTTTCTGTATGCCATATGAGCTTATTGGTTTTGTTGGCGTTTCTTCTTTAAGCGGGCATCCTACCTCCTTGCCATATACAGTTCCTCCCGACGAGAGAAACACTATTTTCTTTACACCTCGTTTAATACAGGCATCTAAAAGATTTGATGTTGTTACTACGTTGTTCATCAATTCCTGCGATATATGCCTATTTGAGGTCGTCGGAACTGTAGTGCTAAAAAGATGGTATATGACATCTTGTCCCTCAATCAGCTTTTCAAAGTCTGTTTCCAGCAAAAACTGACTTTCAATGCATCTTACATTCTCATATCCTTTTTCTTCTATATGCATGCAATACTCTAATTTTGTATCAACTACAGTTATTCTGTTTCTACTATCTGCTGCCAATGCAATCATCAGATTTGTGCCGATAAAACCAGCACCACTCAGTAACATTATATTCATCAGGCTACCATCCTTTCTAAGAATGGCACAATCTCTAAATCATCAGCTATATATTTGTTGGATGCAACGTAAAGGCTGTTATCTATTATTAAATAGCATTCATTACCCTTTGGGACAACTATCGATCTTAAAATATTGGTACAGTGGCTTTCATTTCCACCACTATTAGCACCTATCATATGCTCATTAATCGCAACTACCATGCTTTTTCCTCATAACAAGCCCGTTTCATTTGTTTGTTCTCCGTTGATTCTCACTATTCCTTAACGTCGTACACACTCTTCTGGTATTAAATCAGTACCGAATTGCATTCCCATTCACTTAATGGTAAAATTCCACATTGTATAGGAAATCAGTTCTGCAGCGCAAATATTTTCTCATACTTTTCGCAAATGTCTTCCCATCTGTACTCGTCTCGGATTCGTTGTTTTGCTTTTTCTCCTGTATCCCGGATTTCTTCCGGCTTCATCTTGTCTGTCTGATTTATCAAAGATGCCAGGCTTCCCTTAGATTCATTCCAGTATAATGCTCCATCCTCTGCCACCTCCCTGTTAAACCCCACATCAAGCAAAAGATTTAATTTAGTGGTTCCTAACGCCTCAAGAAGACTTGGATTTGTGCCTCCGACAGAATGCCCATGTAAGTATCCATATGCGTTCACTCTTATTTTTGTAAGCAACTCCTGATCATAAACCGCGCCTACAAACTTTATCCTTCGGTCTCTCTCAAAATGCAGTTTTTGCTGCAGCTCTGACATAAGCTTTGGATACTCAGTCGTAATTATCGCAAAATCTTTGTCTGTATTACTTGACATGAATTCCCTGATCATTATTTCAAAATTATTCTCCGGTACAAATCTGCCTACAGATATATAAAAGTGTCCATCTCTAAGGTTATGATTTGCCAGCCAGTTCAAATATTTTGGATCATTGTCGCTTAATGTACTTTTTATTACAATGCTTCCATAAGGTATCCATACCGTATCAGGATGATAGGATGCATACTCATCTCTGATGTAACTCTCTATATTTTTACTGTCGCATATAACGAGATCTGCATTCTTTACCATCATTTTCTCGGACAACTTCCAGTACCAGCGTATCATTAATTTCCAACGCGAACGCCAGTTCTCATGCCCATCAGGATTCTGGAATATCTTTCCATCAGCTTTATGTACCTTTCTTACGTATTTTCCCTCAAAAAGTCCAATACGTGACGCAAGTATATATACGATCGGATGCAGTACATGATTCTTTTCTATATGATCACATACCCACTTAAAAGCCTTAATGTCATAGTCGAGTGCCTGACCAGACCCAAGTTTTTCATTGATATCTATCAGACAACAGTGGGCGTTATAATAAATAAATTCATCCTCATTGATCATAGATGCTCCCCGCAGTCGTGAAACATCCATATAACCGTTTCCATTTTTCTTGCACGTCACGTGATATTTGATATTTTTATTATTTTCTTGTCCTTTTAAGAGATTCATTACAAAGGACTCAAATCCACCATATTGTCCAATGGATTTTGAACCTATGATATACACATGCTGTACATCAGTATTTTCCAACTTCCTCACATCCACTGTATTGTCTGTAACATCTATCAACTGCCGGATATTTCTGGAATTTCTATCTTTATCTGCCAAAGGAATCCGCGACCTGTACGTCCTCCAAACACAATACTTGTGATAAAGGTATCTGCCCACCCCGTCCAGAATAACGCTGCCTCCAAAGAACAAACTTACAACAACACGGTCTATAATAAAAGTCATACGAAGCATGAAAAAAAGCAGAACATAAAAGGACATTAAAAAAAACTGCTGCCGGGTTACATCAAACCATATTTCTTTATATGATTGTCTTTCAAGTACCGGCTTTCCTCTGGACATGAATATAACCGCATATAAAGCACTCGTCACAACGAAAAACACAACATACATACTTGTAAGTTCTGTTGATCTGCTGCTCTCCAGAAGATTTCTGAAGCGCAGCAGATACACAAGAACAAATGATATCGTTATTGTAAAAATATCAATGCCTAATATGATTTTTTTGCTGGCTTTGTAGTAATTCATAAACTATTTGTTTCCCTTGCTGTAAATATTTCCAGTCTTACCTAAAGACTTTTGAACCCTGAAGTACATCAATTCACCACTACCTCGATTTTCTTTTCTCTGCTAAATGTATACTCTGGTCCGACATTACGATGTTCATACTAAAATCTCCCCTATAATATTGGCCTTATAGCAAACGACATAAATAATTTGTCTTCGCTTTTTGGTTATTATCCAATAAAATAATACTGAGGTGACAACTCGGACCGCAAGAAGTTTAAATCTGATAAAAATACATTACCTGCACATGCCAATCAGGTCATATCGTCTTGCAACGACACCAAATTCACAAGGAAAATGTCCGTAGTTACTCTTTTACTCCGCAATATAAGCACTAATACACGTGTATAGTGTCAAAGAGAAGCAGCCCAAAAATCAAGTCATATCCCGAATGTAAATTTGTTTCCTTCTGCAGCTTTGTAATTTCCGAAACAGGTGAATTCTTCACCATGAAGTCGGATTGGTTCAATTATGAAACTACGATAACATGCATACGCGAATTCCCAGCAACGCATCCTATAAAGAAGAACGGGTACTTATACATTGGACGGACAATACTTCTTGGAATAAAAGACAATACGCTTCATCAATGAAGGCAATCAGTATATCGACATCAAAGAAAATGCGACGATGATCTCCCTTCTATTCATTTTCAAGCAATCCCTTTAAATCTTAAAATGGCTCCCCAGATATATGGGAAGCTGTTATCGACTTTTGATTGACTAAAAATCTATTTTCGTGATTACTTTACAATTGTTTTATGTCATGTGCATGTGTTAAGCAAATCCATACAGACTCTCAAAAGAAGAAAATAAATATTTGATGGTTCTTTCGTTTCATAATCTGTGGAGAAAAAAAAGTTAAATTTAAAATCACATCCCTATATGGTCTATTTTCATTTCTAAAGTGATAATAACAAATTGCTGTACAGCTCCTGCGGCAACATATTTTAAACATGACATATAATTCCCGAAGAAATTTCGGCAAAAAAAGGCTCTGTGTGTACACCTTGATACTTCCGGCATAGCACAGAACCTTTTTTTACCGGAATATTCATTTTGGGTTTGGCGTTCTATATTTGAGTTGGGCTAGAAATCAGAGCCTTCTTACAATTATTGATTTTACCGGCTTTTCTCTGATTGACCCAATTAGTTTGCATTTGTGCCCGCCCGGATTCATATAGATTTTTCCTCAAAAATTGCAAATTTTTCGATAAAAAGAAATAAACGGACTACTATGACATGCCCACACACAGATGATTGACTTCAATATATATGATATTTCTTAATATTAGGAAAACTTCCGCTTCCATTTGCTTTACAGTTTTATCTTTATATTATTTGGATGATATCCGGTAAGCAGGCTCACAAACGATTCGTATCCGTCATACCTTCCGTGAATTTCTTTGGAACCGATTATATATGCTATACAATATTCCCCGCATGCTTTTTTATAAAATAACAAATCGCATCCAATAAACGTGGTTGATTATAGGATGTTGAATGCATATTTATTTGGTTTTTCATGTTTTTTTGGCGTTAAATCCGCCCTTTAGCGGCAGAGGGGTGGGATTGGCGCTGAGATCAGGAGGTTTTTGCTGTTTTTGACCATGTATTTGACTCCGAATTTCCCAAAAATCGTCTCCTTTTTACGTACTCCGACAGGTGATTCTATATTTGTCAAATACGATCTTCCAGATATGATGGTTTGCCTATTGTCACTCTTTTCTGATCTCCATTCAGTCAGTCAAAAATTCACATATTTATATAGAATTTATTTATTAGAAATATAAATCTTAAAATATTAGAGAGAAAAGCTTTTGATGGTAATATAACAGAATAGTTACAGAAACAGACCACTATGCAAGAAGTTTTAATCCGGAAACTGAGAACTATATACGAAGACTGTTTTGACAGGGATTTTATGGGTTGATTGGAGTTTAAAGCAGCTCTAAGTCCATGTCGGAGACCAGACAGGAATTTTTGAATGAAGTGGATAAACTAGAATGTCATATATTAGCGGGGCTTTGAGCCGTTCCGAGAAACTTTTCAAAAACACTTGGAATCTATATAGAAATACAGTTACAAAAGAAATTGCCGTTACTCACCAGAAAATTGCCCTCATACTCAGATACCACTCAATCATTTAACCACATCCACATCAAATATTTGAGCTATAAAAAACGCTCAGGCAAGTCACCATTCCCTTTAGATGGAACAGTGCCCTGCCTGAGCATTTTTTGTAAACTCTCTAGAAAAATGATCAATCTTTCTGCATTGATTGGTCTGATGTGGTTTCCTGATGCAGAATCGAAACAGCCCTGTGCTTCTTATCTCCTTTGAAAGGCTGCATACTCTTCCAGACTTTCCGGCGGGGATGCGGACGTTTATCATCGGTCAGGTTCAAAAGATAATCGACGCTTGTATCATAAAACAGCGCCAGCTGAATCAGCGCACTGATCGGAAACCGCGTGGTTCCGCGCTCATAATCACTGTAGCTGCGCTGGCTGCAGTTTAGGTAATCGCCCATCTGCTTCTGGGTAATATCATTGTCATATCTCAGATCACGTATTCTTCTGTATTGGTCCAAAGGACAGTCTCCTTTCTGCTCCTCACTAATTACATTTATTATACGTACATTCGACGGAATGTACAATTCTTTTTTCTATTTGGGAAAAGAAAAACAGACAGGCTGAAAGACTTTGGAGCCACTTTTTTGTCTGCATTTACTATAGAACAGAATAGAAAAACACTGCTTAAATCGGAGGTGAAAAGGTAGTTTATAGGAGTCAAATACATGGTCAAAAACAGCAAAAACCTCCTGATCTCAGCGCCAATCCCACCATTCTGCCGCTAAAGGGCGGATTTAACGCCTCAAGTTGTACTATTAACAAAAGGGTTTGGAATGAAAGGAATGACCGAATCCTTTTTTGCTCTGCAAGGATGCATATAAATAATATAGGAATTAAAATTTGTTGCTAAGATTCTTTATGGAATGCCCTCTCCTACATGCTCAGAAACTAGTACTTTGCTATGATAATATAAAAAGGTTCTGTTCTTGTTCTCAGTGAAAAAACAAATTACCTATGATAAAATCAACAATTTTAGCCGAATTATATTTTCCTTTTGTTTACTGCCTTTATTACATCAAAAGAATTAACTGAGGGAAGAGTTTGTCATTTGCCAAAAAGACAACAGGAGGATTTATTATAAAAGCAGAAAACTTGATAGCTACTGGAGGATTTAAAAAATGAAAGATAGTGAGCCCATTCGAATAGCCCAAATAATGGGAAAACTTTGGGCTGGTGGAGTCGAAACCGTTGTGTTTAATTATTACAGGAAAATAGACAAAACGAAAATTCAGTTTGATTTCTACTATGATTCTGATTCGACTGTTGAACCATCTCAGGAAATTATCGATATGGGAGCACGTTTTTATAAAATTCCACCTTATCAAATGCTACCAGCTTATCTCAAAGTATTGCGTAAATATTTTAGGAATAACGATTATAAAATTGTACATTCTCACATTAATACTCTTAGTATATTCCCCCTATATGCAGCTTGGCGTGAAGGCGTACCTGTAAGAATTGCTCATAATCACAGTGTTCCTGGAGGACATGAATTTAAACGAAATTCTCTAAAATATGTTCTTCGATTTTTTGCGAAAGTATTTCCTACGGATTTTTTTGCTTGTTCAGAAAAAGCAGGCCGTTGGCTGTTTGGAAACAGAACATTTGACAAAGAAAAAGTTTATATTTTAAAGAATGCGATAGACTTCAAACAATTTATACAAAATAAGAAAAAGGTATGTCCTAATCTTGAAGGAAAACTTGTTATAGGACATATTGGAAGGTTTACATATGCTAAAAATCACAAGTTTCTTATTGATATTTTCGAAAAGATACATGAGAAAAAGAAAAATGCTGTCCTACTACTTGTCGGTGATGGAGAAAAGCATGATGAAATAGTTGGCATATTAAGATCAAAGAAACTATTAAAATATGCAGTTTTGATTGGGAAAGTCACAAACGCCAGCCAATATTATCAGCTCATCAATGTAATGATTCTTCCATCTTTATTTGAAGGTTTATCTTTAACAACTATAGAAAGTCAGATTGCAGGAGTTCCTGTAGTGATATCCGAATCAATTCCTGATGAAGCTATTATTAGTAATGGCTGTTGCCGTATGAAGCTAAACGATTCTGCAGATAAATGGGCGGAAGCAGCTATTAGAATGACTAATGAAAATGTTGTTTTGAATGAAAGTAGTCAATATTATGATATGGAACATGCAATTTCCAAACTTCAAAAATGGTACCTTACAAGATTGGATGGGATCATATGAAGTGGATGTTTTGCATGAATACATCCGGGAACAAAGCAGCAAGTAAAATAGCATATCTATTTAAGACTATTGCCCCTACTTTCATGTTATTAAATCTATAAAGAGCTTAATCCAATATAACATATTGAAGCTATTATAGCTATATTGAACGAAATAGTATTATGAAAAATAAAATAGATGAAATTATTACAGTTATAATGCCAGTCTACAAGGTAAGAGAAAAGCTGCTCCGAAAGTCAATCGAAAGTGTACTTGGGCAAAGTTATAGAAATATTGAATTTATTATCGTTGACGATGGGTCCCCAGATAATTGTGGTATTATTTGTGAACAATACGCAAAAGCAGATTCAAGAATATGTGTATTTCATAAAAAAAATAGTGGAGTCTCTGCTGCTAGAAATATGGGACTAAATGCTGCATCAGGGACATATGTTGCATTTGTCGATGCTGACGACTATATAAGTAATAATTATTTAGAAGTGTTGCTCGCAGAATTAAGACAAAGTAATGCAGACATAAGTTTGTGTTGCTGTAAGTGTTTGAGTGAAGAGCAAGAATTAAAAAAAGACTATCCGGAAACTAAGTTCAAACATATTTCTAAAACTATCAATCCCCAGGCCGCTATAGAAGCATTGTGTTATTTTACTCCGATTTATCCTGGATTAGAGATAACAGCCGTTTGGGGGAAAATTTATAGGAAAAGTATTGTAGAAGGTATATTGTTTGATGAGAGAATGTCTGTTGGAGAAGATTTTATATTCAATTATCAATGTTTTGTTAAGTCGAAAGTAATTGTTGCTTGCAATTATAATGGTTACCAATATATACAATGTTCTACAGGACTAATGAAAGGAATTTTTCATGTCCAAAAGATGAAAACGTTAAATGGGCTAAGGGATTTTTGGGATGCAAATACAAAATCTGTATATGCAGAACCTTTAAGATGCAGAATTATAAATATAGCAATTGTCTTACTGCTTATGATACCAGTAAGAGAATATAACAAGGAAAGAAAGAAAATAGAAAATTTTATAAATAACCATAGATTTCAAATTATAAAAAACAAATATACACGAAAGAAAGTTAAAATAGCTCTTTTACTTTCTTATTTAGGATATGATCTGATGCAAATTTGTTATATTAAACTTAATAGAACTAAGTTAAAAGGAAAAATATGAAAGTAATTATTCTGGCAGGCGGATTTGGAACTCGTATTTCTGAAGAATCTGTATTTAAACCGAAACCTATGATTGAGATTGGCGGCAAGCCGATTCTCTGGCATATTATGAAAACATACTCGTATTATGGATTTAATGAATTTATTATTTGTGCAGGCTATAAGCAGCATGTAATTAAAGAGTGGTTTGCAGATTATTTTTTACATACATCTGATGTCACCTTTGACTACACAAAAAGAAATAATGAGATAATTGTTCATAACAAACATGTTGAGCCATGGAAAGTTACGATTGTTGATACTGGTCTAAATACTCAAACGGGTGGACGTGTAAAACGTATCCGAGATTATGTAGGAGACCAAACTTTCATGTTAACATATGGCGATGCAGTTGGAGACATAAATATTTCTGAATTACTCGCATTTCATAAATCAAATAAAAAAATTGGTACTATGTCTATGTATAATTTTGGTCAAAATAAAGGCGTGGTAGAAGTTGGAGAAAATGGGATCATTGATGCTTTTCGTGAGAAATCAGATATAGATGGTGATTTAATTAATATCGGTTTCATGGTGTTTGAACCGCAATTATTTGATTATATTGAAGATGATACCACCATATTTGAGAAAGGACCTCTTCTAAAACTTGTTGATGGAAAGCAATTAGTTGGTTATGTCCACAGGGGATATTGGCAATGTATGGATACTCTCCGCGAGAAACAACAGCTTGAAAAATTATGGGATTCTGGTAAAGCTCCATGGAAACTTTGGAAAGACTGAGGAACTTATACATGAATTTTAATTTAAACTTTTATAACAATAAGAAGGTATTTATTACTGGTCATACTGGATTTAAAGGTTCTTGGTTATGCAAAATGCTTACCAAACAAGGTGCTATCGTAACAGGTTATTCTAAAGGAAGCAAAAAAAAATATTCACTTTATGACATTGCAAATATTAGCCAGAATATTTCCTCAGTGTTCGGAGATATAAGAGATTATAAGACATTAAAGGCTGCATTTGATATAGCACAACCAGAAATCGTATTCCATCTTGCTGCGCAGCCATTAGTTAGAGATTCGTATAAAAATCCCGTTTATACTTACGACACTAATGTTATGGGAACGGTCAATATATTAGAGTGTGTCAGAACTAGTTCTTGTGTAAAATCATTTTTGAATATAACTACTGATAAAGTTTATCTTAATAAAGAATGGGTATGGAGTTATAGAGAAAACGAAGAACTGAACGGGTATGATCCGTACTCGAATTCGAAATCTTGCTCTGAACTAGTTACACAATCATACAAAAACAGCTTTTTTTCAGATGGGCATGTTGCGATCTCCACTGCAAGAGCTGGTAATGTAATTGGTGGGGGAGATTTTGCCAATGACCGTATAATTCCGGATTGTATTCGAGCGGCTATAAAACATGAGAACGTAATTGTTAGAAACCCATATTCCATACGTCCCTATCAGCATGTTCTTGAACCGCTTTATGTGTATCTGATGATTGCAGCCATGCAATATCAAGAAAAAGACTATGCAGATTGTTACAATGTAGGGCCAGATAATATAGACTGTTTCCAAACAGGAGACTTGGTTGAACTTTTTGTTAACAAATGGGGTGAGGGTATGAAATGGATTAATCAATCAGAGAATGGTCCTCATGAAGCAAATTTTTTAAAATTGGATTGCTCAAAATTAAAAGATACTTTTGGATGGAAACCACATTGGAATCTTGAAGTTGCCATTGAGAAGGTTATTGAATGGAGTAAATGTTGGATAAATAATGGTAATGTCAGAGCATGTATGGATAGGGAAATTGAAGAATTTTTAGAACTATAAAATTCAGCAGGAATAAATAGACAAGCAATAAAGGTAAAATTAGTATGCAGAATGTGATTGTGACTGGTGCTAATGGGTTTATAGGAAAAAATTTAGTTAAAGCATTGTTGGAAAAAAAATATAAAATTATAGCAATATCCAATCACTTTGACAATGAATTACAAGAAAACCCATCTGTTATTTGTATTAGTTCAATGAACAAAAGAATTGAAGACTTAAAGGAAGAAATACCTCAGCATGATTATCATTGTTGTTTTCACCTTGCTTGGGCTGGTACTTCTGGTGATTCTCGCGCGGACTATAACGTTCAACTTGAGAACGTAAGACTTGTATGTGATTATATAAAACTATGCAAAGATATTGGTTGTAAGCGAGTGATTTATGCCTCCAGTATTAACGAAATGGAGACGTATGAATATCTTCAATCTGACAATATTGAGCCGGGGGGAGGATATATTTATGGGGCAGGTAAGCTGGCAGCACACCTTATGGGAGAAACAGTGGCAAAACTTGGTAAAATTGATTTTATCCCGGTGATTATAACAAATATTTATGGTGTCGGCGAAAAATCAGCTCGTATGATATATACATCTATTAATAAGCTTATTCGCAAAGAACATTGTTCTTTCACAGATGGATATCAAACATATGACTTTATCTATATAACAGATGCTATTAATTCGATTATTGCTGTATCAGAAAAAGGTAAAGCTTTTAACAGATATTATATTGGAAGTGGAAAGCCAAGACCCCTAAGAGAATTTCTTGCTGAAATGAGAGATATTGTTGATCCAGAAGCAGAGATCGGATTAGGAGATATTCCATTCAATGGAGTAGATATCTCTTATAGTCAATTTGACCTTAAAAAAGTCGAGCGGGAAACAGGATATATAAATACAACAAATTTTTCAGAAGGTATATATAAAACAATGCAATGGATAAAAGTCACTAATTGTAAAAAACAGGTTGGAGAATAATATAATGATTATTGTTCCGAACAGAGGAAGAAAAAAAATCAGGAATTTTTTTCTGGCATTTTATTTCATGTATATGTTAGACCCGTTTTTCATCAATTCGGTGATGAGGCTGCATAGATTAGTATATTATATAATTGCAATTACACCTGTAGTTGTTTTTATTGCAGAGAAACAATGGAGTATCAAAACAAAAAACGTATTTAAATTATTTTTTGAGTTAGCTCTTATATATACATTATGGTCATTTCTAATGTCTGGTATATTAGGAGGTGATTTTTGGTATGCTTCAGATTATATAAAATGGATATTTAAAATTATCAATAGCTGTTCTTTGTTTATTATATGGAAAAATTTATATAAAAAAAACAGGGTAACTTCTGATTTTGAAACTATTTTCGTAAATGCTGTTCTTCTATATATTTTATTCTCAATCTTATTTTTATTATTACCATCATTAAAAACTTTTTGGATTAGTTTTATATATAATGACAAACAGCCCTTATACATTATAAAAGATAGTTCTTATGCCACACGATACGGTCCTGCAGGATGGTCCAGCTTTTCAGAAGCATATATGTCATTGTTTGGAAGTTTAGCCCTGATTGGGCAATATTTGAAGCGAAGTATTCCTAAAAAGGTTTTCAGCATAAAAATTATAATTTTAACTACAGGATGTTTCCTTTACGGACGATTTGCTCTAGTTATACAACTGCTATTCTTAGGAATTTTCATTCTATATACTATAATTAAAGAAAAAAAAATTTGGGTATTAGGAGGAACTTGTATAGTTGCTGCAACTGGAATAGCATCTATAATTTTTCTATATAATTATTCAACTGTTTCAAAGAATGTTATTACTTGGGCATTCGAACCACTACTGAATTTTTATACTAATAAAACATTTGCTGTAAATTCAACCTACGAACTGGCAAATATGTATAAATATTTCTCCCCTAGTGTCCACGAAATTTTGGTTGGTTCCGGAAAGTGGTATGAACTTAATGGAATGCCATATAAGTATACAGATGTTGGATTCATGAGAAATATATATTTTAGTGGCTTGTTAGGATCAATTTTATTGTATGGAACAGATATTTATTTAATTAATATATTTGCAAAAACTTTTGCTGAAATGAATAGAGGCAAAGGTAAATGGATAATGTTTATACTTTTGCTAATAATACTAATTTCTGCAGATCTGAAAGGAAGTATGGCAGTTACTTTTATAAGGTATTTGTTTCCTTTAATCTTAGCAAATTTCTATTATCAAAGTCATAGAAAGATGGAGATAGAATGAAAATCGAAGGATAAAAGATAAGCTTAATTAAACCATTTTATAACGTTTGAATATTTGTATAAAGCGAGAGGAATAGATACAAAATATGAAAGCTGTGACGAAGATGAAACAAAATGTTAAAGTCTCTGTGATCATGTCTTGTCTAAATACACCAGCGAATTACTTGGATTTGGCAATAGAAAGTTTATTAACACAAACTTATCAAAATATTGAGTACATTTTTGTGAATAATGGTGGCAACAATCTCGAACAGTTGATGAAATATAAAGAGAAGGACAAACGTATAAAAATTATTAATAATCATGAGACTTTAGAATTACCGGAATCATTAAATCTTGCAATAGAACATACAACTGGAAAATATATTGCACGTATGGATAGCGATGATTACTCTTTGCCGGATAGAATTGAAAAACAAGTTGTTTTTATGGAGAAACATCATAATATAGACGTAAGCAGTATGTATGTGAAAATATTTGGCGTAAAAGATAGATATGCGGTTTATCCATGGTGTACATCTGATGAGATAAAGGCAAGTCTGTTTTTCTCTAATGAAGTATATCATCCAACTGTAATGTTTAGGAAAGAATTTATTATAAATAATCACTTAAAATATAGAAAAGGATACAACTATTCAGAAGATTTTGATCTATGGAACAGGTGTTGCCAATATGGAAATTTTACAATTATACCTGAAATCGGATTATGCTATAGAATACACATGTCCAACACAAGTACATTGGGAAGTGAAACACAAGGGACATCTAAAGAAAAGGTATTAGGTGAAAACCTAAAGAGAATTTCATTAGGAAAACAATACCTTAAGTATATAAAAAGTTTAAGTCCATATGATGTTTCCGTTAGCTTAGCTGAAACAAAAAAATTTATTGAGCTAGTAATGAAAAAAAACCAGGAGATAAACTATTTCAATCAAAAGGTGTTGAAAAAGATACTTTACAAAGCATTTTTTATGAAAATACTGAAACAAAAAAAGGAAAATTTATCTGTTTTTGAAATGGTGCATGTGTTTATTAATGCAAATCTTTTTTTGTACTATATAAAAAAGATTACTAAAACAGTACATGCACACATTTTATTTAAAAAGAGTTGTAAAAATATTCCTATCAAAAGCAGAAGGTTGATTTGCAACTAATTAGAGGTAATATGATGAAAACTATTTGGTTTACAAAAAAAGATCTTCTAGTTGGAGGTACTGAATTACTGATAGAAAGAGTGAGTAAAGTATTTCAAAATAGAGGTTTTAGTACAGTTATACTATATTCCTCGATAATTGTAGAGGATATATTTCAAAGGTATAAGAAAGCTAATGTGATTTGTAAAAAGATTGATAAATGGGATAAAATCAGCTCATTTCACTTTCTATTAGATCAACAAGAAGAACAATATGTAGTTACTTTCTCTATTGAAGATTTTTGTACACTCTATTCTGTGCAGGGAAATCAGATAAAAACAATTTTATATTCTGTTTATTATAACCAACTTCTAGTTGGAGGAAACACAAATAGTAAAATAGGACTGAAGCTAGTAAAAAAATTAACATCAAAGTTATTATCAGAAATGATGCATACAACTAATATTATATGTATGGATAATCATACAATTAATAATACATATGCTTATTATGGTGATGATTTAAATATAGACAGGAAGGAAATAAGAATAGTTAGAATTCCAGTAGATATTGTTCCTCTTGATCTGGAAGTTGTTTATAGACGAGCAAGCAGAAAAAACAAATGTAATATTTTAACAATATCAAGGGCCGATTTTCCATGGAAGGGTTATATTTTAGGTCTTATCGATTACGTTGCAAATTCAGATTTTTCACAAAATTTATATTTACATGTTGTAACGTATGGAGATGCTGAGAAACAAATTATTAATAAAATAAACAAGTTACCGATACCAATAAAGAATAAAATAACTATTCAAAGTAAAACAGATTATAATGAACTCGAAAAGTTATATTACAACACCGTACTTTATGTTGGACAGGGGACAACAGTTCTTGATGCTGCTCAACGTGGAATATTAACAATTCCTGTTATTCCTGATACATATGAAGTTATTTCAGATGCATACGTGCATGATGATTCTACCAGAGTTACCGTCCAAGATGATGCACAAAACAATTTTAACAAACTGATTAAAGAACTTCTGGAAATGACATCTGATGAGTACATTGAAAAGGCTTTAATAGGAAGGGAACAAATCATAAAAAATTATGGAACAGATTCTATATGTAATGAATTATGTGAAGTGTTGGACTTGGTTCCATTTAACAGCCGTCGTAGTTTATATGTATTTCTTTTTGTCTTTATGAAAAAAATAAAGAGCATTCTAAATAAAGTTATTCACTAATATTAAAAATCATAGTTTACAACAATGAAAAATATTACAAAAAACTATATCTTTAGTATATTATACCAGATGCTGAATATTTTTCTGCCCTTAATAACTACACCTTATATCTCTAGAGTATTAAGTGTGTCAGGAGTTGGCTATAATAGTTATGTTTCTTCTGTCATTAATTATTATTCACTTTTTATAATTTTGGGTACTTATACATATGGACAACGGGAAATAGGTGCGAATCAGAACTGCAAGGAAAAATATACTGAGATTTTCTATAATATTTTCTTGCTCAAAATTATTCTAGGTATTAGTGTGTTAGCAATATATTTTATCACATTACCTATTTATAGTGAAAATCTAAGATGTTTGTTTATTGTGAGAACACTCACTTTGCTTGCAAACACCATAGATACATCTTGGTTCTTCCAGGGGATGGAAAACTTCCAGGTAACGGTTACTAGACAGATTATTATACGCATAGCAGGCACTGCTGGCATATTTTTATTTGTAAAAAACGAAAATGACTTAGTAATATATGCATTGATTGATGCATCGTTAATGCTATTAGGAAATATCAGCATTCTTCATTATTTAAAGAAATATATAGACAATTTTAGCTTGATTAATTTAATAAAAAAAAATACTGTTCATTTAAATATATTTATATATTTTAAAGGAGCTGTTATCCTCTTTATCCCACAGATTGCTACCTCACTATATATGTCGATTGATAAAAGTATGATCGGATGGATCTTTGAAGACGGAATACAAAGTGGTTACTATGAACAGGCAACTAAAATATATTTAATGGGATTAGCATTTATTGTAGCGCTTACGGGTGTTCTGATTCCAAGATTATCTTTATATTATAATGAAGGAAATAAGATAGAGCTTTCAAAAAGTGTGGAAGGTGCCATAAAATATATATTTTTTTTGGGTTCCCCTCTGGCATGCGGAATATCTGCTATTGGTTTTAATTTACTCCCTTGGTTTTTGGGAAATGAGTATATTGGCTCATGTAGTGTGCTTTCAATAACTTCTTTTCTGATTCTTATTATGGGCTTGACAAACTTTATGGGGTACGGATATTTAATAGCAACTTGTCAGCAAAAAACATATACATTAACAGTTACATTAGGCACAATTATAAATATATTCTTTAATAGTATTTTAATTAGGACACATGGCGCCGCAGGAGCTGCCTTAGCTTCTATTGGCTCTGAAATTTGTGTGATGATACTGCAAGTTTTGTATTTAAATAAGCAAATAAATATAGTCAAAATATTATTGCCTAATTTTAAGTACTTATTTTTTTCTATGGCAATGTGGTCTATCACGTTGATATTGAGTATTATTTTAGCATGCACTCCAGTAAATACCATTTTTATAATTTTTATAGGGATCACAGTCTATGCGCTCTTATTAACGATCACTAGAGATAAATATTTTTTATTTTTGCTAAATGGTTTGAAAAGCAGACTAAGTGTAAAACACAGGAGGAAAATCAACAATGAATAAATTTAAATTTAATAAAATCGATTTGGAAGGTGCATACTTAATTTCTGCTTTTCATTCCGAAGACGAAAGAGGAAAGCTAATTAAAGATTATAACTTAGATATTTTTAAAGCGCAGGGCATAAATTACAATTTAAAAGAAACATTCTATACGATTTCTAAAAAAGGGGTTATTCGAGCTATTCATTTTCAGCTAGGAAAACAACAGGCAAAATTGATCAGGTGTATTAGCGGAAAAGTATACGATGTCATTGTTGATCTTAGAACTGATAGTGCTACGTTTGGACAGTGGCGGGGATTTTATCTATCTGGTAATGAATATAAAGAAATCCTTGTTCCGGAGTATTTTGGCCATGGGTATCTAGTTATTGAAGATTCAATTGTGAGTTATAAATGTGCGGAAGTGTTTTACGAAGAAGGGGACTCTGGAATTATGTATAATGATTCCGATATAAATATTTCCTGGCCTTTTGAGCTTATAAATGGTAAAGACAATCTTATTATTAGTGAAAAAGACAAAAATCTAATGAGTTTTAAGGAATATAGCAATAAAATTGGACAAGGTGTTTTATGATAAATTCAATTATTGGTAAAATAATAAAATCTTGGGCTAATAGTGAAGGAAATGTTAATTCAACAAAATCTTTGTTGACATGGATTACCAAGTTAAATGAAACTACATATGTAAATGTTAATGAGTGTAGTATAAACGACAATACGTTTTGGTTTTATGATGATTATAATGGAGAGATTTTAAATAGAAAACGGAGTTTCTTTTCTGTAAAAGGAATGCGTCTTTTTGTTGATGGGAATTTTAAAAAAGAACAACCTATTATTATTCAACCTGAAATAGGTTATCTTGGAATTATATGCAAAGAAATAAATGGCGTTTTGAATTTTCTTATGCAAGCAAAAATTGAACCTGGAAATGTCAACTGTGTGCAAATTTCCCCGACAATTCAAGCAACAAAAAGTAATTTTACCCGTGTACATGGTGGTAAGCTTCCACTCTATTTTGACTATTTTGAACATTCATCTAAATATCATGTGATATACGATCAAATTCAATCCGAGCAAGCAGGGAGATTTTATAAAAAACGAAATCGAAATATGATAATGTTGATTGATGAAGATATTGAAGTCTATCCCAGTTTCAAATGGATGACACTTGGTCAAATCAAAAAATTAATGGAAATTAATAATCTGGTTAATATGGACACGAGAACTGTTCTTTCAGGAATTCCTTTCATAACTGAACGTATTCCGGATAATGAATTGAATGAAATTGAATCATTGTTTAAAGATAAAGCTATATTTGAGTCTATTTTTAACGGAGAACAAAGCAAAATGCTTCCAGAAATTTACCAGAAAGTCAATAATTATAAAATGTTTCGAGATATTACATTAGTAACTATACCTCTAAACCAACTTGTTGACTGGTATATTGATGAATACGGAGTCACCTGTAAAAAGCAAGCGGATTTTATGGTCAGATATTATGATATAGAAATTTCTGGAAGAGAAGTTCAACATTGGGGACAGCCATTATTTAAAGCAATTGGAGCAGCTACTTTTGGGCTAATTTCTGCAGTAATATCTAAGAAAAGAAATTTTATTGTAAAAATCAAACCTGAAATAGGTTCTTTTGATAAGGTTGAAATAGGACCTACCATTCAATGGGAAGCAACACATTATTTGTATAATGATGATCCTATCGAAAATTTTTTCAGGAAGCAGCTCGAACATTCTACGGGATTGCTGATAGATGTAATTCTTTCGGAGGAAGGTGGGAGATTTTACCATGAACAAAATCGCAATATTATCATTGAATGTTCGGCGGATCAATTACCAGAACTTCCTAATGGATATATATGGATTGATTTTGCCACATTAAATTATCTATCACAAGTAAACAATTGTTTGAATATTCAGTTAAGAAATTTATTATCATTGATAAAACTATGATGATATAAAATTGTTTGAGAGGAAACGATATGAGACTAGGGGTTATTTGCCCTTCTGAAATAGCATTCAGAAGATTTATGCCGGCGCTTCAATTAGTAGATGGATTAGAGTTCAAAGGATTAGGTATTTATTTGAGGGATGAGCGATTCAGGAATGAAATACTTGCTGAAAATGTCATCCAGGACAAATTGAAAAAAGAATACCAAAAGGCAAAGGCATTTATTGATTTGTATGGAGGTAAGATTTTTGAAGGATATAGAACGATCGTAGAATCTTCTGAAATTGATGCGATTTATATTCCGCTTCCCCCTGCACTGCATTATCAGTGGGCTAAAAAAGCTCTTGAATGCGGAAAACATGTTCTTGTAGAAAAACCCTTCACTATATCATTAGAAGAAACTAGGGAACTTGTCGAAATGGCAGAAACTCGTGGATTGGCACTCCATGAAAATTATATGTTCAATTTCCATCAACAATTGAATGCAATTGAAAAGATTATAGAGAACGGAGAAATTGGAGATGTCCGCTTATATAGGATTTCTTTTGGTTTTCCACAACGAGAGGCTACTGACTTTAGATATAATAGATCATTGGGAGGCGGAGCCTTGATTGATGCAGGTGGCTACACTATAAAATATGCCTCTAGGCTTCTTGGTGAGACTGCTAAAATAAAATATGCACAGATGAATTATACAGATAGATTCGAAGTTGATATTTATGGTTCTGCGGCAATCGTAAACGAAAAGGGGATTACAGCACAAATAGCATTTGGTATGGATAATGAATATAAATGTGAACTGGAAGTGTGGGGAAGTAAAGGCTGTCTAAGAACAGGAAGAGTCCTAACGGCACCCGCTGGTTTTTTCCCAGAGATAATTATAAGAAAAAATAATCGTAACGAAAAAAGACAATTACCTGAAGATAATGCATTTAAAAAATCTATTGAAAGATTTTTGCAATGTATACAAAACAATAAAATCAGAAGGGCTAATTATAAAGAAATTTTAAAACAGGCAGAAATGGTAGATGAATTTGGACGCGTAGCTGGTAAGCAATAAAGCAGAATATATGGACAGATTTAGGAGAAAAAATGAAACGTATTGCGGTGATTGGATCTAATAGTTATATTGCAAGAAATCTAATATATTATTTAAACCAGAGTAAACATGATGTTCATTTAAGCTTATACGGAAGTTCCCAAAAACACAAGGACGGTGAAAAAAATTATAATAAAATTAATATTTTATCTAAAGAATCAGTATCCACAATAGACATGGATTGTGATTATATCTTTATGTTTGTTGGAAAAACTGGAAGTGCAAATGGATTTGAAGAATATGATACGTTTATTGATATAAATGAACGCTCTTTACTAAATATTTTAAACGAGTACAGAAGGCAAGGATCTAAAGCTAAGATAATTTTTCCATCTACGCGTCTCATTTATAAAGGAAAAAAAGAACTTCAGGCTGAAGATTCCGAAAAGGAATTTAAAACAATATATGCCATTAACAAATTTGCATGCGAAAACTATTTAAAACAATACAGCGATATATACGGTATTAAATATTGCATATTTAGAATATGTGTTCCTTACGGAACACTTGTTCCTAATGCCTCTTCATATGGAACAGCAGAGTTTATGATGTCTAAAGCTATAAAAGGAGAGAATATTTCTATATATGGCAAAGGATCTGTTAGAAGAACAATAACTTACATAGAAGATCTCTGTAAGATAATGATTGAAGGAGCATTTAATAATAAATGTATAAATGATGTTTTTAATATCGGTGGAGAAAATTATAGCTTAAAGGAAATGGCTGAGCAAATTGCAAGTATTTATAATGTTAGCATAGATTATATACCTTGGCCGGAAATGGCAAAAAAAATAGAGTCTGGAGACACTGTATTTGACGATAGAAAATTGAGAAAAAATTTAAACTTCAATTATAATATGTCGTTTAAAAGATGGATCAATATTATAAACTAGCAGATGATAATTCATAAAGTATATATAAGGGTAAGCAAAGAATTATTGCAGAATGGTGACGTAATATGAAATTGGCAATTGTTTTCGATGGTTTACAAATTGGAGGAATTGAAAGAGTTGGAATAGACTATATTCGCATTTTTCGTAATTTAGGTCATGATGTTACTGTATTCAATCTTAGGCCTGAGCTAAAAGCAATGGAATGTTCAATAGATGATAGTGTTAGGTGTGCTCGCATTAATTTCCCTCGTTGGCTTTCTCCAGAAAGATATGCAGCTATATTAAAGAAAGCATGGTGGGGAAAATACATATATCCTATTGCATATATTATTACCAAACTTTTAAACATTTTATACAAACCCTTACTTGTAATAAGAAATAAATATTTACGAGAATCTTATGATATCTCTATAGCTTTTTCGGGACATATAAATGATTTGACATTTGTGGCAGACTCGTATATAAAGGCAAAGTATAAAATTGCATGGCTTCATGGTGCATTATATGGTTATGTAATTATTTCTCCGTCATTTTTACTGTTATACAAAAAGATTAAAAATTTGGTTTCTCTTTCTAATATGTGTGATACTGAATTTTTTAGATTTTTTAGAGAAAATAGTATTAACAAAAAGAGGATATATAACCCCATCTATATAGCCGAGTGTGAAATCGATACACATCTGGTTGAACAATTAAAGAGTAAATATGGTGATTTTTGTTTGATGGTTGCTCGATTTGCAGATGATAAAGATCAAAAAACGGCAATTGACGCAGTTTGCATTTTAAATAAAAAATATCATTTTAACAAAAAACTTCTTCTAGTTGGTGATGGTAAAAATAAAAAACAACTGGAAATATATGTAAAAAAGAAAAAAATGTCTGACAATATTATCTTTATGGGTAGTAGAGTAGATGTCCAAAACTTTTATTCTGCAGCATCTGTATACGTCCATTCGAGTCCATTAGAAGGCTTACCAACCGTACTGCTTGAAGCTATGACATATCATCTTCCCATTGCAGCAACAGATAGTATTCCCGGAGTGCCAGAAATACTTCAAAATAATAAATGTGGACTAATAAGCGAAGTATTTGATCCGGAAATGTTAGCTGATAATATATACAAAATATATACAGACAAAGAACTAGCAAACAATTTAATCGCAAATGGTACAAAAAAATTGAATGAATTTAGTCCTGAGTTTGTTCAACAGCAGATAGAACATTTTTTTAACAATTTAGTATAAAAATAAATATATATGGAAATGAGGAAATACGAAATGAGATTTATTACTTGTGCAAGTTATTATGGAAGTGGCTCAAGTGCAATCACTGATTTTGTTTCTGAGTTTAGAACAGTATATTCTTTCACGAACGAAGAATTCCGGTTTATTCAAGACCCGGATGGTGTTACTGATTTAGAATATCATTTGGTTGAAAATTTTAATAGGCATAATTCTGGACATGCTATTAAGAGATATCAGAGACTGGTTAATTTTTATTGTGGAAATATCTTTGGGTGGAAATATGAAAAATTTTTCCATGGTAATTGGAAAAAATATTCTGATAAATACATTGCTGATTTGACGGACTTTACTTATCGAGGATGGTGGCAGTATGATCTGATGGATAAAGGAGCTTTTTTTTATTTTCGCAAACGAATATTAAATAAAATATTTAAATTAACGATTTGGAAAAATCGACCGGAACGTATATTAAATACCATGAAAAATGAAATAACCTATTGTGCACATCCATCAAAAGAAAAATTTATAGAATGTACAAAAAAGTATATTTCTGATTTGTTCAGCTCTGTTTGTAATGAGGCAGAAATTGTTATGGTAGACCAGATTGTCCCGCCAACAAATTTGAATAGGTATCTCAGATATTTTGACAATATAAAAGTTGTAATTGTAGATCGTGATCCACGAGATATTTTTTTATTAGAAAAGTATGTATGGAAAGACGGGGTTATTCCTTCGGACGTTGAGAGTTTTTGCAAATGGTTTAGATATACGAGAGCTCATCGAAAGACAGATTCTATTGATCCCAAATGTGTTAAGTTCATACAGTTTGAGGATATGATTTATAAATACGAGAAAACAAGACAGAACCTTATAGAATGGTTGGGCCTTGAACCCTTTGATCATGTACGCGAAAAGGAACTGTTTATTCCTGATCAATCGAAGAAAAATACAAGGGTGTGGGACAGAATAAATTGTAAATCTGAGGAAGTATTATATATTGAAAATGAATTAAAAGAATATTTGTACTTCCCAACTGCGGTCAAAGATTTTGAAAGTGAAGTTTAAATTTGCAAGTTTTTAAATACTTTGGTGACATTTAGAGATAACATGTTATTTCCTATCGTGTTCACGAATCCACAAAATTACCAATTCACGAAATTCAAAAAAAGAACTCTGAAAAACAAATAGCAAACAGAAAACCGAGGAATTCCCATGACCAGACAAGAAAAAGACATTCTATCCACACTACTAACAGACCCTTTCATCAACCAAAGAATCCTATCCGAAATCAGCGGATACTCCTTGGGCGTTGTAAACCGCTCCATTAAAAACCTGATCAAAGAAGGATATCTGAAAGAGGACATTTCTCTTACCGATCAGGCGCGAAACGAGTTTCGCGCTCAGGCCCCCAAAAACGCAGTCATCCTTGCTGCCGGCTTTGGAATGCGGATGGTTCCAATCAACACACAGGTCCCCAAGGCACTGCTCTCCATCAATGGGGAACCCTTAATCGAAAGAATCATCCGTCAGCTTCAGGAAGCTGGCGTCCAGGAGATTCATATTGTTGTTGGCTTTATGAAAGAACAGTTCGAATATCTGATGGATGAATTTGGCGTCAATCTGATCGTAAATGAGAACTACGCGTCAAAGAACAATCTCCATTCCCTGGTACTGGCAGTGGAATATCTGTCCAACTCCTATATTGTACCCTGCGATCTGTGGTGTCTTCGAAATCCCTTTCGAAAAAACGAGCTGTACTCCTGGTACATGGTATCGGATCTGGTGGAGAATGCCAGCAATGTGCGGGTAAACCGAAAGATGGAGCTCGTCACGATTCCTGATCTTAGCGGAGGAA
>CAJTDB010000022.1 GCA_910574965.1 Lachnospiraceae bacterium | reverse complement strand
GGCCGTTCACCCTCTCAGGCCGGCTACTGATCGTCGCTTTGGTAGGCCGTTACCCTGCCAACTGGCTAATCAGACGCGGGTCCATCTCACACCGATAAATCTTTTCCGGCCGGATCATGCGATCCAGCCGGCTTATGCGGTATTAGCGGTCGTTTCCAACTGTTATCCCCCTGTGTGAGGCAGGTTACCCACGCGTTACTCACCCGTCCGCCACTCAGTCAAATAAGACTTCCTCCGAAGATTCGTTCTTAAGTGCTTCGTTCGACTTGCATGTGTTAAGCACGCCGCCAGCGTTCATCCTGAGCCAGGATCAAACTCTCGATAAGAATTTGTTCCGTTCAGAACAACACTTGGCTGTTCTATCCGTTACTGTTTTTAGGTCGCTTTACTTTTTCAGTAAAAGCTGTTCTCAAAAATTCATGTTCAAAGAATTTTCGAAGACTTCATAAAAGCACTATTTAATTATCAAGGTTCATACTGTTCTTGTCTGCCGTTCTCGCGGCGACTTGTATATCTTACCAGACCTTCATTCTTTTGTCAATAACTTTTTTAAAAAATTTTTTATTTTTTTCAGTCCCTGAAAATACACGCTTTCCGGCCCCTTTTACACCCCCAGGATCAGAAGGATTCCAAGAAGCAGAATCAGATTGTTATCATACAGATATCCCATCCACATACTGCTCTGGACCGCCTGACATATCGTCTCTCCCCATCCGGTATGACTGAATACTGCCAGAATCAAGAAAACCAGCCATATGGTCAAAAGCTGCTGCAGAAAACCAAGCGCCCCTCCCATCAGACGGTTTAAAAGACTTAATCCCGGAACTTTTACCATCAGTTCCAGCGATATCAGCAGCGTCCGCAATAAAATTCTGACCACAGCATATGTTAAAATCCATGCCAGTACACGGGAGGCAAATCCATAGACATATTCCTCTGCCAGCTCTCCAAAACCGCTCAGAAACAGCATGCGATAGATTTCGTTATCAGCTCCCACAAGCATCTTCAGTGAAAACGCTTCCGGAAGTATCCCTTGAATCAGAAGTGCAGCATATGGTGAAAGAAAATAAACCGCTCCTAAAGTCACTACAGACGCTGCCAAAGAAATTCCTTTTTTTACAAATCCTTTCCGGTATCCGTCAAAGATCCCGTACCCCAGAAATAATATACCCAGTATATCTGCCAGATTCATCTTGTCTTTCTATCCTCCTGCTGTCCTGTTGTCTGATTTCTATTTCAGTTTTATCTGATCCGTTCTCGAAGCATGCATAACGATAAAACGATTATTTCCTGACTGGGTATACAGATTGGAGATGGACTCCTCAAATGTTCCTGTAAAAAATATCTTTCCATTATGGTTTATCATCATACATTCAAATTCATTATATATAAGGATATGATCTCCTGAAAATTTTAGCACACGGTAATCCATGTCAAATTCTGTCGTAAATTGCAGTGAACCTTGCAGATCATATACTTGCAGACAGTATCTCTGTTCCTCCCCTTCCATAACAAGTCCTATGTATCTTTCTGAATGGAATACACTTATGACTTCCTTTTCCAGTTCGATCTCCTTCTTCAGTTCCGGAATCTGCGCCCCTTCATATAACAATAGTTGATTCGTCCCTAACGCAAAGCAGTGTGTAGAATCCATATATTCGATTTTGGGCATTACAACCCCTTTCAGGATTTTCGACGCCACCAGCCGGTCCTCCTGATTCTCTCCGACCGAAGAAAAATTATAGAACGCCAGGCAGGTGCCTATACTGCCGTCCTGAACCTGCAGAAATGCAACTGCCAGCTTAGTGGCATCCGCACTTAGAGACATACGAAGCGGATATCCCACATCCTGAAGCTCAAATTTGGCATCTACCAGCTCTTTTCCTTTTTTATCGTATAATTTCAGACGCATCACATCCCCATCCTCCAGAAGCGCTGCCAGCACGCCCTGTGACGAAACACTGATCTGGCGAATGGGAAGCCTGGTCTGTATCGTTCCCTGAATGCCGGAAGCATCAAAGATCAGCGCTTCTGTTCCATTTTCCTCCGCAACCGCCACACTGTTTTGGCGTACATGGATGATGGGATTTTGCATATTATAGGTCTGGCTCCATATGGGATTGTTGTTATGATCCACACAGGAAATTCCGTCTTTGCTGTATTTCAGCACATATTTCAGAAATTCCGTGTATTGTGTCGTCATTGTATCCGTACGTTCATAGCTCTTTACCACTTCATAATTGTCATAAGTCCGGTTCTCCACACTTTTCCAGAGAAGAAATCCGCACAAAATCACGACACCAAAAAGCCCGGCACCGAGCGCCAGGTTCCGAAGCCGATGCCGGAAAAGATTTTTCTCATATTCTTTTAGATCAGCATCTGTATTTTCATCTCTTTTAAAAAGCTGTATGCTCATCTTTCTGATCCGTTTCCCGATGTATTTTATCTTCTGTAGTATAACACCTCTCATCAAGGAAGTAAAATAGTTTCTCCTACATATATTTTATCACCGTCCTCCAGGCCATTGATTTCACATATCTTTCCTACCATATCATCCGTTCCGTATCTTAGGCGGCTGATCTCCAAAAGCGTGTCCCCTTTCTCTACCCGATAGCGTTCCGGCTCTTTTACCTCTTGAGAAACGGCTTCCTGCATCTCTTCTGGTTCCGGCTGTTCTTCTGGTTCGTTTTGCTGTTCTTCTTCCGGCTGCTCCTCCCCGGCATCTTCCGGCTCTGCTGCTTCCGGTTCCTTTTGCTCTTCTTTCGTATCTGCCCCTTCCGTTTCTGCTGCCGCCAAACGATTCTCCTCTTCCATCGCCGCCTCTATGGAATCATCCGTCAAAACTTCCTTCGGCTCCTCTTCATTTTCCAGACTTTCCGAGATCTGATGCAGCGCATGTTCCATGCTTGTCATGCGATCATAATTGTTTACCATCGTCACCCCGATGACCAGAATCACCAGTATAAGAAACATACAGGAAGTATAGAGAAACGCCAGTGTCTTCTTTTGCACGCTCTGTTCCTTTTTTTCCTGCATAACATTGCGAAATCTTGCTGCTGCCCGATCTTTCAGCATCCCTTCCGGTTCGATTCCGGCACCGCCTTTTTTCCGGCTCATGTACGCCTGCATCCGGTCATTTTTTTCATAATAGATATAATAACCGCTGACCGGAGACAGGGAGCCTTCCCGGCGCATATAAAAGATTTCTTCTTTGTCCAGCACATCTGTCTGGAAAAACAACTGTGCATGTCCAGAGAAATTTTGCATATGGATCTTTTTTAGTTCTTCCGTCAGTACCGGCGGAAATCCCGGATTCGCCATATACCAGCCAACCACTTCCTGCCCCTCGAACCAGGTCCGAATCTCCCGGAAGATCTCACTCCAGTGTTCATGGGAGAACCATTTTCTCTGCTCCTGTCCCATATCTGCTTCCACAGCGCCCTGTATATAAATGGCCGCCTCTCGCTCTATCCGCCCCACCAGAACTGCCGTCTTCATGCAGGTCAGATTGCTTTCCGCCATCTGATGCAGATAAGTATATACATAGTCTTCAATGAGAATCTTCCTTCCAGACCCTGCGCCCGGTTCCCCGATCTGGCGCACGTTCTTCGGAAGTTTCCACTCTTCTTTCGTCCCTCTCCTTTCTGTCTGCTCCATCCTCTCACCAGCCTTCATTTTTTGCTCCATGGTAACATAGAAGTTGTCCCATTTTTGGCGAAAATGGTAAGATATCCGGCTCTTTTTATCGACAAAAAAGAAAAGAGATGCGAAAGCAGGCGTCCTGGCCGCCGCTTCCGGCATCTCTTTTCCTTAATAAGTTCTTTCTTTCAGAATCTCCTTTAGATTCATGGAAGTATCAAAGTACCGTTCCTCTGTATACTGCCTTTTCTCTATGGTCTCATCCGCCTCCAGCTTCTGTATGACTTCCTCCACCTTAGGAGCCAAAATAGGATTGCACTCAAAGTCCGCATTGATCTTCCCCTCCAGCATCGCGTTCAGAGCCGCCCTGGAAGCGTCAAAGGACAGGAGGATAATATCCCCGTCCGGTCCGCAGGTCTTTCCAGCCCCGCGTATCGCGTCTATGGCGCCAAAGGCCATATTATCATTCTCACTCACTACTACATCAATCTGTTCGTAGCTTTCGAGAAACCGCTCCATGACTTCCTGTCCCTTGGCCTGTGTAAAATCACCCGACTGATACTCCAGCATCTCCCAGTTCGGGTGCTCCTCAAGAACACTTGCAAAGCCCTCGGTCCTTCCGATCTGCGCAGTAGAACCCGGCGTTCCCTGAAGGGTTACAATACAGATCTCCTCATCGGAACGGTTCTGTTTTTCCAGATAGGATGCCAGCCATTCTCCGGCCATGCGTCCTTCCTTTTCAAAATCACTGCCCACCCAGCAGGTGTACAGTTCTTCGTCCTCCACTTTTACAGAACGGTCCGCCAGAATCACCGGAATCTCTGCGTCTCTGGCTTCCTGCAGCACCGCTTCCCATCCGGTCTCTACGATCGGATCCAGGATGATGTAGTCCACTTCCTGCAGGATAAAGTTTCTTATGGACTTCAGTTGATTCTCCTGCTTCTGCTGAGCATCTTCGAACAGAAGATAATATCCTTTTTCTTCTGTAAAAGTATTTTTGAATGAATTCGTGCTTGCCATGCGCCAGTCGGACTCAGAACCCACCTGGGAAAATCCCACTACAATGTATTCGCTGAAATCCCCCAGCTCCTCCTCATATCGAAGCGGCTGTTCTGTCTCAGGCGGCCTTCCCGCACATCCTTTTGTCATCAGAGACAGCAGAAGCAGGCATAAAACGCCGAACATTTTTCTATTCATAAAGTCTCTCTTTCAACCGGTTCTGATCGGTCAGACTGCCGAAATGCAGGATTCGCTGCAAACCGGAGTGCTTTCTTTATTCATACAAATATAGAACATTTCTGTATATTTTTCAAGTGGCATATCAGAAGGAAACACGGAAGACCGCGGCAGGCCTGTCATGCAGGAACGCCGCGGCCCGTAATGCATAAATTCTTCAGAGACTGAATGATCTCATCTCATTACTCATCCGTTTTCATAATATTTTTAATCTCATCCAGTTTCAGCAGAACACCGTTGACTGCAGCATACAGGATCATCAGAAGGGTCCATCCGTCCACAATCTCCATATTAGAGCCCGGATTCTCCGTCAGGAAGAAAGTCGCTGCCGCCAGTACAGCAATGATGATGCCTGCTGCCCTGACTGTCACTTTCTTATCTTCTCCGGATTTTCTGAAAAGTCCCCAAAGACCTGCCGCAGCGGTCAGAAGAAGCGCCAGCAGATTGACAAGCGCCCAGCTTCTCGTAACTGCTGCCTGGGGTACGGATTCATCTTCCACATCCCGGAAAACTTTCGGGACATCCGGCTCTTTTGGCGCTTCGTTCTTCACGATCCCCGCATCAGCCATCGGAAGCAAAGGATCGGACGCTTCTAGCTGCTGTTCCGACGCAAGCGCATCAACCGTGCCTCTTCCGTACGGAAACGCGCCTCCGGCTTCTGCAGCCGCCTGAATCAGCGCTTCCGCCGAAACAGGAGCAGATGCAGCCGCTCCGGAAGATCCGCCTCTGTCCGATTTGTGTTTTCCGGAACCGCCGGAAGACGGTTTCTTGTCATCCCCTGCAGGCTTATTGTCTCCTCCGGCGGGCTTGTCATCTCCGCCCGTCGGTTTATCGTCTCCTCCAGTCGGTTTGTCGTCTCCTCCGGTCGGTTTGTCGTCTCCGCCCGTCGGTTTGTCAGAATCCTTCTTCTCCACAAGAACCGCAGTGGAGTATTCCATCTCCCACTGGTCATACCGGGACGTTACAACCGCCGTTACGACCGTTTTCCCTTCCGACAGACCTGTAATCCTGCCGTCTGTATAAGAAGCAATTTCCGGCTTTTCCGAAAAGTACTTCACATCAACGGCATCCATAATTTTCTCCGGAAGATCGAACATCTGTTCTTCTTCACCGACTTTCATAGATGTCCGGACAGCCGGAGATACCACATACCGGAACGGCGACTCATAATCCTCTTCATAGCAGAGCCGTTCAAGCGCCTGGCGCAGCCGGTCCGCAGCCTGATCGACGGATGCAAAGCTGTCTGCCTCCTCTGCCTCGGCAACGGCCTGGTCCAGACGGTCTTTGGACACTTTCAGCAGATGTCCTCTGTCTACGGACGCCGCCTTCTCAAGAAGCTGATCCAAAGTTTTTCGGTCAAGCGCCCGTACCATAAATGTATACGTTCTGGAAGCATGGAACCGGCCGCTGGCTGCAGATGCCGTCAGCGTTACTTCCGTGTCTTCTGCCGGAGTCGTCACGGTTCCGTCCGTATTCAGGACTGCCTCATTGCTGCTGCTCCAGACGATCGGAAGACCGAGGATTTCCTTCGGAAGCTTCAGATCGTATTTCACTTCCTGGGCGTTCCGGTTGTCCGCCAGCAGCTTTGCAGGACGCAGAGCCGCCTCTTTGTCCATCTGTTTCTGAAGCCACCCGTCATATTCCTCTCCCATCTGAGCCTGAACTTCTTCCTCACTCAGAGCGATGTCATACACTTTCACTTCATCCATCAGACCGGTAAATTCATCGTCCCAGCGGTTGACGCCCAGATAAATACCGCCCCCGTCAGCGCTCAGCGGATCATTGCTTTTGACGGTTCCAAGAGAAATGCCGTTCAGGTAAACGGATATTTCCCCTCTCTTCCCGCATAAAGTCATCTGGCACCATTCGCCTGCCTGGATCTTCGGAGTAAGAAGCGTTGTATGGCTGGCAAACACTCCTCCGTGGCCCCAGAACTTGGTTTTATCCGCCCGGTCACCGGAAAGCGCCATCCAGCGCTCCGGATCCTGGCTGCCAAGGAGCAGGACACACTGATTCGCCGTCAGCGTTTTCCGGGACTTCATCCAGAAGGAGACGGTATACTCATCGCCCAAAGCTTCCGAATCCAACAGAAGTCCATAGTCTCCAAGAGAAACGGCCCTGCCTTCCTTCCCGTCCTCGTACGCAACGGATCCGGTATAAGGGTTCATCTTCTGTCCCCCTGCATCGATAACCAGAGCTTCCGCGCTTCCGGTTCCCGCCTGGTTCTCAAGATTTCCCTCAAAGTTGTAATACGCCTTCAGGCCTGCTTCCAGCGTTCCCAGTACGGTAACGGATGCCGTGCGCGTAATCTCTTTCCCGTTCAAAGCGATGGTTACAGTAATCTCTGCCTTTCCTTCAGTCAGAGCAGTCACCTGCCCATCTTCATCGACAGACGCCACTTCAGGAGCACTGCTCTCATAGCGAAGCACAGCTCCGGCTTCTTTTACCGCCTCCGGAAGCATAACCGGAACCGTCTGACTTCTCCCCGCCGGTATCTTCAGATCCGACACGGATGTCTCTTCCAGAAGGTCCTGGGCGCAAAGCACACGGATCTCTTCGGAAGAGAGTGTCCGCCTGTAAACCCGGACTTCGTCCACCAGACCGGCGAATAAAGCGTCCCCCCAGTGATTTGCTCCGATGCACACATTCTGGTTTTTCCCGTCCATCGGCTGAAAAGATTCTCCGGAAGCAACCTGTACGCCGTCCAGATAGGCGGTAATCGTCTGCTTCGTTCCCGTCAGGGCCAGAAAATGCCATGCCCCGCTGCCGATCTCCACCGTGTCATAGATGGTATGATTCGCACCCGGACCAACATTCCTCCAGACTTTGCATGTTGCGGAAGGCGTCCGATCGTTTCCGGAAACCGCCACCCAGTTCTCATTCGGCGCATTGTCCGACCCCAGAAACAACGCCACCTGGTTCTCAGCAAACGTTCCGTCCGGCTTCAGCCACATGGACACGGTAAAATTCTCGCCCAGGTTTTTCTGATCCAGCCTGAGTCCATAGTCACCGAGCCTGACCGACATGCCGTTCTTTCCTTCTTCATATACGGCTGTTTTATCGCTGGAAGCCAGCCGCTGTCCAACCACTTTTGCTGCCTTTTGATCCCCCATACTGTTGTTCAGTGTGGAGTCATCAAACGTATAATACGCCGTCAGGCCGCTCTCCAGATCCGGCTGAGCCGCCCTTGCTTCCGGCGCCGGCCGCACGATGGAGTTTATAAGCAGCGCTGCTGTCAGGAAACCGTACAATAAATTTTTTCTCTTCATAATCTTACTTCTCCTTTCCGGCAGCCGCCCTATTGACTCCGATAATCCGCTTCCACCACATCCAGACGGATGGCAGACTCATACTTCCGTCCCTGATATTCATAGCGGACTTCCAGCAGCTTCTGTCCGGCCGTACTCATATCAATCTCGTCCGCGTTGGTCTCATAATCCATAATGCGTTTCCATGTTCCGTTATTCAGATACATCCGGATACGGATATCATCTGTTCCGACAGTCTCTCCTACGGTATAAAAACGGACTGTTTTCAGCACCTCTCTCTGACTGTTTCCGTTCGCATCGTCTGTATGATCCGGTACTGATTCATCTGTAGACACATAGAAAGAAGCTTCTTCTTTCGCCGGATCCTGAACCAGTACCGGTCTCCCCTCCTGGAAGACCAGATAATATCCCGGATACTTCACACTCTCAAACCGGACACCTTCCCCGTCCGCGCCTTCCAGTGTACGGAAAGTCATCCGTATCGGCTGATCCGCATCCAGATTCGAATCTATCTGTGCATCCTGAGACAGGACCGGCGTGATGACTCCGTCCACCGGATCGCCTGCGCTGATGTACAGCCCCGGTTTTGCGTTGGATTCCAGCGATACATAATCTTCCCGGTCCGAAGATGCCTTGCCGGGCCTTAACACCCACTGCGCCGCCGCACCGTTTTGGAAGGAATCCACCAGAAGTTCCTTTCCTCTGATCGGATAGAAACTATCCTCTAACGGATTATCAAAGTCCCGGATTGCCAGATAATTCCCGTCCGAATCCGTAATATAGCTGACTTTTCCGGACAGGCCCGCCGCCGTCTTGCGGATCGGATCAATCGTCCCGTCCTCGTTGATCCGGAATTTCTCCACACATGCTACGCGCCGGAAACCGCTTCCGTGAGGAAGGCTTCCATCGTGATAAACGAAATACGTCTCGCCCTTAAAATCAAAGACTGCCATATGATTGGTATTGCCCGTTGCAGACGGTTCCATCAGAATACCGCCGAACTCCCATTCATTGCTCATAATGTCATCCGTCACAGCGTAGGCCATCTGCTCTCTCCAGTCACAGGCGAAGAACATATAATAAGGACCGTAATAGTTCCCGTTCTCATCCTGCTGCCGGTAATAATACGGAGCCTCTGTATAGAAATGTCCGTCGAACCAGAGTTTCTCATCCTGACCGTCACCGTTGGCATTGCCGTCAATTCTGCCGACTACGATATCATAAGTCCCGTCAGAAGCATATCCGCAGGACAGTCTGTCCGGATTGCCGTCTCTGTCCTTTACGGTAATCATATCCTCGTTCAGTTCGCATACAAAGAAACGGGTATTTCCCCAGCCCAGATAGCGGTGTTCTACGCCTTCGCCGTCTGTCTCGATCCAGATGGTCGGATCGATGTCTTCCCATGTATGTACACCGTTTGCCGTATCGATATTTCTCACCAGCGGATGCCCGATATCCGTAAACGGACCTGTGGGGCTGTCCGATACCGCAACGCCGATGGACTTTCCTCCTCCGTACTGGCCGTTCGTCTCAGTACAGTAGTAGAAATAATACTTATCGTTGTATTTTGCCACCTGGCCTGCCCACGCCTGCAGATTGTCATGCGCCCATGGAATATCTCCTGCACTCATATACATGCCTTCATAGGTCCAGTTCACCATATCCTTTGTAGAATAGCAGTGCCAGTCAGGCATCCGATAGAATTCCCCCGGAGAAGTATCATGTCCCACATAACAGTACACCGTATCCCCGTCCACCAGGATCGACGGATCCCCGCCGTACAGAATATTGCCGTCTCCGTCAAAGCCCAGCATAGGATTGCCGGAAGTATTTTTGTCCAGAACCTTGATGCTTCCGTAGTCCGAATCTCCCCACTTCTCCTGAAGCGCGGTATATTCTTCCTCCGTCACCGGCATCACATAACCATGGCGGTATTTGCCCGGCATGCTGAACTCGCTGTCGTCAAGCATCCGGAACTCTCCGGATGCCAGATCGTCCGTCACAAGAGGATAATACCCCCGTCCGCGGGCAAAACGGTCCGCCATCAGGCACCACTGTTCTTTCCCTTCCGCTGTCCGCTCATTCAATTTGAAGATGATCGGACCTTCCACCGGTCCCTGCGCTGCCGGAAGCTGATTGGTCAGGGTATCCGAAGAGATCTTCGTGAAATCGCCCAGTACTGCGTCCGAACGGTCAATCACGATCTTAGAGCTGACCTCGTTTTTCGTATAACGGTAATAAACTCCGTCATGCTCGATCATCGTAGAGTCAATAATCTTCTGCACGCCGTCCTCTTTATGGTACAGCTTTGTCTCCGTAAAGGTACGGAAGTCACGGGTCTTGCAGTAATAGATGGCATGGTTCTCGTATTCCTCTGTCACCGCCTCATTCTCATCCACCTTCAGCGTCGTCGCCGACCAGTAGACTACATATTCTTTGGTACGCTCGTCATATATGAACTCCGGCGCCCAGGTACAGCCCGCATTCTCCGGTGCGATCTCGGCAAACCAGGGTTCGCTCCAGTCCACCAGATTGTCGGACTCCCAGACTATGATGCCGTGGCTGCCGTCAGAGCCGGACCGCTTCCAGGTCTCCGCGCCGTTTGGATTATTGGCAATACTCAGATCCGTGGCAACCATGTAGAAATGATCACCCTCCGCCGATCTGGCGATATAGTGATCGCGCAGTCCGCTCTCTCCTATGGTGCTTGTAAGAACCGGCCGGCTCTTGTTCAGATCTTCCCAGTGAAGGCCGTCTTTGCTGACGGAAAAGTAGGTCTGCTCTTTTGTCCCGTTCTCTTCCGCATCGATAAAATGCACGAACAGGTATCCGGTATAATCTTCCTCTTTCACTGCTTTCGGCGCCGCCTTCACAGTCACGTCATAGGACTTTGTCACCGTCTCGCCGTCTTTGGAAAATTCCGCCGTCAGCGTCACGGAAACATCCCCGCTCTGTCTTGTCACCACGCCTGCCGGTGTGGAATCATAGCCGTCATTTTCTGTTTCGGATGTACTGATGACATTTTCGTCACTGGAAGTCCACCGGATTTTCACACCGTCTTTCTCAGACGGAAGCGTGATATTTCCTTTGATGCCGTCTGCATGGGGGATCCGGAAAGCGTCCGCCACGCGCTGCACATCCTCCAGAGCTTCCTGACGCTCCCGCGCCTCTTTTTCAGTAAATTCTTTCACTTCTTCCTCTGACATGGCCCAGTCATAGACTTTCACATTGTCAAAGTATCCGCGGAAATACTGATCCGGACCATAGAAAGACCGGCCCAGATATGCCTTCAGGTCTTTTCCGAGAGCGGACAGTCCGAGTCCCGTATTTTTATTCTCTGCAATCAGCTTTCCGTCCTGGTACAGCCGGATCGTATTTTTCGTAAGAACCATCTTGACATTGATCCAGGTCCGGCTGTTGTTCGGATAGGTAAAATTCTTTGATGCCGTCTTTTCGTTCTGATAACTGCCCTTGGTTATGGCAAGCTTCATCCCGGTAGGCATCGTCTTCAGAAACAGATACTTCTGATCGTCCTGTCCGACAGCAAAAGTAAAATAATTGCCGCTGCGGGTCACTTCTTTGATGTCCATGGAAACCGTCAGCGTGTCCTGCCCGTCAAAGAAACCTTCCGGGAACTCCAGATATGCGTTATGACCGCCGACAGACTTGTCTCCGTCCAGATAAAGCACCTGTCCGTACTCTGCATCCTGCACATAGGAAGCGCCTTCCGACAGTTTCGCATGGTTTTCTCCCATGCTGTCGTCAGCCGTACCGGACTTGAAGTCTTCGTTAAAGTCATAGGCCAGAATCGGCTGGCTTTCTACCGGATCCCCGTCCACCGTAAGCTGAATGGAGAATCCGGAACCATTTGCTCCTGCAAAATCCTCATCGGAAAGATTCAGCACCGGCATTCCCTCCGAATCGAAGAAGACCGGTTTCACATAGCAATGACGGCACGGATCAAAGAGCGAATCACCGGAATGGGATTTATGCTCCTCTGTCGGCCTTGCATGATATACAATTACCGGATTTCCGTTTTCATCCACCGTGAAAGAGTTATGGCCCGGTCCGGACACCTGATCATCAAAATCCGAACTGGTCAGAATCGGATACGGCGTCTTCTCCCAGTTCTTTGGATCCGTCAGGTCTGCTTCGGCATCTCCGGTCAGGAGGCCAACGCAGTATTCGGAACCGGTTCCGGAAGCCGAGAACGCCAGATAGACTTTGCCGTCCTTCTGAAGCACTGCCGGTCCTTCGTTTACCCAGAACACCACCTGCTCCCAGTTGTATTCCGGTGTCGTAATAACAGAACAGGGACTCGTAAGCTGCGTCGGATCCGCCGGATTAATGGTTGCGATATAGATATTGCTCAGGTTCCCCTGCGTCTTATCCGCCCATGCAAGATAATGTATCCCTCCAGCCTCGAAATAGGTCATATCCAGAGACATCACTTTCAGGCAGTTGTTCTCGTCTCCGGCTGCAGCCTTCACAAGAACCGGCTCGCCCCAGCTCTGAGGATTCATCATATCGTCCGCATTGTTGCACCGGATCATAAACGGGCGGATGTCAAAGGTCGTCCCGGTCCCGCTGTTCAATCCCGCCGTGCTGACAAAATACCAGTAATCCCCGATCTTGTGCAGCTCCGGCGCCCAGATGAATCTGCCGAGCGTTGAGCTCTCGCGCTCGTCCCAGATAGTCACTTCTTCCGCGTCCGCCAGTCCGCTGATCGTCTTTGCCCGGCGCAGGATCAGCCGGTCGTAGCCGTCCGGATCATTTCCGCCGTCCATGGGATAAGATGCCGTGAAATAATAATATCCGTCATCCTCATTGTAAATGATAAACGGATCCGCCCGCTCCTCAATCAGCGGCTCATCCATCTTTGTATAATAAGCAGAACCGCCTACCGTACCGCGAATCGTATATTTCCCCGGACGGGCCGTGTTAATTCCTTCCAGATCCGCACGGTTCCAGCGGATCGAAAGCTTTTTCTTCGTCCCGTCCGAATATTCCGCATCCACAGGGTCCGCTTTCAGGCTCTCTTCCAGCTTCGCTCCTGTCGGAATCGTCTGATCTTCCGGAAGTGCCGACAGACTGGTCAGGGACGGGTTCGTGAATTTTTTCACAAGCTTGTCATATTCCGCCTGCGTAAGCGCCGCGGAAGACTCCCACACCGCATCGGCGGGTCCGTCTGTTCCTTCAAAAGAATAGTCCGCCGTAATCTGCGCCTGCTCAAAGTTCTCCAGATCTTTCGTCGTTACAACCGAGCAGAGTCCGCCGGATTCCGCAAAGATCCGGTATTCCTCCGCCGCCATGTCGTAGACGCAGGAAAGCTTCTCGATGCTGCCGATTCCCGGCAGTGCACACACTCTCTCATTGGTGTAAGAGATCAGATCCTCGGAGTCATACAGCAGAACGCTGCCATTGTTGCCGCCGTCCGCAGCGATCATGCCGAAGGTTCCATCCGCTTTCCGGAAGATCTGCGGAGACACATACGCTTTCGCCCCTTTGGACGTATAAAGAATCGGCTGATCCTTATGCAGAACCCGGAAACCGTTCCCAGTCCCGGCTGCGATCTTCATGCCGCCGTTTTGTCCCACCGCAGGAGCATTGCTCACATACGTCAGTACATCCTGTCCTGCCGCCAGAACGACCAGCGGAAATTCCTGTGCCGTCGTCTGGCCATCCACTGTCAGCGACGCCGTCAGCGTAACCGCCTGATTTTCCTCCGTTCGGTGCACCTTTCCGTCCGCCGTAAGCGCCGCCTCGTTGCTGCTTAACCATACAATGTCTGCTTCGCCGAACACGGACGGAAGAGTCAGATCTTCCGAGATATATCCGGCGTTCAGCGTAAGTTCTCCCTTAGATACGCCTGCGGTTCTCCGGTCTATATATTCCTGATACTGTTCTTTAATCTGCTCCTCGGAGAGAACATAATTATAAATCCGGAAATTGTCGATACTTCCCTGAAAATATTCCCCGTTTCCCCAGTTGGCCTTTCCAATCTGCAGGATACTGGCATCGCCCAGCAGTGCATCCACCGCATAAGTGCTTGCCTCGCGGGCCGCCTCACTCCCATTTATGTAAACCGCCGTGTCCTTTTCGCTCAAAATAACGTCCACATGCATCCAGTCCATGCCGATGGGTGCGTTCGCCACACCCGGACGAGCTCCTGCATTATAAAAGCGCTCTGCATTCAGCTTCCCGCCAATGCGCGCGATCCCAATATAACGTTCCTTACCTCCGACCTGCGCCGCGCCGGAAGGAGCTGCGTACATGACCCAGTCAGTGCCATCCCGGTCATATTTCGCTTCATAGGAGACCGTCATCTCTGTAACCCCTGCCAAAAGGCTGCCGCCGTCTTCCCCGGTCACTGTCAGAAACTGACCTGCGCTCCCGTCCAGATGCAGCGCTTTTCCGCCGCCTTCATAGCTGTCCGCCAGGGTATATCCGCCCTTCGCCAGCGCTTTTGCCGATGCAACATCCGCGCCTTCCTGCAGCCCTTCAAAGTCCATGCTCACCAGAAGTTCCGGTTCTGCCTGACGGCTGTCCGCGTCATCCGCCGGCACCTCGCCGTCTGCCCCGCCGCTTTCCTCTTCACCCGGCGTCTGTCCCTCGTCTGCTTCCGGCGTCTGCACTTCGCCGTTTTCTGTCGGTTCTTTGGATTCCTCCAGATCCGGCTTTGGCGTCTCGCCGCCTTCCTCCGGCTCTTTGGTTTCCTCCGAATCCGGCTTCGGCGTCTCACCGCCTTCTCCCGGCTCTTTGGTTTCCTCCGAATCCGGCTTCGGTGTCTCGCCGCCTTCTGCCGGTTCTTTGGTTTCCTCCGGATCCGCCTTCGGTGTCTGTTCGTCTTCGGTATCCGAACCGCCGTCCGGAACCTCTTCCGGTCCCGACTGCGGCAGACTGCCGGTGCCGCCCGGATCATCCAGCCCGGCCGCAGCCGACGGAAATACCGTGGACACCAGCACCGACATAGCCATCAGAAATGCCAGCACTTGTCTTTTTCTCATAGCATCCTCCTATCTGCAGAGATCGTCCCCTATGCCCTCTGCATATTCTGATCCCTTACACAATTTCTGTCAATTTTAGTGTACCCTGCCTCTTATCTCTTTGAATACGGATAAATCTATGAATTTTTTTTGATTTCTTACGGTTTTTTTCGGTTTTTTTGTGTAATTTTTTAAAGTTATGATTTTTTACGAATTAAGTTGGATTTTTTACGATTCTCTATCCGCCGGCCCATGTCAGACCGGTAAAAAAGGACCGCCGCACTCCTCTGTGCAGCGGTCCCTTCTGCAGTCACCTGTATGCGGCTGCATTCCACTTTAATTCATTTTTGAAATCACGTATGGTAGTATTTTGATCAATTACGACGCTTTCAATGCCCATCGCCGCTGCCCAGTCTGTCATCTGTTCCACTGACAGATCGTAGGAAAACGCCGAATGGTGCGCACCGCCTGCCAGTATCCAGCTTTCGGTTCCGACCGCCAGATTCGGCTGCGGAGTCCAGAACGCCGTCGCCACCGGAAGTTTCGGCATGGGCCTCTCCACCTTTTTGCAGTCTACCGCATTGATAATCAGGCGGAAGCGGCTTCCCAGATCAATCAGAGAAGTAGCAATCGCAGGGCCTGTCTTGGAAGTAAATACAAGACGCGCCGGGTCTTCCCGGTTTCCCATCGTAAGAGGCTGTACTTTTATAGAGATGGGACCTTCGGAAATCGTCGGACATACTTCCAGCATATGGGACTGAAGAATGCCTTCTTTGCCCGGAACCAGATTGTATGTGTAATCCTCCATGAAGGAAGTGCCTTTGGCATCTTTCGCTCCTTCGGTCATAATCTTCATCAGGCGCACCATAGCCGCAGTCTTCCAGTCGCCTTCCGCTCCGAAGCCGTAACCTTTTTCCATCAGTCTCTGAATGGCAAGACCCGGAAGCTGTTTCAGGCCGCCCAGCATACCGAAGTGGGTAACGATGGCATGATAGTCTCCGTCTTTTAAGAATTTCTCTGCTCCGATCTCAATCTGAGCCTGAACAGCCACATGTCTGCGGAACTCTTCCGCATCTCTGCCTTCCAGGAGAATCTCATATCTCTGATAATATTCATCCACCAGTGCATTCACATCTCCCTGAGACACTGCATCCACATACGCTACCAGATCATTGACGTTATAATGATCAATCTCCCAGCCGAACTTGATCTGAGCTTCCACCTTATCTCCTTCGGTGACTGCAACGTTGTTCATATTGTCGCCTACGCGGCACACGCGGATGTGAGATGACTCCATGACACCGATGGCCGTACGCATCCAGCTTCCGAGACGCTCCTGCACATCGGGATTGTTCCAGTGTCCGAAGATCAGCTTTCTCTCAATGCCCATACGGCTCTCAATGTGTCCGTACTCCCGGTCTCCGTGAGCAGACTGGTTTTCGTTCATAAAATCCATGTCAATGGAGCCGTAGGGAATCTCTTCATTGAACTGCGTCAGCAGATGACACAGCGGTTTTTTATATTCCTGCAGACCGATGATCCACATCTTCGCCGGAGAAAAAGTATGCATCCATGTAATAACGCCTGCACATTCCGGATCGTTGTTCGCATCATTCAGTGTCTGGCGGATGGATGCCTGACTGAGAAGCGTGGGTTTCAGAACCAGCTCAAAAGGCAGTCTGCCGCCTGCGTTCATACCCTCCACGATCTTCGCGGAATGCTCCGCTACTTTTCTCAGACACTCGTCTCCGTACAGGTCCTGAGAACCTGTGCAGAACCAGAATTTGTAATTTTTCATTATTATTGCCTCCTATTACCGTTTTGCATAGATCAGCTTCCTGTCTCTTTTCCCAGGAAGCTGATCTATGCTGTTTAACAGTTCCGCATCTGCGCAAATGCTTTTTTATTTAAAGCATGGTCTTTACCCCAATGTTTACCCCTTCAGGTCCTTTACAGAATCCCGGTTCTGCAGTGCCGGTCGGCAAAGGTATGTCCCGTCAGAGTCCGGATCGCCGATCAGGCGGAGCATATTTTCCGCTGCCGAAGCTCTTCAACAGAGAACCCAAAAAAGAGGCCCGCCCGCACAGGCCGGCCCCTTCTCTCCTTCTGCACTTTGGGGTACCGTTTTTCGTCCCCTGTCGGTTTCGGCTTCCCTGCCTACGCCACGCTCTTTTTCCGGATTGCCATAATGACGCTCTGTATAATCAGGAACAGACACAGCATCGCCGCAATGGTGATACCGATCCACCAGGGTTCATCCAGTCCGGCGGAAGAAACGATGTTCTGAATCGTGCTCAGAGACAGTACTCCGAAGAACGTTCCGATAATATTGCCTACGCCGCCGGTGAGCATCGTTCCGCCGATAATAGACGAAGCGATGGCGTTCATCTCCGCGCCGCTGGCATGGGACGGAGAACCAGAACCGACATGCAGGAAATAGACAAATCCGCCTACACCTGCCAGAAGACTGCAGAGCAGATGGGAAAGGAATCGGGTCCTCTTCACATTGATGCCCAGCATGAGCGCGCTCTGACTGTTGCCGCCCACTGCGTAGAAAGCACGGCCGAGCTTCGTCCATTTCAGCAGGATAAACATAACAAGGACTACCAGAAGCGCAACGATCACGCCGATCTCTATGTACGCGTCCACATATTTGCCGATCTTATTGACGGAACCCAGACCCGGAATAATGATACGGGTGCCTTTCAGAGCCACAAACGCCTCGTTCTCCACATTAAACGGATTGCTGTTGACAATGGTCGTCATACCGCGGGCAAAGAACATCCCTGCCAGAGAGACGATGAACGGCTGAATATCCAGATAAGCAACCAGAAATCCCTGGACCAGACCGAAAGCCAGGCCGATCAGCAGGGCAATCACCACTGCCATAAATACATTTCCGCCTTTCTGATCCAGATAGACCGCACAGCACATGCTGATCAGGGCAGTTACACCGCCTACGGAGATGTCGATCCCTCCGGTGATCATAACAAGGCTCATGCCGCAGGAAAGGATGATCAGCGCCGCCTGGGCATTTAAAATGTTGAAAAAGGTCTGCGGCTTCAGGAAACCGGAACCCAGAAAGATCATAGCTCCGATATACATTACAAAAAATACGACAATCGTAATGGTCAAAAGCAGATTGGTATCGCTCATGTTCTTAAACTTTTTGCTCATTTCGCCACCTCCCTGGAACCTGATTTCGGCATCAGAGCAGCCAGCTTCTCTCTCACAATCGGAGCGCTCAGAACGACCAGAGCGATGACGACGACTGCTTTATAAGCCGGAAGCGCGTCCGCCTGTACGTCGAACTTATACAGCGTCGTTGTCAGACACTGAATCACATATGCGCCGATGATGGAAGCTGTCATGTTGAACTTGCCTCCGCTCAGAGCATTGCCGCCCAGAGCAACCGCCAGGATGGCATCCATCTCGATATCTTTCGCAATGACCGAATAGTTGATGCTGGAGAAACGGCTGACTTTAATCAGCCCTACCACTGCTACGCACAGACCGAGGATTACGAAAGACAGAATCTTAATGAACACCGGGTTCAGACCGTTCAGCTTGGCCGAATACTCGTTGATGCCTACCGCCTGGGTGTAAAGCCTCAAAGTTGTGAACTTCAGCACCAGCGCGATTACTGCTACGCACAGCACGGCAATGAAGAAAGGCGTAGGGATCGGGCAGCCCGGTATGAATCCTCCGTAATAGGCAAAAGACGGCTCACTGATAATCGGAAGTTCATTGTTGTTGACCCATGCCGCGATGGAACGTCCTGCCGTATAAAGTATCAGCGTTGCAATCATGGGCTGAATCCCGAAGACCGCTACAAGCGTACCGTTAAAAGCACCGAAGAGCATAGCTACTACGCACGTAATCACAAATGCCAGAAGCACCGGCATCACCAGCGTCTCCGGCCGGGTGTTGGTTCCGCAGAGCATGCGCAGAAGTACGCTTCCGCTGATGGCGATGGCAGCGCCCACGCTGATGTCCTGACCGCCGGTAGCCGCCGTCACAAGCGTCATGCCGATGGCAAGAATCGCCAGTTCAGAGCCGTAATCCAGAATCGTAATCAGGAAACCGGACAGAACCGGATGGCCCGCGCTGTTGTATCCCAGCGTAATCTTGAAGAAACCCGGATCCATGATCAGATTAAATACCAAAAGCAGCAGAAGTGCCGCCATCGGAATAAACAGCTGATTTCTCGTAAGATCTGCAAAAAAGCTGCTTCCTTTGGATTGTTTCGCATGATTGTTTTCCATATTATTTATCACCTCCGGCAATGGTGTTCATAACCTTGTTCTGGTTCAGATCCTGTCCCGAAAGCTCTCCTACCATCCTGCCGTCGCGCATGACAACAAGTCTGGAGCAGGTACGAAGCATCTCGTCCAGCTCGGAGGAAATAAAGGTAACGCTCATTCCCTCAGAGGCGAGCTTTAACACCAGTTTCTGTATATCGACCTTGGTACCGACGTCAATTCCTCTGGTCGGCTCATCCAGAATCAGATATTCCGGATGGGTCAGAAGCCAGCGCGCCAGAATGACTTTCTGCTGATTGCCGCCGGACAGAGATTTGATCGGCGTATCCGCAGAGGCTGTCTTGACGCTTAGAAGCTTAATGTATTCGTCTGCTATTTTGTCCGCCTCTCCTTTGGAGAAGGGCTTTAAGAAGCCTCTGAGCACCTGCTGAGCCAGCAGAATGTTGTCACGGACCGATAAATCTCCCACGATACCGTCTCTCTTGCGGTCTTCCGGTAGATATGCAATGCCGTTTTTCATGGCATCAATAGGCTTTCTGATCTTAACCGGCTTTCCGTTCATCTTGACTCTTCCGCCGAGAATCCGGTCCGCACCGAAGATGGCGCGCACGCTCTCGCTTCTTCCGGAACCGAGCAGTCCGGTAAATCCATTCACTTCTCCCTTTTTAATGTGGAAATTAAAAGGCTTGATTCCTGCGTCACTGTGAAGCTCTTCCGCCTCAAAGACAGGCGCCTCTCCCTCTTTCGGCTCATAGGTGGAGTATTCTCCCTGGATATCCGACAGGTCATCCAGTTCCTTGCCGAGCATCTTGGACACCAGCTGAACCCGCGGAAGCTTCTCGATCTCATACTCCCCTACCAACTGGCCGTCGCGCATTACTGTGATCCGATCGCAGATTTCATACACCTGATCCAGGAAATGAGTTACAAAGACGATCCCCACGCCTCTGCCCTTCAGATCCCGCATGAGCTTAAACAGCTTCTCCACTTCCTGTTCATCCAGTGAGGACGTCGGCTCGTCAAGAATCAGCACTTTACAGTCTGTATCCACCGCGCGGGCAATGGCCACCATCTGCTGAACCGCCAGCGAACAGGTGGAAAGCTGCTGGGTTGCCTTCGCCGGAATATCCAGCGACTGCAGAATCTTATCCGCGTCGGTATTCATTTTCTTCCAGTTCTGGCAGATATTTTCCAGCCGGCCGATATACATATTCTCGGCAACGGACAGATTCGGGCAGAGCGTGATCTCCTGATACACGGTGCTGACACCATTCTTCTGGGCCTCCTGCGGAGAGTGAATCGCGACTTCTTTTCCTTCGATGGAAATCTGCCCCTCATCCTTGCTGTAGACACCGGTCAGAACTTTAATCAAGGTTGATTTTCCGGCTCCGTTTTCTCCCATGAGCGCATGAACCTCACCTTTGCGAAGGGTAAAGTCTACACCCTGCAGGGCACGTACTCCAGGAAAGCTCTTATGAATGTTTTTCATCTGCAATACAATATTTTCTGCCACCCTAAAGTTCACCTCCTGTAAAATATTTATTTTTATGAAGTGTGCCTTTGCACACACGCCATCCGGCTTACGGTCCGCTGACCGTTTCCGCATAAAAAGCGCGGTGCAGTCCTGTAATATCCCTTACCGCACCGCGCTTTTTAAAAAGCACCTGTTAACCGTTCCTGTATTTTCAGAACTTAAATTCCAAAGTTATCGATATCTTCCTGAGTAATCTCTTTTGCGTCAAAGCCTTTCTCCTCCATATAGATCAGCTTCTCCGACAGAGTCTCTCCGCTCTCGATTTTCTTGATAAGCTCTGCAAGCTTCTCGCCTTGGAACGGGTTGCACTGTCCGTCATAGTTCCAGTTGCCGGCTTTCAGCTCTTCCAGAGCCCACTTGTTGCAGTCAAAGCCCATAATGATGACGTCTCCGTCTACGCCGTGAGAGATGTTCGCTTTATCCAGAGCTGCAACAGCACCCTTTGCCATGTCGTCGTTCTCCGCATAGATCACATTGAAGCTCTTGCCGGAATCGATCACGGACTGTACGATCTGCTGTGCTTTCTCTGCATTCCACTCAGCGGTCTGCTGAGTTACCAGCGTCCAGCCTTTCTCCTCTGCCGCTGCGGTCAGCGCCTCGGAACGGCCTACCTGAGCTGCCGCACCCATCTGGCCCTGCAGGTGAATGATCTCGTATTTCTCAAGTCCCTGCTTCTCCAGCCATGCCACTGCGGTCTCGCCCTCTTTTGCCATATCGGATACAACGCCTGCCTCATACAGATCTTCACTTGCATTTACGATACGGTCATAGAGGAGTACGCGTACGCCTGCATCCTGTGCATCCTGAAGTACGGTATCCCATCCGGAAACGTCTGCTGCGGAAATGAGCAGATAATCTACACCGTCCTGAATCATCTTCTGTGCCGCCTCAACCTGCTTGTCGTTCTCTTTGCCGTAGAAGGTCTGGGTCGCATATCCGTTTGCCTCGGAGAAGGTCTCCTCAAGATTTCTTACGTTTGCGGTACGGTATCCGGACTCATTGGGGTCGTTGTTGATGATACCGATGGAAATTGTCTCTCCGCCTGCCGCGGGAGCCTCTGCATCTGCGCCTGCGTCCGGCGCTTCGGTCTCGGCCGGCGCTTCCGTCTCAGCCGGAGCCTCTGTTCCTGCATCAGATGCCGGTGCGTTTGTCTCGGTGTTTCCGCCGCCGCATCCTACTGCCATCGTTGCTACCATTGCCGCACATACCAGTGCACTTACAAACTTTCTCTTCATAGTGATATCCTCCCTATGTATTTTATTTGTGGCGGATTTTCTTCCGGCCACAACCAAAGGATATCATATTTCTTTGTAAAAAAAAATGGAAACTCTTCGGAATAAAGTGTGATTTTTTACTGTTTTTTTGATCAATCAGAAGTGTTTTTATAAGAAAGTTTGTTTTTTTACGAATAAGTTTATTTTTTTACGGCAGGGATCACTACCTGCACCGCCGTACCCTCTTTGTATACACTGTCTATGGACAGTCCGTAGTCCGCTCCGCAGTTCAGCCTGATCCTTTGTTCTACATTGGACAATCCAAAACCCGACGACGTATTCTCGTCCGCCAACTCTCCGGTAATGATCCGGCGCACTTTCTGCAGACGCTCCGGTTCCATCCCCATTCCATTATCCCTGACGCAGAAGATCAGCCGTTCTCCTTCCTGTTCTCCGGTGACCGTAATATGCCCCAGTCCCCTCTTGTTCTTGATTCCATGATACAGAGCGTTCTCCACCAGCGGCTGAAGGGTCATTTTCAGTATCTGGTACTCATGCAGCTCCTCCGGAATCCGAATCTCGTACTCCAGAATGTCCCGGTAGCGAAAATGCTGAATCTCCAGATAGCTTCGAATGTGCGCTTCCTCTTCCTCCACGGAAATGTGATCTCTTCCCTTACTCAGCGTCGTCCGGAAAAAATCCGATAAAGAAGACACCATCATAACTACCTGTTCTTTCTGCCCGGCTTCTGCCAGCCAAATAATGGCGTCCAGCGTATTATACAGAAAATGAGGATTGATCTGGGCCTGAAGCAGCTTCAGTTCCATAGCCTGCAGATTTCTCTGCTCCGTCCGGATATCCTCCACCAGATTGCCGATTTTCTCCACCATCTGGTTAAAACTCGTGTTCAGCATCGCCAGCTCGTCGTCCGTCGTCACTTCCTGGGCACGAACCGCAAAGTCACCGCTTCCCGCCTGTCTCGTAGTCTCACACAGTCTGCGGATCGGTCCTGTAATGCCTGTCGTAATTTTGCGGCTGATCAGAAGTGCTCCTGCAAGGATCATCAGAAATAAAATGAGACTCATGCGGATGCCCCGGTCCACATCTGCCCGGATGGTCTCCCTCAGCACCTCCAGATTGGTGGCCTCATAATAAATATATTTCTGAATCTGCTCCTGGATCAGCTCGGTCAGTATCCGGATATCCAGATCCAGGCGTTCCATATTTTTATCGTAATACCCGCTCACCAGAGCATCCCGCTCAATCTCCGAGACGCGATCCTCCAGAGTATTCAGGCTTTTCAGGATCCGGTTCAACTGACTTTTCCCATAGCTCATATCCGAGACTTCATACAGATTCTGAAATACCTTTCTCGCATCATCAATCATCACATGCGACTGTTCTGTGTCCACCAGCTCTTTCGCGCGCTCGGAGTTGGCCACGATAATGTACATCAGGTAATCCATATCTTCCTTAAAATCAATATTATAGTCGTTGGCTCTGGTAATGTTCTCCACGATAAAATCGTACCGCTGAGACAACTGATTGACCAGCATCAGCAGATAGACGGTTATTACCGCCAGAGGCCCCAGGCAGACCAGCATCAGCAGATGAAGCCTTTTCTTCAGCGTTGAGCCTTTCTCCTTCATATTCTGTCTCCTAACCCTGAGAACGGAATTCTCTTGGTGTACATTCCTGCGTCTTCTTAAACAAATAACTGAAATAGTGTGCGTCCTTATACCCCACCGTATAAGCAATCTCCGACATCCGCATGGAAGTGCCTCTCAGGAGTTCCTTTGCCTTTTCCATGCGTACATGTGTCAGAAATTCAATGAAAGTCTGACCGGTCTCCTGGTTGAAAATCGTGCTGAAATGGTTGGGGCTTAAATTGACGCTGGCCGCCACTGTATTCAGCGAAATCTCTTCATTATCATAATTCTGCTCAATATAGGTTCTGGCATTTTTCAAAAGAGAGCTGTATTTCTTCTGAGAAACGGTATCCCGCAGGTCAAGAGCCGCTTCGAATACTCCCTGCAGATACGATTTCGTCTGTTCCACCGAAGAAAATACCGATGTCATGGCCTGAAAGTCTCCGCACCGTTCCACCAGATCCTCCGAATCGTATCCGATCTGCCGGAGCATGGCCACAGTGGTGAAAAACATATCCATCGTCACATACTGCCGGAGCAGAAAGGACCGGATGCCGCTCTCTCCTACGCTCTCAAAATATTCGTCTATAAAATGCCGCACTTCACTCTTAAGGCCGGTCTTAAGAAAACGTTCCACGATCTCCCGGTCCATATTGATTACGTTCAGAGAACTGGCCTTCAGCCGCCCGCCCGCAAAACTCCCATTTGCCTCTTCCTCACTGTAGATGATCTGGTTCCGATTGATCAGATATCGATAGGAAAACGCACGGTTAGCCTCTTCAAAACACCGGTTCAGTTCGCTGAGCCGGCACACCGCTCTCCCGACACCTCCGAAATACTCGATCCCTTCATAGCCGCGGATGATCTCCTGAAGCTTTTCCAGAAAATCCGGCAGAATCTGTTCCAGACTCCGTTCTGTATCCGTCTCCTTGATGATAAAAGCCCAGCCTTCGATTCCGAGTTCCACCATCAGCACGCCGGGCATATGCTCCGTCATTTCCTCGATATCCTGCGCAGCGGCGTTCTGCTTCTCGGAATAACCAACCGTCTCCCCTTCCTCGAAAATCTGGAGAAGGACAATATTATACCGGTTCGCCGCCAGATCGACGCCGGCTTCCCGCGCATCCTTCAGAAGCTCCGACACCGGCTTCTTGCCGGAAGCCAGGCTTCGGAATATCTTCTGTTTCGCCAGGTGGATATTTTCAAGCCGCTCTTTTTCAAATGTTTTGAGGAACAGCCGCTGCTGCTGTTCCTCCTCTATGATCTTTCCTACTTTTTTCACTGCCTCCAGAAGCTTTGCTCCCGCTATGGGCTTGACCAGATAATCCGTGATCCCGATGCTGATGGCTTCCTTGGCATATTCAAATTCATCATATCCGCTGAGAATGATAACTTTAATATCCGGAAGCTCCTGGCGGACCAGACGGCTCAGCTCCAGCCCATCCATAAAAGGCATCTTAATATCTGCGATCAGAATATCCGGCTTTTCTTTCTGGATCAGGGGATACGCCAGCTCCCCGTCACTGGCCTCTCCTGCAAACTCAAACCCTTCCTTTTCCCAGTCAATATTATTCTTAATGCCTTCCCGCATTACGATTTCATCTTCTACCAAAAATACTTTCAGCATAGGTTCACTCTCCCACCCGTCAGCGGAATTTATAAATCGTTATGGAATGATACGGCTGTCCCGCCTCGAATACCGGCTGACGAAATTCCGGATGATGAATACTGTCCGGAAAATACTGAGTCTCCAGGCACAGAGCACAGCGCCGATTGTAATGTGCGCCGCCTTTTCCGATCTGCGGCGTGATACAGTTCCCTGTATAAAACTGTACTCCCGGCAAATCAGACCAGACCTCCATCGTGCGGCCTGCTTCTTCATCCTCCACCTGAGCGATCTTCTCCACCTGTCCAAAAGCTGTGTTCAGCGCCCAGTTGTGGTCATAGCCCTGTCCCAGAACGAGCTGCGGAAAATCCTCGTCGATCCGGTCCCCAATCCGCCTGGCAGTCCGAAAGTCCATAGGAGTTCCCTCCACCAAAAGCACTCTTCCTGTAGGAATGGAACCGGGCATAATCTCCGTAAAACCGTCTGCACAGATCATCATCTTCTCATTCAGAATACTCCCTGCATCGTGTCCCCGCAGATTAAAATAACTGTGGTTGGTTATATTCATCAGTGTCTTCCGATCGCTCACCCCATCATAAGTAATCTGGATCCCCATATCAGACAATAATGTAAACGTCACGGAGATCCGAAGCATTCCCGGAAATCCGTTCTCTCCGTCAGGACTTACATAAGAAAATCTCACTGCATCATCCTCCGGAAGAAGCTCCGCCTGCCACATTACTTTATGAAATCCATGTTCTTTATCGGTATGCAGATTGTTGCCGTTTTCATTGGCCGGCAGCTCATACCGGACATTGTCCAGCACAAAAGAAGCCCCGCCGATGCGGTTGGCGCTCCGCCCGATGGTGGCGCCGAAAAAGCAGCCGTTTACTTCATAATCCGACAGCTTATCATATCCAAGCACCAGATCCGTCTTCTTTCCGGTTTTGTCCGGCACCATCAGCTTCACTAATATAGCCCCATAATCAGTTACGGACGCTTCCATTCCGTTCTCATTGCAGATGGTATACAAATATGCCTGTGTTCCGTCTTTTGTTGCTCCAAATTCTTTCTTACTGATACTCATATTTCAGCTCCTGTTCGATATACCGGCCTTCTGCCCTCTGCGTGCACGTGCACGGATACGGACTGCTCTTTTCCTGAGACACAATCTGTCAGCCTAGTATCTTACAGCTCCACGCGCCCTTCCAGCGCCCGCAGCAATGTGACTTCGTCAATATATTCCAGATCTCCCCCCACTGGTACGCCGCTGGCGATTCGGCTTACTTTAATCCCTGTGGGCTTCACCAGTTTGCTAATATACATAGCCGTCGTCTCCCCCTCCAGGCTGGAATTGGTAGCGATAATCACTTCATCCACTTCTTTTTCCAGCCGATGCATCAGCTCCTTCAGCCGGATATCGGCAGGTCCGATGCCCAGCATGGGAGAGATGGCCCCATGAAGTACATGGTAGACTCCCTCGTATTTGCCAGTCTTCTCATAAGCACTCATATCCCGTGGATTTTCCACTACCATGATCATCTTCTGATCACGGGAAGGGTTTCTGCAGACAGGGCACAGCTCCTGATCGGTCAGCGTCAGGCACTGATTGCAGTAGCGGATCGTCTGTTTTGCTTTCAGTATCGTTTCTGCCAGCTTCTCCACCCGTTCCTTCGGCATGTCGATAATGTGAAAGGCCAGGCGCTGGGCAGTCTTTCCGCCAATGCCCGGCAGGGAAGCAAGCTGCTCTATGAGAAGCTGAATCTGATTGCTGTAGTATTCCATCAGAAGGGGAAGCCTCCGCCCAGTCCGCCGGTCAGCTTCGCCATATTCGCCGATATCTCTTCCTCCGCTTTCCGAAGGGCTTCATTGACCGCCGCCATGATCACATCTTCCAGCATCTCCACGTCTTCCGGATCCACTGCATCCGGATCGATCTTCACCTTTGTCACTTCTTTTTTGCCGGTCACAGTCACTTCCACTGCACCGCCTCCGGCTGCCGCCGTAAATTCTTTTGTTTCCAGTTCTTTCTGGCTCTCCTCCATCTGACGCTGCATCCTCTGTGCCTGCTTCATCAGATTATTCATATTTCCCGGCATTGCGCCTCCCGGAAACCCGCCTCTCTTTGCCATATCCTTTCCTCCTGTTATAGTTCCGCATCATCCCGAAACATGCCCGCTAGTCCGGAAACATTTCCGGGCATGGTTCGGGATGATGCTGTTTTATAGCTGCTGCACGGCTTTACTGTCCAGCAGAAAATATTTTTCAAAATTACCTGACATTTCATAGCCGGACTCTTAATTCTCATCAATATCGATCTTCATATCAATAAAGCCGGAAAGATCAATCACCGGCTCCCCTGCCCTTTCATCCTCCCCTGGTATGCTGATCTGTATCTTCAGGCGCAGATTCATTTCCCGCAGAACCATCTGTTCTATTTCCGCGGCCAGCTCTGTCTCATCCACCGGATGATTTTTGCACAGAACGATCTGTACTCCGGTATGTTCCGGCAGCTCCCTGCACTGCGCTCCTTTCAGAACCATCTGAAACCAGGGACTGACCTTCTTCCTCAGCTCCTGAAAACGGCTGAGAAAGTTCTGAATATCCTCCGGAAGAGCTTCCGGTGAAATCTTCTCTGGTTTTCTGTCCGCACATATCCCGTCGGAAGGTGCAGACACCCCCGTCAGAGACGCAGGTGCCGCCGGCACGCCTTCCTCCATCCGCTGCTCCAGCAGTGCAATGCGGTGCAGAACAGCGTCGTAATTCTGCTCCATCTGAGGTCTGCACAGCCGAATCAGAGCGATTTCTGCGGTCACCCGTTTCTGAGTCGCATAACGAAGCTGTCCGGACAGTTCCGAAAATACGCGGATATACCGCATCAGCGTATCCATATCTGTAAGCTCGGCCTCTTCTTTCATACGTGCCAGATGCTCGCCGGACACATCCAGCATATCCGCCATTCCCGGATCACTCTTCAGCATGAGAAGGTTTCTGAGATACCAGATAAAATCTACGATAAACTGGGAAAGCTCTCTTCCTTTTAACAAAATCCCTTCCAGATCCCGAATCAGCCCCGCCAGATCCTGACAGCAGATTTTCCGGTAAAAGTCGCCGAATACTTCTATGTCTGCCGTGCCAAGTATCTCCAGTACATGATCGTAAGTCAGCTTCTGGCCCAGATGAAAGGCAATACACTGGTCCAGAAGACTCAGCGCATCACGCATGGAGCCATCTCCCATCTTGGCCACGTAGGTCAGGGCACGTTCCTCGACTTCTACCTGTTCCTGTTCCATCAGCTCCTTCAGCCTGGCTGCAATCGTTTCCGTAGTAATCCGTCGAAAGTCATACCGCTGACACCGGGAAGCAATCGTGATGGGGATCTTATGGGCCTCTGTTGTGGCCAGAATGAAGATCACATAGGAAGGCGGCTCCTCTAAAGTCTTTAAAAGCGCATTGTAAGCGCCGGGCGTCAGCATATGGACCTCATCAATGATGTAGACTTTATATTTCCCCTCTGCCGGGGAATAGGACACTTCCTCCCGGATCTCACGGATATGGTCCACACCATTGTTGGACGCCGCATCTATCTCAATGACATTCATGGAACTGCCGGCTGCAATGGCTTTGCAGGAAGCACATTTCCCGCAGGGACTGCCGTCCTTTGGCTGCTCACAATTAACCGCTTTGGCAAAGATCTTCGCAATCGTCGTCTTGCCGGTTCCTCTGGTGCCGCAGAACAGATAGGCATGTCCGATACGGTCCGCCAGGATCTGGTTCTTCAGTGTTGTTACGATATGATCCTGCCCTTTGACATCCTGAAATTCTGACGGCCGAAATTTCCTGTATAATGCAGTATAAGACATGTCTTCTCACTCCTGCTGCTGTTTTTCGTCAGTCACCGAAACTGATGCCGACAATTTTCGCTTCTTCAATGATCCCTGCATTTGGATCTACCATTTTCAGCTTTCCTGCCACCTCGCCAAGCGGTACTTTGCATGTTTCTCCATGGACGATGCCAACCATATAGCCGTATTCTTCATCCATAATAAGCTTTGCCGCCCTCGCGCCGAGTCTTGTGGAGAGCACTCTGTCATAAGGTTTCGGAGAGCCGCCTCTTTGCGTATGTCCTGGAACCGTCACGCGGACATCTGCGCCGGTTTTCTGACGGATCAGCTCTGCCAGTTCATAGGATACGGACGGATATGCATAATTCGCCATTTTTGCCTTGTATTCTTTCTTGGACAGTTTTGCGTCCTCTTTCGAGATGGCACCCTCTGCCACTGCCAGGATCGTAAATCCTTTCTTCGCACGATTCCTTTTCTCGATAGCTGCGCATACTTTGTTAATATCATACGGAATCTCCGGAATCAGTACGATGTCTGCACCGCCTGCAATGCCTGCATGAAGGGTCAGCCATCCGACCTTATGTCCCATAACTTCAACAATAAATACCCGGTTGTGGGATGCCGCTGTTGTATGAATGCAGTCGATACATTCTGTCGCAATGTCCACAGCACTCTGGAATCCGAACGTCATATCTGTTCCCCAGATGTCGTTGTCGATGGTCTTCGGAAGGTGAATGATATTCAATCCTTCTTCTCTCAGCAGATTTGCCGTCTTCTGGGTTCCGTTGCCTCCTAAGATGACCAGGCAGTCCAGATCCAGCTTCCGGTAGGTCTTCTTCATGGCCTCTACTTTGTCAAGTCCGTTTTCGTCCGGCGTTCTCATATTTTTAAAGGACTGTCTGGAGCTTCCCAGGATCGTCCCGCCCTTGGTCAGTATCCCTGCAAAATCCTTGCCGGTCATGTGCCTGTATTCATTGTAGATCAGACCTTTGTATCCTTCTTCGATTCCATAGATCTCCACGTCTCCGCCCAGTTCGTTATAAAGTCCCTTTGCCACTCCTCTCATGGTTGCATTCAATGCCTGGCAGTCTCCGCCGCTTGTCAAAAGACCCACACGTTTCATAATAAGTATCTCCTTTTCTAATATGTTTTTCCGATTCGGCCGGGAAAGGAGCCATATCCTGCGGCGCCTTTCAAAAGCCGTACTTATTTTTATTATAACCCAACGGGAAATATTTCACAAGTATTTGGAAAGTCAGAAACGGCAGAACGCCGAAAAGAACATGGTGCTTCACACAGCCGGCTTCCGCTTCTGAAAGCCGGTTCATAACTTCCCCGAAAGAAGTGCCTCAAAAAGCGCTTCCACCGTATCCGTCTCATACTCTGCCATTGCTCGAATCTGAGGTTTGGCACTTCGAACGGACACCGGAAAGCCTGCCGTCTGAAGCATCTCCCGGTCATTGTCATTGTCCCCGATGGCCATACATTCCTCTGGATGTATCCCCAGATGCTCCAGAATCTTTTTAAGCGCAAATCCTTTATTTACATGCAGAGGCATCATGTCCAGCCAGTCGTTTCCGCCGGTGACGACAGTACAGCGGCTGCCGAACCGGTCCTTCCAATACCTCTCATCCCGGATGCCGCCTTCCTCATATACGGAGATTTTCATATATGCTTCCTCCGTACCAAACAGATCCGTCACCAGTGTCACATCATTCTTTACAACGTCCCGCATATGATAAAAAAAGCGCATATCTTTTGGTTTTACATAGCTCTCCATAACCCCGGAGATCAGAACCTCTGCACCGTCTTTCTGACAGACAGCCCCGATCAGTTCCCGCCCCAGCCCACGGTCCATGTACTCTTTATGAATCTGCTGCCCCTTAAAGAAACTGACGCACCCATTTTCGCAGAGATAACCGATCTGCTCTCTGATCGGCCAGAACAGCCGCTGAAGATTGGTATACTGTCTCCCGCTGGCAGCAAAGAACAGGATGCCCTGTTTTTGCAGTTCCTGAATCAGACCGCAAGTATCTGCCCTAAGCGACTGTGCCCCATTCAGAAGCAGTGTTCCATCCAGATCGCACGCGATCAGTTTCAGCCCCTTCATTCTTCCATCCATCCTCTCTTATTTTTTGTATCCGCCTTCCGGCCCCTTAACCTGCCTTTGATCTTTCCTGCATTTTCTTATCTTTTTCAGCAGAATGTACACATCAACAGGCTTTGTCAGGAAATCATCCATCCCGCTCTTAAGGGCCATATCCCGGTCTTCCTGAAACATATTGGCTGTACATGCATAAATCAGAACCGAAGCGGCATCCTTCCGGTCCAGTTTTCGAATTGCCTGCGCGGCCGCACATCCGTCCATGACCGGCATCTGCATATCCATAAGAATCATATCAAACCATCCGACGGGGGAGTTCTGAAACAGCTCCACCGCCTCCCGGCCATTTTGAGCATAAGCAGTCTGAAAGCCCTCCATCTCCAGAATCTCTATCAGTACTTCCGCATTCAGCTCCACATCCTCCGCCACGAGAACTCTGGCAGAACATTTGTTCTCTTCATCTTCCAAGGTCTCATGCCCTACAGGCAAAAGCTCCGCATTTTTGTCCATCAGATACTCCGGCGGCTCTTCTACGACCGGCGACGGAATCACAACAGTAAAAGTGCTTCCTACATTCAATTCGCTTTCTACTTTGATTTCACCGCCCATGGCATTGGCGAGCAGTTTGCTGATGGCCATGCCGAGTCCGGTCCCTTTTGTTCCGTTTTCGTTTCTTCCCGGCTCCTGACTGAAAGAGTCAAAGATACGGCCTACATATTCTTTGGACATACCGATTCCTGTATCTTCACAGCAGTAAATCGTATTTACATGCTGGGCATCTGTTTTCTCCTGACGGACCGAGAAGCGGATCCGACCGCCTTCTTTTGTAAACTTGGCAGCATTTCCTATAATATTCATAAGAATCTGCTTCGTACGGGTGGCATCACCTTCAATGTAAGGTTCCGTCAGTTCTTTTTCCACAATAAATGCCACTCCGCGGCTCTCAATATTGTCTGTCTGCATAGCAGCAATCTCATCCACCAGTGCGGACACCAGCATAGGTTCCTGGAGCAGTTCCACCTTCCCTGCCTGAAGCTTGGACATGTCCAGGATATCGTTGACCAGAGACAGCAGATAATTGGCCGTACTGTCGGATTTTATCAGCCAGTTTCTGATCTGAACCTTTTTTTCATCATTATCAATATGAGACAAAATTAAATGATTCAGGCCGATCAGTCCATTGAGCGGCGTACGGATCTCATGACTCATATTGGAGAGAAATTCTTTCTGAGATTTTGCTTTCTCCGTCGTCCTAATGGTCTTGATCTGATACCGCATCACCGCCAGCAGCATACCGATTACGATCACAATACATGCAGCCAGCATAGCCATACTCATCCGGACAAATACCCGGCTCTGTTCCGTAAAGACCTCTTCGTTGACCGACATGATAAAGTACAGATCCATATCCGGTTCAAAGGGCATAAAATAAAACAGTTCTTTTGTGTCTTCTCCCACATGGGCATGATAAAAGCCAAAAGTCTCCATATTCCGAAGCTTTTGTTCTACTTCTTCATTGGTCAGCTCTGAATCCGCAGCTTCCAGAAGATGCTCATACAGATTCATCCGTTTGTTCAAAAAGATTTCTTTATTGATATTTATAATATAATTGCCTTCTTTGTCAATGAGCGCACTGTGTCCGCGGCTGTTGCCGTCCTTGATAAAACTGTCAATCACCATGCGGTCTTTGATGGAGGAAATTCCGCTAAGTCCGATCAGTGCCGACATCTTCACCCCGCCTGTTTCATAATCATCCAGCCGGATGCCGTAGAGAATATTTTCTTTTGATGTGCCCACGTCCTCATCATCAAACCGCATGACGATCTGTTTTCTTCCGTCTGCAAAACAGGACAGAAAGTCCACACCCTGCTCCAGCTTGTGGCTGCCGGGCACACAGGCGGCATATTGGTCTGCATAGACCGTTCCATCATCGGCAACTAAATAAAGATGTGTAAAACTGCTGAAGGCGCATTCCAGATCGATCTTCGTCTCCAAATCTTCCATGGACGCACAGTCATAGCTTTGAAAGCGTTCCTGAATCTTTTCAAGCTCTCCCCAGCATGTTTCAATATATGTTTCGATGGCCTCTTTATCATGCAGCGCCATCTCGCTGATAGAACGGATGGTGTGATCTGAAATGGTCCGGTTTAGTTGATTTACATAAAACATCGTTACCAGACAGACAATTACCAGTGCAGAGGTAATAAGCAAAAAATAGAAAAATCTTCGTTTCTTTTCCATCCTATGGCACCCCTTTTATTTTTTCCTGCTCCGGTTTTAGGGGGGCAGAATGTACATTTCTCACATCAAAAATCTTTTCATTATATTATATCATTTTGGAAAAAAATGTCCATGACTACTTTAACCACAACCGCTTTAAACGCAAAAAAAGCTGCGGCAGAAGGACTCCCATAACTGTACGTTTCTTTTGGTTCGTACAGCCCTGTGCAGCCTGCTGACGCAGCTTTCTGTTCTTTCTGTTATAGTTTCAGTTCAAACGGTTCCCCAACCTGCTTGGGATCATCTATGATCTGACCGTCTTCCTCCGGCAGCGCTGTCACATAAAGAGTCATGACCACTTTCGCGGCAGTATCCGCGATCCTTCCGTCTTCCATATACTCCTCATTGGACAGATAGCCGGATTTCTCATTTGCGCTTCGAAGACCGAACTTTACCTGCCGTCCTGTATCATCCACTGCCAGCACCTCTGCCATATATCTGGTCGAACCGGACTGTGTAAAAGAAATCCTCTGTTCCAGTTCATTCATAGTGAGTTCTTTCAGAGTAACCGTTACCCCATCCGGCAGCGTGAAGGATTTTTCCATGGAAATTCGCTTCGTATCTGCCATCAGAGCTGCTCCGTCTGCGGTGAAAGCAAAGTCCCACTTCCCTTTGATGCCATTTTGAAAGCCTAATTTATGAATCTTAATACAAAATTCATTTTCCTGCGACATATCCACACCAGGTATCTGGTAAGACATCTCCGCACCGATAATCGTCTGTTCTTCATCAAGGAAGCCGCTGCTGCCTCCGGCTCCGCCCATTACCTGTTTTCCGTTTACAAACAACTGTTCGTCAGGCGTCAGGTAGTCCTCTATGGGCTGTCCGTCCTCCCGCTGAATCGTATAGTTGACCGTCAGCTTTTCTTCTGATACCACCGCCTCCTGAAGCGTGACCACATAGCCTTTGTCTGACACGGAAGAGTTCAGTACATCCCGATAGGCTGCCAAATCTTCTGAAAGTCCCAGCGCACTGCTGATGCTCCAGGTGATTTGCCGGATGGATGCATGGACTTCCTGGCGGAACATCACCGTTCCGGCAAGAAGTGCCGCTGCTATACAGGCAGCCGCCGTTATCTTTCCAATGCTGCCTTTGACCGCTCTCTTCTCTTTTCTGATCTCCCTTAACGCATTCGCCTCATATCGTTTCATTTCCATATCATCCGGGCTGTCCATGAGCCGGTCCTGGTCCGCCGAGAAATCTGTCTGGAACTCATTGGCAAGTCTGTATGCTTCCCTTTTCATGCTCATGCCCTCTTCCTTTCTCCAAATTTGCTGCGGATTTTCCTCTTTCCGCGAAAAAGCCGCACATAGACGTTATCCCTGGTCATCCCAAGACTTTTCCCTGCCTCCTCTGGTTCCTCCTCCATCAGAAAGATCCGGCAGAACAGTTCCTGATCTCTTGGAGACAAACAGGACAAAATCTCCTCCGTTTCCTTTGAAAGTTCCTGTTCTGTCAGCTTTTGCAGCGCCGTATCTTCTTCCGGAATTTCCAGCTCCTGAAGAGACACTGTCTGATGTTCTCTCTGCAGTCTGCGCAGTGTGTCAATGGCTTCCAGCCGTGCTACTCCTGCAGCCCAGTTTTGAAAGCTTCCTCTGCGCTCATCAAAACAGTCAATATTTTTCCAGATCCCAAGAAAAATATCATTCATGCATTCGTCCACCCGATCCGGTGAGAAAAACAGTCTCTTCTTTACAATGGATTTCAGAAGCCCTCCATAGGTTTCGATCAGATATCGAAGCCCTTCCTCCCGGCGTCTTCGGATAAGGTCCACAAAATTATCTTCGTTTGCCTTCATAAAACAGTTACCTCTAAAAGTATAGGATTTTTCATGGTTTTCGTAAGCTTACACAAAACCGCTGCTTTCAGCAGTTTTTCCTTTGACCGGACCTTCCGGCCGTCAGCCAAAAGATCCTTTCACTGTATATTCCGTTTTCCTGCGTCTATATCTTACACTTTTGGAGAAAATTTTTCAGTATTTGCCCAACTCCCAGAATGCCACCGCGCTGGCTGCCGCCACATTCAGAGAATCGACTCCGCGAGCCATGGGAATGCGCACCCGGTAATCGCATTCCGCCATCGTGTCTGCTGCCAGTCCTTCTCCTTCTGTTCCCAAAACGACTGCCAGTTTTTCCTTCTCCCGCAGACAAGGATCGTCAAGTGCAATGGCATCATCCGTAAGGGCCATAGCCGCTGTGCAAAAGCCCAGACGGTGAAGAAGAGTCACTCCTTCCCCCGGCCATGCATCCTTCCCATCCAGCCAGGCCCACGGAACCTGAAACACGGTTCCCATACTTACCCGGACGGACCGCCGGTACAGCGGATCACTGCAGTCAGATGTCAAAAGCACTGCATCTATATTCAGCGCCGCAGCGGAGCGGAATATTGCTCCTATATTCGTAGGATTTACTACATTTTCCAGAACCGCCACCCGTCTGGCTCCCGCACATATTTCTTCTGCCTTGAGAAGAGGCGGTCTTCTCATAGCGCAGAGCATTCCTCTGGTCAGCTTATATCCGGTAATCTGCACCAGTACTTCCATTTCCGCTGTATAGACCGGGATATCCCCGCACCGTTTCAAAAGTTCCTTCGCTTCCTTTTCCACGTATTTTTCCTCGGATAAAAAAGACAGCGGCACGCACCCGGCATCCAGCGCCCGTTCAATTACTCTTGGACTTTCCGCAATAAAGATTCCTTTCTGCGGTTCGTGACGGTTCAGAAGCTGAACCTCCCGAAGCCTGGCATATACATCCAGCTCCGGGGCATGATAATCTGTGATCCGAATCCTCTCTGACATTGGCAGTCTCCTTTTTCACTCTTTTTCCTAACCATAGCAGATTTTTTTCCAAATGAAAAGTATCGGCAGACAGAGACAAGAAAAAGCAGCCGGAAAAAGCGGTCCCGGCTGCTTTGTATACAGAGCTATTTTATTGTATAAGAAATGAGCTGGGCCTGAATCTCGTGGTCTTCCAAAGTTCCCGTAACCTCATAATACCAGCAGGCATCATCGCTTGCATCCGCTACCCCTTTGCAGGCTCCGTCCTGGAAGTCATCCGTAATATCTACGCGGCAGTTTTCGTCCAACACCAGATAGATCCGTCCGTCAATCTCCTCCAGGCAATGTGCCGCGTCATCTTCCTGTGTCTCGCATACTGCATATGTTTCTGTACTTTTCATGCTTGTGGATTCACTGGAATCTGCATCTATATCATATACGGTATACTGCCCGTCCGTCTCTTCTGCTTCTATCTCGATCTCTTTTATTTCACCGCTCGGCAGTGTGATCGTCAGTATCCAGGGACTGCCGGATGCTGCATAGGAAATGACATTGCTGAATACCAGTGCGCCAAGAGCTGCCGCAGCGACTCCCTTAGATAATGTTTTCTTAATTGCTTTTTGTTCCTTGTTCATAGCTTCCACCTTTCCAAACAAACGTTCAGAAGCATGTACTTCATTGAAAGTCCTCTGGTACCAGGCTTTGTTTTCTTGTTCATCTTTCATTTCCACGCCTCCTTTAATTCTTGTTTCAGTTTTCCGCGGGCACGCATAAGCCGGGTCTGGATGGCAGTCTCGGAGATACCGAGAATCGCCGCAATCTCCTTGATGCTGTATTCTTCGTAGTAATACAGATGTACAACTTCGCGATACCGCACCGGGAGCTTCTGTACGGCATAAAACAATTCGCTGTTTTCCGGTTCTGAGAATACCGGCTCTGCTGTCAGCTCTTCCATGGAAAACACATTCCTTTTCCAGAAGGACCGCCACAGGGAATGAGCTTCATTGACCGTCACCCGGATGAGCCATCTGCGAACATGTTCGTCATCCTGAAAATCCACATCACACTCCAGCAGTTTTAAGAATACTGTCTGCACTACGTCTTCTGCATCGTGGGGATTTTTGCAGCTATTCCATGCGGCTCGGTATACTGCATCCAGGCAGAGTTTCACCGCTCTGTTATACGCCGTCCTCTCCAACGATCGTCACCCCCATCCCGGTTTTCTTGTGAAAAGCTTTTCATTATATAAACGTTTGACAGACCAAAAATATCACATAAAATACAAAAATAAAAATCTGCCGGAAATTGCGGCTCTGGCCTCGTTTTCCGGCAGACGTTGCTAAGACGGTTCAGAATTTTTCCATTTTAAAATCTCTTCCAGACGCATCTTTACCTGAATCTCCTGTCCTTCCTCTGTGGGAACATAATATCTGCGTCCTTCTAAGCTTTCCGGAAGGCACCTCATCCGAGACAGTTTTTCCTTCGTATCATGGGCATATACATATCCCTTTCCATAATCCAGATCCTTCATAAGTCCGGTAGGTGCATTGCAGATCCATAGGGGCACTGGTTCTGCCGGAAGCTCTCTGACATCCTTTTTGCACTCTTCACATGCCCGGTACAGGGCATTGGACTTGGGCGCCATGGACAGATAGACTACCGCATGGGTTAAATGTACGTCACACTCCGGCATCCCCAGAAAATGACAGGACTGATAGACCGCCACCGCCAGAGACAGCGCCTGAGGATCCGCCATACCTACATCTTCGCTGGCAAACCGGACCAGTCTTCTTGCGATATAAAGGGGTTCTTCTCCTCCGTCCAGCATTCGGCAAAGCCAGTAGACTGCCGCATCCGGATCACTGTTCCGCATGGATTTATGAAGAGCGGAAATCAGGTTGTAATGTTCTTCACCGTTTTTGTCATAGAGCAGGGAACGGCGGTTCATACACTGAGCAAGCACCTCTTCATTTATATGAATCTTCCCTTCTGCATCCATCTCCCCATTCAGAACTGCCATCTCCAGTGTGTTCAGCGCCGTCCGGGCATCGCCGTTGGCAAAGCGGGCGATGAGTCTCAGATGCTGCTTTTCCATCTGAACATCCATATTTCCAAAACCTTTCGGACTGGTCATGGCGTGATTCAAAAGCTCTGAAAGGTCTTCTTCGCCCAATGCTTTCAGCACAAATACTTTGCACCGGGACAGCAGCGCGGAATTGATCTCAAAGGACGGATTTTCTGTTGTGGCACCTACCAAAATGATGCTCCCTTTTTCCACATACGGCAAAAACGCATCCTGTTGAGCTTTATTAAATCTGTGAATCTCATCCGTAAACAGAAGCGTCCGGATTCCCATCCGCCGATTCTGTTCCGCCTGCGCCATTACCTCTTTGATCTCCTTGATCCCGCTGGTCACTGCACTGAACTCTACAAAAGAAGCTTTGGTTCGTCCGGCGATGATCCGTGCCAGCGTTGTCTTTCCCACGCCGGGCGGACCCCAAAAGATCATAGATGAAATCTGGTCCTTCTCAATGAGCTGACGCAGAATCTTTCCTTTTCCAAGCAGATGCTTCTGCCCTGCATATTCTTCTAATGTTTCCGGCCTAAGCCGGCTAGCCAAAGGCGCACTCGTCTCCCGGTCATCAAACAGACTTAACTGCTCCATCTTCTCTACTCTCCTCATCTGATCGTTTTGCAGGCTTCTGCCGCACGGTCGTGCGGCTTTTTCTTCAGCTCAAACCATTTCTTCATACAACAGCTTGCAGTTATATAAAAAAATACAGCTTGGAACATGTCCCAAAGCCGTATCTCTTTTATCTTTTATAATCCGTGCATCCCGCTTTGAACGTTAGACCAGAACGTTACCTGTACAGCCAACTCAGCCCAGGCACCCTTGCGGCACACAGGAGGTCCCGCTTAGTGCTGCTTTGTTCCCAACCTGACACGGTTCACAGGCTCCTGTTGCGCAAGACCCAAACATCAACGCCACTTATACAGGGCAGCTTCTGACCGACCGGCCCGGGGCGGGATATCACTCCTACTATGGCGGATTGTAGGTACAGGGCACCGCCACCTCCCCAGCTGCACGGAAATCTTATGACAATTTTGAATGCCTGTACAGTATATCCTGTTTTCAGTCTTTTGTCAAAGGCTTTTTCCTGCTTTCCCGAAGTTGGCGGAAAAAATCTGTCATCATCATGGAACATTCCTCTTCCAAAACCCCTTCGGTCAGTTCTACCTGATGATTGAACTGCGGAATATTCAGCAAGTTCAGAATGGAACCTGCACATCCCGCCTTGGGATTGCGGCTCCCGATGACTGCTCTTGGGATCCGGGCCTGCACAATCGCTCCTGCGCACATTTGACATGGTTCTAGTGTAATGTACATGGTACAGTCCTCAAGTCTCCAGTCACCTGTCACCCGGCTTGCCTTTCGGATCGCCAGAAGTTCTGCATGCGCCAGTGTATTTTTATCGGTGTTTCTCCGATTGTATCCTCTGGCGATAATTTTTTCCTCCCTCACGATCACACAGCCAATGGGAACCTCCCGAAGCTTCCATGCCTTACGGGCCTGACGGAGTGCTTCCTTCATATATATTTCATCTTTTGTCAGAGACATCCTCCATACTCCTTTTGCAATTTCCGAAGCGGGGACAGCGGATGCATGTTTCCCCACCCTTTGGGTACAGCAGAAAACGGCTTACATCTGCCAGCCCCTCCTGCCATTCTGCCACATAATCTTTGCTTCCGGGACGCCGAATCCAGATCCCGTTTGTTTCCGAGAAGCGGACTCCCTTCTCCTGAATGTTGTCCGGATCCACGGCCCCCTGCCATTCCAGCACTCCGTTCCTGTCCTCCATCTCCCCAAGGTAGATGCCGATGCCGGTATCCTCACGGCAAAAATAAATATATGCCTTTCCCGTATCTTGTCCCTTCCTGCTGTATCCCTTCAGATGAATGCCGAGCCTGCATCTGCCATCCCGGAGTTCCGCTTTTACAAAACCTGAATTTTTTACCGGTTGTCCGTGTTCATATGTATAGAGATATGCGATCTGGCGCCTGTAATCTTGCATAAAATGTTCCTCCTATTAAAGTTCCGCATTGTTCAAAATCATCCCTTTCAATAGAAGAATATTCGGCCGCCTTTGCGTCCGAATATCCTTCTGGGATGCTTTTGATCAATGCTGTTAAAGTTCCGCATTGTTCAAAAGCTTCCCTTTCAATAGAAGGATATTCCGCCGCATCCGCGTCCGAATATCCTTCTGGAATGTTTTTGAACAATGCTGTTAAAGTTCCGCATTGTTCAAAAGCTTCCCAAACAAATGCCGTCCTATCGGATATTTTATGCTTGTCAGAAAACAGTTATGACAAAATTTCGCGCTGTGCGGACAATGATTTTTCTAACGGGCCGGATCAGAACTGGCGGTACGCCAACACCCGGTCTGTAAGTTCTGCGAATTGCTCTAATGTCAGTGCTTCCCCGCGAACAGATGCAGGCAGTCCCATCTCAGTCAGTACCTTTGCTGTTATTTCTTTCGAGATTCCAAGTTCCGGTACATGGGACAGACCATTTTGGAGTGTCTTGCGTCTCTGATTAAAGGATGCCCGAATTATAGCAAATAACAGCGCTTCATCCTTTGCCTTCACCGGCGGCTGCTCGTAAGTCTGCAAACGGATCACCGCAGAACCCACCTTCGGCCTTGGCATAAAGCAGTTGGGCGGCACATTTGCTGCTACATAGGGCTTGGCATAATACTGCACTGCAAGAGAAAGTGCCCCATAGTCCTTTGATCCTGGGCCCGCCTGCATTCGTTCCGCCACTTCCTTCTGTACCATAACGGTCACACTTGATAACGGGACATACTTTTCAAAAAGCCCCATGATGATCGGTGTTGTAATGTAATACGGAAGATTGGCAACTACTTTAACCGGTCTGCCGCCATGTTTCTCCTCCGCTAATTTCCTAAGATCCACCTTCAGCACATCTTCATTAATAATTTCTACATTGTCATATCCCTGTAAAGTGTCTTGAAGAATCGGCAGCAGTGCCCGATCGATCTCGATAGCAGTTACTCCTTTGGCTGCAGCAGCCAGATACTGCGTCATCGTACCAATACCGGGACCGATCTCCACAACATAATCCTCTTCTGTGATCTCTGCGGCTCTTATAATCTTATCCAGTACATGACTGTCAATCAGAAAATTCTGTCCGTATTTTTTCTGAAATACAAATCGGTATTTATTCAGAATCTCTATTGTGTTTTGAGGATTTCCCAGACTTGGAGTTAATCCTGCCATCTTACTGTCTCCCCTCCAGCCGGTAAAAGCTTTTTGCATTCTCTTCTGTGATACGGATCACTTCCTCCGCCGTTATTCCTTTCAGCTCAGCGACGGCCTTCGCCACATAGATCAGATTTCTGGAATCATTCCGTTTCCCCCGGAAGGGAACCGGAGCCAGATATGGGCAGTCTGTCTCTAAGAGAATCTGCCGAAGGGGCGTCTCTTGTACTGTCTCTTTCAGTTTTTTAGCATTTTGAAAGGTCACGACTCCACCGACTCCTAGATAATATCCCATCTTTACATATTCCCGTGCCATCTCCGGAGAATAAGAATAACAGTGTACAACCACCGGCACCCTGGGATCATACTCCTGCTTTAGAATCTCCATTGTATCCAAAGCCGCTTCTCTGCTGTGAATGATGACCGGGAGCGACAGCTCTTTTGCAAGGGCAAGCTGGCGGCGGAACCATTTTTTCTGAACCTCATGATTTTCTTTATCCCAATAATAATCAAGACCTGTCTCCCCGACTGCCACGATCTTCTCATGCGCACACTGCTCCTTCAGCCATGCAAACGTCTCTTCGTTCAGTTCTCCTGCTTCGTCCGGATGCACACCTGCCGCACCGTAGACAAACGGATATTTTTCCGCCAGATCTATGGTCCTTTTCGTTCCTGCAAGGCTTGCTCCCACATTAACTACTGTCCCCACACCACTCTTTGTTAGTGCCTGGAGCACCTCTTCCCGATCTTCATCAAAAGCTTTGTCATCATAGTGAGCATGACTGTCAAATATCATCATCCGCCGCCTCTCTCATCTGCCATTTTTGATAACAGTATAGCCTTTTTAAAGTGGTATTGCAACCCAAAAGAGCAGAATCTACAACTGTACCTCATATTCTGCACTGGCAAACGTTAAATACATACCATTCTTTAAGGGACACAGTTCGTATGGATTGAGCTGTACCTGGTCAGCCCAGGTTCCATTGGTAGAGTTCAGATCCTCTACATAATAGACCGCACCGTCAAAAGTAATGCGGGCATGAATACGGCTGATGGTGGAAGACGGAATACATCCGTCCACACTATCCCTCTTTTTCCCAATTAAAAAGTTTTCTTCTTTGATCTGAAGATCTGGATAGTCAGAATTAAGGCTTCTAAGAAACAGCCCTTCTTTCTTTGTCTCCTGAAGATATGCCGTCTCCTGCATAGCTTCCTCTCTTATGAAAAGAACGGACCCGTTTCCTGTCCGGTCTGTCTCTGCTGCATAATCTTCCAGACTGGGACTTTTCGTCTTTTTCTTAAAGAAATTTTTCCAGCTTCCGGTCTTCTCCAGAACCTCTTCCTGTACGGAAGCCGAAAGGCCCTGAGGCGGAATGAAAGTACTTTCCTTTCCGTCGCCTGCCTCATTTCTTCCTTTTTCTTTTTCTGTATGCTTTCGCAAAAGCTCCAGAAGACTAAAATTTGGCTCTAAGGCACTTTGATACAATTCATAGCCAAACTCAATGCCCTCTGTATCGCTTTTATCCAGCTTTCCAAGTAAATACTCCGCCAGAGACAGAAAAGATCCGCGAATCTCTTTTTCAAAAGCCGGATAATAACACAAATACAGCTTTTCCGACCGGATATTTAGATAGATGGCTTCCGGACTGAGAAGAAAATGATCCGGATTTAAAAGATATTCCTGTGCCGACTCTAAGATCCGCAAAAGTTCCCTTAGCAGTTCCTTTAATTGCGTAAAATTCAGCTTTTTTCGTTCATAAGACAGCTCCATGCTCTGTCTTCCGGTGATCTCATAATAATATTCCATTTCTTTTCCATGCCGCTGGACCACACAGGGCAAAAATCCATAAATTCTGTTTTCCGTAATCATTCGAAGTTCATAATCTTCTTCTAAGCGTTCTTCTTTCAAAATCATGTAATTGCTGTTTAAATCCCTTTTATATCGTATCTCCATTCTTATCCTCCGTCGCTTTTAGCCATCCGCTTCTCCTAAGGGTTTCACAAGGCCAGATACGCCAGACTTCCCGGCGAACTTCTATACCGGATACCGGAAGGAAACTGCCGCTCCCCGATATCTGAATCGTAAGTCTTGCCATATTCACCTGTACCTGAACCGTCTTTTCCTGAAGCCACAAAAGCCGCTCTGACAATTTCTGTTCTAGTTCCTGTTCCACATCCCTGCGAATTTGTTCATTAGTTCTCCCGTCCGGGTAGCTTCCTTTAATGCCGCATTCCAGCGCGGTATGCGCGCATACAGCATAATCGTGGGCATACAGTGTGAAAAAAACGAGGTAAACTAACAAGATGCAGATGACGGGAACCAGATATGCCGCTTCCACCACATATCTTCCTTTTTTCTTCATAGCCTCACTCCGATCATATAAGCCGCTGTCAGAAAAGGAACCAATGGAAGTTCTTTCTTATGAAACAAAAGCCCATACAGTCCCCCAAGTCCCGTCCCCGCAAAAAGCATCCATAAAAGTTCTGTAAGATCAAGCCACATCCCAAGAGACAGCATCAGCCATCCATCCCCATAGCCGATCTGTTCCCGGCTGATATATCCTAAAAGAAGCAGCAGACATCCGGGAACAGGCTGCGGAGTATGTCCGACTGTCAGTCCATAGAGCAGCCCGCTCCCCAGAAGTTCCAGCACAACGATCATAGAGACTCTGCGTTCTTTCAGATCTTCTGCTGACAAATAGAACAAATGAGCCAATACCCAAATACTGCTTCTCATCTGCCGCACCTGGAACAGCAGGGACGCTCTCCGGTTTCAGACAGAGGAATCACCAAAACCGTACGCCGAAGCCCCTGGCAGCCTGTGCTGCTGTGATAACTGGTTCCATAGTCTGTAATGTACACCGTTCCTTTGGACCATCCCCTGGTAATGCAGTATTCACAGGCCGTATATCTGCTTCCGGACTGATTTCTCTCATTTCTTACATTGCTGTAGGAAGTCTGCCGGACAGAGAGACTTAGATAAGTACAATCCCTGGTCCTATGGTAGACCGTTCCCCCAGGCGTCACATAGACCAGTACCTCCCCTGCATTGTTCTGAAATGTCTCTCCTGTAAACCCCACCCAAGCACGCACGACTGCCCTTTTTGTCATGATTCTTCTTCCAAAAGGCAAATCAAAAAAAGGAGGAGAGACCAAATCCGCATCTGCAAGTTTAATATATGGGTCCGAACTTTTGTTCTGCCCTACTGTAACTGCCAGAAGCTTAGCCCGTTCGACGAGCTGAAGACTCTCCTTTGCCTGCACAGAAGTAAATGCAAACAGATACAAAAGTGCTGTTACCGCACACAGCAGAAAGGGCAGGACAAAAGCAGTTTCCAGAGTCATGCTTCCGCGCAGGGAGGCACCGAGGGAAGCCCTTCTGCCCGTTCTGACGCTTCCAAAGAGCGTCTTCCGTCTGCGGGGTATCTGGAGATTATTTTTTATTTTGATCCTGCTGCAGAAGGACATCCCTCCATGCCTCCCTTCTCCTCTTACTCATATCCGTAATTTCTTTCCAAATAGATATCTCCTATCCACACCTGCGCAGTAAGGCCATCCACACAGTGGTCTAAGTGCAGATTTCCGTCTCCATTCAGGCTGCAAAGCTCTCCTTCTATAATATCCAGCGCTCTCATGGACAGCGTCTCTGCCGATTCCATCATTAGGAAAAGGCGGAGACATGCTTCATAGTTATAGCCTTCCTGTTTCCGCTTCTGCCCGTCATATCTTCCTGGATTGCCCAAAAGTGGCAGAAGTCCTGACAATGGTACCTGCCAGTCCGCTGTATCTTTTATAACCGTAAGCTCTTTTCCGTTCAGAAGCTGCCGCACCTCTGTAAGACTTTCCCCATACGCCCAGCCAAGCAGAATCAACTGTTCCAGACTTTTTATAATTCCTTCATTTCCAGTCATCCCTGCAAGAACCAAAGCCAACGTCTCCGCCTTCTGATTCAGTTCCGGATGTGTCAGAAGGAACACATAATTCATTCCTTCTCTTATCAGAAGAATCCGTTTGACAACCGCATCTAAATTTTCCCGATCGGTTGCTTTTCCTGCAATCACATATTCCAACTGATAGTCAAGTCCGCCTTCCGCCCTCTGCTTTGGCAGCATCTCCTGGGCCTGTTTCAGGTAATCGCACAAATAGCTGATAAACCATTGTTTCTGAAGAATCTGATTTTCTGTACCGGCCGCTTTTCCCATACCGACAGAGAGTTCTCTTTGAGACGGCACAAATGCTAAATCCACAGCTTTTTCGGAAATCGGATAGTCTCCTGGAACCGCTTTGGATAAAACGTACCCTTTCCACACTCCGTCCCACCGACGTGCTTCCGGGTTGATCTTTCGTTCCTCGTCGTCTTCCCCTTCTTCATCCTTGTAATCTCTTACCCTTCCTTCATACGATTCACAGTCCGCCTGAAATCTTCTCGTATTCTCCTCTGTATCTTTTTGAAGTAAATCCTGAAGCATCCAGTCTTCTGCTATGGAAAATCCAGTCTTTTCCTTCATGATCTCCACTGCCTGTCGGAAAAAGGCCGCACCAGAAGCATCCGTCAGGCGTATCATACCTTTTACATAAACGCCCTCCAAATGCAATCCATACAAAAATTCTCCGGAAGCGTCCGTTATATTGTTCTGCGTAAACTGCCAAAGATGACTGGCGATCTCTTCTGTACGTTCTGTTTTTCCGCCAAAGGAAGTATCCAGGCAGAACAGATCATACTGCTGAAAAAGATGAGGTTCAAATTCTGAAAACAAAGAAAACATCCCTGCTTCCACTGCCTGTTCCGCCTGCTTCCTTTGATACTGTTTCCACACCGACTGCAAGCAGGCCAGATACAGGCCCAAAAATACGGCAAAGCATAGCGTCATCCAGACTGTAATCTGTCCGGTGCATTTTTTATATACTGCTGCTCTGAGAAACAATTTTTTCAAAAATATCATTTACGACTCCCGTGATCCGCTCTTTAAAAATGATAACCAGACCAATCAGCACAACAATAATCAAAATAATCTCCACGACTCCCATACCGCTTTCATCCTGCCAGAAATCTTTCCATAATGTCTTCATTTGATATCCTCCTTTTTGTGTTGTATGTTAAACTTCTATCCCTGCCTTTCTTTTTAAAAGGCAGCTTTCCGTTACAAAAACTTGTTTTCAAACCGTTTCTAAATCTGAAAAGAAGAAGCCGCCGGATACATGATGATAATCAGAATCGTTAAAAGCATCATCATCATAGGAATCAGAAGCTTGCTTTCGCACTCTTCTCCCATCCGCTTCGCCAGCGCCTTTCGGTCTTCAAAGGCTTCTCTGGACTCTCCTTTCAGTTGCTCCGCCAGGTTCCTGGTCCCTTTGCGAAGGTTTTGGCTAAGCAGCGTCCCAAGCTTCAGATAGGCCGGCATACGGCATCTAGTCCCAAATCGTTCATAGGCTGCGGCTTCTGCCACTCCGCTTTGCATCTCCCGCAAAGCCGTCCGCATCTCTTCATATGCTGCATGCCGTTCTTGATTTGTTTCTTCGCTTTTTTCGTAAGCATCTACGATCCGTTCCCATGCATTCCTTGTACTGATCCCGGCTCCCATATAAAGGCTCAGGCGGCTGACGATCTCCGGATAGTCCAACTGCATACCCCGTTCCCTTCTTCGGAAAGCTGCATCTGTTTCCCTGCGCTGTCCGGCGGTAACTGCTGCCACTGACAAAATCGTCAGTGCCAACATCCAGAGCCAGCGGTCATCTGCCTTCGGATACCAGGTAACCGTTTCTCCCAAAACCGTATCCGGAAGACGAAGCTGACTGACATTCTCTTCCTGAGCCTCCAAAATCATATGCTCCAGAGCTTTCAGCCTCTGCCCGTCCGTTGGTGTTTCCGCCGGACAGACCTGCAATGTTCTTTCCCATCGTAGACTTTCTTCTTCTATGGACAAAACTGCCTGCACTTTAACAGGAACCGGCATTTCCAATCGTTCATTGTGAATGGTCCCGTCAGAATCCACATAGTCCCAGGAATCCAGATACCATCGAAGAGAGATTTGGCTCCCCGGATATACAGACGGCATGGATACCGCCTGTACAATATGCTCTGTATCTTTGTTTCCGCTTAAAAACAATTCTTCCAGACCGGCATATGCCTGCTGCAGCTTTTGGAGAAGCTCTTCTTCTTCGTAGGGAATCTCTTTTACTGTTATGCGAAAGGGATACGTTTCATTGTTCAGCCTAATCTGAAATTCTGTTTCTTCGTTCCCTTCTCCGCTTTCAGGTCTTGTCAGGTATTCCAGTGGTTTTTGGTTCCACTGCCCAAAGAAAAAGCAGGCAAGCGTCAGGATTCCTCCTGTCGCAATGATCAAAAGCAGTTTTGTTTTATATTTCAAATTGCACCATCCTTTTTCCCAGCAAATATGCAGACAGATAGATTCCCAGGCAGATGGTTGCTACAAAAACACCTGCCGGATCATGATAAAGACCTTTTAAAAACTCTCCGGACCCTATGCGTACATACAAGAGTACAGCCGCAGGCATGACGGTCATAATCTTCTGTTCATACACTTTGGATGCAAGAAATGTGCTGATCTCCCGTCTGGTATCCATTATCTCCGCCATCTGAGACGCCGTACTTTGTATCACGGTATTCAAGCTGCCCCCGCTTATACGCACGGTGCAAAATACCTCCGCAAAGCTTTTTACTTCTTCTGTCGGGTAACGCCTGGCAAGATCCAGAAACAGATTTTCCGGACGTTCGTTATTCTCTGCCTTTGCCAGCATATCTTTCAGTTCTTCAAGCATAATTCCTCCGTCTGGAAACATGATCTGAAGCTCCCGGCAGGACTGACCTAATGCATTTTCTACGGAATAACCGGCCGACAAAGAGGAAGAGAGCAGCAGGATCCACTCCCGAAACATTTTTAGAAAATGTTCTTCTTCTTTTTGTCTTCGGGAAGTTCTGCATTCCCCCATCCATAACCATAAAAAGGGGAGCAGAGGGATCAACGCATATAGAGAATCATAGAACAGCCAGGAGACAGTCAGAAGGATCAGAAGTCCTTTTAGAAGATCCAGAAACCACACTTTCTTTTTTCCCGGACATAAATCCGGCACGCTGAAACTTTTCAATGTTTTTCATATCTCCTGTTTTTTCATGTACCCCGCAGATCCTGCCGGATACTTCACCGGTTTCACGGAAGAGAAACAGTGGATTTAATACTACCTGATCCTCTTCCATGCCGGTCACTTCTGTGATCTCCAGAAGCCTGCGGCTTTTATCCCGCAGCCTTCCAAGGTAAACGATTAGGTCGATGCCGGAAGCAATCTGCCTCCGGATCGCCTGCAGGGGCAGTTCCATCCCCATAAGGACCATGGTTTCTAGGCGGCTGATGGTGTCCTGGGTACTGTTGGCATGACAGGTGGAAAAACTTCCGTCATGCCCCGTATTCAGGCAGGTCAGAAGCTCAAATGTTTCTGCTCCTCTTACCTCTCCTACGATAATTCTGCTCGGACGCATCCGAAGGGATGCGCGGATCAGATCCCGGATCGTAATTTCCCGGCAGTCCTCCATACCGGAAGTGCGGGTTTCTAGACGTACTAAGTTCTCCACACTCCGGATCTGAAGCTCTGCGGTATCTTCGATCACAATGACTCTCTCATCTCCTGGAATATATTCGGAAAGTGCATTCAGAAAAGTCGTCTTGCCGGAGCCTGTCCCACCTGCAATCAGAATGGAATATCCGGAACGAACTGCATCTTTTAGGAAATCTGCTTCCTCACGGGAAAGGCTTTTATGCTCTAAAAGCCGCTCCATGGTGATCGGGCTGTCAGGAAATCGTCGTATTGTGATGATTGGCCCATTGACCGCCACAGGCGGAAGGACAACATGTACCCTGTCGCCGTTCTCAAGCCTTGCATCTACGATAGGCTGGGATTCATTGACGACCCGGTTACAGGCGCCTATCATCTGCTGGATCACATCCAGTATCCGTTCCCGGGAATAAAAATTTTTCTCCCAGCGCATAAGCTTTCCATTTCGTTCCAGAAAGATGCCGTCCATGCCGTTGACCATGATTTCTGTCACTCCAGGTTCTTCTAAAAGTTCCTGCAAAACGTCCATCTTCCGAAGTGCATGAAAGAGTTCTTTTTTCAGTCGGCACTTCTCATTCAATGCAAGGTGCTGCTCTCTCCCAAAGGAGAGTACAACATCATCGATAAGCTCCTGCATCTCTTCATCCGGCACTTCCCGGCTTAGATCCACCCGATCCAGGATCTGTCTCTTCAGAGCCTGAAATCTTCTAGACGCCTCCGATGCCTGTTCCATACCATATGTCCTCCATTATAGTTCCGTCATTGTCCTCCCTGCCGTCTTCTGCGCAGACGAGTTTCCGGAAGATTTCTTCTCCCGCAAACTCATCTGCACTGCAGGCGGACAATGACTGCCATCCGTTCCGTCATTGTCCTCCCTGCCGTCTTCTGCACAGACGAGTTTCCGGAAGATTTCTTCTCCCGCAAACTCATCTGCACTGCAGACGGACAATGACTGCCATCCGTTCCGTCATTGTATCCTGCCGTCTTCTGCGCAGACGGACAACGGCTAATGCCGCGGTGCATTCTCTGTACACCGGCGAACAGCGGCGGATACAGGGAATTATTCCTGCAGCAGTCCCCGGACATAGCGTCCTAGTTCCTGCTGAGGCAGCATAAAGAGATCCTCCTCCTTGTATGGTCCCATACCGCATTCCGGCAGTTCCAGCCTTTGGAGTTTTTCCAGAATATCCATACCGTCTGATGTCCGGATATGTTTTTCCCACTGTGTCGTCCGGCCTTGTGAGATCATGTCCTGTTCCACCGGCACATAAATACCGCTGCATTGCCTTAGCAGACAGACCTCGTGACCGGTCACATTGCCAAAATCCAGTATGATAAAATCATACATACCCTGTGTACGTATCAGATGCAGCAGACGCTGCCATTCTTCTGTTGTGATCTGTTGAAAATCCGTATAAGATTCACATGGAGGGATATAATCCAGATGATCCAGCTTCTGGATCATGCTGTTCAGGCGATACAGAAACGATGCCTTATTTTGTCTAAGATAATAGATCAAATCTGATAAGTTCCAGTGACTTCCACCCAGAATCTCAGAAAATCCGGAGCATTCCTCCAGATTCAGATATAAAACATTCCGATCCTCTGCGAGAATTTGTCCCAATGTTAATGCAAACTTATTTTTCCTGACCCCTCCTTGGGGGGAATATACCCCGATGACCTTGTGATCCTTCTGGATCTGCGTATAATACTCTTCTTCTTCCTGTTCCGAGTAATAATACATAATCTCCCGGAGAATGTTTTCTACAGACTGATATTTGTACACAGCCGGATGACCTTCCAGCTCTTTCGGCAGACTTCCCTCAGATAAGAAGATCACGCACTCATTCCGGATGAAATCTTTTACTGTTTCATACCATTTTGCTGTTATCAGCAGGATTTCGATCTCTTCTGAGGACAGTGCTGCCTTAAGCTGGTCCTGTTCCGTACACATACGTACCTGAAACAGATAACCTTTTTTCAGATTCACGTACTCTCTGAAAGCGTCTGCATACGGCGCCTCCAGATCCGCAATCCATAATCTTGTGCTTTTCACTGTTACCTCCTGCAACACAAGATCCGGTTTCTTCATGCTGCAATTTTTCATGGAATCTGACTCAGAAAAATTTTGAGTCTATGGCGAATGCCACCTTTTCGATAAACGTTTATCACGTTTTCTATTATAGAGAATGCTGTTAAGAATGTAAATGCTGTTTACAATTTGTTCACAATTTTTGGCAAATACTTACAAAAGCGGAAATGCCGCAACTGCATAAAGCAGAGAAACCCCGCTAAAACCAAGGATTCCGGATGTCAAAAGACTAAACAGATTAATTCCCACCGCGCATGAAATCCCCCACGTTTCCAGCAAAAGATTCAATCCATAGATGGAGATCCCGCCCATAACCGTCCGCAGACAGAAATCCAGAAAAAACTCTGTTTTGTGTTTCACTGCAGCCATAAAAAGGACCAGCAGACACGCGCCTGCGATCACAAGAAGTCCCGTCCCTTTTTCCATCCTGTCCCCTCCTCTCTGTTCTACTATATGAAAAGAATTGAAAAAAATTCCCGTTTCCGTATAAATTTTCCAATCAAAGACTATACTGATAATAACCAGTTTCCCAGCACAGGAAGGAAGATGCAGATGAAACGCACAGACCCCGGCAAAAATGCCGATTCCCGCAGGCAGCAGTTGCTAGAAGATATTAGAAAGACCAAATATGCTTTGGACTGCGCTTATTCCACTTTTGAAAATGTTGTCGATCCGGATCTAATCGACTGCTCCATCTATGAGCTGAAAGCCGTACAGATGCGCTACCGGTTCCTGTTAAAGCAGGCGGAACTGCTGGACCTGACCATGTAGCCTGTAAGGCTGCCAGACAGGCTGCGGTTTTGCCCTGCAGTGCTTCAGAGCGGACCGTATCCTGCCGCAGCCTTTTTATAATTTCTTGAGAAAACGGGCCAGATCAGCATCGCTGCCCATAACCATCATATGATCTTCCCCGTCAAAACGGTACTCTGCATCCGGCATGAACACGGAACCGTCTTTCTCGCGAATGCCAAGAATGCTGATATTATAATTTACGCGCACATTCAGTTCCCGGATGCTCTTTCCTACCCAGTCTCTTAGAGGAAGGACTTCATAGATTCCATAATTCCCCAGGTCCACAAAATCGAATACATGACTGGCACTGGACTTTTTGGCAATCCGCTCCGCAATGTCGCGCTCCGGATAGACGACCTCATCCGCGCCGTTTTTCAGAAGAAATTTTGCCTGAACATCTGTGCTGGCACGGCTGACGACCCATCTGGCCCCCATCTCTTTTAGAAGGCTGGTGATTTCCAGACTGTTCTGAAAATTGGTGCCGATGCATACAAAGCATCGGTCAAAATTGCCGATTCCCAGCTCACTAAGCACTTCCGGCTTCGTGCAGTCTCCGATCTGTGCGCTTGTAACCAGAGGCAGGCAGGGCATCAGACACTCCTCCACCACATCCACCGCCAGTATCTCATTGCCCAGACTGGACAGCTCTTTGCAGAGATAATGTCCGAATTTGCCCATTCCGATAATCAAAAATGACTTCATATAATTTGTTCTCCTATTATAGTTCCGCATTTGTATGGAAAATACCCCTTTAAACGGAAGCATCTTCCTGTACTTTTGTCCCTGAAGATCCTTCCGGGCATCTTCCATACAAATGCTGTTTATAGTTTTCATCTCCTACCCGATATTAATCCGCTCCATCGGCTGTCTGAGGCTGGACCGGCGCTTTTTGTCTGTAAATGCCAGCGCAAAAGACAGGCTTCCAATTCTTCCGCAGTACATCAGAAGAATTAGAATCACTCTGGAGCAGGCGCTGGTCTTTCGGGTGATTCCGGTACTCATTCCCACAGTGTCCACTGCAGAGAACGTCTCCAAAAGCACGTCTGTGAGCGGAAGACCGTCTATGGCACAGATCAGAAACGAAGCTGTCACCGCCATCGTAAGGGTCAGCGTAAATACGATGGCTGCCTTCTCGATCATGCCGTCCTCTAAACGGCGTCCATAGATGTTGACCCCGTCCCGGTGCTGAATCATGGATACCACATAAAACAAAAGCACCATAATGGTAGTTGTCTTTACACCGCCTGCCGTGGAACCCGGATTCCCTCCAATCAGCATCAAAACCAGCGTTAAAAGCTTCCCGGCGTCACCCATGCCGGCCACATCCGTCGTATTAAAGCCTGCCGTCCTAGGTGTCACCACTGCGAAAAGAGAACCCAGAAACTGCCCGGAGCCGTCCAGCCCGGCCAGAACACCGCCCCGTTCCAGAAGCCAGAATAACGGCATCGGGAATACGACCAGCACCACCAGTGCTGTAAGTACCATTTTTGTATGCAGTGTGTATTTCTTCATATGAAGACGATTTTTGTAAAGATCCCTCCACACTACAAAACCAAGCCCGCCGATCAGCACAAGGCTTACTGTGGTCAGATTGACCAGCCAGTCATCCGCATAGCGAACCAGAGATGAATAGGCTTCAAATCTTCCCATCAGATCAAAGCCGGCATTGCAAAAAGCCGATACCGAATGAAAGATCCCGTAATAAATACCCTCAGCCAGACCAAACTCCGGGACAAACCGAATGGACAAAAGCACTGCTCCTGTACCTTCTATCAGAAGCGTCCCTTTGACGATCAGCTTTGCCAGGCGTACAATTCCGCCCAGTTCCAGTGTATTTACACTGTCCCGCAGAAGTCCCCGGTCCGCAAGCCCGATTCGTTTTCCCATCATCAGAAGAATCGTCACGCCAAAAGTCACAAAACCCAGACCTCCCACCTGGATCATAAGCAGTATGACCGTCTGGCCGAACAATGTCCAGTGCTGGTATGTATCCACTACCACAAGCCCGGTCACACAAGTAGCGCTGGCAGCCGTAAACAGCGCGGACAAAAAATCCGTCCCGCCCGGCATCCGGCTGGATATCGGCAGCATCAAAAGGCAGGTACCGCACAAAATAATAAGAAGAAAACCCACTGCAATCCACTGGGTTCGGGTCAACCTGTTTCGTAAATTTGCAAACATAATTATCCTCCCTGATCTCTGTTCTTATTATAATATTCCCCATTTCGTTTGTCTACCTGCCCGACAGATGAAAAGTTTTAAATTCCTCCTACCTATTTTTGAAAAATAGTGTTATGATAGGAATGTACGTCTTTAATGTTTAGAAAGTTAAAAGGAAATATATGGATATCAACAAGTTAAGTGAAGAGAGAGACCTTATAGCAGGGGAAGCAGAGAAAGAGAAGGAAACCCTTGCCTGTATTAATAAGGAGATCAAAAAAAGAAAAGACTATATCCGCTCCCTTCATCTGCTGGAGGAGAGCCGGTATGACAATGCACAAGCACGAAAACAATACAGCGGCCTGTTGCACATTCTGAAAAAATATCAAGTGGATCTGGAGGATACTCCGGAACCCTTCCGGCAGATGACCCGGACCGTTCAGGACGCCAGCCGGGGCCTGGAATTCGGACAGAAAGGAGAAGACCGGGCTGCTGAGGCCATCGCACTTTTGGGAAACAAAGTTTTGTCTCTGCAGAATCTCCGGCTGAAATACAACAACCTGGATATTGAACACGACCTGGTCATCATCGCTCCCACCGGCATCTTCTCCGTAGAAGTTAAAAACAAACGGAACAACGGTATCATATCCGAGAAAGGCATCCTGAAAAGCGGCAGCCACTCCGAAAACCTCATCGAGCAGATTCGGCGGCACACCAATTCTCTAAGCCGTTATCTGGAAGACATTTACAAAAAACAGCCGCAAATGAAAAAGAAACTGAAAGTATACCCCATTATCCTCTGGGCCAACAATCGGTCAAATGTCAAAGATCATTTCCGGGAAGTGCCGGTCTGCTATATTAACCGGCTGGAATATGAACTTTTTAAAAAGGAAAAATACACCGCAGATCTGAACCGGAACGAAATGGAGAACATATGTTCTAAATTAAAAAAGAGAAAACAGCAGAACCGTCTCTATCCCCTGTGTGTGGACAAGAATTATCTGGAGGAGCTGACGGAATACTGCCTCACCGATTTGAAAAAACAGTTAGAAGATACTACCCGGCGCCTGCGGATCAATGAATATGACATCCGCGTACTGGACAAAAAAATACAGCAGAAAGAAAAAGGATTTTTCTCCAAGTTAGGAGAACTGTTTTCCAGAGATACCGTGTAAAAGCAGAGAAAATAGGGGGACCGCATACCGCGGCACCCCCGTTTTATTTCCCGGCATAAACAGGAGGAAGCGCTTATGCCTTTACCGACTGCCGTCTCTGCACCAGTTTGTCCAGCGTCACTGCCAGAATCAGTACCAGTCCTTTTACGACTTTCTGCCAGTATTCGGACACATCCATCAGCACCATGCCGTTGGACAAAGTGCCCATAAGCAGTACGCCGATTACCACGCCTGTAATCCTGCCTTCTCCGCCGCTGATGCTGATGCCGCCCAGAACACAGCCTGTAATCACGTCCATTTCATAGCCCTCTCCGGACTTTGCCTGTCCGGAATTTACACGGGCCATCAGAATCAGCCCGGCCAGTGCATATAAAACACCTGCCAGAATGTATACCTTATACAAAACTGCCTTTACATTGACGCCGGACAGGCGGGCTGCCTCTGTATTTCCTCCGATTCCGTAGACCGAACGGCCAAAGGGCAGCTTGTTAAGCAGCACATAGCCGACCCCAAAGACGATCACCATTAAAATAACAGGAACCGGCACCACTCCCAGATATCCCTGTCCGATCATCAGAAAAGATTCCGGTATCCCGTATACCGGAAAACCGCCGCAGAGGAGAAAGGCCACGCCCCTCAGAGCCGTCATAGTTCCAAGGGTCATAATGATCGGCGCAATTCCTACTTCATTGATGAAAAATCCGTTAAACAGTCCCGCTGCTGCTCCCATAAGCAGAATCAGGACAAATACGAGAGGAATCGGTATTCCATTGGACAAAAGGAGCGCCCCTGCCACGGTAGACATTCCGATTACCGAACCAACCGAAAGATCCATCCCGCCTGTCAGAATTACAAATGTCATGCCCACCGAGCAGACGCCGACAATCGACACCTGTCTTAAAATATTAAAAATATTGGAGGATTTCAGAAATGCCGGCTCGAAGACCGAAAAGACGATCACAAGCATAATCCACGCAAATATAATTCCATATTTTGACAAATCTATCTTTTTCAATGTTCTTCCTCCGATCCCGTCTGCAGCGGCATTCCCGATGCCAGAGTCATAATATTTTCCTGGGTAAACGCATCCTTTTCCAGCGTCCCGCTGATTTGTCCCTCATGAAGCACAACAATGCGGTCGGCCATACCGATCAGCTCCGGCATCTCGGAACTGATCATAATGACCACTTTCCCCCGATCGATCAATTCCAGCATAAGCCGGTAGATCTCCTGTTTTGCACCCACATCAATCCCACGGGTCGGTTCGTCAAAGATCAATATTCTGCTGTCCGTAAACAGCCACTTTGCCAGTACGACTTTCTGCTGGTTGCCGCCGCTTAAATTCCCTGCGGTCTGTTCTGCGGACGGCGTCTTAATACCCAGGCTCTCAATATAGGAAGATGCTGCCTTAGCATCCAGCTTTTCGCTGAGAAAAGGCCCCTTCATAATCCCTTTAAAATGCGCAAAAGAAATATTATGCCGGATGCTCTCCCTTAAAAATACCCCCTGCCGTTTGCGGTCTTCCGGTATCAGTCCGATGCCCGCGCGTATGGCATCCATCGTTTTATGAATGGATACCTCTTCCCCGTCGATTAGAAATACCCCGCTCTTAATCCGGTCCGCCCCGAACAGTGCCCTCGCAATCTCGGTCCGTCCTGCACCGACCAGACCTGCAAGGCCGAGAATCTCCCCCTCATATGCCTCCAGATGAATATCTTTTAGAAGCGCCGTATTCAGCCCGCGGATCTCCAGCACCTTTTTCCCCCTTTGGTACTCCTTTTTCGGATACTGCTCCCCCAGTTCCCGATTCACCATGATCTGAATCAGTTCATCCGCACTGGTATCCTTAACTTCCATGGTCCGTATATATTTTCCATCCCGGAAAACGGAAACCCGGTCACAAAGACGAAAGATCTCCTCCATCCTATGAGAAATATAGATGATGGTGATCCCGTCCTTTTTCAGCCGCTCCACAATCTCAAACAGGCGCCTCGTCTCATTGTCCGTAAGCGGCGCGGAAGGCTCGTCCATAATCAGCACCTTCGCATGGCACGATACCGCTCTGGCAATCTCAATAATCTGCTGATATCCCACACTCAGACTGCTGACTCTGGCCTGGGCGGATATGGATACCCCCAACTGTTTCAGAAGGACTTCCGCGTCCTGGTACATCTTCCGGTAGTCCACCATGCCGTTTTTCTTTGGAATCCGTCCAAAGAAAATATTTTCCGCTGCGGTCAACGACGGAAACAGATTAAATTCCTGATATATGGCCGTGATCCCATGCTTCATGGATACGATAGGGGAATTGCTGCAGATCTCTTCCCCCTCGAAAAAGATCTGCCCCTCTGTCGGCTGTATCGCCCCTGTGATGATCTTGATAAACGTAGACTTTCCGGCTCCGTTTTCTCCCGCTATGGCATGGATTTCCCCCGGCCGAAAGGCCAGGGAGACCCCATCAAGAGCACAAACACCGGGAAAAACCTTTTTTATATTTTTCAGCTCCAATATGTGTTTTTCCATATTTGCTTGCTCCCGCCGATTAATTCATGCCCAGACTCTCTCTCTGATCCAGAACTTCCTGAACGTTCTCTTCCGTTACCGGAGAATATTTGACATAGATCGGTTCTTCGATTGTCCCTTTCTCCAATACCTGGGAAACTGCATCACACAGCAGATCGCCCTGATGATATGCGGATAAGTCTACGGTTCCTTTTAGAATCGTACCATTTGCAATATACTCCAGGTTCTTCTGATCGGCATCCAAACCGGTAATGCACACTTTGGCATCCTGTTTTCCTGCTGATACCATAGCTTCATAAGCACCCAGAGCCACCGAGTCATTCGAGCACACGATCACGTTCATATCCGGCTCTTTGGTCAGTACGGTCTCGACTGCTTTCATGCCGGATTCCGTCGTGTTTCCGGACTGGACGGCGATGGTCTGTGCATTAGGAGCAAGGGAAGCAACACCGTCTTCCATACCTTTTCCTCTCTGGATCAACTGCTCATTTTCCTGCACATATACATACATGACTTTTGCATCTTCCTGATTGTCTAGGTTGTCCAAAATCCACTGTCCGGCAATCTTTCCCGTTTCAAATCCGTAGTTATAATTGTCAATGGCTACCCATGCATCGCTGCCTTCGATCTTCTCCGACCAGGTAATAACCGGGATGCCTGCCTTCTGAGCTTCTTTTACTGCTGCTTCCGGAGCCACAGGATCCACGGGACAAATCACGATGCAGTCCACCCCTTTCGTAACCAGGTTCTCGATGGCCTCCACCTGTTTGTCCGCATCGGAATGTCCGTCCACAACCTGCACTTCCATATTATAATTATCCTGGAAATCCTCCACGCCCTGTACCACACTCAGGAAATAGTTAATGGTCAGATCCTGCACGATAAATCCCACACGGATCTTCCCGTCTTCGCTCCCGGCCTCTGCAGGCGCACTGCTCTCGTCTGCATTTCCTTCTGTGCTGTCCGAAGCCGGCGGCTTTGTGTCCGCGCTTCCCGGTTCTTTCATACTGCATGCTGCCACAGACACTACCGTCAGTACTGCCGCCAACAAGATCGATACTTTTCTCATAATTTTCTTCATATGTTACCTCCTGTGAAAGTTCTGCATCCGTCTCCCGAAATCCTTCGGGCATTTAACTGACCGATACCATTTTCAGTTCTGCATCCGCCCGGACCGCTCCCTGTTCGGAAAGCCTTCAGGACCGGACCATGTTTACTTTAGATACATAGCAAGCATTTTCTCTATGGCCTTATCCCAGATCCGCCATTCATGGGTTCCCGGACACTCTTCATAACAAAAATCTTTGACAACCTTTTCACAAAGCGCCCGGACTTTCTTAGTCTGCGGATAGAGAAAATCCTCCGTACCACATACCATATAGATCTTAGGCAGCTCCTTTTTCTCCGCTGCCGCCTTTTCCAGCAAGGCCGGGATCAGCGTTTCCTCCGGAACTTCGCCCTGCAGTCCGGCCACTGCCTTCAGATCCTTTTCCATCCCGCGGATGACAAAAGGTGCATCTGCTGTCTTGGAGATCTCCACGATCTCATTGATGTCATAGGCCCCGGAAAATGCCCCGCAGTATCCAAATACTTCCGGCGCCTTCAGCACACACCGAAGCGCACCGTATCCTCCCATGGACAGGCCCGCCAGCAGCATGTCCTCTCTCTTTATGGATACATGAAACAGCCTGTCTGCAATCATCGGCAGTTCTTTCGTGATATAGGAAAATGCATCGACGCCGTTTGCCATATCGTAGTACCAGCTTCTGTATACTTCCGGCATCAGGACCGCCAGATTATACTCCTGTGCATACCGTTCAATGGATGTTTTTCTCACCCAGGTCGCTGCATTATCAGACAGGCCGTGAAGCAGAATCAGCAGTTTTGGCTTTTCCTGGCAGGCGTACTCTCTTTCGTCCTGCGGAACAATCACGTGAAGCTGTGTGTCCTGTTTCAGACAGTCTGAATATATATTTCCCACGAAATATGCCATTTAACCACCCCCCTTTTTAAGTTTTGTATTTCACTTATATATTACTATTTTAGTATATATCCATTGTACATAAAAAGTCAATGACAAATTTCATTTTTTTGTAGATTTTATATATTCTTGACATGAATTTTTCTAAAACTTATAATGAAGATGACATTCAAATTACAGATACCTTATAAGGGAGACCCTCTATTATGTCCAACAGCATTGATCTGAAAAAAAGCAACCAGAATAAAGTATACCGGTACATTTATGAAAATGACGGCCCTGTGTCCAAGTATGACCTGATGGAGCGGCTGGACCTGAGTCTTCCCACGGTCAATCTGATCCTGAAGCATCTGACTGCCGAGCACTATATTCTGGAAAAAGGGACTTTTAACTCCCAGGGCGGGCGTCCGCCCAAGGCATTCACCTACAATCCCTCTCTGTATTATTCCATCGGACTGGACATTACGGCGCATCATGTCCATTCTGCGCTGATTGATCTGAGCGGCCAGATCATTGCCAAGCAAAAGGAACGGCGGGAATTTCAGTCCGACAAGGCTTATTATGATTTTCTGCGGACCCAGGCGGACGATCTGATCCGAAAAGCCTGCATCGACAGACGGCAGGTACTCGGAGCCGGTGTTGCCCTGCCTGTCATGATGGATATGGCCAACCAAACCCCTCTGCACAGCGATATGACCCTGTTTCATCTCGCAGCTCTGGAAAATTTCGAAAAATACCTGGATCTTCCCTGCATTCTCTGCAACGATGCCAACGCCGGCGGTCTGGCAGAAAACTGGAAGATCAAAGGAGCCAAAAACACCTTTTATTTGTCCCTCAACAACACCATCGGCGGCGCTATCCTGAACAACAATCATCTGTACTGGGGAGAAACTTATGAAGGCGGCGAGATCGGCCATGTCACTCTCGTCAATGACGGACGCCTCTGTTACTGCGGAAAGAAAGGATGTGTGGACGCCTATCTGTCCGCACTTCTTCTGTCCGATCAGGCGGAGGGCAGCCTGGACCGTTTTTTCCAATGCCTCCGCGAAAAAAGCGAAAAGCATATGGCCGTCTGGAGAGAATATCTGGAATACCTGACCATCACCGTCAACAACCTGAAGATGCTTTTTGACTGCCCCATCATCGCCGGAGGTTATGTAGGCGCCTATCTCGATGAATACACAGACCAGATCCGGGACATGCTGAGCAGTCGCAATACTTATCATGAAAATGCGGATTATTTCCGCGTATGCCGTTACAAACGGTTTTCTACCGCTGTCGGAGCGGCGCTTTTGAATGTGGAAATGTTTTTGTCGAAAGTGTGAGAATTTTCTGGATATCAGACGAAAAGAACAACGCAGAAGGCGGCCCCGGCTTCCATCCGGAAGCACTGTCATGGGTACAGTGTTTCCGGATGGAAGCCAGGGCCGCCTTTTCCGTCACCCGATGGGTGCCTGGTAAAAGCTTCCATAAAAGTTCTGGGTCTTCAGCACGTTGATGATAATATGAGGGTCCTCTCCCCGCATAAGGTCGATGACTTCCGACGCCTCATAGGAAGAGACTACCGTATGCAGCAAATACATTTTCTTATGGCTGTAGCCGCCTACGGCTTCCACGCAGGAAATTCCATGGCGATATTTCTTTACATAAGCCTTGATTACAGTCTCTGCATGCATTGTAGTAATCTGCAGCGTCACACGCTCATAGCGGTGATGGAAGGAAGACACCGTCCTGGTGGAGATAAACTGGAATAAGATGGAGTACCCTGCATAGATCCATCCGAACATAAAACCGAAAATGCACAGAATCACCACGTTTCCGGCGAACACATGTTCCCATATAGAACGCCCGGTCTTGTTGGACACGTACAGAGCAATAAAGTCCGTTCCGCCTGTAGATGCATTCCCCTTCAGGGCAATCGCAATGGAGATGCCGTAGAGAAAGCCTCCAAAGATCACATTCAGCATAGGATCGTCAAACAACGGCTGAAACTGAAAGACTTTCAGAAAAAGGCTGGCCAGAAAAACCTGCATCAAAGAATAAAAAGTAAACCGCGGACTAATGCTCCGGCTGCACAGCAGCGCCACCGGAATATTCAGCACAAGCATACCAAGGGATATGGAAAAGCTTCCTCCATATAAAGACGCAATGTCATTAATCAGAATCGCAATTCCTGTAAATCCCCCTGACAGGAGTCCTGACGGACGGATAAAGGTCTGTATTACAAAGGTCTGCAGCAGTGCAGACGCCGTGACCGCCAGAATCGTAATCAGCCTGCGTATGATCTTGTTCCTTTTATATCGTGCAAACATAGTGCCTGTTCCCCCTGCTTTTCCGGTAGTGTTTATGACAGCTTTTGATCCGCCCTGCCGGACCAGGCAGGACTGCCCCTGTATTAGCCGGGGACATTTCCATTTACTTTGCAGATCAGTTCTTTTACCAGCTCTGCGGATACTACGTCATAGCAGAACTTTCGTTCTCCGGACGCAATGCTGTAAGAGATGCCGTTTTGTACCGTCGTCGGATCGTTTGCCCATGCCTTACAGGAACTGTGCACCTGAGAGATTCCTGTGTATTCCATAATCGTAAGGGCATTGTCTTTGTTGACTCCGCTGCCTGCCAGGATCTGAATGTCCTTTCCGTAGTCTGCCTGCAGCTTTCGAATCAGTTCCCGGCCCTCGAACGCTTTCGGCTCCAGACCGCTGGTCAGCACCCGATTCACGCCCATGTCAATCAACTGCTCCATCACCTGGAACGGATCCTTAGAGCAGTCAAAGGCCCGGTGAAATACCGCTTCCTTTCCCATATCCCGAATCAGCCCGATCAGCTCCCGGTTCTTTTGCTCATCCAGTGAAGCATCCTCGCGAAGGCATCCGAAAGCAATCCCGTCCGCATGGCACCGAAGCAGTTCCCGGCACTCTCTTTTCATCACCTGAAACTCCGTCTCCGAATAGCAGAAGCCCGCACCTCTTGGGCGCACCATAGCAACTACTTTCAGATCCGGGAACTCTTCTTTCACCATACGAAGAGTCGTCTCCGTAGGCGTCAGCCCGCCCAGCATCAAAGCACTGTTCAGCTCAATACGCTCAGCGCCCCCAAGGGCCGCCTGTTTTGCATCCTCATAACTGCCGCAGCAGATTTCCACTATTTTATCTGTCATCATTACTGCCTTTTCTTTCTCTTTCCATTAAACTACAAAAGTCCCAGCCGGTAAAGCCCTAAGGCATATATTTTTGCATTTTTTACAAGATCGTCTGCTTTCATCCACTCATTGGGGTTGTGTCCGATCCCTTTCTGGCCTGCAAAGCTTGGACCAAAGGGCACGATCCCCGGCATAGCCTTGGCATAAGTTCCCCCGGTTGTCGTAACCGGCGTCCCGTCCTCCCCGGTTACCAGCTCGTAGCACTCTTTCAGCGCCTGCACCATAGGGCTTTCCTTGTCAAATACCACCGGATCGTAATTTTGAGGCAGGAGCACACTTTGTCCTTTTGCCTTCTTCTGGATTGTTTCCATGATCTCTTCTATAGAATGCCCCGCCGGATAACTGAGCGCTGCTTCAAAATAAAGATTCTGCCCATCCATTCCAAGTTTGTAACCGCGCATTTCCATTGTTCCGTATTCCGGATGTGAAAAGTCGATTCCCAGCCGGTCGCCGGTATTTTTGGCACCGATAAAATACTGAGTTACAAAATCACAAAACGGCTCCATTTCCTCTGCTTTCACACGGATCACGGCGCGTCCACGCTCTGCGTAGACTACCGGAAACTTGCAGTCCGGTGTAAATCCGTACAGAGGCGGCTTTTCCTTTGCAAGATACCAGGACAGATCCTCAAACCCGGACTCCTCATCGCAGCCGAAGATAATCCGGATCCTATGTTTTGGCTCATAGCCCAGCTCTTTTAAAACGTACAGGCCATACAGGCAGGCTATGATCGGACCTTTGTTGTCCAGAACTCCCCGTCCGTACAGTGTGCCTTCCTCCATATGGCCGGAGAAGGGCGGCTGTCTCCAGCCATCTCCAGGGGGAACCACATCCACATGGCCGATGGCACATACATAGTCTTCCCCTTTGCCGTATTCCACATAACCGATATAGTTATCAAAGTTCACGGTGCGAAAGCCCAGCCGCTCTCCCATTTCCAGAGCTTTTTGGAGAGCCTTTTGTACCCCTGGTCCAAACGGCGCACCTGGAACTGCCGCCGTCTCCACACTGTCGATTTTTACCAGGCTTCGAATATCCTTTAGCATCTGGTCTTTGCACGCATTTATTTTTTCCAGAATTTTCTGTTCCATATGATCCCCCAAGTCTGCCGGCTATTCTTCGATGGGCGCCATACGGGTCCGCATGTACTCTTCCATCCACTCTTTGGAAGCCGGCACAAAGGTACAGCATCCGTCTTCTTTTCGTTCCGCCAGATACACCTGAAGTTTTTGGTCCTCTGTAACTACCGTAAAGGAAAATCCGTCAATATTCGTAGCCACGCCCCATTCTCCCGCATTGTTCATGGCAATCAGAGACAGATCCCCGGCTTTCCCGCGCCGTTCCCGAAGCTCTGCATCCAGACGCCTTACCGCCGTCTCGCAGGCTTCCTGGGGATGCATTCCCTCTTTCATCAGCCGAACGATCTCATAGGAAATACAGCCCTTCATCAGATCTTCCCCCAGACCGGTGGCGCTGGCTCCGCCCACCTTACTGTCTGCGTAAAAACCGGAACCGGCAATAGGCGAATCCCCTACCCGCCCTTTTTTCTTCATAAAAAGTCCGCTGGTCGACGTTGCCGCTGTTACTTTGCCGGCACAGTCCAGACAGACCATACCTACCGTATCATGGCCCGAATAGGGTTTCAGCTCTGATTCCCTCTGTTCCTTCACCCGCTTGCGGTAATGGGCTTTTGCCCGGTCCGTCAGCATGTTCCTGCGCTCAAAGCCTTCTTTATGGGCAAACTTTTCCGCCCCTGCCCCTACAAGCATACTGTTGACCTTTTCCCTGCTTAAGCGGCGGGCAATGGATACCGGATTGGCGTAGTCCTTGACTGCCGCCACAGCACCGATATCCAGCGTATCCCCATCCATAAATGCAGCATCCAGTTCCACTTCCATCTCCTCATTGGGAAGTCCGCCGTAGCCTACGGATTTATAATACGGAAAATCTTCCACCTCCCGAATGGCTGTCTCAATGGCATCGCCGGCATTGTCTCCATTTGCCAGCATATGAGCACCTTTTTCCACACCTTCTGCGGCCATTCTCCAGGTTGCAATCATCCCCCACATAATACGTACCTCCTATTTTTAATACATTTTGTTATATAAAATAATACAGTTCTGCCGGAAGGTCTTCCATGGCAGGAGATTCCCTTCCGGCAGGCTCTGCTTTGCGGTCCGGTCAGAAGCAGACGTTCTCTTTCAGCTTCTGAAGCTCCGCGCTGTTATCCGCCAGCGCTTTCGCCACATGGCAGATATTTTTCAAAGAATCATTCAGTCCCATGCCGCCTTTCTTCGGTGTCTTTACAATAAGCACCTGGTCCTTATACTCGGCGATTACCGTTTCATTTTCCTGAGACATAGCCGCAAATGCCTTTATTCCTGCGGTCTTGTTAATGTCCACAGCTACTTTTGCACACATAGCCGCGTAATCTGCGTAGTTAAACGCCGGTCCGCATATGACCACATCGGGCTGCAGCTTTTTCACCATGGCACACAGCTTCCGGCTTACTTCCTCCGGATCCGCCAGATATGTTCCGTTGCCGCAGCAAAGACAGGCAACTACCCGGCCATCGGTCTCCTTTAAATAAGGCTGCATCATCACCGCAGGCCCTACGGCCTCTTTTTTCCCGGTCAGAGGCACCATAGTATCGTCTTTTGTTCCAAGACCGGACTGGATCTGGTCAAATATCATTATGATTTTCATCCTGTTCCTCCATTCTGAAACTTTGTAAACGGCAGTTTACATATCATCAAAGGACAGATCGTCCAGTGAGAAATCGTCCTCATCGTCTGTGTGATCCGCTGCTTTTGTCTCGTCTGTCAGATATTGTTTATCCATCATCTTAATAAATGGCATATACAGGAACACGCCCAGAATCAGCAGCAGTGCCTGAAGGACCGCCCCCTGCCATCCGGTAGACAAAAATCCAGAAATAATAACAGGCATGGTCCAGGGAATCGCAACACCTGTACAGATCGGCACCAGCCCGATACTCATACAGATATAGGAAATCACGATATTAATCGTGGGCACCAGCATAAACGGAATCAGCATCAGCGGGTTTAACAGAATCGGAAGACCGAATATGATCGGCTCATTAATACCAAAGCATCCCGGAATAATCGCCAGCTTGCCCAGCTCTTTAATCCGCTTGGACTTACAGAAGAGCAGCATGGCAATCAGAAGCGAAAGTGTGGATCCGGCGCCGCCAAAGGTAGCAAACAGGTCCTGAAACTGCTGACAGATAATGTTCGGCATGGCATCTCCTGCCTGGAACGCCGCCAGATTCTCTGCGGACAAAGTCTGCAGAATCGGGTTAAATACCGCACCTACGACGGAACCGCCGTTCACGCCGAAGAACCAGAAGAAATGCAGGAAGATGTAGGCAATCACCATGGCCCAACATCATAAACTTAAGCATAGATGTTACACATTTGAGTTATCCAGATTGAAACTTTATTACAACAGTGCAAATTAAAATTGAAAAATGCCCATAATCTCCCCTTAAAAGGATTATGGGCATTTTA
>CAJTDB010000021.1 GCA_910574965.1 Lachnospiraceae bacterium | reverse complement strand
TAAAATGCCCATAATCCTTTTAAGGGGAGATTATGGGCATTTTTCAATTTTAATTTGCACTGTTGTAATAAAGTTTCAATCTGGATAACTCAAATGTGTAACATCTATGCTTAAGTTTATGATGTTGAGTGATGCTCCTGCTCATGGTCATACCGAGTATGGCAGGCATTCTGTTCCAGATTCAAAATGCCATGCCAACGGAATTTATGCGCGGTAAAAGAAAAAATACAAGGAAACAGGTACTGGCGCTCCTGATTGTGTCGCTTTCTGCAATCCTGATCAGCATCCTGGGAACCCAGGATAACCACAGTGACGAAAGGATTCTTTTTGTTAAGGAATATGTCCCTGGGGATCTTCAGGTGACAGCAGGCAGCATCTATGAAAATATACAGGGCGGGGATATCCCATCCATATCTGATTCGGTTTTTCAGGAAATGAAAGCCGCTCCGGGTATCCGGCAGGTGCAGGATTATGAAATCAATTACGACAGAGGAATCTTCCTGTGCGAGGACAGGGAAAAATTAAACGCTGACAGCGGGAATTATGAGTCGATGCTCGCTATGGAACAGGATATTGATGGAAAGAAGCAATGCTTATACAATCTGGTTTTGGCGACAACGGATAATATGGAGGCGCTGGCGCCGGGGTATGACGAAAAAGAGGACGGCCACGCCGCAATCATGGAACCAGAGCTGGCAAAGACATTGAATCTGGAGATTGGGGATACGTTTACCATCTATGATGAGCAATTGATCATAAACGGCTCGAAAGAGGGATGTAAGTCTGTCTGTGTAAAGCTTTTGGACATACGAAATGTTATATTGTCGGAAAATCATATCGGGGGAAATCTTCTGGTTGTAGATGAGGAAACTGCCAGGGCTTTTCCGGGCGGTCTGTATCGGCAGGTTGTCAATGTGTGGACTGAGGAGGGCGTGGAGGCAGTTGTCGCATCCAATTTGGAGCGTATTTCAGATACGAACGGATATTCCTTCCGCAATGCCAACAGTCAAATACAGAAGTATGTGGATTCGGATCACAGCCAGAAGGTGATGCAATGCTTTTTTATCATCATTCTTGCGGTGATCGGCCTTTTGGTCTATTTCAATACTGCATTTACAAACCTGCTGAACAGGAGAAATGATTTTAAAATCATGCATAAAATCGGCATCCGGAAAAAAGAGATGTGTTGGATGGCAATGAAAGAGGGGATGCGTCAGGGTTGCATGGCAGTAGGAGTGTCAGTAATCGTGCAGGCCGTTTTGAGTATAAATAGGCAGGAGTCGTTTTTCAGGATGTTTGTGGTGACAGATGCGATAGTGGTGGCTACATGCGCATTGTTCCCGGTTTTTATACTTTGGTATATGTTTCGTAAAAAGATGGCAGTTTCTTAATGTGTTGGAGATTATCATGAATGGAAAAAAGATATTATATGTAGAAGATGATTTAAGCCTGATTGAAGGCCTGAAATACACACTTGAGAAAAATGTTTTCTGGTAGATAATGCCCGTACTGTAATGGAAGCATATCAATTCTTCCGGGCAGGCCAGTATGGCCTTAGGATGTGTCACCGGATGTGTACTGGGATTGCCGTTGAATAAGATGATGTTCCAGTTCCTGATTGCAGGTAAATGGGGAACAACCTGGCAGCTCCCGGTTGCCTCCCTGCTGCTGATCGTCATGCTATGTTCCGGCTCTGCGGCGCTGGCGATTCGGCGGCCAATCAAAAGAATCGGGCAATTGTCCATTGTGGATACCATAAAGCTGCAGCAGTGACACATGGATACTGACTAAAAATTTTGAAATGTCCGAGCTTTGTAACAATTCAGGCCGTTTTTAAGCAGATCGGATGAATGATACGGACATTTCTGTGACATTTGGGTTTTACAATGTTCCTAAAAATAGAGAAATGCATATATGGCAAGTTCTCCATTATTTAGACAGGAGCCGTTCCAATAATGGAACATAATATTATACGATTCAGCTGAAACTTATTTTATCCTCTAAGAACCGGCATGAGCAATGTTTCCATGCAATATCATAAAGAAGCCAGCGGAACAGACAGCAAAATCTGAACGCCGGCTTCTTTGTTTTTCAGGATATTATATTTCGCTGTTGCAAACATTTATAGACAGGCTATCAGATCCGGAAATTGAGCCTGCGCCTATGAGTGCAACAGCTGTGGCTACCAGGACAGATAATGCTTTTTCATCACAAAGCGGGAGCAGTCTTAAAAGCTCCTGGTATGTAGAGCCGGTTCTGTCATGGTGGTCCTGGAAAATACAATCATCCGCAGAGATATCCAGTGTTCTGCAGATATGGTAGAAATTTTCGATACTAGGGGAACAGCGGCAGCGCTCCAGATCCTTCTGGAAGGATACCGAATGGTCAAGCAATTCTGCACACTGTGCCTGGGTTAGATGCTTTTTCTTCCTGGCTTTCTTCAGGGCAGCACCGAAAACCTGGGCATCATTGATAGATAGAGACATTGTGGTCACCTCCTAATAGTAGTGTAGTGGCACACTTTATAAAAGTAAAAATGGTACAAACACTCTAAAAAGTAGAGTGTTAAACTACTAAGCACCCAGACATCTGGTGAACAAAAAAACATGGTTCATCAGGGTTTTATTTGGGTGCCTTTTTGCGGCCATGGGAGAGGTACATGGTCTGCAGTGAGGAAGCATTATAAGCTGGATTATAGCAAAGAAATCTCATTAAAAAAATCATAAGCTTCAAAAGGGCAGAAAACGCCCAAAATGGTAGTGCTACAAACTACTTTTTAGAGGGAGGGCAAAAAACGTGGAAAAAGAACGGTTATCCAGGATGGGATTGGGATAATAGTTCTTTTTGCTTTATTATACGCGGATCCACCAGAGCCTATTTTATCAGAGGTCCGCCAGTCATGCGTTTGAACCAAATGCAAAAAAGACTGGAGGACGAAAGGATGAAAGAAAAACATACAGATTCCGTGCAGAACCGCTTTACAGCTTATCTGGTAGCTGCTGTAGGGAATACACGGAAAAAATACTGGGAGCGGAAATACCGGCTGCAGGGCAGGGAATTTGCCCAAGAAGAGCTGCTTGATCGGAAATATACAGACTTTGAGGAGCAATACCGTGCCTATGCGGGAGAACATACGGATTTTATTTTCCGGGACTGGCAGAGGTTCGGGGAGCTGCTGGCTCTGCTGGAGAGCGACCGTCTGGCAAAAGCCATAAGCCGTCTGAAGGACCGCGACAGGGTACTCCTGTTCGCAAGGGTATATGGAGAGCTTACCTTTGCGAAACTGGGGGAGAAGTTCCAGATGGAGCCGAAGCAGGCTGAGATGGCATATTACTATGTGCTTAGAAAATTGAGAAAGGAGTTGAATGGAAAGGATGAGTTTTGAAAAATTACTGGAGCAGGCGAAAGTAGGGGATAGGAACGCTCAGGAGGAGATCTTCCGGATGTACCGCCCGCTTCTGATAAAAAACGCCATGGAGCAGAACCGGTTTGAGGAAGATCTGTATCAGGAGCTTTCAGCAACCCTGCTGAACTGCATACGGAAATTCCGGATCTAAAAATGGCAGGAAGCTGTTGCTATTTTGACATTCTCTGCGTATAGAATGATGTGTCGCAAAAGGTATGGTATCTGACCTGCGATATCGCAAAAAAGATTTTGAACCTTTTGCGACAGGAAAATGCCTGAAAGAGCATAGTGAATTTCATATCTCCAAAGGTATACCTTTTGCGACACAGATTTCTGCAGAATAGGAGGCGGTTTTATGGATTTTGGATATGTGCGTGTTTCCACTAAGGATCAGAACCCTGCCAGACAGATCAGGATTCTGATGGACATGGGGATTGAGGAACGGAACATCTATGTGGAGAAAAAGTCCGGGCATAACTTTGAACGGGAACGGTATGACATGCTTGTGAACCATATCATGCGTCCTGGCGACAGACTGACGGTGACGGAGCTGAAGAGGTTTGGAAGGAATTACAGGGAGATTTATCGGGAGTGGCATCATATTACGAAGGAGCTGGGCATGGATATTCGGGTGGCAGATAATAAAATCCTGGACACTTCGCTCAATAAGGATCTTCTGGGGCAGGTTATCACGGATGTGGTGCTGGCGTTACTGTCCTATGTGGCGGAAGGCGACTGGGAGGAACGGCATGAGTTGCAGCGCCAGGGAATCGAAACAGCGAAAGAAGCCGGGAAGTATCTGGGCCGGCCCCGTGTAGAGTATCCGGAGAACTGGAGCGAATGTTATGGCGCATGGAAGGAAGGGAGTATTACTGCAGTGGAAGCAATGCGCCGGACCGGGCTTAAAAAGGACAGTTTCTATCGTCTGGTGAAAAAATATGAGGATGGGGAATAAGTTTTTTCAAGGAAGCAGTATGGGAGGGTATCTTTACTTATTAAATAACTTTCAAGGAGGAGAGAAATGAAACAGGGCACATTATTTTATGACAGGAAAAGTGACAGGTACAATTTCCATTACACGGATGAGGATGGTAACAAACGGGATTATGGGGGCATCCACTGCGGGGAAGTTTTTGAGTTTAAGCTGAACAACATCTGGGTTCCTGCCCGTGTAGAGATGGGGATGGACAATCAATGGTATCTGGTCGGCCTGCCGGGACTCCGGCTGGATGGTCTGGAAGTAAGGCAGGAATAAGAGCAGTAAGACATCCACAAAATTATACTATCAGTATAATGACAAATCCGGGAATTGGTGCTATAGTAGTTACAGTTAAGAAAAAGCGGACCGGATGAGTCCAGAAAGGAAAGTATCATGGCAACAGTTAATTTCGCTGCGAATGGCTTCGCATATTATCTGCATAGCGAACATTATGAGGCACTGTTCAGTAAAGAAAAAGAACAGAGTCTGGTTAAGATGCGCTCATGTAAGATAAGGAAAAAGCGAAAAGCTGTGTGATGCTCATGGCAGTTTTTGGAAGACTGCCGGAAAAGACCATAGATTTCAAGTACCGCTTATCTTGTATGAGAAAATCTTTACAGGATGGGCGGTATTTTTATGCTCCATTAGCTCAGCTGGGAGAGTACTCGACTTTTAATCGAGTGGCCATGGGTCCGAGTCCCATATGGAGCATTACCGCCTGGTTATAGCATTTGGATAACAGGAGGTGAGGATCATGGTGAATATGCCAGTTATAGATATGAGAAGAACCGGACAGAACATAGGCAGGCTGCGGAAGCAGGCAGGTCTGTCTGTAAGGGACCTGCAGGATATTTTTGGTTTTGCCACGCCGCAGGCTATATACAAGTGGCAACAGGGAGCGGCTTTGCCGACTATAGACAATCTGGTGGTGCTTGCGGCAATCCTGCAGGTGCGTGTGGATGATATTCTGGTTACGGATACAGCTGCGCAGGTACAGATCAGCGCATGAATGGAACTAAGAAAGAAAAATAACAGTGACAACGTGCAGGCAGAGAAGTGCCTGCAGTAAGGTCCCCTGGTCTAAAGGTCAGGACACCGGCCTTTCAAGCCGGAGGTATTGGGTTCAAGTCCCATGGGGATCATTAAGGCTCCTTAGTCTAAAGGCCAGGACGCCGGCCTCTCAAGCCGGAAATGATGGGTTCGAGTCCCGCAGGAGCTACGGTGGCTATAGGATAATGGTAGTCCGGCAGATTGTGGCTCTGCTTATGGGGGTTCGATTCCCTCTGGTCGCCCTTTGGATGGGTATGCCTAGAGGCGAGGTTGCTATGGTCCAGTGGACCATGCTTAGCAACGACCGGAGCGGAGCGTAGACCAGCGGACTGTAAATCCGTCACACAGAAACACCGCAGGTTCGATTCCTGCCCCATCCACTTTCCGTTTGCGTGTCCGAGCGGTCTATGGTGCCACTCTGCTAAAGTGGTGTGCGGCAACGCACCGAAGGTTCAAATCCTTCCGCAAACGCTTTTATCGGAAGATATATTATAGTTAAAAAGGACCGGTGAGAACCGGTCCGAAATCATTGCAAACACTTTTTATACCGTTAATAATTCATTTTGAAGACTGAGAAGTTCCTCCTCCGTAAGGCCGGTAGCTTTCATAATTTTTACGATTTCAGTACCATCTTCCAGTAAAGACTTTGCAATTTCTATGGCTTTTTCCCTTACCTTCTGGTTCGCATATTCAATTTTTTCTTTCTCATAAAGCTGTCCTAACTGTGTCATGTTTGTATGCCTCCGTATCTGTTCTGCTAAATTTACAGTATTCTTTCAGAGCAGTGAATTGTTAGGGAGAAGCTAAGGTAAATGAAAGAAATCGTGGCCCACTGCTTTGCTGGTATTATACAGTTACATTTTCATCCTGAAGGCGAAGTAACTCTGCCTCAGTCAGTCCGGTAACTTTCATAATCTTAATAATGTCGTCACCTTCATCCATCAAGGATTTAGCCATTTCTATGACTTTTTCCCTTGCTTTCTGATTACCATATTCAATTTTTTCCTTCTCATAAAGCTGTCCTAACTGTGTCATGTTGATGCGCCTCCTTATTTGATCCATGTAATTCCTGTTTATAAATTTGTCACTTGCAACTATCACGCCGGACAGGGTAAAAATCCGCTGCCCTTCGTCCGGTATCTGTTCAGCCAGGTCAACGATTCTCTCCAGCATACTCTGTTTCCCTTCCGTACCGGGAACCGTAAGCGGTAGGATCACCAACCGCATCAGGTCATCATTTGCCAAAGGGATGCCGGACTGGAGTTTGCCCTGAATTTCATGAAAGGCTGCCTCGCCGTCTATATGAGACAGGAAAGCCTGCTCGGTACGCAGGGTAAAACAGTCAGTTTCAAGCGTTGGCTCCGCGCTTTGTACGTCGCTGGTGTAGATAACGATCAGGCGCAGGTTGAATGTTTCATCTTCCTTAAAGTATTTTTCCATTACCCGTGCGATATAATTCAGATATTTTATCTTATTCGCCTTTTTGTATACCGATTCATAATCTACAATCGCATAAGTTCCGTCTTCCAGCAGAAACAGGTTGTCAATGCTTTTTTCATTTGCAGCAATCTTCGGCAGGTCTGTGGGAAGCAGTTCCCTGATCGGCGGCAGGTCAATGCCATATGCCGCAAAACTTTTTTCTTTATAAGTCTGGCCGAGGATCTTAAATAAAATATCCTTATTCTGATAAACGATTCCTTCTGACATTATATTCCCTCTTACCTCTGTAATAAAGTCATATACTGGAGTTCCATATCCTTGTCCAGTTTAATTTCAGTTACTCTTTTATGAATTGCCTTGACTAACGGGCTGGAGGTCTGCTGCACACAGGTGTCAGTGCTGTTTTCGATATAAGCCAGAAAATCCTTCATTTCATCATCCACATCATCCTTTTTACTCTTGGTGCTGAGGAATATTTCAGCGGTTTCATCACCGAGCGTCAGAGACAAATTTTCCAGACACCGGTTTTCAAAGGTGTAGAGGTGCCGCCCGTCGGAAAATGGATCAAAGGTGCAGATAAAGATGATGTACGATTTCTTCAGTTTTGTGCTTTCTTCTCCAGGGAAGATTATGCTTGAGTCAATATTGCATTGAAAATATCTTGTTTTTCTGAGAAGCTCCTCATCTCCACAGCACAGTATCTCCACAGAGTATATGGTATCCTGCTCATCACTGATGCAGGCATCTAAGCGGACGCCCACGCCGTCATGTGCAATGTCAGTAGTTTTCCGGGTAACAGGGAACTCTACCTTTTTAATGGGGATATTTAATATTTTTTCCAGTACTATGCGGCATATTTCCGTGTCGCTCATTACTTTCCCAAATAAAAAATTATCTGCCAGGTTCAGTTCCTGAATCGTGTTCGTTTTGTTTGCCATAAATAGCATACCTCTCTTTCTCAAATTATAGCATGATTCTGCCGTTTTGTCAGTTGCGATTTGTAATTGGTTTACGGATTGCGAACCGAATCCGTATATAGAACAAGTACCCTGTGACTTCCAAATACTTGAAAAAAGCTGCCATATTTCAGACAGCTTTTTCAAGATTTATGACGATAAGAAAACTTATGCCGACAGCATTTCCCAAAATTCCTGCTCAGTCAGGATTTTAACGCCGAGCTGCTCTGCCTTTGCCAGCTTGCTGCCTGCCTTTTCTCCGCAGATCAGGTAATCCGTCTTTTTGGTAACGGAGCTGCCGGGCGTGGCGCCGAGGCTGATAATTTTGGCGTTGATCCCGTCGCGGGTGAAGTTCTCAAGTTTTCCGGTCGCTACGATGGTGCATCCTGCAAATGTGTTGTTCGTTGTTTCGTTCATATTGTTCTCCTCTCCGGATGTCTGTGCATCCAAACCATTTTCAAAGTGTAATTCGTTCTGTAAGCTGCCCCATAACAGGAGATTATTCGGGTTACGGAACCATTTGTGGAGGTTGCTGCTCATAATGTCCCCAATCCCTTCCAGGCAGGTAAAGTCAAAGCGGTCCAGTGCAGCCAGCCTCAGCTCCCGCAGGCTGCTGTGGAAATGCCTGTCCAGTATCCTGCTGGCAGTCCTGCCGATCAGAGGAATATCCATTGCCACAAGGAAGCGTACAAAGGTTGTGTTGCGACTTTCATTGATGGAAGCAATCAGGTTTTCGTAGGATTTTTCCCCAAAGCCCTCCAGTGCAATGATCTCCTTCCGGTAACGGTCAAGGTGGTACAGATCCTGGTAGCTTTTTAATGCACCGAGCCGGATGAGCTGGTCCAGTGTTGCTTCGGAAAGTCCTTTGATGTTCATAGCTTTCTTTTCTGCGAAGTGGACGAAGCGCTGAAGGATGCGGCTTCCACATTCCGGATTGTCACAGTGCAGTGTTTCCACGATACGCCCCCTGTCACTGGCTCTGGAATAGGTACGTGCAGGCTGCCCACAGCAGGGACAGGTCTGCGGTATCATATCCTGATAGTTCCCGCGGTCCAGATTTTCCTCCACATGGGGGATGATCATGTTGCGCTTGGAGACCAGGATACGGCATCCGGGATACAGTTCCAGGTTTTTGATAAAAGTCAGATTATGAAGGCTTGCCCTTGATACCTCACAGCCGTCGATTTCCACGGTGTCAAATACTGCGACCGGTGCAATTTCACCACTGCGCCCTGTCTGCCATTCGATAGAGCGGAAGATGGTCTCATATACATCATCCTCAAATTTAAAAGCAATGCCGTCATGGTAATGATGACCGGTCCTGCCCAGGCTTTCCGAGTAAGCAAGGTCCTCAAAACGGATGACCATGCCGTCGATGGGAATGTCGGAAAGGTCTGCAAGCGCCTGCATGGATTCGATTTGTCCTTGAAGAAATTCCTCTGAGATGTTTCCGTCCAGAGTCTGGAAAGGACAGATGCCAAAACCATATTCCATAAGGCAAAGGAGCTTTCCATCGCGGCTGTTCTTCAGACCGGGAAATTCGTCCAGTCCTTTCAGGACATGAAAGGCAAAAAAGCTGATCTCCCGTTCTTTGCAGACCGCCGCATCCAGGCTGCGGATGGAACCGGAAGCAAGGTTGCGGGCATTCCGATAAGGCCTGCCGTCACTGCCGACCAGCGTGTTCTTCAGACGCTCAAAGGTACTTTTGTGGATAAATCCTTCTCCTGAGACTTCAAGATGTTTCTGATAGGGAATGGTCATGGGCACGTTGCAGAAGGCAGCGACGTTGTGTGTGATAACCTCGCCCACATCGCCGTCTCCTCTGGTGGACGCCTCTGTCAGTTTTCCTCCCTCATAGACCAGCTTAATAGTAAGTCCGTCCAGCTTTAACATCAGGAGCGCTGCCTTTCCCTTCAGGAAGGAAATCACCTCGCGGAGGGATTTTGTCTTGTCAAGGGAAAGCAGCGGGATGTCATGCTTTACAGTGGGCAGGCTGCCGACTACCTGGTATCCTACCGTCTGGGTGGGGGAGCTGCTTAAAATGATCCCGGTTTCCGCCTCCAGGCGTGCCAGTTCGTCATAGAGATGGTCGTAGACGGCATCGGATACACTGGGGGCATTTTCGTTGAAGTATTCCTGGCGGTAGCGGTTGAGCCTGTCTACCAGTTCATGCATACGTTCTGTTGTTTGTGACATTCATTTTACCTCTTTTCTTCTTTTTTATTGTCAGTGAATCTGTGGACTGCCTGTGCTGCCCTCCTTTCAGAAATGGAAAAAGGCAGGATATGAAACGGCTTGATTGCCGTAGTCATTCCTGCCTGCGTACAGATATACTGTATGAAGCCTGTATCATTACATTTCCAGACATAAAAAAGCCAGAAGGCGTAAAGTGACCTGCACTTTATACTTTCTGACTTCGTACAAACTTAAACAGCGTGTGTCCTTCCGTTTGGGAATCGCACAAATTCAATAACAAATTTATAATACCACAATATATAGAGAAAATCAAATAGAAAATACTATATTTAGTATAAAGAAGAAACTTTAGAAATTTTTTTACCCATATATTATTACAGTAGAATTATGCGCAGAATATGTAACAGGAAAAAAATAAATGCAAAATCTCTCGCTTCTTTCTGTTGACTAAATTTTCATTTTTGGATATACTAACGATAAGTAAATGTTTAATTTACAAATCGAAAGTGGGTGGACGTCATGCTGTATGAATATCTGAAAGGGAATTACGAACTGGGGGAACCAATCTTTTCCGGGGATATTTCCATTCCCGGACTATCGGAAGAAAACCTCCGGTATCACTTAAAGCGGCTTACGGATGACGGTATCCTGTGCAGGTTTGAGGCAGGAATCTATTATTTCCCCAAAACAGATATTTTTGGGGAAAGGATGGCACTGACGGCGGATACGGTGGCGCTTCATAAATATGTGAGACGCAGGGGGAAAAGAGTAGGGTACTATTCGGGATATACCCTGGCAAACCGTATGGGGCTGTCCACCCAGGTGCCGCTTACGGAGGAAATCACCAGTAATTTTGCACCGGCGCAGATCCGGGAACTAACCATAAAAAACCGGAAGTACATCCTGAGACGCCCTGTTGTGGAGGTTACGGATGAAAATGTGGCTGTCCTGCAGTTTCTGGACTGCCTGAAGGATCTGGAGAAGTGCGCAGAGGAGGAACCGGAGGTCTGCGGACGGATTCTTACCGGTTATGCCAGAGAACACGCCCTTACAAAATCAGCAGTGGACAGGTTTCTTGCAAGTTATCCGCTGAAAATATACAAGGCGATTTATGAGACGGGGGTAGAGTATGTATCTGCACAGGGATAGGGAAACATTTAAGGATATGGTTGAGCAGGCTGCTGACAGCAGTGGGAGGACACCGGCCGTAGTGGAAAAAGATTATTATGTGACACTGATCCTGAAACTGCTTTCAGAACAGTTGGCTGAGTGTGTGTTCAAGGGAGGAACATCCCTGTCAAAAGGTTTCCACGTGATAGACCGTTTTTCTGAAGATATAGATATTACATTTAAGGAACATATCGGGGAGAGCCGGAGAAAGAAATTGAAAAATGTTGTTTTGAAGGGGATCAGTGAGGAACTGGGCATGCCGATTGCCAACTGGGAAGAAACCCAGAGCGACAGGGATTATAATGCCTATCTGTTTTCTTATGAATCCGTCTTTGGCCTTCAAGATGACAGGCTGCCACAGTATGTAAAGCTGGAGACTGCCTTGGGTTCTTACTCTTTTCCCACACAGACTGTTGAAATCCGTAATTATATCGGAGATTATCTGGAGGGCAGGGGGAGGGTGGATTTGGTGGAGCGGTTTTCTCTTGGCAGGTTCTCCATGAACCTTCAGACTTTGGAACGGACCTATATAGATAAAGTTTTTGCCCTGTGTGACTATTATCTTCAGGGAAAGTCAAAACGCTATTCCCGCCATCTGTATGATATTTACAAGCTGACTCCTCTGATAGAATTTAATGATAGATTTGCTGCGCTGATACAAGAAGTGAGGGAACATCGTTCAAAGATGCAGATATGTCCGTCAGCGGATGAGACAGTTGATGTATCGGCAGTTATTTTTGAATTTTGTGATAATTCTTTTTACAGGGAGGATTATCAGGCTATTACAGATTATTTTGCGAAAGATGCGGTATCTTATGCTGATGTGATAGGGCAGATGCGGACGCTTGCGGCCAGTAACCTGTTTGAAAAATGATACAGATGAAAAAAGGGAGACACAGTATATACTGCATCTCCCGGTTGTTTCTAACAAGCCACATTTTCCCTTGCGGGTAATTTTTTCAGGCTCTCTATGTGGTTCTTGGTAAAAATGCAAAAACTCTTGTCCAGATATGTCTGTCCTGTTTTCTCCATTAGCCTTATAGCTTCCATTTCTCTCTGATACCACGGTTGCAAGGACGTTTTCTGCCTGTTGCATACGAGAAAAGTTACAATAGATTCCGGGTATTGGAGCTCATGTAGCTTGAGGCTTTCGGCATAGTTCTGTGCGGCATCCAGGTTAGCAAAGATGTCATGATACAGTCTTTGTACCAGGGGGACACCTTTGACTGGAGCGAGAAAATCTTCTGTTACGATATAGCCGAGTTGGTCGTCCGGAATATCCTCAATATAATAGGATGTAATGTAAGAAACCTGTCCGAAAGCGTAATCCCGGCTAAACGTCAGTTTGCTGCCATCAAAGACAGCTTCCTGCTCCAGATATATCTGTCCGTTCATTTCGCAGGATTCGCAGTTCTTATAGGTTATTTTCCCTTCGCTGTCCGTCTCCTCCGTTTTGATCGCAAACCGGAAGCAGTTTTTTCGGAGAGAGCCTGCAGGATCTTTTTCCGGATGTTCTCTACATAGGGGAAATCCCTGGCGATGTCATCAGCAATGACTTCCGGAACCACTTCTTTTCCAATATTGAAAGAGCCGTTGTTTCTTAACTGTTCGTATATGGTGCGGGAGTCATGCCAGTCGATGCCCCCGTAGGTTGATGCAGTGATATACATAAAAGCCCTCCTTTTTGTGTATTTGTGAGAATTGTATTCCTATATGCAGCTTTAGACATATGCTGACTGTGGGAGTGTGACGCCATTCTTTCCATTCATAGCAGACTGGTGGTAATCCAGCTCGCTGATGACAGCCTCAATGGTGTCAAACGCCGCAGTCAGTTCCAGATACCGGGTGATAAACCCGATGACTTCCGTATAAAGGAACATCTGCTGTTGTTTGGTCAGCCTGTTCAGAGCCGCAATCCGTTTCTGCTTTTCCGCCCATTCGTCTGCACAGTAGATGTTCTCATGCTCCAGAAGCTCCGTCATGTCAGTATCGGCTAACATTGCCGCAGCTGTATTGAACCATGCAATAGCCGTCTGGCTACAGTCATCTTCCTCACAGAAGGCAATCTTTTTGGCGGGCATCTGATACCAGAGCCGGTTTTTTATGTCCTGCAGCTCCACATATAGGTCAGCTGCCATATTGCATAATTCATTGATCTGGTCATAGTAATAATCCCAGTAAGGACTTTCCTTTTCATTCCCGTTGAAGCAGTAGTCCGTCATTTTGTCTAATCCATCAAAGATGGACCAGAGATCCAGCTTTTTATAAAGAGCCATTTTATACTGCCTCCTTCCGCTTTTCCAGGTGGAAAAATTCACTGATGTCCCATGCGCCCTTTAAGTATTTTGACGCAGGGCATTCTCCTGCGCCGATTTTTTTGCCGCAGATGCAGCTGCCGTTTTTGTGCATGGAGATGAGGGAGGCCAGCATTTCCCACCGGGCACTTCTGTCCCTTGCCTCAGCAGAATGATTGCAGTAGTGGTACACGCTGCAGTTCTGCTCACAGTCGGACAATTCCTTTTCTGCTCCCGCACAGTCTGCCGGAACAGCTCTGGACAGATCCAGAAAGAACTGCGGTTCCAGCGAACTGTGGTTTAAATGATTGAGGGTAAGCTGCAGGATGTCATTGTGGCTCATGTTTGCATCAAAAAAATGGTGAAAACAGCTGCACAGCCAGTTCAGAAGCTCCGGGAATTCATCCAGATGCCCGCTGTGGAAGCGTGAATCCGGCTCATGGAGCGAGTTGGACATGGTATTGACAAAATCCTCTTCCAGATAGCGTTTTTCCATGATCCGATAAGCCTGCTCCAGCTCTGTTTCCGTAAGTGTGAAGGTGTGTGATTGTCTGTGTAATATTCTTTTTATATCCATATTCTGTTCTCCTTTTCTTTTCTGCCGTCAGACGGCTTTTTGTGCTGGTTCCTCCTGGAGCGTTTCCAGAGGAATCCACCGGTCATTTTTCCAGGTGCAGTTATTGGCAAGGCAGACTTTCCGGGGAGGTTCTTCCGGATGGTCAAAGTCTGCCTGCAGTACCGTGTATTTCTCATAAAATGTCTGTAGTTCCTTAAAAAGTTTCTCCCGGAATTCTGACAGAAGGGAATCATACAGGACGATATCCATCTGCCGGAACAGGGATCTGGAAAGCTCCTTTAAGATGCAGGATCCGGCAATGGTATCGTTGATCAGGGTAATGCCTTCGTCTGCAAACTCCGGACAGATCCGGATTCCGTCAATGGTGACCATTTTGGCATAATCGGAAGCAGCTCTGCAGATTTTCTGACTGAGCGCCGTGTATCCTGCCGCATATTTGGTCTTTAAGACATCCAGCGGAACCTTTTCCCGGTTATGCTTTAACTTGAGTACCAGACGCTCCAGTTCCATGTGGAGTTGATCTGCTTCTTTCTGTTTTGCTTCTGTCATAGCAACGCCTTTCTTTTCAGAAAAGGGACTGCTGCAGTGCAGACAGTCCCTGGTGTCATGGTATCAGGCAGCTGACTTTACCGCCTGGTCAGGCAGTGTGTCAAATGCGATGGTATAGATGGTATTTAAGGTTTCAAACCGCACATAATCCGGAGCAGCTTCCAGAATGGCCTGCACGGTGGAAGTGCGGATCAGTTCTCCCCGGTACAGATAAAGGGCGGAAGTTCCCGGACGAAGGATGCCGGCCAGGATGCCCGTAATGCAGATCTGTTTCTTAGAGGTATATTTGTCAGGTGTCTGTTTTTTTAAAATAGAAAGCATAAAAGTCTCCTTTCGTTTGTTTGTATTTGGAGATAACAAAGGTTATATCCTAGGTTCCCTTAGTCCACTGTTTCAAGCCTGCCTGTATCTTTCCGGTAGCAGAAGATATGGCGTGTAAGGATTTCTCCTTCTCCATTCTGCAGCGCGTCCTTTGTCATCTCCCTGGTACCGTCCATGTCCAGATTTTTTACCCATGGAGTGACAACAAATTCCTGTTCTGTGCATGGGAGGAGAAGCAGATCGTGATTTTCTTTCTGGGCCAGCGAATTTAAAAACTGGTTGTCCAAAATGGCAACGCCTCCAAAACGATAATTGCCGGCAGAGAACCGGTATACAGGAGGCAGCTCATTCCAGGCTATGCACAGGACGGCCGCTCTCATAAAATCTGCTTTTGTTGCATCCGGATCCTGAAGCAGCATCTTCTGATAATAATTCTGAAGGAGCTCTGCTCTGCTGGGAAACATCCGGAAAGTATTCTGGTGTGCCAGGTCGAAAAGCTGCTGAAGGGAAAGATGGTTCTGCGCCATCATTTTATTGTCGATCAACATGCTCTTTCTGATTTTTTCTGTATCCTCCACCACACAGGCAAAGGTAATCTCCATATCGTAGAACGGGATATGGGGAATCCGGTCAAGCTGGGCCTCTATCTGAGATCGGTTCATAAGCTGATAGATGATATTTCCGGTATCCAGGGATATGCGGTTTGCCGGAATGGAAGCAAGGATCTCCAGTATCATATTGGTTGCCTGCTCCGTATCCAGACCGCCAACAGATGCCAGATGATAAAGGGCATCCATATTTGCAGAATAATTCGGATCATTTTTTCCTGCCCTGATGCATATGGTATCTGTCATTTTCCCAAACATCAGTTTCTGCTCAAAAGAAATGCAGGCATCACTGCCAAGCTTTTCCTCCAGGGATGTTTTCAGTTCCTTTTTAAACATTTCGTAGGTCATCTTTTATTCCTCCATATTTGTGATGTAACAGGTGTTTGTTCCGATTGTCATGGCAAGGCGGCCTCGCATGCGGCGGAAACGGCTGCAGATTCCTTTTGTGGACAGGGAGAACTGCTCCCCAATCTCACGGAAAGTAAAGCCGTCCGCTTTTAAGAGCACCATCTGCTTTTCCGTTTCTGTCAGGCAGGAGAGGACCTCAAGCAGGAACATCCGGTCAGCGGACTGCTCCTGGATCCCTTTTCTGCGCTCCGGCAGTATTTCGTCCAGTGTCAGGCCGTACTCTGCGCCGGAATGGATGCTGATGGTGGCTGCACGGCGTTTCTTACGGTTCTCATAAGTGTAATGGTCGCACAGGCAGCTGTTCATCCGTCTCCAGGCAATGGTGGTAAAGCTGTAGCGGGACAATTCCGGATTTTCATCAAAATCCTGCACTGCGGATAAATAGCCGAATATCACAATGTCATAATATTCATCCACAGGGAGCCTTTTATGGTGGAGAAACGCATAGACAGTGCCTATGTGCTCCTCTGCATATTGCTGCTGTAAAACAGTCAGTTTGTGTGTCTTATTCATGTTCATTCCTCCTTTAAAAGGACAGTCAGCGTATCAGCGGTCTGCCTGGCGCAGGCCAGTTCCTCCGGGGAAGCGTTCCGGTAATGCAGAAGGATGACTGCCCCGGACGGCTGTTCTTCTGTGCCCACAGGGTAGAGGGCATGGATGCGGTATCTGGATTCCTCAAACAGATAGAGGGGATCCGTATCGTCATATAAGTAGGTTTTCTGCTGCTCGATCAGTACTCGTACCTTTTTTGCCAGATACGGCTCTTCCGGGAGGGTGATGCCCCTGGATGCAAGCACATGCTCTGTGCCCAGGATGGCACAGGCGACGCTGCAGTTTCCAGCAAGTGCCTGGAGATACTTTTCACAGGTATCCTCAAGGTACAAAAGCGGCTGGTATCGTTCCATGACAATGCTCTCGCCGCGGATGCCGATCTCCATGGGATCGCCTTCCTTCAGGCGGAGTGCCTGGCGGATTTCCTTTGGCACCACGATGCGGCCGAGCATGTCAAATCTGCGGATGATCCCGCTTCTTTTTGGTTTCATGGTCTCTCCTTTCCTGCCATATGGACGGCCCTTAAAGTAAAAGAAGGGAAACGTCCATAAGGCGCTCCCTTCTTAAACAGTTCATGATGGCATTTATGCTGCATCGCCGGCCTGGTTCGCTTGGCGTGCAGATATGGCATTTTTGGCTTTGGTGATGAGCGACGGCCCAATGGCTTTTTCCCAGGCATCGATATAGGAGGCGGTGCGGCTTAAGAGCCTGTACAGGTCAAGGTCACTTAAGTTTGCAAATACCTTCCCTTCGCTGACAAAGGAGTTGGACTTCATAAAAGTCCCGCCGTTGGCATTTTTCTGGGGGATTCCCTTTCCGTTCTCCACTTCAATATACCAGGGGAGCTTCCGGGCTGCCCCTTTACTGTCTTTTGTAGCCCGGATGATCCGGAGCTTGGATACCTGTGCATAGCCTTTGGCATCCTTCGTGCCGAAGATCTTTTCCTGTTGGAAGGTATATTCCTGGAAGCCGGCGCTTAACCGGCTTAAAATGAATTTTGCCTCTTCCGGGGAAATATTGGCGGTCACGGTCACGGCCTTGTCGCCGGTTCCCCTGGAATAATCCTTCATCAGGATCCCAATCAGGGAGTGTTTCCGGAAACCATCCTCCGTTTCTTCCCGGTCCGCATGGATGTGCGCATAGCACTCCAGGGATGCGACCTTCAGCTTGTCCCGCAGTTCAATGAGTGTCTTGCTGTTTTTGTAGACTGCGATCTGGTTGGAGATGTAATCTTCATGATTCATAAATTTTTCCCTTCTTTCTTCCGCTGTCATGCAGCGATATTATTTTTGATCTGCTGGATGACGAGCTTCCCCAGGTTTACGGGGAGCCGTTCCAGACGGGTGATGTCCAGAAAACCGTCCTGATAGATCCGCTGGATGTTTTCCTTGTCGTCACCGATGGCGGCGGCAAATATTTTGATGCCTTTGGAGGCATATTCCTTTTTGATCCCGCGCAGGTCTGCCTCTGCCGCCGTACCGTAGTAATTGTCTGCGGCAGGCTGTCCGTCTGAGATGATGATCAGCAGCTTTATGGCTTCCGGCCTTGTCATCAGGCGTTCTGCCACATAGCGCAGGGCAGCACCGTCACGGTTTCCGCACCGGGCGCCCATGTCCATCAGGCGGTAGTGGTCCTTGTTGTCGATGGAGTCAAATTCCGCGTAGGCATACAGTTCCACATCATCCTCTTCTGTATGGCCGTAGATGGCCACAGGGATATCCAGTCCCTTGCAGAAATCATGGAGTATGATGGAGGCTGAGCGCGCGTAAGTGATCCGGTCTCGGCTGCACATGGAGCCGCTTTCATCGTTCAGGATGGCGACAGCGATATCGATCCGGTCATTTGGCAGCTTCAGCTTGTAAAACAGCCTGCCGTCATTTCGTACTGCATTGCGCATATTGATCCGCTTTCCCATGGGCAGGTTGTCCAGCTTTCCACCTTCCTTGTAATCTTTAAGTATCTGGGAGATCTGCTTCTGGAGGCGTTTGGAGATGAGCAGGAGGGGAGGGGCGACCTTCTGGTAGGCTTCCATATAGGAATTGTCCACATAAGACATCCGGTTGATGTTCACATGGCAGCCACGGTGGGCGTTGCCGTACCGGATCTGATCCGCTTCCGCCTGCAGCTCTTCACTGAGCTCCTCTTCATAACGGGCATAGGCATTTTCCTCTGCAAGCTGTGTCATAATCCGCTGCATGTCAGAGGCCGCCTGGGAAACATAGCCCGCGCCTGCATAATCTGTAACGCGGGATGTCCCGCCGTCCCCATCCTCCCCGATCTCATCGGTCTTTTCCAGCATGATCCGCCCGGTCTCATAATCCAGGGCCTGCTGGAGGTGCTCACGCTCCTCGTCATCGTCACCAGGTTCATGTTTGTACTTCCCGGCGCCCGGCGCAGGTTTCCCGCTGCGGGCCGGAAGGGGGCTTGCTCCAGAGAGCTGGTTTTTCATGTCATCCGCGGCATTTGAGGTGCCGTTTTTGATGTCCTCCCGTACCTTTTCGATAAAGCTTTTCATATAGGGCCACAGAAGGAGCAGCATTTTGTTGGCGGAATCGAACCGCGCTTTTGCATCGTCATCGTATGCCGCATCATCCACATAGGGGATGCATTCGTACACCACATCCAGATAGGGGCCTTTATAGCCGCCGAGGTTGTTGATGTCCCCGGTCTTTGCATACTGGATCAGCAGGTTGATGAGGATGAACACTTCATGGTGCTGCCTGTCAATCTCTGCTGTCACGGTTTCCATTTCTTCCGCATAGCGCAGGTTATTTAAAAGGATGCCGGTCTTCATGGTTCCGGGAAATGTATCGCACATCCGTCCCTCGATGTAGACATCCTCCATCAGGTTCACCAAGGCGTGGGAGATATGGGAGATAGCGGTAATGACCGCAGCATCTTTATCCTCCACGGATTCCAGGATCTCCTGCAGGCTTTTTTCCTGCCTGGCGGTTAATTCCTCTGGTGTGGCAGGGTAAAACCGGCCTGCGGACAGTGCCTGCTGGTAAGTAGCAAGCATGGTAAAATCCGAATACAGGATATGGCCGCATTCATGGGCGACGATCCCGATCAGGCTGTCTGTTTTCAGGCTCTTTGTAGGGAAGCTTCCGGTCAGAAAATTGCCTGCATTCAGCCGGATGATACGGTTGTCCGTATGGGCGATCTCCGCTGATTCTGAAGTATCCCAGTAGGTGCTTACTTTGCTGCTCCGGCGGTAACGCTTTGTGGCGCCTTCCGCAATGTCCGTCAGGTAGGCGGCAAACTGCGGGGAACCGAAGAGCTGTTCGTCGGTAAGCCTGTTTTTTTCGTCTGCGACCATTCTTTTGATCGCAACATGTGAGGTTCTCATTTGTCTGTATCCCTTCCTTTCTTTCTCGGAAGCCTGTCTCCAAGGAGCGCATCCGTGGTGGTACCGAAACATTCTGCCATCGCCACCATCACACAGGGTGGCGGCAGGCACTTTCCGGTTTCATACCTGGATATGCTCTTCTGGGTAACCTCCAGTTTTTTCGCAAGCATCTGCTGGGAAAGGTACGGCTTTCTGCTGATGCGCAGGTGCCGTAGGTTCCTTGCCAGGTTCTGCCTTAGCTGTTCTTCCTTTACAAATGCCATAGGCTGTCCTCCTAAGCCGCAAATTTCTGCTCAAGGCAGGAGGAGAGGATGTCGGCACGGTTCTCCGGATCACTGGATACGGAGGAAAGCACGGTGTACTTTGCAGCTTCCAGCGCATTCCCGCAGACCATATAGGACTGTACCCAGCTGATCAGCTCCCGGACGCCGCAGCTTCCGTCATTGATCATGGTCTCCCGGCACCGTTCACTGATTTCCTGGATGGAGGAAGCCATGTTGGAGACGACGGCTTTGTCCGTACATCCGGTCACCTTCATGGTGCGCTCGGTAAGCGTGTCCACATTCGGCTCTTCCATATCCATGATAAGGTTCATTCTGGAGATGACGGACTGGTTCATGTCACGGCAGCCCGCGTAATTATTGTTGGTAGTGACGACCACAACGGTGTCCGGATGGCGCTTTATGACTTCGCCGGTTGTCAGCGTGATGCTGGCACAGCGGTCTAAAAGGGCATTTAAGCCTACCAGTACACCCGGATTGGCGATCACGGTGGGTTCCTGTATTTCGATTACATATCCGTTCCGGATGGCTGTGATGAGAGGCGTCTCCACATACCGGAAACGCTGTCCGGAGGTGTTTTCCGAAGCCATTGCCTTTGCATCCTGCTCCATGACCTCTAAAAGCTTGTCATAGACGGCAGCATCCGTAACGGTTTCATCATAGGTGCCGGTCAGCTTCCTATAAGCCGACGGCGGATCCATCTGGATGTCTTCCAGCGTGGGATATTCTTTGTCAAAAGGCGTCTTCCCGTCTGTATCCGGAAGCATCTGCCCCAGGAAGTCGTAGATCTCCGTATTGGCAGAGCAGGTATAGTACAGATAAGGCAGGCCGAGCCCGGCTGCGATTGCTTTGGCGCCTTCCGTCTTCCCTGTCCCCGCAGGTCCGCGCATCATGAAATTGCGCATGGGCTGGCACCCATTTGTAGTCATCTGCGCATGGCGGCAGATTATGGTCACTTCAGGAGGGATGACATACCAGTCTTCAATCCTGGGAACCATCAGTTCTTCTTTGGGGGTAAGGGTTCTTTGTGAGAGTGGGAATTTGTTTACGAAATCGTCCCTGCTGACAGCAGCGGCCGCTGGGGATGCTGCCCGGCCCGTGAGAATGCGGAATGTGCCGAAGAGCACACTGCTTGGGGAATAGGCATTCCGGTTCAGGTTCACCGTGGTAAGCTGTGAGAGGTTCCCGGTATTTGGTATGTTCAGGGCAATCCCTCCGGAACTTAAGGTGGAGGCGCCCTCAATCCTGCGGTAAAGGTTGTCGCACAGGATGAACGCCGCTTTTGCCGCTTCGTCCATATCGGAAAAGCCGTCATTCATACATTTTCCCAGCAGGTCATAATTTTCCCGGAACTCGTCATCGGTCATTGCTTCCGGCATCAGCGCAAAGAACAGTGCGGTGCCGGTGTTGCTCCCGTCTTTCAGGGAGTAGAGCCTGGGGGATCCGGTCACGTCCTCATAGCGTCCGGCCTGGAATTTCCCGTTCTTTTTGTTGAAGACCACTACATGGATCTCCTTTGTGCGGCTCTGGTATTCCACTACCGTTTTCTCCCCCTGGGTGCCGATGGCGCTCTCGGAAGTGCTTCCCGGCGTCAGGGTGGTATCCATCTCCATATAGGCCAGGATGGCGGAAAGGAGAGGACCGTGCAAAGTGGATTTTTTGGTCGCAACAGTGCAGTAGGTGGAATAATAGGTGGTGCTGACATTGGATGCGAGACCATCGAAAGGCTCAGGGATCCCAAGCTTCCAGGTCCAGTTCGCAAAAAGAGGTATTTTTGCCATGATTTCATCTTCCTTTCTTTCTGTTTGTTTGCTTTATACCCATGAGACCTGCAGGGCGTCGCCTGCGATCCGGGCCTTCAGTTCATTTTCCTCCAGGGTGGAGATAAGCTCCTCCCAGTAGTTTCTGCCGGGGAAATTCTCCAGGGTGGCTTTCAGCAGTTCCTTTTTATTCTGCCGGATGACCACATCCCCGTTCTCTTTGATGGTAAGCCTGGTGTGGCCGCCTGCATTCAGCTCCGTGATCAGCGACTCCAGCACTTTCTGTCCCACCAGCTCATACCAGACGCTGACATCTACGACGGAAGGCACTTTAGGCTCTTCATTCTCCGGTTCCGGAGGAGTGTCCTGCGCGGAAGGTTGAAAACTCCCGACGACCAGGGGCTGCACATGGATGCGCCCGAAACGGTCAAAGCAGATGTCTGCATGGTTGTATTTCTCCATGTCATCCACCGCAATGCGCAGGGTGGCCCCTGCCAGGATATCCTTCAGGGAAGGTTTCTGCTTCCACTGCCAGACTGCCTGGGGATAAGCGGATTTCAGCTTATCTGTAATGCGTAAGGAAATGTGGCAGAGCATCATTTCTACTTCCTGCTCTGAATAGAGATAGGAACATTCGCCCATGTGGAAATCCGTTGGTTCCGGAACAGGGGCCGGTGATTCAGCGGTACATTTTTCGGCCCTGTATTTTCCGGAAAAAAATGTCCGTATTTTATGCAGGGAGATCCTTCTGATTCCTCTGCCAGAGTGCCGGATAAGGAACTGTCCGCAGAGGATGGCAAGCCAGAGAATTATGGCTCCGGCCATGAGCTTCTGGGATAATTCCTTTGGAAAAAATGCGCCCAGCACGAGCAGGGTGAGGATAAGGGCGGTAGTGCTTTTGGTGAAGATTGTCCGTTTCATTTTTCTGATCCTTTCTTTTTAACTGTCCGTAAACAAAAAAAGAGGGATTACAGCCGTATTTCTTCCTGACTGTAATCCCTCTTTTGGCCGCAGTGCCGATGCTTAGTTGTACGGCAGGCCGTCTTCCCCGCAATCCTCTGCAGATATGGGTACGAACCCCTTCTCAGAGTCGGAGGATTCCGGATTTCCTGTGCCGGCATCATCCGTTTTCTTGCCGGTGGGAATGTAATTCCATTCATATACCGTGATCTTGGGTATGGTTCCTTTGTGCCCGTCTGATTTCCGGGTGTATTCCACCAGGTCCAGATCTCCGGTAATGAAAAGCAGGCTTCCTTTCTGTACCCCTGCGTTGATGGCACGCTCGACTGCTTTGCCGAACAGGACGCACTGGTAGAAATTGGGATGCTGATGCTCCCCATAGCCTTTGTTGACTGCCACATAGAACTGCACATAAGGAGTTCCGTTCTGGCTGTTCTGTGGTTCAAGGTCTGCTGTAACCCTTCCTGTTAATGAGATAGCTGTAAACATGATTCATTTCTCCTTTCTGGATTAAATTTTTTGGTATTAAAAAAAGTGCCAAAAGTCTGCCACTTTATCACATGGCTCTTCTGACACTTCCTTCAATCTTAAACAACGTGTGCATCTATGCGGTACGCATATCCCGTATGGGAAGCACAAAAATCAATTACAAAGCAATGATAACACAATATATAGAGTTTGTCAATTTGTAAAATACCATATATTGATTTTTGCAGTGAGGATAATATTGCAGAACATGGTTTGTGATGTCTGGTTTCTGCAAAATGCTCCTTACAGTATCTTAGGCTGATGGATCACCATATGTATCTGCTTTCCTTTCACTTTGTTCTCATAGGTGTTTCGGAACAACTGGGGATTCTCAATGATTTTTTCCTTATCATAGATAAAGAAGTAAATGTGCTCCGCACTGTAATGCACCATATCCGCTTCGATTTCTTCCGTCAGCTTTTTGAGCTTCATACTGTTTCTGGTGCATTTTATCTCAATGACATGTTCAGAGTCCAGGAAAATATCAGTGCGCACTGTGCCGTAACCGGTATCCTCGCTGACTTCAGCCCTTGCCAGTGGATAGAGGGGTTTCAAATAAGCATAGAGCAGATGCTGGACATCATATTCATTCTGGATTTTCAGTGCTGAAAGCTGTTCTTTCTGGATACCACCGCGTTTGTGAGGCGGCCGTTCCAGAAGGCTTTCCAGAAAAAGATAATAGTTATCAAGGACGGTGAGTAGCTGGTCGTCTGCAGGAGAACCGGACATAATCTCTTCCAGATATTCGATAACCCGTTTTGTTGCGGCATCCAGGTTGTTTCTGGTTTCTTTATCAGAGTATTCATTTATTGGATAGTAAGCGCGTTGCTCCAGTTCCATTAGGCATTTGGGATCCATATCCAGTGATTTGATAAAATCTCTCAGACTATATAAGATGGATTCAAAATCATTGCTGTTTTTGACAGCCTTTAGTTCAATGATTGCATTGCGCATGCTTGTAATATCGGCCAACATTCAGTGAGCGCCTCCCCATCGCAGATAAAACAGAAACAGAGGGTCCAAAATATAGAGACTCCCTTCCTTCCAGTCAAGTACCTTGAAGATATCTTCCCGTCCATACAGAAGCTCCTTCAGCTTTGCCAGGCTTTCACGGATCATCTGCGGGGAAGGTTTTTTGCAGTCATCTGTAAGCAGACGGTAGATCCGTTCCTTTACATCCTCAAACTCCAGCTTCATAATGGGAGGATTTTCTGCAATGGATTTCACGATCAGCTCATAAATGTCATGCTCCTGCCCATCGGCGGTCTGGAAGGTGTTCCGGCTCTTGCCGCGGGTGTTGGGCCCTTTCTGCATCAGGGAGACTACATCCCTATATTCAAAGTTTGCGGTAGTATAGCGATAAGCGGTCTCCAAAATTTCCTGCCGGATCTGATGGTTTTCATCCCCAGACATTTCCAGCATGGTGCAGATGTTCAGACAAATATACTGCATCAGCTGTGGGGAAGAGAGGCTCTCTACCGCAATCTGTGCCGCGATGGAATCTTCAATGGAAATGCCCAGTTTTCCAAACCCCAGTTTGGCGATCTCTTTTAAATCATCCACTTCCCACGGCTCCATATTGATGAGGCTTAAGCGCCCGGAAAGGTCTGCGTTCTGGCGGATTGCTTCGTCCGCGCGATGGGGGAGGGACACCACAATGGCTTTGAATCCCCTGCGGATGGCATCCTTGAGCTGCTGGGCAATCTGCATCCGTTTTCCCTCCGGGGCATAGTGGAAGTCATCTATGACCAGGACCAGATTCTGCTCCCTGTAATATTCTATAATCTTATCCTTGGTGAGGGAAAAGGTTTCCTTTTTGGTGTATTTATCGCTGGTGCTGGGAATCTGCTTTTCGGACGCAAACTGGCCTTCGTATGCAAGCCCTGCTTTGGCGGAAACCAGCTTCCAGAAATCCGTATCTTCATCAAAGTCGGCTCCGGAAATTTCCACGATATGTTCAAAGCCGATGACCTTTTCGCACAAAATGGTCTTTCCCATTTTGGAGGGACCTACCAGGGAAGTCAGGAATCCGGATACCTTGATGGCCTGCATCAGCCGGAATTCATAGGGCAGGTCGGAAACGGCAGATTTTCGTGATATATAGGTGTATTCGGGGAATGCTCCGGGGCGGAAGACATCTTCAGCTCTGAGTTCCATATGCGTACCTCTTTATCCGTTTTATCCATTATACCACATTTTTAACCGATTTAAACTTTTTTATTGCTTTTTAATCCGTTTAATCTGTTTTAATGGATTTACAGGATGGTACAAAGATTTTACAGGTCCATATTGGAAGGGGATGCGGTTCCGGAAACGGGTACATTTTTCAGAAGCTCCATCCCAAGCAGGCTGTCTGCCAGCATTGCCTTTTCCAGCCAGGGGCTGTCCTCCTTGAGGGAATCTGGCGGGGAGAGGAAATAAAAGCGGTAGGAACAGCCTGTCCGGATCTTATGATCTTTGCCGATGAACAGAGTATGGGGGACACCTTTCGCATCCAGCAGATAGATCTCGCGGTATTTCACGAACAGTTTCGGGCAGTAACCGGTGCAGATGCCCTCCAGTACAAGATAGGATTTCCCCCTGATTTTCCGGAAGAGGGATGCCGCCCGGATGCAGGAACACAGGAAGATGACACTGCTCAGGAGAAAAAAAGCCGTGTCTTTTTGGGAAAACCAGAAGACAAGGCCGGTAAGAAAGCAGCCTGCCCCGACAAGGATCGTCAGGGCAAGCTTCTGTGATAATGGTCTGGGTATGGGTTCCATGGATACCTCCTTATAAAATCTGGAACATGATCCTCTGTTTGAAATAAAGATTGGAGATGGCAGCCAGCACCGGGAACCGGAAATCGCATACCCGGCAGTCCGTGATGATGGATTCGCAGTCAGCCTCCTCTTTTTCATAGATACAGTCAATGAGCTGGTTGACGTCTTTTAATGGCCGTACTCCTTTTTCCAGGCACAGGATCAGCTCTGCCGTGGAGAGCATCTGGTTCTTTACCAGTGCAGCTACCTGCCGTTCCATAGGTTCCAGCCTCTCTTTGTGGAAGACCAGGGCCGCCTTCTTGAGGGGAAGCCTTCCGGAGAGGAAGAGCTTCAGAAAGGAGACGGTCCTTACCAGGATTCCGTCCGGAACAGACTGGATATAGAGATGGCCCAGCAGGTCATACAGGGCATCGATGCCGGTGCAGTCCCTGCCGGAAGCCACAAGACCGCGCATGATAAGGCGGTTTAAATAGTGGTCAAAATCCAGCTCCCCCAGTATGTGCAGTTCCCGTTCCTTTTCGTAAAATTCCGCCCGGAGTTCTTCGTAGGTCAGGATGCGGAATGCCAGGCTGGACCAGAGGAGGAGCTCGTGGGGGCACAGCCCGCAGTCCCGGCTGCCTGTCACTACGACAGGGAGGCCGTCCCTCTCCAGACGGTAGGTTCCAATCGAGGTATAAAGTGTAATCATATGGTCTCCTCCTTTTCTTACTGCAGGGAAAGGCAGTTCTCTGCCCGCAGCCTGCTTGCTGCCCTTGATATCCACGCCGACACATGGTTTGGCTGGACGCCGTAACAGGCGGCAATTTCTTTTCTTGTATGCCCCAGGCACTTCATCTGAAGGGCCTTTATCCCTTTCTGGCAGACGCCGGAATACCGGTTCTCCGCATCCGCAAGGAGCAGGAAGGTATCTGCATCCGAAATCGCGTGCCATCCTTCGTCCGGCAGGGAGTCCGCATAGGTAAGGCGGGAGCCGTCTTCCACAGGCTCTTCCAGATACTTAAGAGGCTTCTGGATCCGCGTGATCCTGCGGCAGTGGGAGAACAGGTAATTGCGGATGGCGGTATTGGCAAATGTGGCAAAAGCTGCCCCGCCGTCTTCCCGGTAATTCTGTGCGGCATGGCAGAGCGCCTCGCATCCGGTCTGGTAGAGGTCGTCATACCCAAGCCCCTGTATGGATTCATTTAAGGTCATGCATCCCAGTACGATGTTCCGCACCAGATAGAGATGTTCCTCCACCAGTTTGATTTCTTTTCTGCTCATGGTTCCCATGGCATTACCCCGCTTTCCCGGCGCCTGCGTCCTAACAGGCAATTTTGATATGGTTGTTCTTCAGCACCTTCCGGCATTCTGTCATCAGGCAGTCACAGCGGTAGTCTGAAAACTGACCGATGTGCGCCTGCTCGCTGGAGAGGCAGAAGGTATCCTGCATCCAGCGGTAGGCATCCTTTCTGGAGAGGATGCCGTTCTTCCAGATGGCATCAAACAGCCGGTGTGCCTGCGTGCGTTTCCGGCGCAGGTTCCGGTCTGCCAGGCTGCCCCTGGGTGTTTTTGTCCCTGTATGGACGCCCACATAGGAATCGCACTGGGGATATCCGCTGCATACATACAGGTATTCCTCCAGTGCTTTTTCCTTATGTACATAAGAGGCTCTCCTGAGCACGGCCTCCCGGCCGCAGTAGGGGCATCTGATCCGGGGCTGTTTTGGTTTCTGTTTCATGGCTGTCATCCCTCCTTCCCGTACACACGTAAAGTTTACATACGGTTTAAGTATTCCTTTAAGGATATTGTAGGGAAAAACAGGGAAACTTCCCATGGGTCCGGCATCGAATCTTAAGTCAGTTGCGGGTAAAATGGTATTATTTACCATTTCCTGGGCGGTTCAGCAGGTGCAGCAGCTGCTGGATGGGGCAGTCCGAGGAAGAGGGAGTGGACAACAGGATCCACTGATGGTAGAGCCGGATGAAGCAGGCGCTGCTGATGGTAGCTGCACAGTCCGTCCGGTCGATGCGGGTGCCAAGGAAATTCTCGGCATCCGCAAGCGGCAGGAGGACCGGCCTGCAGTCATATCCGGGGATGTAAAGAAAATCACCGCACCCGGACTCCCTGCGGTAACTGCAGCTGCAGGAGATATAGATGGCATTGCGGTAGTTGCCTTCCGTCGCCTCAAAAAAATGGGCGATGGTTTCATAGCTGACGCTTAAAGTGGTGTCCATGCAGTTTCCCTCCTTCCTGGACTGCGGCCGCCCTAACCGAACAGCGCCTCGATCTCACGCGTGATGCGGGGGATGACCGTACCGTTGAAGATGTTGGTCAGGGCTGCTAAAAGAAGGGCGCCCAGCACGACGGCGATGATGATCTTGACGCCATCAGAAATGTAGAAATCGCCCTTATCATCCGCGAGGATAGTCCGGGCACGGTTCATGGTGCGCAGGGCACTTATTTTTATCTTATTGAGTACACGCATATTTTTTGGATCTCCTTTTCTTTTTGAAAACAATAAAAGCTACAGTTGCGCCCAGCCCCACAATAAGGGCGGGCAGGGGAAATAATTTTTTCATGTGAATCTCCTTCTGGTTGCCTGTTTACGGGTTGCTCTGTAGGCTGCAGCAGAAACTGCAGAGGGAAAAAAAGTTACATAGGCACCACCTCCTTCCTGCCAGGTACGGGCTTAAAAGAAAGCGCCCAGGGAGCCGATGACTTCCACGGACAGGACTACCACATAGATCAGCAGGATGCAGAAGAGCATCATCATGGAATATTTCTGCATCTGCTTGGGACGTTTCCCCGCTTCTTTTTTCAGGTTGTTCTGCTCAATCTGGCGCATGTCGAATACCAGCATCTTAAAATACATCTGCTGGTCATCGCCCCGGAGGGTGCCGATGAGCCCGCGGACGATATCAGACAGCATAGTGCTCCCTACCCGGTTCTGGAAATGGAGCAGGGCATTTTCATAGTTGCCGGTCTTCATGTCTGCCACGGTGGTATCCAGCTCCTGTCCGAGATGGGGGCCGGCAATGCGCCGGTAGGAGACTAAAAGCTTTAAGACATCCCGGTCTGTGGCGAGCCCCTGCTGGATGCTGACGGCAAACCGTGGCAGTTCTGCTTCGATCAGTTTTTTGCGCTTTTTTACCAGGTCAAATGCTTTATAATAGGAAGCAAACCACATCATAACAGCAAGGCCGATGGCCAGAAAGCCGGCGAGGGGCATCACCGGGAAAAAGGGGATCCCGGCAAGCCCGGTGAGCAGGGCAGTCAGGAATGCCTTCAGGGTATAGCATTCCGGTGTCAGTGGGATGCCTGCGATAGCCAGCGTGGAAAGGAGCCTGTTTCTCCGGATCGGGTCCAGGCGCAGCAGGAAGGAAAATTTATCTGCCACTTTTGTCAGGTAGACATCAAACAGGTTCTCTTCGCCGGTTCCGGTCTGCTTTTTGGCTAACATCATCATGCGCGAGGTCCTGGCAGTGGGCACGTCCACGAAGGCGCAGGACAGGTGATAGAAAGCAATACCGGTCAATACACAGGCTGAGAGGATCAGTAATCCGGTCATATCATTACCTCATTTCTGCACTACGGTCTGGTTCCCGGAATGCCGGTGCGTAGTGCGCCACCGGCTCCGGCTGGGATTCCCTCCACGGCTATGCCTTGTATTCAATAGGCTTTGAAAGCTGCATGATCCGCGTAAAGGAAAACAGGACGATGGCAGCACAGATGGCGAGGGTGATCTTGCCGGGCAAGGAGAACATCAGCGTCTCGAACCAGGAACGGTTGAGTACATATAAGAGCGGGATGTTGCCCACCACCAGGAACATCATGGTGATGGCCTCTTTCTTCGGCTCATTGATGATGGCTTCCAGCTCTGACTGGATGATCCGCATGTCGGAGAACTTCTGTACCGTAAAGGTCAGTGTATTTTTCATGCTCCGGTCGCTCTGGCACTGGATCAGGGTATTGCACCATTCATGGAAGATCCGGTTGGGCACCTTCATCTTCAGGGTGTTGATGGTAGAGGTCATATTGGCATTGAGCATCTCCGATTCTGTAATGAACGCCTCAAAATGGGACTTTACAGGAGGGTTCAGGTAAGGGATGTTTTCACGCACTGCCTTTAACAGGTCTCCGCTTCTTAAGTAGGAGGTGGTGATGACGGATATGGCCGTCTCCAGCTCCTCATTCAGGTGCTTTTTATAGGCAGCTGCCGTAGAGCGCAGATACCATACCGGAGCAAAAGCAAACCCTGCGCCCAGGATCGGGATCAAAAACGGGTTATTCAAAAGCAGGGAAGTCACAGCTCCCAGGGCAAACAAAAGGATGGATACCCTTTTGACAAGCGTGAACCGCCCCTGCCGCCCGGTGGCCGCAAGAAGCTGCTCCACCTCCAGTGTTTCACGGTTGAAGAAGCCTTTCGCGGGTTTTCCCAGAAGCGCATCCACGTCGTCCTGCAGCGTGGTTTTCTGCGACTGGGAGAGTACATGGAAAAAGTCATTGAACCGGACGGCAAACAGGGTAAAAAGCCCATTAACAATCAGCAGGAACAGGATGATCTGTATCCACTGCATGTGCTGCACCTCCTTTCCTGGTTTTTCTGGCGGCGGGTTTTGTAAGGAACGGGGCAAGTTTCCCTGCAGGGATGCCGTTATCCAGCATCCGTCTCTTCAGGGTATCTGAGATACCGCCCAGCTTCCGGTGCTTTCCTACCACAGTGATATTCCCATCCGCCCCGGTACAGTTATCCGTCACATCATACTGGTAAAGGGGGCGGTAGAGGAGCTGCCCGTCCCGGAAATCCTCCCCCTCGATGATCTGCATGATCTTCCGGCTCCCATCCTCCAGCTGTTTCGTGAATACCACGATGGGATAGGCTTCCACCATGATCTGCATCAGGATCTCATCTGCCATGTTGTATTTCCGTTTAGCCAGAGTCATCATCCTGCGGTAGGTGGATTCCGAGGAGTTGGAGTGGATGGTGGTCACCACGGTATGCCCGGTACGGGAGCTTTCCGCTACGGACAATGCTTCCTTTGCGGAACGCATCTCACCTACGCCGATGACATCCGGGTGCTTGCGCAGGACACGCTCTAAAAGAAGGTCCTGGTCGATGTCAAGGGACGGGTTCTCATGGGGCCTGGTGAGCAGGTGGACCACACTGTTTAAGGCATGCCCCTCCCCATCCCGCCTGATCAGGTCAAATTCACGGCTCCCCTCCTCAATGGTGATGAGCCTGCGGTTATCCGGAACCATGGACAGAAGCCAGCTCATGATCGTGGTCTTCCCGGAACCGGTGCTTCCTGCGATACAGACAGACACGCCGTACCGGATACAGCAGGTCAGAAGGTCCAGCATCTCATCGGTAGCAGAGCCGGAGGCGGTGAGCTTCTCCCTGGAGACCGTCTGCTGGTTGACGATACGGATGGAGGCATTGATGCCCACTTCCGCATCCACAATGGGCGTCTTGTCCACAGAGATACGGATATTTTTATCCAGGAAGCCGATGACGGAGGGCATGGTGTCGTCGATGACCATGCCGCAGGTATTGAGAAGCCGCCTGGTCACGTCAATGGCGTGCTGGGGGGACTGGAACCGGTCCGGGATCTTCATGGAGCGTCCGCCGCTCATGATCACTTCAATATCATCATAGGCATTGACATTGACCTCCTCCACGCCGGGGCGGTAGATCCATTTCTTTAAAAAAGAGATCCCGGCCATATCCTCATAGAGGGTGTCGCACAGCTCTTCTGTGGTCATGCCTTCCATATGGTAGGAGCGGCTGAGGATATACTGGCAGATGAATTCCCGCAAAAGCTTCCTTGCCTCTTCCTGGTTGCCTTCTGTGGTCAGCTTGTCCGCGTGCCTGGAGGTGCAGTATTTCTGCACATCATCCAGGATCTGGTCGTAAGACAGGGTTTCCTGCTTTGCGGCGGTAAAAAACATATCATTTAAAGATTCCACGGCGTCTTCGCTCCTTTCCGGCAGTTTTCGCCTGCCTGTATTTTTTGGATGTCCTGCCTGCATCCGGTTCTTCCCATTCAGCCTCCTCTTCCTCTTCATAAGGCTCCTGGAATTCTCCCTCTTCGGTTTCATAAGGTTCCCCGGTATTCCCGTCCTCCGGCTCCGGTTCCTCCAGGCGCCCTTTCACAAGCTTCAGGGAATTGATATAGCGCTGGTTGCAGTAGGCCAGTGTCTTGAACATCTGTCCGCTGGTACCGCAGCGCTCGATCTCCTTTGCATAGGGGAGCAGCCCGTCAAAGCCGCCGATCAGGTGGTCCATCTCATCGATGGCATGGAAGGGGCGGGCAAGGCCGGCAAGCGTCAGGTGGTCGCGGTAATGGAATTTCTCATCCGTCAGAAGCGGTTTGTGGGCGCGCAGGTAGTTAAGGCCCCGCAGGTCGGGGGTGATGATGCGCACAACAAGGTCTGCCGCTTCGATGGCAGTGGGCGTAAAAAAGTTCAGCATATTGGAGCTGCAGTCCAGGATGATGAAATCCACAAGCTTGGATGCCTCAGAGATGAAGGTCCTGATCTTTTCGTATTTCAGCTCCGGGTAGGAGAAGGGGTTCTCACCGGCTGCATAGCCCATGACGCCAATGAACGGGTACTCCTTTAAGAGGACGACGCGCTCTGCCACCAGTGCGGTATTGATCTCCAGGCCTGTGAGCACATTTCCGATGGAAGCGGAAGCTTCCAGGATGCGCTCCGGCATCCAGACCGGCAGCATGGGAGTGCTGGAGTCTGCATTGATGATGAGGGCTTTTTCCTTGCCTGCCGTAAGTACCTTTGCCAGGTTGCAGCAGAACATGGATTTCCCGCAGCCTGGGTTTCCCCAGACAGTGATGATTTTAGACATATGCGTTCCCTCCCTTATTCCTCTTTGGTGTCTTCTGTACTGTTTTCATCCTCAGCCGTCTGTGCATCCTTTGACTCTGTGCCGGCATCCGCATCTGTATCTGCAGTTTCGGAAGGCTTGTCTTTGGCATCCATGGAAGGCTCCAGAGCTTCCTCTTCCGTTCCGTCCCCATAAAGGGTGAGCAGGATCTCGCTCTGACGGCCCAGCAGCTCCTCTGCCAGTTTTTCGTTCCCCCTTGTGATCAGTGCCACATGCAGCCTTCCCTCATTTTCATATCTGGTCAGGAGCAGGGCCTGCTCCGGCGTGGCGAGGACCGTGATCGTGGCGGTCTGCTGGCGCTCCTCATCCTCTTCCGGAGGTGTGGTGTAATCTACATCAAGCCCCTTGGAGTCTGTGACGGACAGGACTTTGACAAAACGCAGCTCCGGGATGTCTGTGACAGGCTCCAGCTCATTATCGTCGTCGTAATGGTACAGGCGGATGATATCCCCTCCCTGGAGCTTGTCCGAGAGGGCGGTGGCAAGTGTCTGGGTAGTAATGGAGATGGCCACCATGCCGTCCGGGATCCCGTTGAGGGAAAGGTCGGAGGACAGGGGGACGCTGCTGACCTTCTCCGGAAGGATATAGTCTCCGGGAAACAGGTCCGTGGCTGCATAGGTCCCGATGACGTCCTGTGTCTGCCGGGCCACGCTGTCCGGCAGGTTGAATCCCCCGACCTCTGCCAGCTCCACGTCATCTGCGGTGATGAGGGTTCCGCGGGGGACTGCATTTTTCATGCGGGCGATCCCGCAGGTGCTGCTGGTTTTGCTGGTGACGGCAGGTATGGCGATAAAAGCGATAACGGCAGCAAGGACAATGCTTAAGATGCCGTAGATAAAACGGTTGTTCATTTTCATGGGATGATATCTCCTTATCGGTTATTGTCTAAAAAATGGTAAATATCCCGCATAAGCAGGGTTACGGTGGCGCTGAGGCCGCATAAAACAGCCAGTATGCCGGCTGAAAGCAACAGGATCAGTTTCATAAAGTTCCTCCTTTTTGTATCAGGCGGGCAGCAACAGCAGGGTGTATAAAAAGCTGCCCCAGAAAATGTAAGGCGCAAACGGGATATGTTCATGTCTTTCCCTGCGGAACAGGGACTGCAGCCCCATATGCAGAAGGACAAGGATGCAGGATAAAGCCAGGACAGCCATCAGCCCTGATGCACCGAAGGGGATGCCAAGGAGGGCTGCCAGCTTGATGTCCCCACCCCCGATGCCGCCTCCGGTCGCAAGGGAGACGGTGAGCAGGAGCAGGAAGCCGCAGAGAGCTCCGAGGAAGCAGCGCAGGAGGACCAGACAGGCAGGCATCTCCTGGAGGGCAGCCGGGATGTATAAAAGGCACCATGGGAGGAACGCAAGCAGGGCGGCATTGCGGATCCGGTGGTGCCTGTGGTCATAGACCGCAAACCCCAGAAGGAATACCAGGGTGATGGCGTGGTAGTAAAAAAGCATCCTACTCACGTTTGCTGTACCAGTCATCGAAAAGGCTACCCTGGATCTGTACGGAGTCATTCACATTGACGGAGAGCATCCCGGAGGGCGTCCACGCATCTATGATATAGGTGTATACGGTGTAGGAGGTGCCATCCGGGAACCATACCGGTGTGAAATGCACGTTCCGGTTATAGGTGGAAAATTCATTGGCTTTAAAGGCAAACACTGCATTCATCCCTCCGCTACAAGACAAAAGCCTCCAGTAATCCTTATAGGAGAATTCCGGGAAATACGATACGCCTGTCTGGGCGGGAGCGTAATGGCTCAAGGGGGCATTTGCCAAGAACCGCGCTGTGGCGGCCTCTTTGATGCCATAACCGCTTTTCATGTTGTCGCCCTGGGCGGTCGGTACAATATCATCCGGGTGGATCTCCATGGAGCCGCTTAAGGAAGCGGAATATCCCGTGGAGGTGAAGACATAATAGCCGTGGTCTTCATAATGCCCGTGGTTTTTGCCGCATCCGGCCGAGCAGCTGGACTTATGCCCTGTGCTTACCCATACCCATACGGGCTTCCACCTTGCGCTCCACACGCTCCAGGAGGCGGATGTCTTCTGGGGATTGGAAGGCAGGGAGGGCAGGGAAAAATGAGGGTTGACATCCGTTGCCATGGGATCCGGGGGCAGGTTTTCTTCCAGGGAGACGATCCGCGCGGTAAAGCTGGTCTTTGCAGTGGATGCCCCGCTTACGGATGCCTGGATCGTCAGGACAGTCGGTTCCATTGGAGTATGCCATTTGGCCCATACGACCTGGGAGCCTCCTGCAGGCATGACGATGTTGTTCACAGTATAGCTCCTGCCGTTTATATGGAAGGTAACACTGGCAGGGTTGTCAGGGTTGACCTCCCGGCTGCTGGTCAGGGTAATGCTGGTGATGACATCTGTATCCACGCGGTAGGTATAGTCCGTGGCCTCCAGTTCAGCGGCCGGGACTTCCTTATAAGTCACGATGCCGATACCGAGGGCGGACAGGATCTCCGCATCAGATACCTTTCCGCTGGTCGTCCCGCCCCATGCAGGGTAGCCCAGGTCAGGGGTTTCCAGGAAAATGGAAAGGGGCAGGTTCTGGTGTGTAAGGCTGGGCAGTTTGCTGCGCAGGGTTCCCCCGGACATCTGGTTATACAGGGCTGCTTCCGTAGCAGTCATGGCATAATTGCGGCCGCCGTGGGTAAAGTAGGCGATGGGCTCTATGACCAGCTTGTAGGAGCCGGAGACCAGCTCCTCAAATGCAATCCCTGCTTTGGAGGCAACGAGCTGTGCCGTGTACTCAGAACAGAAATAGCGCCGGATCGCCTCGATGCTTGCTTTGGAAGAGGTGCCGCTGATGATGCGGGGCAGCGGCGTCGCCGGCCGGGAGCAGGTATAGGAGCCTCCCGGCGAGAGGGAAGCGCCGGAGGTATACTGGAGCTTGCATACATGCCCGAAGTTGATGGTGGCATTGGGGATGCTGGAGCTGGTCAGGTCAAAGGGGGTGGAGACCACGCTCCCGCTGGTGGTGACTACGGTGACGCGTACCCCATCCTGGCTGTGCCAGACATCTGTTTTGGTGCCGCTGCCCATCCCGCCGCCACCGCCGTCGATGTTCCCTTCCCCGGTAGCCAGTACGGTCATGCCGGTGGATAACACCAGGATGAGCGCCAGGATAAGTGGAAAAATGGTTTTCTGCAGTTGTTTCATGTGGATTTTGTTCCTCCTTCAGGCAAAAGAAAAAGACATGGGGGATTCCATGCCTTTTTCCGGTGCCGGTATGATGTTTGGTAAAAGGGATGCAGCCATGCTGTTTCTCAGCTGCCGCCCATGGTGCCGATCTGTTTGTTGATGTCGCCGCTGCTGTCAACGATATCCTGCTGGGTATCGCCTACAGGAATCCATCCAAAGACGGGATCGTATACCTGCCCTGCATGTTCCGCTTCCACAACAGGTGTGGATGGAACAGGCGTTTTTTCTGCAGGTGTGGTATCCGGGGCTTTGGGCTTTGTGGTGTCTGCTGTATCCTGGGGTTCCGGTTCCTCTTCATCGTCAAAAACAGCGCCTTCCGGTGCCTGCTCCGGTTTTCCCTCTTCCGTACCGGTCCGGGCGCTGCTGTCGGAAAGGATGGCTGTGGAGCCGGAATCATCTTCGCTGATGAGCACCTGCGTCTGGTCGTCTGCGGTTCCCTCCACCTGGATAGGGCCGTCCGGAAGATTTTCCGGGCGTTCCACGTCCGTTCCGGCATTTTCCCTCCAGGTATCTGTAGCCGTGTCTGTCTGGACAGAAGAGGGGATAAACTCTGCTTCAGGCTCTCTGGTTAAAAAATAGGCGCCTGCAAGGACGGCAAGGCTCAGTGCGGACAGGCCGCATATGGAAGCGATTTTTCTGGTATCTGTTTTTTTGTCTGTAGGTTTCATGGAAAGCTCCTTTCTTCTGTCTGCCTGTTTTTCAAGGCATCCTGAGTTTCAATAAGGCAGGTCCGGATCTGGATTCTCCGGCTGCCGGGTTTTTATTATATACGCCGGCCAGTCCCAAATGGCAACAGCTTCCTTTAATATTTTGTGTTATGCGAGCCGGTCAGCATAATATGCTGTGTAATGGGCGGGAACAGGTTCCCGAACATCCGGACCCGGAAGGTTGCGTCGCAGGTCACTACATATTCGATCTTGTCAGAATACTGGTTGAACTGCAGGTGGATGTTGTCCACGGTGTAATCGTCACTGGTCAGCTGTATCCGTTCCTCCATGCCCAGGATAAAGCCGGCCCGCAGTGCTTCCTGATAGGCGGAGCTTAAATGCAGGTCTGCCATGTAGGAATCCAGGTTGGCTTCCCTCTGGGAGTGGAAGGTGTCCGCATAGATCCGGGCACTGACGTTGTTCAGTTCCATCTTGGCTGCATTCCGGATATTGATGCAGTTGATCTTGACGGAAGCGAACAGGAGCACGAAGGCCAGGAGCATGTTGATGGCCAGGATGACGAAAACAGTGAAAAAGGAAAGGTCCCCGCGCTCATCCCGGATGATTTTTTTGTGCATAGGTTCCTCCTTTACTTCCAGTAGTGCTCGCTGACACCGGCGCCCTGGGCGCGGATGTTGATGGGCACAAGGTTGAAGCGCCAGAAACCGCCCAGATAACAGCGCCCTGTCACCGTGACATAGAAGGGGGATCCGATCTGAATGCGGCTGGAGCTGCCGGAGCAGGAAACCTGGTAGGCCAGCCCTTCCACTTCGCTCATCTCACCGGAGAGATAGGAGAAGAGGGAATCCGTTTCCCCACTGGTTCCGCCGTTTAACTGGATCTGCTTTACAATCTGGTCTGCCATATGGTCCATTTCCTGCTTGATGGAAATGATATGGAAGACATTGATGATGAAAGCGATCAGGATGACGGCTACAAGGATGTAGATGAAGCTGCTGATATAAGAGGAGTCTCCTCTCTCGGACAGCAGGAGCCGTTTCAGTTTTTTTCTCAAGATGTCACCTCCTGGGCAACAAAAAGCAGGCGGGATCCGGGGTGGACATCCTGCCTGCGTTCGGTTGCAGTATATGATTTTTCACAATACCTATTTTAGCATATGGGATTTACCCTGTAAATCGCAATGCTGTGCCAAGTTGGGATAGTTTTGTGCCAATGTAGTGCCAGCAGTATAGAGATAAAAAATTTAATAACTTTATTCCTTGTATTAGGAATGGTTTTTGAGTATACTAAAGATACATTTGAAAGTAAAAGGTGAGTTGTATGAGCCCAGAGCAGGTTTTGGATTATCGAAGGGAAATAGAAGAAAACCAGAAACAGATATGGGAAATGGTAATGAAGAGTTATCAAGACATTGCTGCAGGAAAGGGCCGGGGCTGCAACGAATTTTTTGACGAACTGGAGAAAAGGCATATCTATGACAGAGTATAAGGCGATTACTCTGTAGGCCAGACAGAGCGGATTGTGTACATATTGAGATTTTTTCATAAGTCAGTGGGCAGTAAGGAAAAGATTTTGAGAATTTTCAGTGTGTGAAGATAAAAAAGCCTTTAAGTTAAAAGCAACTTGAAGGCTTAAAATATAGGAGGATGTATAGAAAATGGAATTTGCAGAACAGATCATGGCGGATTTGATCAATCAGGGATATAGTGGCAATGAGCTGCATGAGCATTTTACTATGAAACACAACCTTACTATGAAACACAACCTTCCGGGTAGCCAAAAAAGCGCAGACTGCCCCTGTCAAACTCAAAAAAGCTGATTTTAAACTTAACTGACAGGTTTATGCGGCAACTACTGGAGCTTCCCAACCAAGCGCTTTTAACTTTTTAAGGTATGCATTGATCTTGCGTTCCTTGTTGAACTGGTTGTAATAATCAGCTCCCAGATCCTTGAAAACAACACCATCCTTAGGGAAGAAGTGAGCCAGATACGTCCAGCTGTGGCGGCAATGCTGGCTGAAGCTGCACAGATTGCTGCTTCAGGAACCGGATATGCTTCCTATGAGAATGTTTTCGGAAAACTGGAGGAATCATGGGAGACATAGTGAATGGCAATTTAAATTTGGACAAATTGACTGCTGTTGAAAAGCTTCTGATTGCATTGACGGAAGGAGAGGATTCAGCAGAGGAAAGGGGCTGGATAACAGCTGCTGAGGTGGAGGAGGAATTGAATCATGACTAAAAAGCAACATTATGTTCCTCAGTTCTATCTAAGAAGCTTCACATCTGATGATAATAAATTATGGGTTTATGATAGGGTAAAAGAAAAATACTATTTCCAGACTCCAAAGGAAGTCTGTTATGAGAACTATTTATATGAGACACCGTGGGAAGATGAAAATCCTAAATTAGGAAGGTTTGTCATGCAAAATCAAATTGAAAACTATTTTGCAGACAAAGAGGGAGAATATAGTTTATTACTTAAGCGGATTATAGATATATGCAGGAACCCTCAAAACAAAAATGCTCTAATATGCAATCATGAAGAAAAGGAGATGCTTGCAAGCTTTGTGGCCAATATATTTGTGAGGAATCCCTGGTCGTTAAAACAGATAGAGTCAGATCTACCACTTGAAGAATTAAAGAAGAATGAGGAGATACAAGCAATAGAACAGGTTATGCAGATAATGGGTTTTGGCGATATTGATTCTTTAGTGAAAGCCGCTGATAAAAGAGTATGGCTTACAGAGGAATTTGACGGTTCAAGGCTTGCACCCCATATTTTAGATATGAACTATACTTTTTTGGTTTCTAATGGGGAGCCATTTATTACAAGCAGTTTTCCTGCAATATATGAATTATGTGATACAGAGGAGCGTGGGCTCATGCCTAGCAATATATATCTACCGGTTCATCCCCAAATTGCCTTACTGTATAATGGAACTATTCCTAAAATAAAAAGTAATCGGTTAAAGACAGTTGGCGGAGAAATTGTTCATGATTTAAATAATGTTTATTTGAAGAGTGATGTGGAGCAGATGCGATTTCTAATCGCCAGAGATAAGGAGTCTTTGAGAACTGTAATTGAAAAGGAACATTAGAATAATATACTCTCCCAAAAACACAAAATGGCTTAAAGACTGCATTTATGCGGAAAGAATTTTGGGTATATATTATACAATTTTAAGGTTTTATAATCGGTAGATACCGTTTATATCAATTTAGATATTTTCTAAGCACAATTAACATAAATGCGCCAACTAGATTCTTATTCCAATTTAGTTGACGCATCTTTTCGTAGTGGTAGGCCAACGATTTTAAACTAATAGATTTTTGAATTCTTCAGCTATTTCTTGAGATGTCATATTTGCTGTAGTCATTGCTAATTTGCTGGCAATAATTGGGCTATACATCATAACATCTTTTTTGGTAAGATTATGCCAAATAGGAAGCAATGTTTTTCCATTAATGCTTTCCATCTGAAAAAGGCCATCTAATTCAGCTTTTGTCCAGTATTTTCCATCTTTAATATAATCTGGAGACAATACCACTACTCCAAACTTTGATTTTTTTAATCCATCATCGATTTTTGCTCTCATGGAGTCTCCCCATTTCATTTGGGCCGTATCATACCATACCTTTATTCCACATGTTCGTAAAGCTTGTACAAATTCATCAACAAAGCCTTTCTTATCTTCCCATGCATGTGAAACAAAAACATCATATTCTTCTTCACTTTCGCTAATGGTGCTATCCATATTTGCTTTAAAACCTTGAAGAGTTTGATTGCTTAATTCATTTATTCTTTTTTCATATGATTGCTGCATTCGTTTTAATGATTCACTTTGCTTTTTCTGTTCTGTTTGCTGTTCTTTTTGCAATCTTTTATACGCATCGTTTCTTTTTGCTCGCTTGTCAGAAATTTTCTTTCCTATATCTGCACTTTCTGACATCTTTTTTGCATAATTGGTTTGCCAACTTGTTATCTGTTTCATTTTGCTAGTTACCATAGAAGCAGATGTTCTTGGTGTTATGCTCTTTTGCGTAGAATTTATCTTTTTTTGAAGTTCAGAACAATGCTTGTCCAATTCAGCTTTCTTCTTCTCAAGAGATGATATATCTTTGTCTAATGAATTTACATTTCTTTGATATTGTTCAACTGACATAATTTTCTCCAATACTTCTTTTATTTCGTGGGATGGAGAAGCACACTTTTATATTGTGCTTCTCCATAAGTTTCATCCCCTTGGTGGAAAAGGATCATGGCCATGCGAATCTTTATCTCGTATTTGACCATTTGGACGATGAATAACTAACTCCGAACATTGTCTCTGCGAAATCGTACGCGCAACGTCAATTGCTTCCCTTTGCGTGGAAGTACGTACAGTCGCCCTTGTATTTCCTTCCCCTTTTACTTGCCACCCTCCATCTGGATGTGGCGTTACATGTTGATTTTTCCCCATTTTATAACTCCTCCTACTTTAAGCGAGTTACTCTTCCACAATGTGGGCACTTAGATGGATTAGTTACTGGAATAATTTTTTTGCCGCAACGGCAGATATAATACGTATATTTTATTCTCATATTGTACCTCATACTTTCTAAAACTAATTTACAGTTACCTATATAAAATCACATTTTTAGAAAAAGTCTGTGTTTATTATCCTTTCCAGACACAGATTTCATATTGCAATCGAGAAATAAGCGTGGTACAATAAGCATGCGTATGTATACTGTACCGACGACTCGTGCTTCTGTCGTCCCACAGAACACCGAGCTGCAACTCGGTGTTTTTCTTTTTCTTAACAAATGTGTTGCTTTTTTATTAGCACTCTCCTGTATCAGCTGCTAAAATCATATCATACTCTCTTGGAAAAAACAAGAGAAAAATAAATTTTAATCGATTTTTTCGTTTTATAATGAAATTATCTGGTTATATATTATTGATTTTTGAGTTATTAGTTGACAAATTCGTTTTTGTTGGTTAATATTATAGTAAAGAAATATAAGGAGAATATTATGCTAATTAGATTTTCAGTTTCCAATTTTCTTTCTATAAATGAAAAACTAGATTTTTCTATGCAAGCAAACAAAATCAGAAAAAATTCTGAAAGAATTTATAAAGGCAAGACAATAAAACTTACAAAATGTAAATCTATTTTCGGGGCTAATGCTTCTGGGAAATCAAATCTTGTTGAGGCTTTTCAGTTTGTGCAAGACATGATTGAAGATGGTCTCCCTCATGGTTTTTCTACTAAATATTTTCGTTTGTTAAAAGAAAACCAATTTTTACCATCAACTTTCGAAACCGAACTACTCCTTAATGAGAAAAAATATGTTTATGGATTTTCACTTATATTGAGTGCAGGTGCTATACAAAATGAATGGTTGTATGAAATAACTGCAACAGGATTAAAAAGACTTATTTTTCAAAGAGATATTTTAAATAAAGAATTTTTTGTAGGTGAATATTTCAAAAATAAAAATACGATATCAAAAATTGAGACTTATGGAAAAGATAGCTTAGATGAGAATGAAGTATTGTTTTTAAATATAATTAACACAAACAAATCAAAAATGTTTAACGAAAATGTTGAATTAAAAATTTTTAGGGATGTTTTTGCATGGTTTGAATTTAGACTGACTATAAGTAATCCTTCCACAATACTTACAGGTTACCCCTATTTTTCCGACTCAAACCTAAACGAAATTGCTGATTTATTAAATGCTTTGGGAACTGGGATAAGCGATTTAAAATTTGTAGATGTACCGAAAGAAATAGTAAAAAATAAGATTCCCGAAAAACTATATATTAAAATAACAGCAGATCTTGAGAAACAAAATGCAAGAGCAAAAAAGAATAAAGAATATTGTCCACCTTCTGGAATGGTTCGTGGCCCTAAAGAATTTTATACTTTTGAAATCGATCAAAATGATATAATAAATATTAAAACAATCGAATTCAGCCATGAAGACACCTCGATATTTTTTAAGCTAAAGGAGGAATCTGATGGTACTGCTCGTTTGTTAGACTTAATTGAAATCCTTTTCAAAGTATCCGATAATCGCATATTTGTCATTGATGAAATTGATAGATGTTTGCATCCTGTTATGACTGAAAAGATTATCGAGTTATTTTTACAAATGGCTAAATGTAGGAACACTCAATTAATAATTACTAGCCATGAATCAAGATTACTTGTTAGTGATTTACTAAGAAATGACGAAATTAATTTTATTATAAAAAATTCTAGTGGTTCTTCGATTATTAATCCTTTGGAGAAATATCAACTACGAGCTGATAAAAAAGTATATGCAGCATTATTTGATGGCACATTAGATGCGATTCCGAATTTTAATATGAATAAATTAGAAGTTCTTGTACAAAAATCTTTACGCTAAAGAGAAAGCCAGAAAGTTTTTCAGTAGCCACTTTCTGGCTTTCTCTTTTAGTCACAAAAAAGTTAAACAGTAATACAGAGGCATGCAAAAAATATTCTGTTTAGGTGTTTTCTTTTGGGTGGTAAATAATTAAATATTCTGCCTTATAATCCGCGAAATCAACCCCACCGCCACATTCCGCTCTTCATCGATCCGCGTGACCACGAAACTGACATCATCCTTCTTGCCAGGCATCCGGTTGTCGTAGCAGCTATGGGCGATAGCATTGACGCCGATCTGGAGCCGGACGAATACAGTGCCTTTGTGGATGTCCGTGACTGTTCCGGCATATTTGCCCTGGATCTTGCACTTGCCGAGGTTGGCCTTGCTGGTATTGCCATTCACGCTCTTTACATCGGCGCGGACAGAGATGTCCTCCAGGGAGCGGATCTTGACGCTTAAGATGCGCACCAGGATCTGGTCGCCCACATGGAAGCTTTCCGTGGCGTCCCCCAGCCAGTCCCAGGATAAATCGCGGGCGAGGATGGAGCATTCCGTTCCAAAAATCTCTACCCGGACGACCTTTTCCGCAACGGCAATCACCCTGGCCTGCACGATACGGTCTTCGCAAACGCGGGAGTTTCCGGTCGCATCCGGAAGATAGAAGATCTGCCGTTTTTTGTACATGGCATCCTTCCGGCTTGCCACTACGCTGCGGCTGCTGTTATCCAGTCCCTTGACAATAAAGTCAATCTCACAGCCCAGCATATTTCCGAGGATTTTGTTCTGGCGCAGTACCAGCTCTCCGTAATCATGGGATTCGTCTTCCACCAGGTTGATCATCATCTCCGCCAGGGGAATCACCACACGCATTTCCTTATAATAGATGACAGCGATGGTACCGCCGCCTTCCATCCGCTCGATGCCGCCCAGGTTCCCGGTCAGGATTTTTCTGGTCCGGTAGGCATTCTGCAGCTCATGCCAGATGATATCCTCACGGCTTTCCTGTGTCTCCACTTCAGAGTCCGTGCTCAGGGTGAGGATGGAAGAGGGTGCCTGCCTTCTGGGAGGCGCAGGGGATGCCGGGCGGTTCCTTGCCGGGGCAGACCGCTGAATATTTTCTTCTGTCTGCTCAAGGGCAGCTGCTTTGGGAGGAGGTGTAGGTTCCTTCTCTTCGGAGGTAAAGTCCTGTCCAGCGGCAGGAGTAATGTCAGAATCCGGATTATTTTCTTCCGCAGCGCCTGCATCCGGGATTTCCATAGCAGGAACACCATCCATATCATCCGTGTTCTCTGGTTTTTCAGTGTTTTCTTCTATTTCCAAAGCTGCTTCCTTTGGCGCACCATCCGCAGGTTCCGGTGTATCCGGCATCTGGATCTGTTCTTCCTTCGGTTCCATGTTTTCTGTTACGATTGTTTCAGTTTTTGCTTTTCTGGGCATAGTTGTTCTCCTTTTCTTTTTGTGTCCATGTTTTCATGACATGATTGATTTTTTGTCTGTCAGAATGATTCTGCAGCTTTCCTGATCGGGAGCCGGTTCTGGTACTGCTTCCGGGGTGGTCTTGGCAGATGTCGGTGCAGCTGGCTTCAGAGGCATTGCTGCAGAAGCAGGCCTCTTTTCGGCTTTAGGTTTCCTGGGAGAGGCTTCCGGCCTGGTGAGTCCGGAGAAATCCGGTTCCTCCTCTTCCGGTTTCTGCCGCCACGCCGGTGTATGCTCAATGGCCCGGCATGGCTTCAGCCTGCTGCTTTCCGGATGGAGGGTATAATCGTATTTTTCCACCTTCAGCACCTTCTGTCCCCGCAGGATGATGAGTGCCTGATCCAAAGGGAGGCGCAGCACTTCGTCCGGAGTCAGGAGCTTCCGCTTCCCGACAGAGTGGGTTTCCCGGTATTCCGGCGTATAGTCGGAAACCCGCCAGGTATTTAACTGTTTTGCCTGGCTGGAGACTGCCACACTCACTTCCCCGGTACGGTTACTGATAAATTCGGCAGTCATTTCATCTGTGCATCCCAGGAAAAGCTGGGTGTCGCAGTTGCCGATGATCTCCTGCCACTGGTTTAATGGATAGCGGTTCTGCATCTGGGGCAGGTTCTGGAAGATACAGCTGATGGACAGCCTCCGGGAACGTATGGTGCTGATCTTCTTTGTCAGGTCTGCAATCGTGCAGCCGCCGTTGGCAAGTTCGTCTGCCAGAATATGTACCGGGACAGGGAGCATCCCGTCCTCCCCGTATTTGTCCGCATAGCGTACCAGCTTGATAAAGACAAAGGACATGAACAGGGAGGAGAGGAAATCGAAAGCCGAATCCTGGTCTGAGGTAATACAGAAGTAGGCGCATTTCTCCCGTCCTGGCCGGGTAAGGCTGATCTCATTGTGGCTGGTGATCTGGCGGATCATCCGGTTCTGGAATACCTGCAGCCTGGTCCCCAGTCCGATGATGACGCCGCTGCGCACGGTATCGGATGCCTGTTTGAAAATGTTGTAGGGCGCCTTTGCCGGGTGGGTGACAGGGAGCAGGTCGAATAGGTTATTCAGCTCCTTTTCGGAACTCATGGTCAGAAGCCGGTAGACCTGACCAATATTGCGCCCTTCCGGTGGGAAGCCCTGGTCCACGTACAGCACCAGCGCTTTTAACAGGTTCATCTCCGAATTATCCCAGAAGTGGTCTGCCTTCAGGGAGCCTGTATTTTTGATGATGACATCACAGAAGAGCTGTGCCATCAGCTCCTGCCCTTCGATCTCGGCCAGGCAGTTCCAGCTGTCAGAGTTTTCCGGGCTGATCAGGTTGAATACCTTTACGGTATATCCGTTATCCTTAAGGTAGAGGCACAGATCCGCGTAAAGCTCGGATTTGGGATCGGTGATGATGAGGCTTTCCCCGCGCTTCACGCACTGGAATACCACATTCCTGGCATAGGCACGGCTCTTCATGCTGCCGCTGGCACCGAAGACTGCCACGTTCCGGTTCATCCGTGTCTTTTCCGGGAGGCAGACTGCCTTCCCATGGAGTTTCCCCAGGATAACACCGCGGCTTTTTGAAATGTCGGGAACCAGTTCCAGCACCTGGCGCATTTCAGCGTCCGTCATAAATCCGGAAGTCCCGTAGGTCCCTTTGTCCGAGTAGGTAAAGTTCCGGTCACGGTCATAGGTGCCCCGGCTCCCGTATCCCATCCGCATCACAAGGAAGATTAACAGGGCGAAGATGCCCACGCACAGGAAGATCCCGTACAGGCTGTAGGGGAACACGGCCAGTGCCCGGAAGCATGCGGAAGGCGAGCCGGAAGGGAACCGGGGTGCGGTGCCGTTTCCCGGAGTCCCGCCCGCGGCAGTCCATACTTTATAGTTGATGATGAACTGGGAAATGTAACCGCCTGCATAGGCAAGGGTAGTGAGCAGGATGGGCAGGACCAGGAATATCCCGATTCGTTTTCCGGCATTGTCAGACAGTTTCAATGTAAAAACCTCCTTTCAAATTTTTTCAGGTCAATCGTCTCGATGGATGCTGTTTCCCGGAAATACTGCCCCAGCACTGTTTTCTGGAAATCAAAGCAGATCAGGTGCCCCGTCATCCCTCTGAGGGAAAGGGCAGTCCGGAAGCGGGAGAGGCGCAGCATGTCAAAATCGTAGGACAGCAGGACAGGGTATCCGTCCCGCAGGGCGTCATGCTCCAGACCGTAATCGCTGCATGGCGGCTGCAGGTCAGAAAGGAGCAGGCCATTCAGCGCTTTTTGCAGAGCCGGGGAGCAGAGCAGGCGGATCATGGTCTCTCCTGTGGAGTCATCCGGTATGTAGTGGAAGTAGTCAAAGCTGGAATCCAGATAGAAATAGCTTTTCCGGAACCCGCCTGTGCTTTCCATAAGCTTCAGCGCCGTGTCCATGCCTTCCCCGATGATGAGCGCCCTGACCGGCGTATCCGGATGGTAACGGGGACCGCCGCGGGAGCCGGAGAGGATTCCCTGGCTGGCGTGGTAGGAGAGCAGCGCCTTTACCTTCAGCTCCGTCCGGTATTCCCATTTCATCAGTGCGCCGCCTGTGCAGAATACGGCGTAGATATACTCTGGGGCAAGCAGGATACCGATGGTCCTGGAATTGTTGATCTTTATTGCTTCCGCCCCAAGCTCCTTGACCTCGCGGGAATGGTAAAAGGCCGGCAGTGCCATATGGTAAGGCGCCCCCTGGCCGGTTCCCGGCTGGAACAATGGGGCTTTCCTGTCACGGAATATTTCCACACTGGCACACTGGAGCATGGCATAGGCAATGGATGCCTGCTGGAGCCTGAGCCTTCGCGGGTATTCGCTTCGCGGCTGATTGGTGTCGGAGCTGCCGGAGAGATAGAAGGAGAAACGGGCAGGGTTCTCTCCCAGGAGGAGTTTTTTCCCCCTGCCTGTCAGCCTGTATCCCCGCAGCCCGTCCTTATAGTGGGTTCTGATACAGCCTTCCTTCTTGAGCCGGGTGATGAGTTTTTCCCCATAGCTGGTACTCAGGTGCAGATGCGCCAGCACACGGGGGCTGCACTCCCCGGAAATGGCAATAAGCTCCATCAGACGGTATGCGCTGGTTGAAGTATCCATTGATGAACCTCCTTTCCGGATTTTTTACCGTACCCGCCTGCATCTCCGGTAAAATCAGGCAGGCAGCCGACGAGGGTTTTGCCTGTCTGCAGGCGGTCTGGCGGGATTTTTACCGTAGTCGGATTTATTTACGAAAAACCGCCTAAAAATCCGATATGGTTTTTTTCCTGTCTTCCCGCTCTTTCAGCCATCCGGGGAAGCAGCTTTTTTCCATGACGGCGAGGATGGTGCAGTCCTGTTCCCCAAATTCCGTAGTGTGGTAGGCATCACAGAACAGCCCGCTGTCGTCGGTCATCAGGAAGCCTGCCACGGTATCCAGAAGCTGTTTGCACTCCAGGTTGTCATAGTCCCTCACCCGTCTGTCGGAGAGGCTTTTGTCGAACACATGGGAAAAGCAGACCACGCATTGCGTAAAATGGGGCAGCTGGTGTTCCCGTGTATATGATTCAAGGCTTGCATACAGCGGATCGGTCAGGAAAGTGGTGTTAATCCGCTTGTTCCGTTTTGGCATCAGGCCCGGCAGGGTGATCTCCACGCAGCCCTGCGTATGCTTTATGGAGATGCCGTGTATCTGGGCCGCTGTTTCCATGAGGACAGGTTTCGGTACAAGGTCTGCCGCATAGATCAGGTTGCGCAGGGAACATGCGATCCGCTCTGCGCGTCTGGCGGCATCCAGGCTCAGCTCCTCATAGTTTTTTCCATAAGTGCCGGTGTTGGCTGCCATGGCATGGATGGTATTTGACAGCCGGGGAAGTTCATCCCCTATCCGCGCAAGGCGGGATGATAAAGTGTGTCGGTCCATTAAGTATCTGTCACTCCTTGTTTTCTGTAATACTGCACCTTTCCGTCAGGCGTGACCGTACAGAAAGCGGCAATGCCGGGAAAGTGAAGGAGCGGTATCTGCCCCGCGTCGTCCACAAGGGCTATGCGGCGGGGGGAATCCTCCTGCCAGGCGGAAAGTGCATGGTTCATAAGTATCTCTTTTTCTTCCGGTATGTGGATGACATCATAGGCATCCGACTGGGTGCAGAAGGTCAGTGCTACCGGAAAATCACTGGCCGTATGATAGGTAATGTCCTCCCGGAAATCCAGAAGCACCCAGAAAGCGGAGAGGATGGACGGGTTTGGGACACAGTTCCCTGTATACAGGACCAGGTTCCTTTCCGGCGCCAGGGTAAGCCGCCCGCCCTTTTCCAGCTTTTTTAAGAGCAGGAGCAGCTTCTGATGCGTGAGTTCCGGGTAAAACGCCTCCAGCTGCAGGAGGGTGAGGGCGTGGTATGTGGAAAGCAGCCGGATGATTTCCGGCAGGTGGCTTTCCTGTGGGTTTCTGTGCTGCATGTGGCAGCCTCCTTTGCTCCTGCGGCCGCAGGTGATTGCTGTATAATAATAGGTAGAAACTGTACGCAGGGATTACATAAACCGTACTTACAGGATGGGAGATGGGGCAGGGAACAGGAACTTTTTGCGTAAACTGTACTTAAAACGTACTTATACCTGCCTGCTGTCAGCATCTTTTTTTCTCCCATACTTAAACTGTATGTAAAGTTTCCGTATTATCCTGCCTGCGCCATCTGCTGGCGCTGCTTTTCTTTCTCCAAAAGCTTCTTGAGCTCCTGGCGGTCCGTGGTGATCAGTTCTTTTTCCAGTTCGGAAGCCTTGAACTCCACGGTGACGTTATTGTTGTTGGTGGAGATCAGGCCGTTGCCCCGCTCAAAATGGGTGATAGCCATGGTCTCCGCTTCGGAAAGGTGCAGGATAGACTGCACGCGCATGGCCTCCTCATCCTCCAGGTTCAGGACGATCTTGGTCTTTGAGTTGTTGATGATGCCTTTCCCGTATTTCCCGTCCTCCAGCGCAAAGAAGTCATTTAAGTCCTGGGTAGCGCAGATGGCGGAACCGCCATATCCGCGGATGATCTTGAAGATCTCCAGCACAAACTCTGCCGCAAGGCGGTTGGATGCCGCACCGATCAGCTGCCAGGTCTCATCAATAAAGATGGCTTTTTCCACGGTGCGGTCTTCCTTTGCCTTATCCCATACATAGTCCAGCGCCACAAACATGCCCACAATCAGCAGGTCCCCGGTCAGCTCCGAAATATCCAGCACCGTATATTTATTGTCCAGGTTCACGTTGGTCTGCTGGTTGAAGGTGGAGGCGGAGCCATGCACCAGGCGGTTCATAATATTGGCAAGGCGCCTGGTATCCGGGTTTTTCTTCAGGATATTGAAGACATCCTCCAGCACCGGCATCTCCCGGTAGCGCTCCGGGTTTTCCGGATCTGCCAGGCTCTCGTTGTTGTGGGTAATGCCTTTCTGCTTATAGGTCTGTATCAGCGCCTCATCCAGGAGCTGCCGCTCTTCATGGTTCATGTCCGGCACCAGCAGGGAGAAGAAGATATGGAGGCGTTGTATCTTTGCCGCCAGCTCCGATTTTTCCGTCTGCGGGCCGTCTAACAGGTCGTTGGCGGAGGAATCCACCTTGCGGATTTCCATGATGTTGATGCAGTTTCTGGAGGCGGGGGATATCTGGATAAACTCCCCGCCGATATTGCTGCAGGCCCGATGGAATTCATGTCCTTTTAAGGGGGCGATAATGAATACCTGTACATTCCTGCGCCGCATCCGCAGCGCCATGAGCTGCATCGTGAAGGTCTTGCCTGCACCGGAGGTTCCCAGGATCGCCATGTTCGCATTCTTGTAGACACGGGAATTAAAAATATCCACAATGATCAGTGAGTTGTTGTGTTTGTTCACACCTAAGAGGATGCCGTTGTCATCGCACATCTCAAAGGACGTGAAAGGATAACAGCTGGCCACGCTGGTCGTCAGGATATTCCGCCTGGAACGCTCAAAAAGCTTCTTTTCCAGGGATACCAGGGGCAGGGCGGACAACAGGGCCTGCTCTTCCCGGAAGTGGCAGGAGACGGCCTCCATATCCTGGGAGAGCAGGAGCTTTTTCATCTCATTCGTGCGCCACTCCAGCTCCTCCAGGCTGTCTGCCGTGATGGTGATCAGGATGTTCATGTAATAGAAGTCCTCATTGGCGGCAAGCCCATCCTTCAGGAAATACCCGGAGCGGATAGCGCTGTCCAGGTCGTCAAAATCCGAGTTGGTGTCAGAGGTATCTTTGATCTTGGAGCGGTTGATCCGAAGCTGCTGGCCCAGTTTCTGCTGGATGCGGTCCTTTGGCTGGCGGTCAAAGAAGATATCCACGTCAATCCCTTCCCCCGCATTGACAAGGAGCGAGATCCATCCGGCACATACCTGGGAGCGGTAGCCCCTGGAGGGGATGAGCAGGTAGGTATGGTAGATGCCGTCCATGACCACGTAATTGCTGTGGGTATAGTCGATGGACTCCGGCGCCAGGAACTCCATGGCCGGAATATGCCCGATGTCATCCCGCCTGCCGGCATTGATGTACTGTCCGATCACTTCGTTGACGCGGACACTTAAAGGCTTTGCCACGCTGGTCTTCCGGTTCAGGAGATTGTACAGGACTTCCGTTGCCATCTCATCCTCATTGTCCGGGACCATCAGCTCATTCCCACACTGCTGGAGATAGGTTTTTGCGGTGCGCACGGCAGTGGTGAGGGCGGAGATGGCGTCATTCTCTTCATTCCCGCCCCGGTTTGTGCTGAAAGGCTCATACTCAAAGACGATGAAAAAGCGCCTGGTGATGGCTTCCCTGGAACCAATGCGGCGGATCAGCATCTCATAATCCTTCTGGAGTGCCAGGCACCGCTCATCGGTTTCCGTTTTCATTTCTTCCCGTATGGTCTCCAGGTGCCGGTTGATGTCCGCCCGCCTGGTAAGGACTTTGAACTGCAGCTTTACCGGGCTTATCTTTAAATAGCTGACAAAGGAGTAAATGATATTGCGCTGTTCCCTTGCGCTGCGGAGCAGGAAGTTGATGGGGACGACTTCAATGACCTTTACATAACGGTGGTCTTTCGTGTAGATGATGCCGTTTTCAATCTTCCGGATAGGGAGGTAGGATGCTGCAGGGTTCAGTAAGGATGGCTCCTGTTCTTCTGTGGCATGGTTCCGCCCTTTTGCTGCCCGTCTGCCCTTATGGGAGGAAGCCCCTTCCGTCTGTTTTGCCTGCCTGCGTTCTTTCCGCTGCCCGAATTCTTCCGCAAAATCTTCTTTTCTGGGCTTTACCTTTTTCTCAGATGTTTTCTTTTTCTTTTGCTTTCCGGGAGCCTTTGGGGTGCCCACCTCCTCCGTATCCGTCTGCAGGCCTACAATACGGCGGTTTCTCCGGTAGATAAAAAAGTTGACTGCAAAAGAGGACAGGCTTTCCCCATCAATGCCGATGATGGCGAACAGGGAGAGCGGCAGGACAGTCAGACAGCAGATGATGATCTTTGTGGTCAGGGTAGCCGGAAGATGGAACACCGGAAATCCGATCAGCAGGGAAAGGAACAGTGCCTCTGCCGCATTTCGCAGCTTTATGGTCCCGCCGAAGATGGTCCCTGTTTCAATAAAATTTGGCGGGATGATGTAGATGTCGTTTTCTTCTTGTCTTGTGGACATTTCTGATATACCTCCTAAGATTTTGGCAGCTTTTCTGGCTGCATATATGGGCGGTTTCCCCGGCAGGATCAGCCGCCATAGGGCCTTCCGCAGAGGACGATATTGCCGGTGCTGTAAATCGGACGGTAGACGACTTTCTTTTTACTGGAGGAAGCATCCACCACATAGCCGTCCCCGGCGTAGATTGCCACATGCCCGATGTTCAGGTAACGCTTGTTTACCCCGAAAGAGTAAAAGATTAAGTCTCCGGGGGCAAGGGATTCATAGGCGACTGCCAGGTTGTTTTCCGCAATGTACCTGCCCTGGGCGGCTGCCGTATTGGAACCGTCAAAGGCAAGGGTTACTCCCAGCTGGCGGTAAACCCAGTAGGTGAAGGAACTGCAGTCAAAATAGCCCTCCTTGTCCCGGTTGGACTGGCTGTAGGGTGTCCCCAGCTTTGTGAGGGCAAGGTCCACGGCAGCATTGCCGGTCTCACCGGGAACCAGGTCCGGGTTGATTTCCACATGGTAAACCGTGTCAAAGAGGAACAGGTGCAGGTTGGATGCGTACTGTGCGGCAGTCTCTGCCTGTTCTTCAGACAGGAAGAATACGTTTCCGGAAAAATAGGCATCCCCGGCATAGGAGACGGTATACTCATAATGGTAAATGGTATGGGTTTCCCCTGTCTCTTCATCCTCATCTTCCCGGCTGGTGACCTCTGTGGTATAGGAAAAGATGCCGTCCGTATTCCGCCGCAGTATCCCCTCCAGGGCAGCAAGCTTCACTTCCCGGAAGTCTTCCTGGGATGCACAGAACTGGGAGATGATCAGGGCGCTTTCGTAGATGATCTGGTCTGCAAATTCATCTGTGATGCTGTATTCACAGTCAGAGCCAAGGGCATCTGCTTCGGCCTGTATCCGGCCCAGCACCGCATCATGCTTTTCCCGCAGGATGGCTTCTATGCTGGTTTCCGCTTCCGCGATGTTCTCCATGATGACCTCATTGTCGTTCAGGACGTTCTCCGGGACATCATCAAGGCCGCCGTTCCCGAAGATCAGGGAGGGCAGCATCAGGATGAACAGGACAGGGAGCATCAGAAGGAACAGCAGGGCGCAGAGGATGGCAAAGACGGTTTTGCGGTTTTCCCACGCACTGACTGCCAGTGTCCCATATGGCCCGGCAGCCTTGCCAAGAAGCGCCTTCCCAGCCTTTGAAGCACCTGCGCCTTTTACCACGGCAGAGACGGTATCTGCAGCGGTGCTGTTGTTATTTCCAGTGTTTTCTGCCATTTATACACGATCCTTTCTTTTGGGCATGTTTGGAAGTTTCTGCACAAGGTTTTCATGGTAGGCGATCTTTCCTTCCCCGGTCATGTAGGGCGTGCGCTCCACGGTATCCGTGGCATACTGCCTGTACCAGGTGGAATTATCCGCCATGGTGACGGTCTCATAGCTGCCTTCCGGGGCCATGTACTGGTCAGCATGGTACATGCCGAAGGCAGTCCCGTTGGGATGCTCCACGGACGTTTCCGTGCCCATGATGCGCCCTCCCCCGATCTCTACCCCGGAATAGCTGGGGGCGTCCGGGATACCGGTCTGCCCCATATAGGAGGTCAGTGCCTGGGCCGCCTGCCGCCCGGTCATGGAGCCTGTATAGTTGATATTACCCTGGGCAACGGCCCCGGTCACGCTGTTGGCAAAATCGCCGCCCTTTTTGACAGAGGATTCAAATGCCCGCCGGCTGATGGGATTGCTGGACTGCCCGGTCATGGTCTGCATGGCGCTCTGGGCAAACTGGCGCCCCACAACACTAGCCAGGCCTCCGGATAAAAAGGAAGCATTGCTTATGCTGCTGGTGCTTCCGCCCCCGTGGAAGGAACCTCCATGGAAACTTCCGCCCCCGGAAATGTTTTTAACAGTGGTAATCCCTCTGGCTGCAACCATCATTTCTGCGAGCATGGAACCGCCCGTATGCCCTACGTTGATGCCGAGGCTTCCCATGAAGCTGTCGATCTTCTGGCTTACCTTCAGAAAGGCGATGGCGCATAAAAACCAGATGAGCAGGTTCCCGGAAGCGGTTTCCTTCCCTACAGCCTCCACGTCTGCCTCAGAAACGGCGAGGACGGTCATGGAGCGGGAGAGGAGCAGCATGGATGCTGCAGTACAGACAAAAAATTTATTTTTCCAGTTTTTCATTGATACCTCCTAAAGTGACAGCGGGTTGGAAAGGAAAGTGCCCACCATGGATGTGAACAGCCGCAGGCACCACGCATTCATGACCAGTAAAAAGAGCTGGCCGCCAAACATCCGGCACCAGGATTTGAAGATGTTGGATGTGGACTGGGAGGAGCCGGTGGCAAAGGCCATAGGCGCTGTGTAGATAATCACGCCCAGCAGGATATACCTTTCCGCTGCTTCAAACAGCAGCTTGATGTAATTCCAGGCAAGGATCAATATCAGGATGAGTGCGATCAGTGCCACGGAGCCATTGGCGCAGACGCCGAGGATCGTCAGCAGGACAGAATTAAAATCCGCAAAGTTTAAGGGCGGCAGGTCCGAGGACAGGATCCAGGAGTAAGGCGTACCTCCGATGGCGAGCACCATATCCGTGATCTGGTCACAGTAATAGATCAGGCCGATGAAAAGCACGGAGCGGATGCTCAGCTTGATGGGATCCTCCGCTTCCACGCCGGCGATGACGCCGAAATTTTTGAAGAGCTGCCATACCCAGTTTAGGAGGACAAGCCCGATGGCGGTGGCCACAAAGATATGGTACATGGTCTTGGCTGCGGGGAAATACCGCAGGAAGGTGCCCATGTCACATCCCAGGGCGCCCAGCACGGAGACAGAGATCAGGTCAAGCCCGTTCATCACCTGCTCAGCGATCCATTCCACAATGCCGTCAAGAATTCCCATGGTTCATCCCTCCTTCCGGTCATCCGTTCCACTTGCCGTCTGCAAAGAACGGGCTGACATAGGCGAGGATGAAGCCAAGCCCGTTTAAGATAACCCAGGAGATGGCGATGCGCTTGAGCCATGCGCGGGATTCATCCACGGTCTTCCCGGATTTGGAAAAATTCATCAGGAGCAGGGCGACGGATGCGGTCACGATGGCGGCAATGGTGGAGATACCCACGATTTTCCCGTAGACATCTTTCATAATGGTATCCGCTTTGGTCCACATATCCGTGGCATAGGCATGGTTTGTGCACAGGGCGAAGAAATAGAGGAAAGCGGCGGCTCCCGTCAGGAGCTTCTGGCGGGGGATGCGGAATTTCTTTCTGGACCCCGGTTTTGCGGTGGGCTTACGATTTTCTTTGTTTTTCAATGATTTACCTCCTGTATGTTGGATTGAAAAAGCCGGCAGCCCCTTTGAAAGGCTCCCGGCTCCTGCCATGCAGTGCTGCATGGGTGAAAAGATTTTGGGTAAAAAAAGAACACCTGCAGTTGACAGATGTTTCCCTGGGTGAAATGGATACCCGCTTTTGGGTACAGCTTTAAGCATGACCATTATAGCATGGGGAAATTTCCCTGTAAATCGCAATGCTGTGCCAGTTTTTGCGGAAATAACGCCTTTTTTGTGCCAATTTGGTAAATGTTGGTTGAAATGTGGGATGGGGGAGGATATAATAAAGACGAACAAAGGATAATTCCTGATTATTCTTTATAAAATCCCTGTCGCTATTTTTAGATTAATTATTACGTGCAATACATTTTTGAATTGTTTCTTTTATTTTGAAAGGATTATATAGAATGGCCAAGAAGAGATATTTAAAAAATACGGCATAATCTTTTCCGCATAACGCATTGTGTGTAATACGATAGCACCATTTCCTGGGGGCATCGGCTATTTGATAAATGTCAGATTTATACTTACGGAATAACATCTGATACCCTTTCATATTAACAGATGCATTAGCGGTAATCTGATTTTCACTGTGTATATTATGAATAAAAAGATATTCATTCACACCTAGGCACCGATAATGCTTCGCAATACGTAAGCATAAATCATAATCTTGACGGGAAGGCAATGATTCATCAAAACCATTTATTTGTAGGAGAACTGATTTTTTCGTGACGAGTTGGGATGTTGTTCCTATATAGTTTTTTTCCAGAAGATCTCTATAACGGACAATCTCCTTAAAATAGCTATCTGTGGCATAAGGCTTTTTCAATATATTACCATAGTTATCCGTTTTTACAGTGTAGCCTCTACTATATACCAATCCTACGCTGGAGTCTGAGAACAATGGCATTTGCATGCTAAGTTTATTGGGAAGCCATGTGTCATCATCGTCAAGAAAAGCAATGAAAGAACCTTGTGCAATATTTATCCCAATATTGCGTGCTGCTGCGGCACCTGCATTTTCAGATGCTGCATAAACAAGGGCATTTTTCTGGCAATAGGAAACGATATCTTTTGATAGCGATATATCATAATTATCATCAATAATAATAATCTCAAGGACTGGAACGCTCTGCTCTTTTACACTCTGTACTGCTGTGTGAAGTGTGCTGACAGCACGACAATACGTTGGAATAATAACACTGATTTGATCATTCATAAGTGAGGCCTCCATGAACTATAAAATTGATTGGGCAAACATAGAAAACGGTTATAAAGGTTTTGAATCTCTGGCAGTAAAATATGTGCAAGCAGAGTATGATTCAAATTTCGAGCATACAAAGGATACTCGTGATGGAAATAAGGATGCTGTTTTAGAAAAAGAAGAATACACCATTATTCTCGGTTATCAGCCGTCACCAAATGCCCGTGAAGAGTGGTGGATGGAAGCAAAATACAGCGAATCCAAAAAAGTTTTACCGCGTTATCGCTTGGATGCAACATTGGTCAGTGCAATTTTAAAAGGCAATGTCGGGCGAATTATTTTTGTGACAAATATGAATATCCAAAGCCAGACGATAAATGATATCCGGCAGGCAATCACTGACGTTACAGTCTGCAAGGAAGTCAATTTTTGTACCCGTAATACCTTAGAATACTGGCTATATCAACATCTCGATATATTGCAAGATTTTTTCCCAAATTATCATCATGAGTCTATTGAACTGGATGATTTGATGCTGGTTGAAAATATTAAATATTACTCTGCAATGGATATTCATTATACTTTCCGTGAAAATTTATGTGTACTTGATTTGGGGCAGATTTATCGGGCAGATTTTGCTGTTTTTTCTAAAGAGGCTAAAAATGTCAGGCTGGCGTCAAACCCTTACCTGAAAGGAATCAAGTTTATCAGTCCAAAAAAGATTGCACTTCAAAAGGGCATAAACAATATACAATTTTACTTTATGCTTAAATCAAACTATGGGTATAGCAGTGTAAAAAGAAAACAAGAACATAATCTTCTTCCTGAACCCTCATTTACGCTGGAATCATTATATATAGTTTCAGAAAGTAAAGTAGCCATCAATAAACAGACATTGGCAAATTATAAAATCGCATCCCAGGAGGATATGAAGCAGAATATACAAGGCTTTTTCAGCAAGGCAAAAGGCACAAATCTCTATTACTTATATGGCCATTCCGGAGTTGGAAAAAGTTATGTATTAAGTAACTATATTAGTTCAAAAGATCATTCCGGCTATTATTGCCTTTATTGCGAAATGTCAGGCATCTATACTCAGGATCTGCAAAATTTGGTTGATTGTATCAATTATATCTATTTTCCATATTTATCATCAGACGGCATAACAGCAGAATACCTTAAAAATGTGCAAAGCAACAACTATTTACCACCATTTTACCTTCAAATTATTAAATTCCGGGATGATATGGAACAATTGAGCAAACTATTTGTAAAATATATTGCCGAAAGCATTACATTATTTCCTAGACGACTCTATATTAACCAGCGTCAGATTGTTGTAGATAATGCACATAAGGCATCTGCTACTGTGATAAATGTTCTTTATAAAATAACGGCAGAGCAATCTATGCTTGGAGCTCCTTTTCGATTCATTTTCTCAGGCCAGTGGATTCAGCATACTGACGTATATTCACATTTGTGCGCAATAACAAATGTACAGGAAAAAGAATTACGTATTACCGTGGATGATTGTTTGAATTTGTTATCCCCTCAAAATTATAACACAAAGCTAAAAGGCTTTTTGGAAGCAAACCCGTTATTTTCTAATATCATAGAACTATTATTATTTTCTGTATATTTGCGGGAACATAATCAAATAATACAGAGTTTTGAAGATTTTCAAATTTTATACCATCTTTTCTTTGCTGATAATATGATGGATCTGTATATTAAGCATCTATTTGATAGTGCTGTCAAAAATGATGAAAAAGCTGCCTGGCTCTGTAACCATGTGTATTGGAATGCATCGGGAATGCCTCGAACTGATACAGAAGAGGAACATAAACTGTTATGCTGTCATTTAATCAAGTTGGATTCAACAGCTAAACGGGTCATTCCTTATCATGATTTATATGCTAAATGTTACAGAAAGAATTATGTATATAGTCAGTTGTCAGAAATCCCATTTATACAATTATTGGAATATGGTAAATTTCAAGACATTCAATCTGTATCGAAAAAAATCCAGGAGCAATATAAACAAAAAAATTATATATTGGTATATTACACATTGGAACCTGTATTTAGAGAGGGCTCCTCTATTTATAAAAATCGGATGGATGAAACAACATACTTTACATTATTTCATCATTTTGCACATGCCTGTGCGTTCTGCAGCATAGACTTTTCAGGATATAAAATGTTTGAGCGGATATATAGCGAAACCCAAAAATTCTATCATCCTACGGCCCAGATACAGCTTATCCATAATACAGCATTGTGGGAACTAACGAACAGCACCTTTGAATCTTTAAAATACGAAAAGGCGTTAAATCTTTGCAAAGAATTATTGGAAGATACAAGCCGTTTGATGGAATATGGTATTATGGAAGGAAAGACCGTAAAGGATTCTGTCCGCTACCACAATGCACGCGTTATTCAAAGCATCATTAAATCCGAAATGTTAGAAAAGGACAACAAAAGTTTTTTCCAGAGTTCAGAACAGCAGATGATTGATCATAACATGAATAACCGCTTATGGTCTTTTAGGGTACGTTATAGTCTCACCTTAATGCAACAGAAACCATATGAGGCGCTACAATTATTGCAAAAATGTCATGAGCATTACGAAGCATTGAATGATGATTCTGAAAAGTATTATTTGTGGTCCTCTTTTTACATTTCCTATATGAAAATGATTACAAGTAAAGAATCATCCAAAAGGTATCAAGAGGAAATTCAGGCTTCGTCTACATTGGAAAAGATCAAAGATATGTTTTTTAACGATTACCGAAAAATGCTATATGGGATAGTGTTATATTTATATTATTGTAATCGCAAAGAGGAAGCTGATTTATATCTTTTGAGTGACTGCCATGTTTTACGAGATAAACGTCCCCGTTTGAAAGGATTTGAACATCTTATACTTGCACTTCGGCATATTAAGGAACTGGAAAATCTTCAGGCACTTGCGGAATTGCAAAAGGCTTATGCCATATTCAGACATATTCCGTCTTATGGTAATTTGATCAAGCATAATATTGATTTGATTGAATCTGATCATCAAAAAACATATAAACAGATAGAATATTATCTGGGCGGTACTCTGGAAAAGGACACCTACTATCTGGATATTCGTGGCTGCTGGTAATCAATATAAGCTTGTATCATCTAAGCCAGGAACTAAATGCTGCTTTAATTGCTCTGCGGTCAGAAAGTGAATGTATTCTTCCGTGTTAATGATTTCTTTCAATACAGTAAATGTTTGAACCATGTTCTCTTTCCGTTTCGTATCATCTACAATAAACTGAAAGATTTCTCGAATGATGACACCATAAAAATGTGTAATCATATTATAATAATTTTTTTTATATTTTGTATATAGATTATTTGTCTGCAGGTATTGTCTTATGCTGTTGCCCAGATTTCTGAAATCATCAATATGCTTCTGGTCAAAAGACTGTATGATAGAACCTGTCCGGCGGTAATGGTGATATAATACATCTGGAACACAAATTATTTTCTGGCAGTTTAATATGGTTTCTACCGAAAAAATAGTATCTTGAAAGTATACATTTTCTTGAAAGCGGAAATGATGACATTCCAAAAAGCGTCGTCGGTATATTTTATTATTACATGGAGGAATAACTTTGATTTCAGCTTTATAATTGTAACTCATTAGCTGGAAAGCCATATCACCACTTAATTCGTAAAAAGTATGATAGCAACATTTGTATAAAGGTTCTGCGGTAGAACTGTCATATTCCCGGATCTGTCCGCACATGGCAATATCCGCATTTGTTGCATCCAATAATTCGCAAGCTTTTTTACAATAATCCAGATCAAACCAGTCATCACTGTCGCAAAAAGCTATGTAGTTTCCACGGGCAATTTCCATTCCTCTATTTCTGGCACCGCCTGGACCGGATTGTTTTTCTAATTTTATATATTTAATCCTGATATCTTCTAAATATCTAGGGATATAAAACAAAATATCATCTTCTGAACAATCATCTACAATGATTATTTCAATATTTGTAAGTGTCTGTGCTATCAAAAAGTCCAAACATTTATAGAAGTAATTTCCAAAATTACGAATTGGTACAATAATACTTACGATTGGTTCCATTTTGCTTCCCCTTTGCTGAGTATTATAGGAAAATAAAGAATAATCAGGAATTATCCTTCAATGACAAAACTGGATAATTATGGTATATTATCCTTATCAATACTAATGATACGGAGGAAAAGCGAATGTCACTGGAAAGGTTACAATCAGCTTTTAAGTGCCTAAATAGGTGCGAGGCCTGGTCAATTCAGCTATTTAGAATAAAAACAAGTAAAACTAAGGGGACAGAGTATGCAGCTTTTTCAATCAATTTATCTCCCCAAGGGAAACTAAATCAATTTGTTGAGGAAATTTCGAATCATTATATTAAGGGAGACAAGTGTGAATTGAATTCTTCTTTAAGGGTGCAGGCGTATGATGGTACTATGGATGGGAATACTGTTTATACATTGAAGACACAAGATTCGTTAATTGTCGAAGAATACTCAGCCTTTGTTACAGCGTTAGCTAATGCTGAGCAGGAAGCAGATCCATTAAGCCAAAGATTGCAGGCATATGTTATACAAGGGAGAGTGATAATAGATACTGAGGAGATAAGTGTAAAATTGATTTCTATGCAGAACCCAGTTACTACGCTCAAACACAAATTTCTACATGAGAAGAATGCTTTTAAAGAAATTGAAACAAAGGTACTTTCATTACGTCCAGCCATTGATGTTATGATTTTAAATGATAAGATATATTTTATAACAATGTCTGGAGAAAGATTATTTAATATGGAACGGGCATATAGGACAGTCTGTGATAATAAAGTGACTATGTTGGAACAGAGTGGGATTCTCTCTGATGGTAATGTTTTTGGAAATGTTGCAAGGACAGGTCATCATCCGAGAATGTTTGTTTCCTTCAATGAAGGACGCTTTCGGAGATTAACAGATGAAAGCGCGAGAAGACAGTATTCTGAATTATTTGAAATTCCATTAAAAGATGGAGCGTTTGATACATCAATTATTGAGGCGGCTGACAAACTGGTGAGGTTATTATGTAATAGAGGAATGGTTGATCCGTTTGAGGAACAGCCAGTAGAAGTTTCAAGTGCAAGAAAGTGGAAATGAGCAGGTAGGTGTAATATATGTCAAGATTTTTTTCGATTAGCTTATATTTTGTTTCGTTTATGCCCCTATGGATTTCAGTATTATTTCTAGACATATTAAGTATATTGGAAAATACGACAAATAAAATGACAGAATATATCAGTATGTTTTGTATATTAGCTGGTATGTGTATAAGTCTTGCGGTTATATATTGCGAGATTCATAGGCAAGGAAAAGAAGGCGCTACAATATATACGCTAAAACTTGCGAAGGAGGAAAAGGCGATAACAGCTGAGTACTTGTTATCTTATATATTACCGCTGTTTGCATTTGATTTTACACTATGGCATCAAGTTGTCTTGTTTTTAGTATTCTTTGTTACACTTGGATATTTGTGTATAAGGCATAATTATTATAGTATCAATATTGCGTTAGAGATTGCAGGATATCGTATATACCAATGTGTGCTGAGCAACGATGATAATATAGTAATAGAGCAGTTAGTAATGAGCAAACAGCGGTTAAATGCACTGATAGGTATGGAAGTGCATATATCGGCACTTAACAATGATTATGGATTAGATGTCAGTAAAAGTTAAACTTTTGTTTTCATGTAATTTCTTGGATGTTTGTGTATTAAAATATCTTTTTGCTTTGTATTGGACACATGCGTATAAATTTCAGTCGTGCTGATAGAACTGTGTCCTAACATTCTCTGTATATACCGGATATCCACATCCTGCTCTAAAAGCAGAGTAGCAAAAGAATGCCGGAACATATGCGGTGTCAAATGCTGTTCAATTCCAGCAAGTTGAGCATAACGTGTAATCATATAGCGAACGGACTGATCTGACAATTTCTTCTGCAGTCTGTTCACAAAGAAATATCCACAAATATCAATATCAGACTTAAAAGTCTCATGATATAAAGAAAGAGCCGAGAGGACCTCTGGATTACCGATTTGCAGGATTCTCTCCTTGGCTCCTTTGCCATAGATTAATATATTATTGCTGACTAAATCTATATTCGATGGGCGCAGGGAGCACAGTTCAGATATACGCATACCCGTAGCAAATAAAAGTTCTATAACAGCAATATCCCGTATACAGCAACGAAGCTGGTATGTTGATGTGGCCTGTGCTTTTTGCTGATATAAGGTGGAAAGGAAGGTTTGTAAGGAGTGAAAAGGAATTGTCTTAGGCAAAAGTTTTGCTTCTCGAAAGCGGATATCCAGTTTGGTAAATGGGTTTTCCGATAAAATCTCTTTGTACTCCATATAATGAAAAAATGCCTTTAAACTTGCAATCTTACGTTTGACTGTTTTCGGCTTATACTGCTTATGTAGATGGGTAATATATTTATCAAGGTTATCCTTGAAATAAAACTCAGAGATATTTTGAAGATAATCTACATACTGTTTCAGATCAATCCGATACGCTTTCAATGTTTTCCGGTCAAGGCGCTTCCTGTATTCACAATATTCAATATATTCCGCAACATAATCATTTAAAGTATTCATAAACTGGCACTCTCCTGTTTTTTAGACCATTATGAGTGCCAGTCTATGAAATGTCTATCATTTCCCTTCTGGAAAGAACTTATCCAGCATCTCCAGACAGCCTTTTGAGGTATACCCCCACAGAATGGAACTGAGTGCCTGCACTGCCTCCGGGCGTTTCCGGTAATAGGTCCTGGGGGATATATTCGCAATATGTGGGCGCAGGTTTTCAATGATTTCATCCGTATTCTGAAGCTGTTGGGGAGACAGATAGCTGTAGTAGAGGATCCAGTAATACTGTTCTCCGTGCTTATGCTTACTCCGCAGGATATCCACAGCAGAGTTTAAGAGTGTGAGCATCTTATTGCTCCGCTCAATGCTCTTTGCATAGTTCTCCAGTTTGGTTCCTCCTACATCCGCCCCTGCGATATACATGGAATCCAAAAATTCCTCAATGCTGCTCCCGTACTCAATCTCAAAGGTGCTCCGTACCTGCTGGACAGCCAGTTCCAGGTTCCAGACGGCATCTCTGTAATTCTTCAGCAGCTTCCAGGTATCATGGAACAGGGGGTTCTCCTCCTGTGTCGGAATGTTTTTGTTCGGTCTTGTGTTTGCCATAGTGTCTATCTCCTCTCTGCATGGATGGTTGTTGTTTCGGGACTTTGTTCTTCAATGGGGATGGCGGTGCTGCCAGAGGGCCGGATTGGGGAAAGAGTCAGCTCAAACTGGTAAGGGATGCTTCCATCCGGACAGCATATCTTCAGCGAATACCTAAAATCAGTTTCCCTGCAGTCGGATAAGGGATATAACTTATACAGGGTTTCGGGGCATTCACAGCATGGAACCCCTTGTGCTGCAAGGATTTCTGCCGTTTTTCGGATGATCTGGCAGATGTGGGATTTTGAAACGCTACCAGACAGGGATGAAACGGTATCCGGCTCCTCCGCTGTGTAAATCTGCTCTTCTCTGACAGCCGTATTTTCCGGAATGGGAGCATTCTCTGTAATATGGACTGGAACCTGGAATGTCATGGAAACTTCCTCTTTGTCGATCATGACGTCACTGATATTAAACATGGTAGACAGGTAGCTGCACAGATAGATCACACTGCCATGCCGCCCGGTAAAGGAAACCAGGGAAAGATATTCCTTCTCCTGTAGCTTATTGAGTATCCGGCTGACAGTCGCTTTCGAGATGCCCCAGCGCAGGGAAAGGTCGCTGCAGCTGGTCAGCGGATTGCCGGTGCAGTTGCGGAAATAGACCACGGGACCGAGTTCAGAGCCCTGGACCTGGCTGTCGTTGTAGATGGCGTGTACCCAGAGATCCAGTACAATATCCATTTCCGAGCATCTGTCCATGCTGATCAGTTCATGGACAGCAGCAACCGGGAAAAAGAAAAAGCCCACATCCTTCAGACATGGGCAGTTGTAATCGAGAGCGGTATTATGCTTTTTCCATCCGGTGATGCAGAATTTGATCAGATGCCCCCTGCCGAGCCGGGTATAGGTTATGTAGTTCTGCTCCTGAAGAAAATCGAGGATGGACAGCGCTTGGTGCTGGAACCGTGTGCGGAACCATCCGGACAGCTCTGAAGTCGTGCAGATCCATTCTCCGGGACCGACCAGATAGGAAATGCCATCCAGCCTCTGATAGGAAGAACGGAAGTTTGCGTAGGAGCAGAGTGTCATGTAATAAAAAAGATAGGAGCTTCCGTTTGTGCGGATGTTCCTATCCTCCATGAGTGTGCGGATGAATTCCCGGTAGATGCGGCACCGGGGATAATCCACGGTCTGTTTGATTTCTAATTGATAGTCCATAGTGGCCTCCTGTTAATATTGTAGGAAAAAATCTGTCATAATAGAATCTACCCGCATAAATCCATTGAATTATGCGGGTGAAAATGTTATAATTTCTTTGTGTTTGAGCGATAAAGTGGCCTTTTCGCGATAAGGTGGCGATAAAGTGGTCACATGAGGCGGCAGGCGGCTGGAACCGTGATAAAATAAGGGTTTGAAGAAGTAGTGGCAAACGTCTGCAACACCCTGATTCACCGGTTCAAATCCGGTCTGCGCCTCTTTGGAGACCTCGAAAAACGTTGATTTTTCGTAATGTCATTCACTTAAGGAATCTTTTGCATTTTAAATTGTAAAAGGTTCCTTTTTCTGCATCTTTACTGTATATCAGGAAAAGAAAGAATTGAAAATTCACTAAAAACAAAAGTTTTATTGCCTTTTCAGCAAAAGACATATTATTATGGAATAGGTAGTCCGATATATTATATGAAAAACGAAGGAAAGGCAGTGAGGCGATGTATAATCCACAACTGGAAACATTTATCCGTGTTGCAGATGCAGGAAGCTTTAATAAGGCGGCAGAGCAGGCATATATTACACCTACGGCAGTCTTGAAACAGATCAATTTGCTGGAGGCGGATTTAGGAGTCCAGCTTTTTGAAAGAACCCACAGGGGGCTTTCTCTGACGAAGGCAGGGAGCTCCCTTTATAAAGATACAAAATACATTATTCAGTATTGCAGGGATTCTGTGATACGGGCGAAAAATGCCATGCAGGAAAACACAGACATCATCCGTATTGGAACGTCGCCGATGACTCCTGCGCAGGTTCTGGTAGAACTTTGGCCGCAGATACATATCCTATGCCCGGAGATTAAATTCCAGCTTGTTCCTTTTGAAAATACTCCGGAAAATGCGAGGGAAATACTGAAGAACCTTGGGCAGAATATTGACGTGGTGGCAGGGATTTTTGATGAAACAATGCTGAACTTGCGCCAGTGTGCGGTTTTAAGCTTTTCGAGCAGCCGTTGTGCTGTGCAGTATCCATCCATCACCGTCTTGCGGATAAGAATAGACTTGCGATTCGGGATTTATATGGAGAGAATCTGCTCTTGATGCATCGTGACTGGAGCCATTATGTGGACAGGTTACGCGATGATATCTGGCAGAACCACAGTCAGATTCATATTGTGGATTTTGATTTTTACAACGTGGATGTATTTAACCGATGCGAGAATGGAAATGATGTGCTGATGGCAGTTTCCGTTTGGGATAATGTTCATCCGTTATTAAAGGTAATTCCTGTTGAATGGGACTATTCTATTCCTTATGGACTCCTGCATTCCCGTGAACCTTCGGCAACCGTCAGGAAATTTTTATCTGCATTGCAGGAAGTATTGTAAAAGAGTGCAGCAAAATTATAGCAAGGATACAATTCGGTTGTAACCTAAACGTATAAACTGATGAACAAATCGAGGCTTCTTAAGAAGCCTCGGTTTTTTTATACTAAGGAAAACAGAAGGAGACTACAGGTAATCACCTGGAATGAACGGTATGAACAATTTTATTTTTGAAAATCCCACTAAGATATATTTCGGGAAAGGATGTGTAAAAGAATATCTGGCCTGCCTGGTGAAATATTACGGAAAAAAATGTAATGTTTGCTTATGGTAACGATTCTATCAGGAATCAAGGTATTTATGATGAAATAATAAAGAGTCTTACAAAAGCAGGAAAGAATGTGGTTGAATTTTCGGGTATATGTGAAAATCCGACTTATGAAAAAGTGCAGGAGGGCGCAAAATTGGCAAAGGAAAATAAAATTGATTTTATCCTTGCCGTTGGAGGCGGAAACGTAATGGACTGCGCGAAAGCCGTTTCTATGGCTGCAGTTTATGGAGGCGATCTCTGGAATGATTTTTTTGTAAGACACGGCATTATGGATTTTGATCCGGTTCCGCTTGGCGCCGTTGTTACGGAAACAAAAACGGGGAGTGAAATGAACGGAAGGGCAGTCATCACGAATAAAGTGTTGAAAGTCAGGACGGGACTATCCCAAGTGTAATCCCAGATTTGCATTGATTGATCCCGCATATAGCTGCAATGCTTCAAGAAGGCAAATGGTGTCAGACGGTTTTGATACGCTGTCTTGTATCATGGAGATTTATTTCAGTAAACCTGATGAGGATAATGTTTCGGACGACATTGCCGAGGCGCTGATGAAAAACGTTATCCAAAACTTAAGGGCAGCAATCATAAATCCAAAGGACTATACAGCCAGAAGTAATCTGATATGGGATGCAGCCATGGCGGAGAACCGTATCCTGAAATTGGGAAAACAGGCAGATTTCCAATGTCATCAGATGGAACATCAGATTGCGGCTTATACAAACTGTAATCAGGGGGAGGGACTTGCCGTACTGCATCCTGTTTACTATCGTCATATCTATAAGAACGGTCGTTCCAAGTTCAAAAAATTTGCCGTTAATGTATGGGGAGTTTCAGACTTGGGAAAGACGGAGGAAGAAACAGCCTGTGAAGGAGTGGAAGCGCTGGCCGGTTTTATAAAAGAAGTCGGCCTTCCCGCTACACTTCGTGATATAGGGGCAGATGAGAATACGGATTTAAAGCAGATAGCGGATTCCTGTATTCTTTCTGCCGGAAGTTATAAGCAAATGACGCACACACGACAAACGCATGAATGAATAAATTATGAACAATTCATCTTTTTTGGTATAATCAAAGAAAAAAGGATGGATTTTAGTAATGAAAACACTTTTAGATTATGCAAGCACAG